>JAJYHT010000101.1 GCA_021784595.1 Bacillota bacterium | reverse complement strand
GTAATACGGCCATTAGCTTACTCCGTCACGTGGGGGTGGCCAATATTCAACGCGCCGTGAATTATTTGCATCGACATCCGCAACAGGTCGCACGCATACTCTTCCCATAATTCCCTACGGAATCCATGCGATATTTTTCCCGGTCGTAAACGACCGGCTAACTTCCATTTGGGACGCTAGGTGGCCGTTCTCAGCTGACCTCGTTGGGGTTTCGTTCAAGGGCCCGACTCCCGAAAATCGCTACAGCTTGCATCACGACTTTGACGTTATCTTGCTCCCTAAGTAGGAGTAGATAACCGCCTCAACTCCAGAGTTGCAAAATCTGTTTCAGTGAGGCAATACCAAACTAGGGGTGATAAGGTTTTGGTTGCAGAAACCGCAGCACTTTCGGACTTTTCATCCCGCTCTCCTATTGATTGTGAAGTGACAGAAAGGCAAAATTAGACGGGATCGATACTCTTCGACCCCGTCTGTCGACTATTTTGCAGTGAATCCGCCATCAACCAGTACAGCGGAGCCGACCATAAATGACGCGGCATCCGAAGCTAAAAACAAAGCTGGGTGTGCTATTTCCATAGGATCCGCGATGCGACCAATAGGCGCCCAAGCCGCATTTTCCGCGGCCCGCTGCACGGGATCCGGACTGGTGTCGACTTCTCTCTGGAGGAGTGGTGTATTGGTGACGCCAGCACAAACAGAATTTACGCGTATATCATATTTGATGAGATCTAAGGCCATGGATTTGGTTAACATCACGACCCCGCCCTTACTAGCTACATATATCGGGTTGGCGGGGTCCGCGGAAAACGCCATCTCGGAACCTGTGGTTACAATGGCTCCCCCGCCGGCGGTCTTCAGATGAGGAATAGCATATTTCGAAATGAGAATCATGCCCTTAAGGTTAATGTCTAAGGTGCGGGTGATTTCTTCCACCGAAGCCTCCTCCACACTAGCAATCAAGGCTACCCCGGCGTTGGCAAAAAGAAGGGTTAGGCCTCCGTAGGTGGCAACGGCAATTTCGACGGCACGTTGGCAATCTTCCGCTACACTCACGTCACCAGTGACGCCAACGGCTTGTCCACCCTCTTCAATGATCTCGTTCACTGTATCAGCCAGTGCTTTGCCGTTGATGTCTAAAATGGTGACTTTTGCGCCCTCTCGAGCCGCTAATGTGGCAATCGCTTTGCCTATTCCTTGGGCACCGCCGGTGACTAATGCCGAGCGGCCTGATATTCCCATATAGTTTCCCATCATCGATACCTCCTACGTTATAAATCGATCATTTGGCCCCGATGTGATTGCTCCGCACGCTGCAGTATTAAATGGGCTACTGCCAGATCTTGAAAGGTTACGCCAGTGGAATCAAAGACTGTAATGTCACCAAGCGTACGCTTAACGGTTTTTATCCCGGCGACAATTTCACCTAAGGTACCGACAATTGGATAATTAGCCGGAAGCGATTGAAGTTCGCCAATAGAGCGTGATTGATAGATGTTATCGACCACAACCAAAGCGTGGTCGAATATTAAGGGATCAAGCTCGTGTTTTCCTTTAGTGTCAGACCCGATCGCATTAATATGCACACCGGGCCTTAGCCAGTCATACCGCACTAGTGGTTCGGTGGAGGCTGTGGCAGTGATTAAAATGTCTGCCCCATAAACGACATTTTCGATGGAGCCAAACATGATCTCTGCATCAAAAAGCTCTTGAAGGTGGGCGCAGAACTTTTGCGCTTTGTCCTTATGCCGTGCCCATACGTGAATTTGGTCAATAGAGATGATGGTTCTTAATGCCAGCAGTTGGGCCAAAGCTTGGTGCCCCGCCCCAATGACCCCGACGGCATGTGACGTCGGGGATGCCAGCCACTTGGCGGCAATCGCTCCGGCGGCGGCCGTCCGTAATTCGGTTACACGGTTAGCTGCCATTAGGGCCGAGGGCCTGCCTGTATGCGCATCGAACAAAACTATCGTGGACTGATGATTACTAAGGCCGTAGTGTGTAAAATTTTCTGGCCAGTAGCCCCCTGCTTTGAGGCCTAGCGCCGCCGATGAGCTCATAAATCCCGACTTAATGCCAAAGACCCCGTTATGGGGCTGGTGTATGGCTTCCCGTACGACGGGAAACGAAATGCATTGGTTTTCCGCATCCTGTTGAAATGCTTGTTCGACAATGAAAATGGTGTCTTCCAGCGGCATTAATGCTGTAACATCTTGTTCGGAAATAATACGCACTGGTGCCAAAATACTGGGTCGCCTCCTACGGAATATTCGCCATTTCAGGAGAGATTCCGCCGACTTCCACGGGCGACTCCTGAGAAGATTCTTTACGTTTGATCTCCTGCAAATATTTATAAATCGAGTGCCGCGATACCTGAAGGAGGTCGGCCACTTGCGCGACCGCACCTCGGGTTAAAAAAGCGCCTCGTTGTCCTAAAAACTCGATGATGTGAAGCTTGTCTTCTTTAGCCATCTCTCTTACGGGTTTGCCATACGACTCTACGGTACTGCGTATGACGGAATCGACCATCGCACCCACGTCACCAGGTTCTCTCGTCGCGGACGTAGCTAAATCGGAAACAAGGGTTGTGGTCAGTTCTTGCATCAAGGACTCAACTTTGACAAACTCCGTGACGTCGAGATTCATACAGACGGCTGCTACAGGCACGCCTTGGCTATCCCGGAAGATACATGTTGATGACCGTATGGTTTTACCTGGCATAGGCACTGCGGGTTGGTAGTTTAGCAAACAATCATTTTGAAAGTGCGGAGAATGCAGAATTCCTAACAGATCTCTAATTCCTTGTCCTACCGCTCGGTTGGTGACATGGCCATTTACCACGTGCACAACAGAACGTTCGGGGTGCCGTAGATCGTGCACTGCAATCTCGCAATGCCGCCCTATCGTGGCTCCCACAAGATCGACAACCGTTTTGAGATTTGTTAATAATTCCTCTGTGTTAGAAACCGACATGGTAATAACCCTCCCGCTAATACAATACCGCAAATCTTGAACTTATGCTTAGCAATAAGGTAAAACTTTTGTAAAGAAAATCTAAAAAAGTAGAAGGATATGGTGGGCGGACGTCGAACTCCTTGGAATAGCTCAACGATTTATAGAATCATGAGAAAGAGGGGAGATCAACGATGTCCAGCTTGATAGATAATACCAAAGAGGTTGCTCGGTTGCGGCGTAACGCGATAGGGTTGCCTGGAGCCCTCGCGATGTCTTTGGCGTTCATTTCACCGACCACTGGGATACTATTCATTAGTGCGCTAATTGCTTCGCAAGCCGGTGCCTCGGCACCATTCGCCTTTATCATCGGCACTCTAGGCGTTTTATTGATGGCATACATTCTTGCGGAATTTACGTTTAAGGTGCCTGGCGCCGGGACATTTTATACCTTTAACGCCCAAGGCATCGGCCCCAAATCAGGGTTTCTCACGGGATGGTTGCTGCTTATCGCTTATGGTCTACAAGGACCCTTGAACGCGGCGCTGTTTGGCTCATTTGTTGCCAATATTGTACACACCGTATTTAATATTTCCATCCCGTGGTGGCCGGTCAGCATCGCCATCATCATTTTGGTGAGTTGGTTGGCCTATCGGAGTGTCAGTCGGTCTATGACGCTCGACCTCATTTTCGTGATTCTTGAAGTTGTTGTCGTGGGCATATTGGTTGTCTATATCATCGTTCACGGTGGTGCGTCCGGACAAGACTGGGCAGCTTTTACGCCGAGCCAGTCCTTGAAGGGGTTTGGCGGCATTGGCTTGTCTTTTGTGTATATTCTGTTTGCGTTTTTTGGATTTGAATCGTCAATCACCATTTCCGAAGAAACGACCAATCCCCGCAAAAATGTCCCAATCGCTCTGATAGGATCTGTGATATTGACCGGCATCTACTTTGCCATTGCCATGTACGCGCTGGTAATTGGCTATGGGGTTCATCATGTAGGGGAACTAGCGTCCAGCACGGCGCCGATGAGTTTTTTGGCACAAAAGTTTATGGGTAAGGGTTACGCAATTGCCGTTGACCTCGCGGGAATTAGCGCGCTGATCGCCGTCTTGATTGCGGCTCACACTGCAAACTTTCGAGTTCTCTACGTCATGGGCAGAGAAAAAGTGTTGCCGGCGGCTTTTGGTCGCTTGAGTCGATATAAAACTCCGTATATCGCCGTGATGGTCTATGGGGCACTGTCTATAATAGTGACATTAGCCGCTGGCTTTGCCTGGGGGCCATTTGGAGCGTTTGGTAATTTGGGATTTTGGGCGAGCTTAGGGGTCATGCCGATATACTTGATGGTTTGTATAGCGCTTTGGCGGTACACGCGAGCCAATGGCACTTTTTCTTGGTTTAAATACGGCCTGATACCTTTCGTGACCTTGATTTTCTATGTGTTTCCTATCGTTACCAGTCTTTACCCTTACCCCGGGATGCCGCTTGCGGCCATGCCGTTTTTAACGATTGTGTGGGCTATAATTGGGTTTATGGTAATATTCACCCTCGGTCGTAGAAATCCAGCGGCATTGGACATAATTGGGAAAACCGTATTTGAAGAAGAGGATCCACAAGACGCGTCGCCAGTTGGGACTTCGTCTCTATCCCATTGAAGGTGTGGGTATGCGAAAGGAGTAGATAATGTTGGAGATCACTACCGTTCTTCCGGGAGCTGGTGCAGGGCTACTCGCAGGAAACCTGATTGATGGCGTATGGGAAGAGGGTTCTGGCGCCCGATGGGCCGTAAGAACACCACATACGGGTGAAATCATTGCTGAACTGGCCGAAGCATCCTTAAATGAGGTGAACTTGGCGGTGGCATCTTCCCGTACTAAACGCCAACAAGCTGCGGAGTGGAGCCCATTTGAACGATACCAGTTTTTGGACCGAGTTTCGCGCGCCATCACGGAAAAGGCGGAGGAATATAGTGTCCTGATTGTGGCGGAATCGGGCAAGCCCATCCGCGATGCGCGGATTGAAACTTGGCGGGCCGCCCAGACGTTTCGTCTCGCTGCGGAAGAAGCTAAGCGAATTCACGGGGAAGAGGTGCCTGTCCAAGCCACACCGGGATCCGAAAAGCGTTTAGCGTTTACTGTAAGAGTCCCGTTAGGGGTGGTTTGCGCGATTACTCCGTTTAATTCTCCGCTTAATCAAATGAATCATAAATTGCCAACCGCGCTGGCTGCGGGAAACACCGTCGTTTTGAAGCCGCCCGAACTGACGCCCCTGAGTGCGGTCAAGTTGTTGAGAACAATGGTAGATTCCGGATTGCCGTCAGGATTTGTCAATATGGTGCAAGGACAAGGTGAACGCGTAGGGGAAGCCTTGCTCGAAAATTTGGGCATTAACGCATACACGTTCACAGGTAGTGCAGCAGTGGGGCTGCATATCAGACAAAAGGCAGGGTTACGGAAGACGCTATTGGAACTCGGATCGAATTCTGCAGTCATTGTGCATCGGGATGCCGACCTTGCATTGGCTGCCAAATTAATAGCACGGGCGGGTAACGTTTACGCGGGCCAGATTTGCATATCGGTCCAACGAGTGTACGTGCATCGCGACATCTATGATCGGTTCTCGGAGCAATTGCGAGCAGAGATCGATAAATTAGTCGTCGGCGATCCGATGGACGACAGGACAGACGTAGGGCCCATGATTAGTGTGGATGCGGCGGATCGTGCTGCATCTTGGCTTCATGATGCATTAGATGCCGGTGCGCGTATAGTGACTGGTGGCAAGAAAGAACGCCAGTGGTTCTATCCCACACTGGTTGACCAAGTGTCTCCGGAAATGTGGTTAGTATGCCGGGAAGTTTTTGCTCCGATTATAACCATGACGCCGTTTGACCGCATTACGGATGCTATTCGGATGGCCAACGACAGTGAATATGGCCTGCAAGCAGGTATTTTCACTCAAAATCTTGACGTGGCATTCCACCTTGCTAAATCTCTAGAAGTTGGGGGAGTTATCATTAACGATACGTCAAACTATCGTGTTGACCAAATGCCGTATGGAGGGGTGAAGCATAGCGGAACTGGTCGGGAAGGCATTCGTTATGCCATAGAAGAACTTACCGAACCGCGCCTGATTGTCTTAAATTTAAGACCTAACACGGTAGATTAGAGAGGTGCATCATGCACGTTGACCAACTGGACACACCTGCGGTGCTCATAAACCGAAGTGTTTTACAACGCAATATTGCGAGGATGCAACAATTGGCCGACACGCATGGGGTGCAGTTACGTCCTCATATAAAGACCCATAAAAGCGCGGTCATTGCCAAGTTGCAGATCGAGGCAGGTGCAACGGGTATTACCGTCGCAACATTGAGCGAAGCAGAGATTATGGCGCAACATGGTATCTCCGATATATTTGTCGCGTACCCTATTGTCGGGGCAGTCAAAGCTGAACGGTTAAGGGGGCTGTTAAGAACCTTTCCAAAGGTCAAGTGGCGCTTTACCATCGATAGCCTTACGGGAGCCTATTGGCTGTCTCACGCTGTACCAAAGAACCACCAATTAGACGTGGTGATCGAAGTGGATACGGGAATGGAGCGCTGCGGTGTTTCAGGGCTTGAGCAAGCGCGATTGTTAGCCAATGCCTGTGACAGATTTGAGGCACTCCGATTGGTTGGAGTGATGACGCATGCCGGGCATGCGCATGACGTTAAGCCCCTTGAGATTGAAAATATTGCGCATGCCGAGACAATCCAACTTAGTCACATTGCAGATAGTCTAAGAGGTGAAGGATATGCGATTCAAGTCGTAAGTGCCGGGTCAACGTTAACCTCGGTGGGGGCCGTAGAGAAGTCGGGTCTGACAGAAATTAGACCGGGCACCTACGTGTTTAATGATCTTCGAACCGAAGAGCTTAATGTGTGCGACCGGGGTGATATCGCCGGAACTATATTGACTACCGTAGTGAGCAGACCGACCGCAACCCGCTTGATAGTTGATGCTGGGTCCAAGACGCTGACACCGACATCAGTGCCTCTCTTCGATTTTGGGCGGGCAACTCAGTTTTCTGACCTGCGTGTAGTGCGACTATCCGAAGAACACGGCGTTTGTAGTGTGAGTCCAGAGAATCCCTTGAGAGTCGGAGACCGCATCGAACTTCTGCCGATCCATATTTGCGTGGTTATTAACATGCAGTGCGAAGTATATCTAGTAGAGGGAGAATCTGTGACTCCTGTGGCCATTGATGCCCATCTGGCTAGCCGTTAGAAAACCACAGGGCAGGTTTTGGACTTGCATCATGGAAAAAGGTTGGCGCTATAAACTATCTATTTATTTTTTGCTCTGATCTGAAAATGGTCAGAGCAAAAATCGTGTATAACCCACCGTGGCTTTGGGGTGCGCGTCGTCTGGATCTTCATATAGAAACGGAAAATGTCCGTCCGAAAATGCGTTAGGTTCAGCGTGACGAAAAGTGGTGAGTGACCCGCCTAGCTCGTTACAGTGGGACTATTTCATCAGAACGTAAAGCTGTGCAAAATACGGACAGGTCGACGATATTACATCTTAGACTCCGCATGTACCAGAGGACAGTTGATGAATACACTACACAGAATATTGCGTACATTAGTTATGGAATATGTCAAGCTTTTAATTCGGGGATAAATTTTTGCCCGTGACCAGGATCACTACTTGCACGAACATGCCATTTTAGTCCTGACAATCACTAACAATTCTATCGGTGGGGTGCCCCATTTCCTGAGGGGTCTTCCTGATGCACGTGCGATCGTGCACCACGGATGGTGATTCGATCCTCAGCGGAGGCCCCGTGTCAAGAGCTGTTTGAAACTTGTGTTGAAGTTCACCAAGAGGTGCAACGCTAGGTGCTTCTGAAGAGCCCGGTGCGGGAAATCCACAGGTCGAGAGCTCCGGGTGGAAGGGCTTCCCGCAGGTAGTCCTTCCACCCAGAGGCGCCGGTCAGCCACTCGCCATCATCTGGCAATTTGCCGGAGCAACGGCGCATCGGTCAAGTATCCTACCGAAATGCCATACATTAATAAGGAGACCATGAACAGCAAAGTGGTGGACACGCCATAGTGCCAAGCAAAGAGTCCGGGACCCAACATTAACCCATGCGACACCAGTGGACTTAAGAGCCCAAACAGCGGTAGCCCAATCAGCATGAGAACGCCCCATAGAAGCAGCCCATAAAGCGCCCCCCGTCCAATCGGTGAAGCTTTGGGCCGTGGTCCGAGCGCTTGATAGAGTCGGGCCAATAACACCCCGATGCCAAATTCCAAGACATATCCTACAATCATTGCTGCCCGTAAGTTCAGTGTAACCAATGTTCCGTCCCATAACGGAACGTTGATTCGCGGGGAACCTACCATGGGGGCGAGATGGAGTAGTACACTAAACACGAGGGTACCTAGTATGCCGGCAAAGATGGCTCGCCGCCAGGCGGGATTAGACATAGCCATGACGGACACCTCCTCATTGATAAAGTATTTAGCTGCGGATCCCCCGGGCCCGCCAGCTATTGGAATCTACGCGACAACGGCGCGATTCATGTTAGGGGGTTTTCTGAACAGTGCAGAAACCTTTCACTCGGGAGGGATTTCCTGCCAAGGTGGGTCCCGTGCCTTTTTTGGGGCTGTCTCTCTTGTCTCAGACCGGGATGTCGTTTGTGCAACAGGGTTTAGTCGTATTGGGCGTCTTTTTTGTCATGGCTTATCATCTGAATTTCACGGAACTAGGGTTTATTACTACCGCATTGTCGCTAGGCGTCATGGTGAGTATGGTGTTTGTAGGAGTGGCGGTGGATCGGGTAGGGCCGCGGATGGTGCTATTCTGGGGAGCCCTATTAATGGCGGGGTTCAGCGCGCTATTGCTTTCGGTGCGAGGGTATGCTGGTCTTTTGGTCGTCTTATTTTTGGTTGGCGTCTCCTTGGCTATAGCGCCTTCCGCGGGCACCAAGGCTGTGTTTACCGCCTTTTTAGGCAGGCCCCGCGGACTGGTGATGGGAATCCGTCAAACCGGGGTGCCGCTTGGCGCGGCGATATCGGCGGCCCTTTTGCCTAGGCTCGTTCCCGCCTGGGGTTTGCCTCCAATTTTTGTTTTGTTTGCGGCAGAATTGTTGATTTCCGGATGGGCCTTCGCAGCGGTGATGAAATCGTGGCGCACGACCAATCCGAGGACGGTGCGTGTGCATTTGAATCGAGGTCACTGGACCCAGCTCTTGCGGCCAGCATTGGTGGCCTTCTTATTGGTATCCGGTCAGTATATTCTCTTAACCTATTCCATTGCGGATTTGCATCAGGACCATCGGATGTCTCTTGCCATGGCAGGCATAGTGCTTGCTTCAAGTCAGATTGGAGGAGGCGTGGGGCGTATCGTGATGGGGCACTTCAGCGACCGCATGAGCGGTCGGCGGGCCCCCGTGGTGGCGTTTGCCGCGACGCTGGGGGCATGTTCTGCGTTGGTGGTGGCGCTGTTGCCTGGCACGGCCCCCGTATGGATACTGTTCTTAATCTGGACCGTTTTCGGATTTGGCGCGGTCGGCTGGAATGCCCTGGCCCTGACCTGGGCTGGCGAGTCGGTGCCTTCGGCGCATAGCGGATTCGCCATGAGCTTAACGGGAACTATCGTGTTTTTGGGGTCAGCCATTTTTCCGCCCATATTTGGCGTGATCGTGGACAGTACGCATCACTTTGCAGACGGCTGGTGGATGTTGTCTCTGATATTGGGCATAGCGGCGGTTATCGCCTGGCGATCAACCGAAACGCATTCCTAAAGGTTAAGGGGCCAAATCACCTGGGCTTATCGGTGCGGGTGTTCTGTTCGCGGCACCCACAGTTGATATGATCCGGGGCCATGAGCTACGGCAATCCATCCCGCGAGAGTCAATTGGCGGGCTTGTAAAGGCCGCTCGGGCCACAATACGGCGACCACGTGGTGCTGATCGAGCCATGGGCCTAGCGGTGCCCGGCCTGTGGCCAAGGCGGCTGAACGTGCATAGAAGGTTGGGTAGGCGTCCCAAATTTGCATCCGGTTGTCGAGCCATGTTGAGCGACCTGTCGCCATGGTAAATATCCCTCCTTCAGTCAGCGGGACCCAAATGCGGCCAGAGGGGAATCGGGCGGACATCTGACGATACCAGGTGTAGCGGGGGAATATGCGAGATGCGGTCATGCGGACCGGGGTGTTGATGTCTTTAATAGCGATGAGCACCAAAAAGACGATAGGAACCAACGGCAAGAACAACGACAGGGCCCGGCTTTGAAATTTAATGGGTCCCATGAAGGCGATTAAAGCCGTCAGAGCCCACAGGGACAATGGTGTGTAATAGGCTTCTTTCCAATTGAGAAGTGATAAGGGAATCAGTATCGCCCACCATAGGAGATGGGGTTTTCGCAACCGGGCGCCTTGCAATAGAGCTAGGACCAACAAACTAAACCATATTAAATTCGGCAGCGCGGTCCATGAAAGATTGGGATGCAGAAGGGTAGTCACCGACGGCCACGGCGTTTTAGGGGTAACGCCTCCGCTGACATAACGCAATACGGCGCTCATCCAGGATAGGGGATGGGGGATTGTCATTACTGCCGCCACCGGCCAAATCGCGGCTCGAAGCACTAATAAGGCCCAAGGGCGGGATTGGATTTTAGACGGCCAAAACAATATAAGCACCACCGTCAGGATGGGAGCGATGATGACGGAAGGACTAAGCCAGGCCCAGGCACCTAAAACTGCTCCATAGGCTAAATGATGTTTGAAACGCGAATGCCCAGTTGTTATGATGGCCGCGTCATACATAAGAAAGGCTACGCCGGGAATGACCCACATTGCGGCAACCAACGGTTGAAAAATGCTGAGGAGCAGGGCCATGCCCACCAGTGCGCCCAAGGATGGTGCATAGCCCGCCCAGCGGATAGCCAGTTGTGTCAATTTAATGGCCAATAGCTGTGAAGCCGCCCAAAGCACAAATAGCCCCCAAAAACCCACTTGGTAGGCCACTGCAAAAACTACCGCGGAGCCCGCTTCCCAGCCGACAGCGAGCCATTTGCCCTGGGGGACGCCCCATACCCAATGAAGATGATTGGGGAAGCGGTTATGGGCGAGAACCCACTGCCCTAGATGGATGGTTTCCGGGATGTCGACGCTAACCGGTGGCGCCGTGTTCCACCGCCACCACATCCATAACAACCAAGCAGCCAAGTACAGCCAAGGGATTGAACGTCTGACAAATGGTTTATTAATCATCGATGGGATTCCGCCAATCCTATCTAAGCATGGTACTGCAATCAGTCTATGTGTAGTCTAATGTGGGTGCATGAATATGGCCAAGGATTTGCCCATGATTTTGGACACCACGGGAAAAGAAATACAGCCCTGCGGGGGATGGATAAAAGTGGCATGCACGAGAAAAATTACGATTTTTCTCGTGATATGGCGTGAATAGGCAGATATTCTGCTGGAATGGGGGTATCAATTTCGACTTTTCTTAGGAGCAAGCAGGAATTGACAAAGTTACCTCGAATATATCCCAAGGATCACTTTTCTTGATTCCTTGTCGGTACATAGATATATTCGTGGAATTCTGTTGATAGGAATGGCTGCAACGTAGAGACGCATTGTGAATTTTCCTGTCGACAGAGTCAATTTGGGGAGGAACAGAATGCGTCGAAAAGCATTGTGGGCTTTAGGAATCGTGGCTTGTCTAGCAGCATTGGGTCCTGTAGCGTATGCTGCCAGCCTTCAACAATTGCAACAGGAAGAGGCTCAAGCACAATCTCAATTGGCCAATGAACAAAACTCGTATAATCTGACCCAAAGCCAAATAAACCAAACCATGAATCAGATAGCCAGCCTTAATCAATCGCTGGGCAATGCACAGTACCAAATCGGCAATACCAACCAACAGATTGCCATGACCACACAGCAGTTAAACCAGACTCAGGCATTGCTTAACACGACGCAGGCGCAACTTACGGCCACCGAACAGCAATTGTCGGCCACCGAGACGACCTACCATAATACCACCGTCCTGCTCGCACGGACTCAAAAGAGCCTCACAGAGGAAGGGCACCTTTTTGCGGGCCAGTTGCAACTCATTGAGGAGCGGGGCTCGATAGGATATCTTGATGTACTGCTCGGGGCCCATTCATTTTCGGATTTTGTGAGCCGCATGACTTTGTTGGGACAAATTGCCTCGGCGGCAGCCAATGAGGTGCAAGTCATTCACGGCGAAGAATTGCAGCAGGCGCAAGAAAAGCAGGACTTAGCCAAAGAAGCTACTCTTTTGGCTGCCACGCAGTCGTCTCTCAATCAACACCAAGCCATGTTGCAACAGGCCAGAGCGCTTTTGTCTAGAGAACAGCAGCGTTCTATTTATCTGCACGGGGAAGCCGTGGCCGAGGCCCAGCAAGTGTCAACGAGCCTTCAGCAGAGACAAAGTTTGGCCTCGCAGTTGCAAACGCAAAAAGCCCAATTATCTCAAGCAATGGCAGCCTTAGGCAGCCAGATTGCCTCGATTGCTAGTCAGATTCAAGCGTTGGTGGGTCAGTACAATCAAGGATTTTTGTCCCGTCAGGCCTTGTTTAACGCCATGTTGCCCTTAGTGCGCCCTATCGCCGCGCAGTACAATCTTTCACCAGCCTTGGTGATTGCGGTGATTACGGAGGAATCAGGGGGAAATGCTACCATTGTAAGTCCTACGGGAGCGGTGGGTTTGATGCAGTTGGAGCCTCCGACTGCGGCCTATATCGCCCAATTTACCGGCATCAATCCCAATGACCTGACTAATCCTCAAACCAATCTGATTGCGGGGTGCTGGTATTTGGCGGACATGCTCAAAATGTTTGGCCAAAATCTCTCGCTTGCCTTGTCAGCATACAATGCTGGACCTGGAAGCGTGCAAGCCAACGGAGATCGTGTGGTGCCGGGGACATGGGGCTATGTCAACAACATTGAGGCGCTCTACAATACGTATAGTCAGTGGCTGGCATCGGGCGCTTGAGATATATGACGGGCGGGAATCCGTCGGTGAATAACGCCTACGATGATAACGGACAAGGCGCCCACACTCAAGCTGTCTATGCCATGCCAGACATAGTCAAGTAGAAAAAGGCCGGCAGCCGCCAACGCCAAGGCAGGTCCTATGTTGCTGTTCGGGAGCGCGATGAGATCGAGTGTCCACATAAGCACCAGCACAGATGAAACCAACGCTAGGCTGTGGAAGTCCAAGGGCACGGGGTGGCCAGTTTTTAAATGGTGGGAAAAAAAGATCCAGGTGCGAAATCCAATGAATAAGCCTAGGATGCCGCCCACCCAGCCCAGTACCAACAGGAGGCGCTGATGTTTCGAACTAGCCACGAGTTCTTGCACCATCCCCATGAGAACGACGGTCAGGGTTGCTGTCAAACCAGGAAATAAAATGGCCCAATGGCGTCTCCACAAGAGCATGCCAGGCCATATCGGGTTCGAGATGTAAGTCGGCATATGAGGCCAGTAAAGTCCGCATTCGAGCCAGACGACGACAACCGTCAGCCAAGGCAACCGCCAAGTTCTCACTGTGTTTAGCCTCCTTTTGCGATATTAATTTTCAGGATACCCACTTGGAAAAATTTCATTCGGCCTATACTCTTGCCAAGGTTGGTATACTGTAGGCAGAAAGTATAGTAGGCTCCAGGCAACAACTCATGTAAACTAAAGGGAAGTGCGATTCGGGAGGGCGAGTTGTAGAGATGCAAAATCGATGGTTGCGTGGCGTAATAACGATCGTATTAGTGGTGCTGTTTGTCTCGACGTTGATGGATCTGCTGAATGCACCATCGAATGCCTTGCAACAAGCGCCGTATAGTAGCCTGGTGACAGCGATCAACACCCGTCAGGTATCGGTTGCCCAGGTGGATCCAGCGACCCACGAAGTTACCTGGAGCTCTAAAGGCAAACAATACCAAACCGTGTATGCTCTAGGCTATACCAATGATCTATCCAACCTGTTGGATTCGCATGGTGCGCAAGTCAGCATCATGAAGCCATCCAGCTCCGGGGTTTGGATAGGGATTTTAGGCGACTTGTTGCCGCTAGCGATTGTGGCCGGATTTTTGTTCTTCTTTTTCCGACAGAGCCAAGGCGGCGGCAATCGTATGATGTCATTTGGCCGCAGTCAAGCGCGTTTGCAGCCCGATACCCAGAGCACGGTCACTTTTGCTGATGTGGCGGGGGTCGATGAAGAAAAGCAGGAACTGGAAGAGATAGTTGATTTCTTGAAAAATCCTAAACGGTATTTGGAAATGGGCGCCCGCATTCCCAAGGGAGTGCTTCTATTTGGGGCGCCGGGCACCGGCAAGACCTTGTTGGCGCGGGCCGTGGCCGGAGAGGCCGGGGTACCTTTTTACACCGAGAGTGGGTCTGGGTTCGTTGAAATGTTTGTCGGGGTGGGCGCTTCCAGAGTACGAGACCTATTCGAACAAGCCAAAAAGAGTGCTCCTTGCATTGTGTTCATCGATGAATTGGACGCGGTAGGACGTATGCGGGGCGCAGGGTATGGCGGCGGCAACGACGAACGAGAGCAGACCTTAAATCAGCTTTTAGTTGAGATGGATGGATTTGGGATTAATGAAGGCATCATCGTGATGGCGGCGACCAACCGTCCAGATGTTTTAGATCCCGCTTTGTTGCGGCCGGGCAGGTTTGATCGGCAAATTGTGGTGCATCGTCCCGATCAGGAAGGGCGCAAGAAAATTTTAGCCGTGCATACCAAAAATAAGCCTTTGGCGGAAGATGTGGATTTGGCTGTGATTGCTCGCCGCACGCCGGGATTTACTGGTGCCGACTTGGCCAACTTGGCCAACGAAGCGGCCTTGCTGGCGGCTCGAGGACGCCAAAAGCGGCTTTCGATGGAAAACTTTGAAGAAGCCGCGGAGCGGGTTATGGCGGGTCCTCAAAAGAAAAGCCGCGTCTTGAGCGAATTTGAAAAGCGTGTGGTGGCATTTCATGAAGGTGGCCATACTTTGGTTGGTCTGATGGTGGCGCATGGAGATCCGATACACAAAGTTACCATCATTCCTCGGGGCATGGCGATGGGCTATACGATGCCCGTTCCCGAAGAAGACCGCTACCTGATTACCAAGGAACAAATTTTGGATAAGGTGGCGATGTCTTTAGGAGGCCGCGCAGCCGAAGCCATAGTGTTTGGAGAAATTTCCACCGGGGCCAGCGATGACTTGGAGAAGTCCACCAGCATGGTCAGGCAGATGATCACGGAATACGGGATGTCAGAGGAATTGGGCCCGATGACTTATGGCAGTCGCCAAGATCAGGTGTTTTTAGGCCGGGATTTAATGCGGGCGCGCAATTACAGTGAGGAAGTCGCTTCCAAGATTGATCAGGCTATACGCCATATCGTCATGCAACAATATGAGCGGGCTAAAAATATCTTGGTTCAACATCGTACGACGTTAAACCAAATAGCCATGGGCTTGATCGACAAAGAGACCTTATCTTCTGAGGAACTGCGATCCATTGTGCAAGCGACCACGTGAGAGGCCTCTTCTAAAAAGAACGCCGCCCAAACCAGGGTGGCGTTCTTTTAGAGCTTCAAGAGAGGCGGCTGTATGCCAAAGGCTACACATGCTAAAAGGTAGCCGTATGGGAGGGCACCTACGGAAAAGTCTGGCATCGAAGGTGCAAATCGGGATAAAGCGTTCCCCGTAACCTTTCGCGCTGTGGCCTAACTTGTATCCGACAACCCGTTGAAACCAGGCCAATCTGAGACAACGACACAGCGAATGCTTGTGAACACTTTGCGTCTTGCTCGCACTAACGATTGAACTATTTTGGCCACACCAACGATACATTGTATGACGTAATCAATCTGATGCCATCGTCGCCGTTGGCAACCGGCATGCGCCGCACTGCACGCTCGGCGATCAGATCGAGCAAGACCTCGGGAGGACGAGGATCTGCTTGCAGAATTTCTTCTAGGGCGTCACGGTCAATGGCGACAATTGCATTTGCGGTATTCTCTGGGTTGGCGGAATCGTGCACTGTGATTCGGATCCAACGAGTATCGGACGAAGCATCTACTCTAATAGCCAACGTGATATCCCCCATTTATCGGACTTCTACTGGGTACTGTATGCTATGTGCATGATGCGTGACAGTTTCTCTAATTCGCGTCTCCATGATATAACGTATTTTATCGCACCGGCGTTACTATAGTGAAAGATTCAGCAATTGTCCAGCATTGGGAATGGAAATATTCGGATCCCAATCCCGATATGTCCGATAGGACTGCTTGTCGATTTAGGGAGAAGGCATGGTATAATTTTTTACGCTTGGACTTTAAAGAAAGGAGGGGATTGGGTGAATCAGCGGGCTCGGGTTTATTTAAAAATTTTGTTTGCTATGACTATGGATGCCGTAATGATTAACATCTCAATGTATCTTTCCATGTATCTAAGATTTGACGTGCCGCATATCCCATCCGTCTATTTAGACCCATACCTCCACGTGGCGGTTTTTTTTACGTTAGCCACCATTGTGCTGTTTTGGGTGATGCGCATTTATCATCGTCTGTGGCAGTATGCCGGTTCACGGGATGCTCAGGTCCTGATTGGGGCAATTTTGGGCAGCGCAGTCCTTTTAGGCGCTTCTTTGTTCATAGTGGGGGCTTCCCACTATCCTCGCGGAGTCTATTTGCTGTATGTGCTGTTTAGCTTGTCTCTGGTGGGAGGATGGCGTTTTTTGCTGCGTTCCTACTACGACTTTACCTGGATTCCCCGGTCGTTGAATGCACCGCGAATTTTGATTGTGGGCGCGGGCAAAGCGGGGCAATTGGTAGCCCAAGAGTTGTCGCGCCATCCTGAGGTAGGGGTCGCGATCGGTTTTGTGGATGATGACGAACTCAAACGTGGTATGCAAATTGGGGCTTTGAAAGTATTGGGAACTACTATCCAATTGCGCCAAGTATTGCGCGATCAAGGCGTGGACCAGGTGCTGTTTGCGATTCCTTCTGCTGCTGGCCGTGTATTGCGTCCTCTGGTTGAGGAATGTCGGCGGCTAGGGGTCAAAGTACGCACACTGCCGGCCATCAACCAAATGATTGGCGGACAGGTGTTGGTCAGCCAGATCCGTGATGTGCAAATTGAAGACTTGTTGCAAAGAGAACCAGCAATGGTGGATTTGGCGGAAATTGCAGGATATATCACCGGGCGTACCGTCATGGTCACTGGCGCGGGCGGAACCATCGGGTCTGAGTTGTCGCGGCAAGTGGCCGCATTTGCGCCCAAAAGTTTAATTCTTTTAGGTTTGGACGAGACCTCCATATTTGATATTGATCGAGAGGTGCGCACCCGCCATCCCGATTTGGAAGTCATACCGGTGGTGGCGGATCTGCGGGATCACCACCGTTTGGAACAAGTGCTTTTAAAAAATCGGCCGCAGGTGATTTTTCATGCCGCCGCGCATAAGCACGTGCCGTTGATGGAGATTCAGCCGCCTGAGGCGATCCGCAACAATGTGCAAGGCCTATGGCAACTGATCGACATGAGTCATCGCATGAAGGTGGAGACGTTTGTGTTCATCTCTACGGACAAGGCGGTGAATCCGACCAGTGTTTATGGCACGACCAAACGGATCGGGGAAATGCTGGCCAGCATTTATGCTAAGCGGTCCACAACGCGCTTCGTGACCGTACGGTTTGGCAACGTGCTGGGCTCGCGCGGGAGTGTCATACCCATTTTTCAGCAGCAAATCAGCCAAGGCGGGCCAGTTACCGTGACTCATCCGGACATGGTGAGATATTTCATGACCGTCGCTGAAGCGTGTCAATTGGTGATCCAAGCCGGCGCCATGGGATCGGGAGGAGAAATCTTTGTGCTCGATATGGGTGAACCAATACGTATTTTGGATTTGGCCAGCAACCTGATTCGTCTGTCGGGATTTAATCCGGGACAAGATATCGATATTGTGATTACTGGGCTAAGGCCTGGAGAAAAACTGTATGAGGAACTCTTAACCCGGGAAGACCAAACCCAAGCTACTAAACACGAGCGTATTTTTGTTCACAATCAACAGACTTACGATCATGAAAGAGTATTGCCTCTTTTGGAAGCATTGGTTGAAGCGGCGCAACAAGATGATGAACGGCGCATTCGTTATTTGCTCAAAGAAATTGTTCCTGAATATCAGCCTACGGTGGCTGTGCCCATGATTCGGGATGGCGATGGGAGCCAAGGAGGGCGTAGACGTGTCAGCCATTGATGAGCACGCCGATTATTTCCAGCAGTTGATGCAACGAATCGAGCAGCACCAAGCTTTGGTGGCCGTGGTAGGGCTGGGCTACGTAGGGCTTCCCCTAGCGGTGGAACATGGTTTGTCAGGATTT
>JAJYHT010000040.1 GCA_021784595.1 Bacillota bacterium | reverse complement strand
GTGGGTGGACTGGGCGTTCGGTGGGATCGTAGATGGCCGCGCTGTACCCTATCAAATGTGGCTCCAGTTTTTTGAGCTCTGTCTGATCGACCCACTGAGCACCTAGCGGCTCTTGCCATGTGTAACGATGGCGCAACTGTTCCCGATCTTCTTCGTGAGCGACTTGCAGTACGCCAGAGGTATGGTACTGCAAGTCCATACCTGATTCCTTGATGAGTTCGGCAATCATCGTCGGATAGCGTTGCAAGCTCATGTGCATCAGTTTGACGAACGACCCAGATGCTGTTGCCTCTGCCAAGGGAGACAGGATGCCCGCTGCAGCCGCAGTGGCTTGCTGCCCTGGGGAGCCCGCGTCGACCAACGCCACGCTGAGCCCCTTTTGGGCTAAACGCCACGCGGCCAAGGAGCCAATGATGCCGGCTCCTACCACAATCCAATCATAGTGAGCGTTCAACGTCACGCACCTTCTCTCTAGACACGCCACACACCGGGCATTGAGGATTGGGGGTGAGCGCAATGGTTCGAGCACGGGCCTGAAACAAGTCGAACGTCCATAAGATCCCCGCGCGCTCCTCTAAACCGATCAGATGTTTAATCGCCAGGGCTGCTTGCAGTGCTCCCACCATTCCCACCAGTGGACCGAGAATTCCGCTCGTGGCACAGTCTAGCTCAGGGCCCTCGAATGAGGGCCAAAGGCACGACAAGCACGGGGCCTGACCATAGACAGGAAAGACTTGCGCTTCGTATCCCACCGCTCCCGCAAAGATGACCGGCACCTTATGTGCAATCGCCCACCGATTAAGCCATTGCCGCATAGGCGCCGTATCTAAGCCATCTAAGATGAGATCATGAGAATCCACCAGCGATGGACCGTTTTCTTCCGTCAGGAAGAGGGGAACCGATCGAATCTGTAAATCCGGAGCCAAACGATGGAGAGAATGGGCAGCGGCTTCGACTTTTAAGTGTCCCACATCTTCTGGACCGAACAATATCTGCCGACCCAAATTGCCTCTGTCCACGGTGTCTCCATCAATAAGCGTCAGATGTCCCATGCCTTGGGCAGCCAAGTATTGCGCCGCGGCGTTGCCCAACCCACCGACGCCGACAATCGCGACGCGCGCAGAACGTAACCGTGCGAGCCGTTCGGTCCGCACACCGGGCAATGCCACCAATCGCCGCACTCGTTCCTTGTCGGTAATCAGAGGCACCGTGTCGTTAAGCCTTGACATGCGGCATCCCTGCTTCCGGCGAAGAAGGGCTTGCATCGTCGCGCCTAGGCATAGGTCCAGCCTGACGACCCCAATACCCGGCTACGACTGCCGCACGCATGGCCCGAGCCATTTCCACCGGGTTGCTGGCCTTGGCAATGGCTGTGTTGATGAGCACCGCATCTGCGCCAGCTTCCATGGCCATCGCTGCATCGGCGGGACTGCCTATGCCCGCGTCTACTACTACCGGGACCTTGACCCGCGCTTTAATCCGCGCGATTTGACGAGCGTCAAGCACTCCTTGCCCCGATCCTATGGGGGATCCGAGCGGCATAATGGCATGTGCCCCGGCGGCTTGCAAGTGGTCTGCCAAGATGGGATCCGGTGCGGTGTACACCATCACGGTGAATCCTTCGTTCACCAGGCGGCGGGTCGCGTCTAATGTGCCGATGGGGTCCGGCCATAACAGGTCACGATCGCCAATGACCTCCAATTTGATGAGATTTCCGATACCCGACGCGCGGGCCAGATGAGCCACCTGAATCGCTTCTTCGGCGCTATAGCAGCCGGCTGTATTCGGTAAAATCGTACATCCTGGCGGAATGGCGTCAAGAATGGTGGGTTCGTCCGGGTGATTCAAGTCTACCCGTCGGAGCGCTACGGTCACCAAATCCGTTGCTGATGCGAGCAGCGCGTCGCGCATGAGGTCCCAGGTCGCGTAC
This sequence comes from Bacillota bacterium, assembly GCA_021784595.1. GTDB lineage: Bacteria > Bacillota > Sulfobacillia > Sulfobacillales > Sulfobacillaceae > Sulfobacillus_C. Next base: position 16,547 of record JAJYHT010000040.1, on the reverse strand, counting down.
TTTCCGGTCCCCACAAACAGGCGAGACTGAAAGCGATAAGGGCCAATTGCCAACGCCGGCATATCAGGAAACGTAAATGTCATTTTTATCCCCCTCCTACAAACCGAATGATATCGATAGCGTCTTTTGGATGGATGGCATAGTGTTCGAACGCATCGCGAGCGACAATGGTTCCATTCGCGACCACAGCGATGGTTTGGTGGCTCACACCAAAGTGGTCCAACAAGTCGCCCACCGTTTTAACATCAGTCAGGTGCACCGATTCTCCATTTACCGTCAGCTCCATGTCATCTCTCCTCCCTAAATTCGGTGAGACCATGTCGGCACATCAATTGCCGATCGGATGCAGCGTGCGGCGTCAATGGGATCGGCGGCCATCCATAGGCCGTCGGCCACCACGACGCCACTTAATCCTTTGCCGGTTAATTGCGTGACGGTGGTTGGGGTGATCCCGCCGATGGCTGCCACAGGTTCAGCCGTCGCGGTGATTATGGTGTCCAACCCGTCTCGCGGGCGAACATCAGGCTTCGAGCGCGTGCGAAACGCGTGACCCCAAACCAACACATCCGCGCCGTGGTGCCAACGTGCTTCCTGAAGGGTATGGACGGCTGCGGATAAGTGGCCAGTCCAGTAGGATCGCAATACCGGCGCCGCAATCTGCTGCCCTGAAAGGTGCCAACCTTCGGCCTCGATAGCCAGAGCTACTTCCAACGGACCATTAATCCACAGTGGCAGATCGGGTATTATTTGCCGCACTCGGCGAGCCAAGCGCCACAGTTCGGCGGGAGTGGCCAGCTTATGCCGTAGTAGCAAAGCATCTACGAAAGGCATGATTGCCGGTAGCAGATCCCATGCGGAATCCGGAAAACGGGGGACATCCACAAGCCCGATCAAGAGCGGCTTTGATAAGTGGCTTTGTGTATATATGGCCACGGATATCCCCCCTCAGTGTCTCTTTAGCGTTATTTCCTTCGGTTTCGGTCCTGTTGGTCCTATTGATACAGTTGATGTCCCGTGTGTCGAAATTGGTCTGCCTTTTCCTGCAAGCCCTGCTCACGAGCCATGGCGATTTCCATGCCGTGGGTTGCCGCATATTCGCGAATATCGTGGGTTATGCGCATGCTGCAGAATTTAGGGCCGCACATGGAACAAAAGTGGGCGGTTTTGGCCGGCTCTGCAGGTAATGTCTCGTCATGAAAGGCAAGGGCGCGTTCGGGATCCAACGACAGGTTAAATTGGTCCCGCCATCGAAACTCGAAGCGAGCTTTGGACAGCGCATCGTCGCGTTCTTCTACTCCAGGATGTCCTTTGGCCAAGTCGGCGGCATGCGCGGCAATCTTATAGGTCACTACACCTTCGCGCACATCGTCCTTATTTGGCAAGCCCAAATGTTCTTTGGGCGTGACATAGCAGAGCATCGCGGTGCCAAAGGATCCGATCATGGCCGCTCCAATGGCGGATGTGATGTGGTCATAGCCGGGAGCAATGTCGGTTGTGAGCGGCCCGAGTGTGTAAAAGGGTGCGTCGTGACAGACCGCCATTTCTCGGTCGACGTTTTCCTTAATCTTGTGCATGGGGACGTGTCCAGGACCTTCAATCATTACCTGCACATTATGTTTCCAGGCCACTTGAGTCAGCTCGCCGAGGGTTTCCAACTCGGCAAACTGGGCGGCATCATTGGCGTCTTTAATCGATCCTGGCCGCAGTCCATCGCCCAATGAAAAAGACACATCATAGGCTTTCATGATCTCGCAAATCTCCTCAAAGTGCGTGTAGAGGAAGTTTTCCTGGTGATGCGCCAAACACCAAGACGCCATAATCGACCCGCCACGCGAAACGATACCGGTCATCCGCTCTGCGGTGAGTGGAATGTAGCGAAGCAAAACTCCCGCGTGAATGGTGAAGTAATCCACACCTTGTTCGGCTTGCTCAATCAGCGTGTCTTGGTACACATCCCAAGTGAGGGCGCTAGCATCACCCCCGACCTTTTCGAGCGCCTGATAAATGGGAACCGTCCCTACCGGAACGGGAGAATTCCTTAAGATCCATTCGCGCGTGGTATGAATGTTGCGGCCTGTGGATAAATCCATGATGGTATCCGCACCCCACCGCGTCGCCCAAGTCATCTTCTCGACCTCGTCCTCAATCGACGACGAGACCGCGGAATTCCCAATGTTGGCATTGACCTTGACGAGAAAGTTTCGACCGATAATCATCGGTTCCGCTTCCGGGTGATTGATGTTGGCCGGGATGATGGCGCGCCCTATGGCTACTTCGTCGCGGACATATTCGGGGGACACTTGCTCGCGAATGGCAATGAACTCCATTTCCGGGGTAATGAGGCCTTGCCGCGCATAATGTATCTGGGTTACCGCGTGTCCCGATTTCGCCCTTAGGGGTTGGCGAACCAAGCCTGGGAAATCGTCTCCGGTGGTTGGCTGATGCCTGCTGTCGTCTTCGGGGCCAAGATAGCTTTCAACGTCGTTGCGCTCCACAATCCAGGGGCGTCTGAGGGGGGGTAATCCTTCACGAAAATCTATATGAAAGGTCTCGTCTGAATATGGTCCACTCGTGTCGTACACACGTACGGGGGAATTGTCTTTGGGGCCATTTTTGGTCGTTGTGGCACTCAATGCTATTTCACGTACTGGGACCCGAATGTCGGACCGGCTTCCCTTGACATAGACCTTGTGGCTTTCCGGAAATGCGCGTACGGGTTGATCTTCCGTAAACTTCAACAGTATTGCCCCCTTTATCGTTGCGGGGCCAGAGGTGCCTGACGAGAGAAAGGCCGCCAATCCAGAAGGAAGGGCAGCGTAAAGGCAATGATGTGCCTCATGTCCCTACGCTGGCATTATCCAGATCAGGTTATTCGGTCGGTAGTAACTAACCTACCCTCTCAGCCTGGCACCCCAAGCTCCCGACAGACGATGAAATTATGAATGGACCATAGCACACTCTGGTGAGAACGACAACATCTTTTTCGAGACGGATACCTACCGGATGGATATCTAAGTACGGCCAAAACAGCGGCGTAGCCCGCAATTGTGGTGGCAAAACCCTATCGAGTCAGCTTTTGAAATCAACAGTCGTCACCCGATTAGCGCATCCGGCTAGAGGCCGGAGAAGTCTAGATCGTCTTGGTAATTGACTACGGCCTGCTCAAAAAAGTCGGCTTTGCCGGTGTTCATGTCTCCCATCCGATCCAACCATGGCATGGGGTTTTGCCCCACATCGGGAAAGAGTGGGGGCATCCCCAACGGCTTCATTCGTAGATTGGCGAGCCACTCGATATAGGTGGTGACTCGCTCGAGAGGCAAACCCGGAAATTGTCCGCCGGTGATAGCCGCAATCCAATCGATTTCATGCGTCACCGCGGCCCGTGCAAGAGCAGCCCACTCGGTCTCCAAATCCGGCGTAAAGATTCTGGGGCTTTCCTCACGCAACATACGTATCATTTGGACGTACAGGGCTAGATGTTGTTGTTCATCGCGGCGAATTTGCCGAATCAGTTGCGCTGTGCCTGTCATCTGCTGGCGGGCGGCCAGCGTCAAGAACACGGAAAACCCTGACCAAAAATACACGCCTTCTAACAGCACGTCGCTAAAGCACAGCGTTGCAAAGTGCTCAAGCGTTGGTGTCTGATGAAAAACTTCATAGGGCCGAACTAATTCTTGATTGCGGGCCGCCAACACCGGATGATCCCTCCACAGGCGATAGACCCGGTCACGTGTGGTCCCGTCGACAATCGAGGATAACAAATGATCATAGCTCTGGGCATGAATGGTTTCGAAAAACGCTTGAGTCACCAAGCAGGCCGCGACTTCGGGTGCCGCTATATACTGGGACACCCAGGCAGGATTTTGGATCTGAATGCTGTCCAAATAGATGAGGAATCCGAGCGTCTGGAGATAGGTCTCCTGCTCTACAGGCGCAAGTTGGACAAATTGAGCGTGGTCTGCCACCAGATTAACGTCGTCGGGTTTCCAGTAGAGATCGCGCATCGTCCGATATAAATGGTCGGCCCACGGATAGCGGCAACCGGTTAGTTCTAAGAGATAGGTGGTCTCGCCTACCAGCCCTGACGGGCGGTGCGGGCCCGCTGGGTGAAAAAGGGGCGAACGGGTGAGCAGCGTTGACAGCGTAAAGACCTCCTTAGAGTTCACATCCTAAACAGTGGGGCATTTGAGACGTCGCCGTCGGCAGGACTAGTTCCGCTGATACCTGGGGAATGGTATAGGATCTCGTTGGCGAGGACCCGGGTTGGAAGTTGCGGAAATAGTAGACCGTTTTAATCCCAAGTCGCCAGGCCATCTGATACCATTCGGACAGTGTCGCCGCATCCATGGAGGGAGTGCGGTAAAGATTTAAGGACTGGCCCTGATCTAAATGACGCTGCCGAGCGGCGGCTGCCCGAATCGACCAGGCTTGGTCCACCTGGTGTGCAGTGGCATATTGCGCGCGTGTATCGGCTGTGAGACCCGGTGCCATCCTCCACACCGCATAGTCCTGCTTGTCCTCGCGCCACAGATGTTCGAAGACGGGATCAATGCCGGGTGTCGCATCAGCCAAAATCGAGGTGCTGCCGGTGGGCGCAATGGCGAGCAAGTAGCCGTTGCGCAACCCGTTTTGAGCAACCCGGTCCGCTAACTTCTGCCATGCGGTACTCGTATAACCACGATCGCGAAAATACGAACCGTTATGCCAGGCGGACCCAATAAAATGGGCATAGCTGCCACGCTCACGAGCCAGGTCGGCTGATGCAGCAATCGCTTGATAGGCGATGCGTTCAAAGAGCGCGTTCGCCTCGGCCACATGCGCGTTCGATTCCCACGGAATATCTCGGGCCACCAAATATTGCTGGTATCCGTGTACACCCAATCCGATGGCGCGATATGCTTCATTCGTCTTGGTGGCTTGCGGGACGGGAAGGTGATTGATGGTAATGACATCGTCCAGCATACGCACCACGATGGGGACCAGTCGGTCAATGTCGGAAGGGCTTGCCACATGTCCCAAATGCACGGACGCCAAGTTGCAGACGACTAAGTCGCCCGGCATCACCGTTTGCACCACCGCTCCATCAGCGTTGGAGATGGGGGATGACGGTTCGCTCGCAGACTGATTTTGAAGGATCTCTGTACAGAGATTGGACGAATAAATTCGGCCGCTGTGCGCGTTTGGGTTTAGGCGATTGACGGTGTCGCGAAATAGCACAAACGGCGTGCCAGACCGATAAATGGCCTGAAGGATTTGACGCCAAAGCTCCTTCGCCGACACGGTGACGCGCGGCAAAGCCTCACAGGCGATGCAGTCCGCGAAGCGCTGCCGCCATTCGATATCGTAACTATCTTCCAATCGAAATCCTAAGCAGGTTTGTACCGCGGCCGGGTCAAACAGATACCAAGGACTATCGGTGGCGACCGCTTCCATGAATGCGTCAGGAATCGCCAAACCGGGGAAAATGTCGCGCGCCTTGCGCCGCTCATCGCCTTGCGGTGTCCGCACTTCGAGAAAATCGCGGACGTCGGGATGCCAGACATCTAGCCAAAGCGTCACGGCTCCGCGCCGCTGGCCTAGTTGGTCGACTGCTACGGCCGTGTCGTTATACAGCCGGGCCCACGGCATGACTCCTTTGGCGATTCCCGAGACTCCGCGAATGGGGGCCCCGGTAGCCCGAATCTTTCCTAGGTAGCTGCCCATCCCCCCGCCCGACTTGGAGACGCGCGCAAACGTTGTCAGACTATGATATATTCCCTCTAAGGAATCGGGCACCGTGTCCACAAAACAGGAGGATAATTGGCCCTGCGGTCGGCGAGCATTCGCGAAGGTCGGGGTGGCCATTGTCACATCTAGCCGCGATAACACCTCGTAAAACTCATGCGCCCACCTCAATCGTTCAGTGGGTCGCTCGGCTTGCGCCAGTGCCAGTGCAATGCCAAGAAAGACTTCCTGAGGCAATTCCGCCACTGCGCCGGCTCGCGTCCGTACCAGATAGCGATCGCGGAGCAATTGCAGTCCGGCATAAGAAAAAATTCGGTCTCGTTCGGGTGCGATCCAGGCACCCGCCTGGTCCAAGTCTTCGGGTGCATAGGCAGTTAATAAAGACCTGTCATATTGATCCTCGGCCACCAATTGGCGCATCAATGCGGGATAGGAGCCATATCCCATCTCCTGTAAATTCCGCGTGACTCGGGCCTGATTGTAAATATCATAGAGCAGTAGACGCGCTGCTACGGCATCCCATGAGGGCGTCTCCGGGGTGACTTGTTGTAGCGCCGCCTCAATCAAACTCCTTTGAATAGTATCAACCCCCATGCCTTGGTGCCAGCCAATCGCCGCCTGGGCCTCCAAAGCCACCGGATCCACGGGGAGATCAGCCGTCGCAAAGGCGAGGGCCATACGGACGCGGCTCAGATCAAAAGGTTCGAGGCGACCATCTCGTTTGGTGATCATTAAACTCATCAAGGATTCCTCCCCTCAAGATAGGTTGTGAGTGTGTGTGTTGTTTTGATGTGGGTATTGAGCTCTCCGCTATTCGACGGCCGAGTTTTTCACCAACCAGGTGACCGGAGTCGGCCGTGGGGCGAACTTTCGGGCCACAACAGTTTGCGTCCTGGTGCACGCAACAAGAAGATCTTCTGTTGGATGATTTCCCCGTCACTAATGGTCTCTACCTTCATCAAAGTCGGGCCGACAGAAGTCACAAGGGTGAACATATTTGCCCGGTCACCGGGCATCCATGGGTGTGGGAACACCACATCGTCCATAGCAGCCGTCACGGCCATGAAGCCAAACCCGCCGGGGAGATATCCGCCGCGTACCTCCATGCGAGGAGGCGCCCCTCAAACATCTCAAGGGCGTGGGTCTTACTAAGAAGAACTCGTTTCGTCAATTCGGCAACAAAATGGCTGACAAAAGCTGATCGATTAGCGGCCACGACAACAGTCCTTTCCCTCTAAACGCGCACACCCATCGGGAAAAGCAGCAAAAAGTCCAGCGTCGGTCCAATTAGGGCCTCCTGCCGCCGGGCATGAATCGCAAATGTCATTATCATGAGGTTAATAAGAACCGATCACGATCATGACTCCACGACCCCACTCCGCGAGGGTATCGAGTCTCATTGTTCGCCAGGCAGGTCTCCGGACTTCAAGCATTCAGATCGAGCCCTTCCCTAATCGTCCGATTAAGTGGGTAGCAATCCGAGCGGATCGCTGCCTCGTCTGTTCTTGTCACCGTTGCGGGCCAGCCCCCGATTTGCACGAGGTTCCCTTTTCAGAACATCCGGGGAGGATGTTCACCTAGCATGTCCCATGGTCTACCATATCTAGTGGTATGTCAAGCGCACGATACTGTTTATAGATAATTATCATCTATTTGGCCCGTGGGTGGTCGCCGCACTATTGACGAGCGACCAGCCGTGGCGCCTATTGCTCATGACGCAGTCGGCGAAGGGCACGGGCACCGTGGTGTTGTTCTTTGCTGCCGAAGACTGGCGGGGAATCCTGAGTAGTCATGCACCGGAGAATTGTCACGAGGTCGCTGAGTGTGGTAGGGTCGCACTACCCGGTCAGAAGGTACCGTATTCCCTTGGGACATCCTTGTCAATCTTTGACTGGTGGCCTCTTTCGGACTTTGACCAGATTGACAGGGGTTGGAAGGTCCTTCCCCAAGTCGTGCCGATTGTGGTTTCCCGCAGTCGTCCGATGGGTGCCTAACGGCTAAGTTCTTGGTCCTTCAGGGCGAAATCCTCGTAACGCCTGATGTCATAAGAACATTGTACGGGAGGGCAATCAGGACTTCACGGGGATGATGGTGCACTCTAGCCAGTAGCTGGTTGGATCGACCATTCTCCCGTCTATCGTGGGTGGTTTTGACTGGGGGACAGTCCCGCACTGTGCCACATGGATATGATCGCATCGGCATCAGCTCGGTTGTTGACGGCGGCGTCTGCCACCACCCGGGCTCCCGCCGCCAAGTGACGCCATGCCAGTTGTGGATAATGGCTTCGTCGTGTCTCCAGCAATTGGCCCCACAGCATCTTGACATTGTGAATGGCTTCAAAAGGCCCTGCGGTGACCAGCGCCACTTCCATCAAAGTCCGGGCGATGTCGGTGGCTTGGACTCCCGCCAACAGCGCACCGCCCACCGCTTCCATGGCGAAGAGACCACTGTCGTCGTGTGAGGCAATTTCCCGAATCTCGCCGAGAGGCCTATAACGTGGGCGTGGTTGAGGAGTCGCACGCCAGCTTGAGCGGATTTCTTTCTGCCGGCGCGTCCGCTGGCCGAGCAGAGCGGACTCGATGGCGAGTGCGCGCACTTGGGGAGATATCTCGGGATTATGGAGCAGGTCGAGGACGCAATGAATGCCGGTCACTGCGTGGGCATCAAAACGCGATCGACCAAGCATCTCGGATCCGGTCAAGGAAATGACCTCAGTCACCGGCAGTCCGGCCTTGTCGTGCAGCAGACGGGGCTCGTCGCCGTAATCGGCTTGAATCAGATCTTCGACGGCCGACTCGATGCCCGTTGGGTTTCCTTCAGAGGCGGCAACATCGGCTGGCATATCTTGAAGCTTAGGTATCTTGACATCGGGCCGCGTAGCCAAGTATTGCACTGCCGACCGGAAAATCGGCTCCGCCCAGACCCAACCGTCCGTGTCGTCCATCAATTGGGCGGCGCGGTGCACAATGAGCAGTCGATGTTCATTTTCGTGGAATTGGCGCAGCGCAGCCTCCGTCAACAAGGCATGCACATTAGCATCTGTTTTCAACAGCCCTACTAAACGATGCTCTGCCTTTAAAGGTTCCTCACCCGATTCGATGCTGGCCAGCAACTGGGCGCTGCTCGCCTCGACCGTCGCTTCAGCAATCGGTGCCATGTCCATGAGCAAATACGGTCCATAGTTAGGATGATGCAAAAGGTCGATGACGTAGGCCGTGGTTTGTAAAAGAGCCAGATCGCGAAAAGGGCGCGTTAGTATTGAGGCGGCTCGCAGCATTGGCCCGCCGTTAAATGTGCCGTGACCAATGAATGGCCCATGATGGTCTACATAGCGCGCGGATGCTAATGCCAGTAAGAGATGAATGGCCGCATCGGTGCGGCCATCAGCCTTTTGAGCGCGCAACCACTTTCCGGCACTACCCATCTCCAGTTGTTCAATACGCCTAAGGTCACTGTCCATTGGCTCTGGCCAAGGATATTCACGGTGCATTCAAAAAGCGCCCCCTGTCTCTTTTTAGCTCGTTGCATTGTAGCATGGCCGGAACCGCGGCGAATTCGTCTCGAGTCTTACCCCGGAATAGGACGTTAGGCGTAGTACTTAAGACCGCTCTGGGATTATCGTTCGGATCGGGGTGGGAAAAGATGGGAATGTTTTTGCAACTCAGGTCGAGACCGAGCTGGACTTCGTACTGTTTTACATCCTATAGACTCCGCGGGACATGGGCCGCCCGAACGGCCCTCGGTCAATCGGGAGTACGTTGCTCGTCAGTTCCCCGTAACGTCTGACCGATCCCGATTTTCAAGGGGTTCCAATTTCAAGCCAAAGTTAGAAGAGACTCACAACCGTTGTAGATGAACGCTTATTTTTGTTGACGTGCACTTATGAGAAAAAACATCCAGAGCGGGATGTGATCGCCAGTCGTGACTGGGCCCGCCTGGTTTTTATTTGGGGATGTTTCGAACCGTTTAGGGCTATGCCGTTCTCTCCCACGAATCGGCTGTCAAATACTGTTGATCTCTATCGTATGATAGTGTTCCATAGGGTTATGGACGAGACTGTCGGATTGATATCAAATCGTCGTAATTCGACACGCTAAACGCATAGCTGGCTAGGGCACGACTGTCCCTAGAGGATTTTACTTCCACGGCGAAACATCTTTGAATAGGTTATCAAAATCTACGAGTACACGTCTCCTGTGCTTTCCGGATTTCCATCCGAGAGGTACTGAACTAGGTCTGAATTTCCTTCGATTCCCTTAGGGACGGTGAAGGAAGTCTCTTACAAATGTGGAATTGAAATATACCATCATAAAAGTGGTGTCGAAAGGCGGCGTTGTGGAAGATTTGGGGGAAAAATTGCCTATATGTGCGACCTACCCCCTGTCAGGTGGCTATGGGACCATATGAAAGCGGTCTATTCGCGCTCAGGGGAATCGAGAAAAGTCAGATCGCCATAGGAGCCCGAGGAGTATACGAGATGACGCCGCCTCGTCTTGTCAAGAACTCTCTGGCCATCGCGTTCTTGACCCATTGTGCGCTTGCTGTTGAAGACGCTTGCCGTCTAACGTAGCCGATATTGAGCGTTTGGTATGGTTATTTCCATTTTAGATGCGCATCTCACCTCGGGGCTAGAACCCTAGAAATGTCACCCAAATTTTGTTCGGTGGATTGAGGGCGATAAGCGGTCGACAATATAGAGCTTTGAGGAAACATGCGAGTAGGAAGGAGACACGGTATGCGATTTATCCATACAGCGGATTGGCAAATCGGAATGAAACGGCACTTTCTTGATGAGGACGCCCAAGCCCGATTTTCGGAGGCCCGGGAAAATGCTATTCGCCGGATTGGGCAAGTGGCCCGTGACAGTGGTGCAGATTTCATGGTGGTGGCGGGCGATGTGTTTGAAACCCACCTGTTGCGGCCGCGGACTATTCGCCGTGCCATGGACGCAATGCGAGAAATTCCGGTGCCGATCTATCTGTTGCCGGGCAATCATGATCCCTTAGGCCCGGCCAGCATCTATAAGTCGTCCGAATTTATTCGGGAAAAGCCGGACAACGTTCATGTGCTCGAAACCGACGAGGTGGTGGTGGTCCGTGATGGCATTGAGGTGGTGGGGGTGCCGTGGATGGCCAAGCGCTTAGTGGAAGACCGGGTGGCAACCTGTCTTGACGATTTGCCGCCGACAATAGGACAGTATCGCGTGGTCGTGGCCCATGGGGCCACGTCGGGCATGGGCTCTTCGGACATTCTGGGAATTATCGACCTGGCAACCGTCGAGGACGCCATCGTGCACAATAAGTTGCAGTATCTGGCGCTGGGAGACCGGCACTCGACCACAGACTGTGGGATTATGGGCCGTGTTTGGTATGCCGGGGCTCCCGAACCTACCGATTACGATGAAGTCGACGCAGGCAACGTGCTGTTGGTCGACCTTGAGCCCGGTGATGTCCAGGTCACGCGGATACCCATCGGGAAGTGGCATTTTGTCGAACGTGTATTGGACGTGGAGTACGGCCAGGCGGAAGCTGCGCTGCAAAGATTTCTCGAGGAGTTGCCCGACAAGGCGCATACGATAGTCAAGGTTAATTTTCGCGGCACCATCGGCATCTTAGACCAGATGGGGATGGAGAGGACTCTAGAGGAACAGCGCGAAGTGTTTGGGGCGATCGACCGCCATGAGCATCGTGATCAGTTAGCCATTCTCCCGAAGTCAGGAGCAATGGATGACGTTCATCTAACCGGTTTTGCGAAAGACGCCTTTGAAAACTCGTGGCAGGATCGTCATTTCCGGATCCCGAGGGTCAGCGCCACCGAGACGCCTTAGCCCTTTACTACCGCCTAATGAGGGAGGCCTAGCCATGCGGTTGCTATCATTGCGGCTTAAGCATTTCAAGGGAGTCGAGACGCAGGAGATTGAATTTCGGCCAACCGGGATAACCCTCATTCAAGGACCGAATGAGGTCGGCAAAACGTCCCTGATGAGTGCGCTGGACATATTACTGGAGTATGCGGATTCTTCGCAGCATCGCGAAGTGGAGGCCACGAAACCATCGGGGCAGGACCGGGGCACGGAAATTGAAGCGCGCTTTCAAGTTGGCAGCGAAAGGTTTACCTATTTCAAGCGCTATCACCGCGAGCGCGAGACGCGTTTAACGATGGAAAATGGGGGCCAGCGCCGTACATTGACTGGGCGTGAGGCCCATGATTATGTGCGGGAAATGCTCACCAAACAGACCGATTGGGAACTATGGAAAGCGCTGAAGATTGCCCAGGGCATTGCCGCAGACGATGTGACCCATGTGGCTCTGGGGGCGTCTACGTCCCTGCGAGAAGCTCTGGACCGTGCGGCAGGCGGCAGTGATGGCACTGCTGATGACACCCTGTTTCGTCGAATAAAACGCGAGCGAGATGGGTTCTACTCGGCCAATGGACGAGAACTCAAGGCGGTCTTTGGTGGCCCGCGCGAACGATTGGATCAGCTTCAAAAAGAGGTGGATCGATTAAGTCAACGGATTGGACTTGTCGAACGGGATGTCGACCACATGGACTATCTCGATCGAGAAATAGGCGATCACTCCCGTGACTTGCTGGAGTCTGAGGGAAATTTGCGCACCCTGGAAGATTCGCTGATCGCCATTCAGACGCTCGAATCCATGCACCGAGAGGAACTTCAGAAACTTCGGCATGGTCAGGACAATTTGAGTATGTTAACCCAAAAATGGTCGGACAGGTCGCGTTTTGCCGCGCAAGAGTCCGAATTAATGGGTGTCATCGCAGATCTTGACGCCCGCATTCAATCGGCGATGAAGGAAGAGTCCGATGCCCAGCGATCCTACCTGGGCGTCAAGGATGCACATGATGCGACCAAGTCGCGGAGCGAAGAGGTCAAAAGAGTTTTTGAGCGTCTTAATGAGGATGCCGATGTTTTTATCACCCACAGTGAATTAGCCGCACTGGATAAGCAAGTAGACCGCATACGCCACTTGACGCGAAGCCTTGCGGAGAATGAGCAAGCACGGTATCGCATTCACATTACCGAAGAAGGACTCAAGGCCATTCGAAAACAGATGGACAAAGTGTACGTTGCGCAATCAGGGTTACAGGTAGGCAGCCCGACCGCTATAATCCGAGCATTGAGTGAACTTACGATAATGCTGAATGGAACGGCTGTACCCCTGGCCGCGGAAGAAGAAAAACAGTTTTCTATCGCCGAGCCGGTGATGTTCGGCGTGCCTGGGGCTTTGGACATTACCATGACTCCTGGTGCGTCCGTGTCCGACTTGCAATCGAAATTAGAACGCGAACAGGGGGCATTGCAGCGACTACTGGTCCAGTATGAGGTGCAGTCCTTTAGTGATGCTGAAGGAAAGTGGGATCAGGCGAGGGCACTCACCAGTCAAATGGCGGACGTCCAAGAACGATTAGATGCGGAATTGGCAGGGAGTGATCTCTCGTCACTCGAGCGGCGGCAAGCGGAACTCCGAGCACGTGTGGATGAGTACCGCACAAGACGCCCACAAAATTATCCGTACCCAGAGACCATCGATGGGGCGCGGCAGTCGGCTGCGATTGCCCACCAGACCATGGATGAGGCAGAGAATGCTCTTCGCCAGTCAATCCAGCTGTTGGAGGCGGCAAAAGAGCGTGCTAATACGGCTCATAAAGAATTGCAGTCTCTGGGACCTGAGCGTGTGAAAAAGCAGGAGCTTCTGTCTCGTGTTCGGGGCGACTTGGAGCAGGGGCGGCGAGAGGTGCCCGACGATGTTTTGCAGTCTCAAGTCGAGGAAGCCACCCGCCAGGTGGACATGCTTAAGGCTCAGGTAGACGCTATTAGCCAAAACTTGGAGCAAATGCAGCCGGATCAGGTGCGCACGCGAGCGACTCAACTGCACATTCAAGTCAACAATTTGACCACACGGCTCAATCAAATTCGCCAGGAACGAGCAGAATGCCTAGGACGTTTGGCCACCATGGGAGCCGAAGGATTATATGAAGAACTGCAAGAAGCCATAGTCTCACGGGATAAGGCTCAGACGGATTTAGCGGCTGTAGAGCGGCGTGGACAAGCGGCTAGGATGCTGTATGAAGTCGTTAGCGCTTGTCGTGACGCCGAACAGCGTCGGTATCGGGAGCCACTGCGCAAGCGTATTAATGAGTTGGGCAGAGTGGTTTTTGGGAGCGACTTCGATGTAGCGTTGGACGAAAATCTTTCTGTGGTGTCGCGGACTCTTCATGGCATCACCTTAGGCGTTGAGGTCCTGAGCACGGGAGCCAAAGAGCAGCTGGCCTTGTTGATTCGCTTGGCCGCGGCATCATTGGTCGACCCCGCTGAGGGGGTTCCGATAATTCTTGATGACACGCTTGGGCACACCGACGATGAGCGTCTAGACCTTATGGCGTCTGTCTTGAACGCGGTGGCCAAGGAGTGCCAAATCATTCTCCTCACGAGCGCCACCAGGCGATACACCAAGATTGGTCAGGCTCACGTGGTCGATCTGAGGCGGACGGGACTGGGCGGGCAATTCGGCAATATTGGCGACGTATCGTGACAACCGCCTGATTGTGGTTCGTGTAGTTTCATAACGGATGTCAGGGAACAGAACCAGGAGGGGAGCGTGGTAATCTGGGGCAGGGACGAGGGGATCACGTATGGTGCTGCTCAGTTTGTTCGGACAATACCTGTTGTCTGGCATAGAAAAAAATCTATTTACCAGGAGATGTAGAGGTGTCGGGCGGGGCGCGACAAGTGCTCGCCAAGCCACGTCGTAGTCGCGATCTTGGCCGTGAATAGTTCTTGTCACCAGCGTAAGCGGAGAATCCGTAACGTTGGCGCTGTTGCCAAGCCGTCCGCAGGAGCGGTTCCGCACCTGGCCAATGCTCGTAGGCATCGGCCGCTTGCAAGCGTTCTTCTTTCACGTGCTTTGCCAGTCCTGCTTCAAACCGCGCCTCTAGGATTCGTTCCTGGCGACGAGTCACCGACAGCGGAACTTCGCAAACAAAAGAAGGGGTCTTCCGACGCCCAATCCGTCTGCCGGTCATCACCGCTTGCGCTTTAAACGCAGCATCATATGTTGTTGCCATAGAGTTCACCTCAGTTGGAGTGCCTTGCTGCCCTCGTCCTTTGGCCGCTATCCGAGCGGCTCGAGTCAGAGTGGGTCGTCCGAGAAAGAAAGTCTGCTGGAGCATAAGACAGCGGATGCTGTAACACCCGCGCAAGCGGGCGTGAGAGCCGCTGAGAGTGTGAAGGTATAGGTTTTTAGAACCACCCGGATTTATCCGTGGGGAGTGGTTCAGGGATACCCACTTTTACAGGTCTGGCAGATCCGCCAATAGCAGTCCCGACGGTCGCTCCCAATGCGGTCCCGGCAATCCTTTCTGCCGGACAAAATGGTCAAATGCAAGGACGGTGGAATCATCTTGGGTGTTCGAGGTGGGGCGTTTCCGCATACCTATATTTTGAACAAAGAACTCTACACTATAATAATCGTAGACGAGAGGGGGATGGGACTGTGCTTGCTCCAGTGGTTCAACGGCATTTGCCGGATGTTTCGCGGATCTGTCAGCAGGAACGCATTGACTCGTTGGCGGTGTTTGGTTCGGCCACCCGAAACGACTTTAGGGAGGAGAGCGATATCGACCTGGTGGTTCAATTCGCGCCCGGTCAGCGCGTGGGCTTTGTTCGGCTGTTGAGCATTCAAGATCGATTGTCGGAGATATTCGAAGGCCGGGCCGTCGACATGCACACCCTTCGGGAGATCCATCCGGTAATCCGAGGCCAAGTCCAACACCAGATGGTGTCGACTTTTCACCGGAGTTCCAAGCCTAATGGCGGAAAGACGTGTATTTTGCCAGGATACATTACGCGACTTCCCATTGGACGACGGATTGCGCTGCCGCAGCTCGATTCCGTGCAGTTAGTGCTACAATCGCTAACAATCAGCTTCGTTCTGGACACTTTTGTTCTGCTTTTGTGGATGGATCTGGCTGCGTTTTACACCAACAGGGCCTCTAAGCGTTCTACGGTGCCTCAGTTAAGCACTGCACCTGACCTTTTGGTATTGGTGACCGCGGTTGCGCTGGTATTTGCTACGGGAATAATTATTGTCGTATGGGAAAGTAAGTTTACCGACTTCATAATTCAAGCTGTGGTAACTACGGGCGGTACCATCCGAGTGATCCCAATGTTTTACTATCTGTTCTCCGAACGCCCGAAGTTGTTTGGGCCCAACAGCCAATCCTGGGTTGACGTAGAAATGACATGGACCTCTAAAGGGATTGTTATTGTACGGGTGTACCGGGCGCTCCGCGATTAGATACCGTTTAGATTCCAATTTTTATTGGAACGTCCAGTCTTGCGGAGCTTCCCTTGCTTAATCAGCCATGCGGCGGTCAGCAACAAAATGTCATATACATGTTTTATGGAATGGGTCTTACCACTAATCGATATAGCTCGCAGCTCGCTTTTTTTAACGAGAAGATCATCCTGACCAGGTGTCGTTTCGTCAGCCGATTCACGGTGCTGCACCAGTTCCTCGACCTTTTCTGTGAGATAATCTTGGAGTTCTTCGAACCGACGAAAACCCGTCTCATTGCCTTTGGTCGGCTTGCGACACGTGACGCCGGTAACAGGGGCGCAAGAAACCGGACACTCTCTACTGTCTGGGGTTTACCACTATTGCACCTGCAACCAGACCTAATCTTTACCCACAAGTTTTTTGGCTATTGTTCAGCGACAATGTTTCCCATGGTTTCCCATGGTTATCACCCGTGGGCCATCGCTCTCAGCAGCAAAAAAATTTTGAGTTCCGTGTTTCAAGGCA
>JAJYHT010000013.1 GCA_021784595.1 Bacillota bacterium | reverse complement strand
AAATGGGTGTGCCTCAAAATTATGACCACGCCGCTATTTGGCGTATGAAAGACTGGAGTACACAAACGCCGGGGAGGTCCCAATGCTTGGTGTTGGATCCGCACGATGAAGAAGTTCTTCGGGCATGCCGCCAGAGAATTGGCTCTAGTGGGCCTCACCGACCTCTAGGCCAGGTTTTTGGCGCCTTTGTTGAGTCGCGGGCATCTCTCACCAGATTATTTGGGCCCCAGGGCCGCACTCCCTTATCAAAGAGATCATCTCCCAGGCAGCAACAAAGCGGTTTCGCGTTTTGGACTGGCGCCTCGTGACTCATGATTGACTTGTTCGCTTTTCTAAAAATGGCCGACCATAAGGACACATGACAAATCTGGTTGCCCCTTGAGTCTAAATTTTATTGTTTTTTGGTCAATAAGGACGGCGGTTAGAAATCACGCGTTTGACCCGTGCCCCAAGCGATGGTTTTGGTGGTGGTCAAGGCCTCTAATCCCATGGGTCCACGCGCATGCAATTTTTGCGTGCTAATGCCTACTTCCGCCCCATATCCGAATTGAAAACCATCCGTAAACCGTGTGGAGGCATTCCAATAAACTACGGCCGCGTCGACTCGATCGCAGAACTCCTGACCTACTGGATAGGACTCGGTCACCACGGCTTCGGAATGCGACGTACCATAGTGTGCAATGTGTGAAATGGCTTCATTAAGATCACCCACAATGTGTGCCGCGATGTCCAAGCTCAAATATTCCCCTGCCCAGTCCGATTCGGACGCTACCACGGCATCGGGCACTATGGCTCTTACCTCGTCGTCTCCATGCCATATCACGCCATCATTATGCAAGGCTTGAAATGCGCGGGGCAGAAATTCCTCTTTGATGTCACGGTGGATCAAGACCGTTTCCAGCGCGTTGCACACGGCAGGATTTCCTACTTTTCCATCGCGCAATATGCGGATTGCCATCTCAAGGTCCGCCTCTTTATCCACATACAGGTGACAATTGCCGACCCCGGTCTCGATCACGGGAACCGTCGCTTCTTTTACGACCGTCTGAATTAGTCCCGCCCCTCCCCGAGGAATCAAAAGATCTAACCCTTGCAGATGCATCAAGCCGACCGCATATTGGCGATCAGCATTCTCAATCAGTTGCACCGCGTCTTCGGGCAATCCCATTCTCTTCAATGCGTGGCGCCATAGTGCCGCGAGCATCCGATTAGTCTCCAACGCCTCATGCCCACCACGCAGGATGAGGGCGTTGCCACTCTTGATGGTTAACCCCGGGGCTTCCACGGTTACCCCCGGTCGGCTTTCATAGATGAGTCCAATCACACCGAGCGGAACCCGCACGGTTTCCAGCCGCAATCCATTGTTCAGCCGCCACTGGCCCAATCCCCGGCCCAAGGGATCCGGCAAATCACTGACCCACCGCAAGCCTTCGGCCAATCCCGCTAGTTTTCCCTCGTCCAACATCAACCGTTTCACCAGGGGACCCGACAGCCCTCCAGCCACCGCGTTGGCCACGTCTTCCCGGTTGACCCGTAAAATGTCCTCTGCCCGGTGCCGCACCAGACGTTCCATCTCCAACAGCACCTGATTTCGTTGTTTCCCGTTGGACCCGCTAAGACTTTTTTGAGCAGTCCGACCCCTTTGCAGCATCTCTTCAAGCACGTACTATCCCTCGTTTCGCTAAAAACCGTGTGCCACCTTGCCAATTTTCAATCCGGTCAATCTTCTCTAGCACGTCCGGCTCTTGACTGGACGCCAGCACCATCCCTATGCCAGCCTCTTGCGCAATGCGCGCCGCCTCGAGCTTGGTCAACATGCCACCCGTTCCCAGCCCCCCACGATCTTCACGACTATAACGCTCCATGTCAGATGCGGTGACCCAGGGCACCGCATCAATACGCAAAGCATCCGGATGAGTCTTGGGATTGTCGGTATAGAGTCCATCAATGTCCGATAAAATCACCAAGCGATCGGCGGCCACCAGAACAGCGACACGAGCGGCCAGTGTATCGTTGTCGCCAATCCGCAACTCTGCATCGGTCACCGTATCATTTTCATTAATAACGGGAATGGCTCCCCACTGTAAGACACGCTCTAGCGTGCGCCGTGACGCCTGCCGTCTGTCAGCATCCTCCAGGTCTTGACGTGTCAGCAATACCTGTCCCGCCACTATGGGGTCAAGCGCTCGTTGGTAGGCCGCCATCAGGCGCGCTTGGCCAATGGCGGCCAATGCCTGCTTGTCCGTAACATCATGGGGGCCTTTCCCAATAGCGCCGATACCTGCACCCACGGCACCCGAAGTCACCACCAAAATTTGATGTCCACCGGAAATTAGTGCTCGCACTTGCTTGATGAAAGCATTGATTTTTTTTTGGCTGAGTCGTGCATCGCTACCACAAACACTCGAAGTGCCAATCTTTACAATCCACCGCATGCCCGTGCCTCCTTGCCCAGACCTCGCATCGCAAACAAAAAGACGCCCCCATATTGAGGACGACTGACCGCGGTACCACCCCAGTTGCTGATAAAAACAGCCCCTTGATCCTCGATATCGGGAGGCCCCGGCTGGCTCATCACCAGCTGCTCGAAAGCGGGACGATGGATGGCCTGTCCGGGCTTTCACCAATCCCCGGCTCGCTTTGCAGGACCGCATGCCATCGCGTCTTCTTCATCGCACCTTTGTTATGAGAAACAAAACTTTTTTACAATTTAACCGACCCCATGCCTTCTGTCAATGGGACGTAGGACACACCTTGCAGAACATTTAGCATAGCAAGGAGATGTTCTCCGTGGGCCGTCTGGAAAACAGATCACTACCCAATTCCCTCTCATTGAAGAGATATGCCTCCACACATCGCGTTTGATTAGATGAGCAACGCCGAATTCATGTTTTCATGAGTAAATGGGTATGCGGATTTGTGCTGAATTTCACCCAATGAGGCTTATGACACAACGTTTGGCCGCATGGATCGGGCCGACCGCCATCCGTCGACCGTTTGCCCAGGTCGCGCAGGAGGTCGGCGTTTCGGAACGCACGGTGCGCGATATTTTCCACGCCCATGTTGCCGATTTAGAAGGTCGCGACCCCACACTGGTTGGGGCCGGACGATATTCATCTCATCCGACCTCGCGGCGTGCTCGCCAACGTCCATGAATGTATCCTCGTGGATTTGCTAGTGAACCGCAATAAGGAGACGGTCACGGCCTATCTGATGCGATTGCCACAGCGAAAGTGGGTGATGGATATGTGGCACCGGTACAAGGATGCAGTGCAGGCGGCCCTGCCGCACGCCACGATTGTCATCGACAAGTGCATGTCCTCAAAATGGTGAATGCGGCGGTGGGGCGGGTGCGCAAACAACTGCGGGAGTCGCTGACGCCGACGCAGCGCCGGAGGCTCATGCACGATCGATTCGTCCTACTCGAACGAGAGGCCGACCTCACCGCCCGGGAAGCCTTGTTGCTGTCCACATGTGTGAAAACGTATCCTTCCCTGAGCGAGCTCCATCGCTTGAAGTAAGCATTCTTTGGACTCTATGATTGTTCCGGTACCCCGGAGGCGCGATCCTATTTTCAGATGTGGGAGCGGTCGCTCACGGCGGACCACCGCGCCGCCTTCACGGAGTTGATTACGGCTTGGCAAAACTGGGAGGGGCATATCTTGGCGTACTTTAACGATCCGGTGACGAACGTGTATACGGAGAGCCTTAATAGTCTGATTCGCGCCACGGATCGTCTCGGTCGGAGGTATAGCGTTGAGGCCCTGCGTGCGAAGATGCTTTGGGCGGAAGGGGTCACCAAAACGCGGCGGCGGCGTTCATTAGAGCGGCACAGTCCGTTACGGGATCAGGCACGACCCATCGGGCGTGCCCAATAGCGCGGCCACCCCTCCGGGCGCCAGACGTATCGGCCGTTCGGTTTGATGTCGGCATTGATCTGGCGGCACTGAGTCGGCGGTTGGAGACGGGACAGTTGTGAGGGGCCCCCGCACCCTTATGAA
>JAJYHT010000079.1 GCA_021784595.1 Bacillota bacterium | reverse complement strand
TCTCTGCGTGACTGACGATATAGTTTTCAAGGACCGGGTTGCGCGTCGCACGGCGTTTACAGTGGCCTTTCGGCCCTCCGCAACTCGCATCGTGTCTCGCGACAGCTTTAGTATCATATCACCTGACCTCTAAAACAACAATACCCCAATTTCGAGTTTTTATTGCAAGAAATTCCATATCTTTGGATCCTCAATTCCGATGCGCCAAAGCGCTATTCCACGCAACTCATACCCGGTTACTAGATTAATTTTGCTTAGAAAGGACGCCGTATTCTCAAACCAAACAGTATGAATTTGCCCGCTTTGCACATACTCGAAATGGTTCGATGAGCCCGTGACACCAAATTGGCTTTTCAATGATTCTGCTTGGCCGTAGGACAGAGCCACGGTGCCTGCTCCTCCCCAATCATAGCCGTAGCCCGGTATTCCCAGAATGATTTTTGACGGCCTAATAACCGAGATGGCGTAATTGAGCACGGACTGCACCCAAGCGGGCGATGCTATCGGACCGGGCGAACCGCCTGCCCAATGTTCATCGTAGGCCATAATCATCAACAAATCCGCACTTTGGCCCAGAGAGCGGTAATCATAGGCCCCCGTCCAGCTATTCAATGGATTATTGGAAGTTTCGGCCGGTACCGACAAGGTCACATAATAGCCATGACGATGAAACACTTGGGCTAATTGTTGGACGAACGACGTGAACGCGGCCCGTTCCGACGGCGCTATGCCTTCCCAATCTAAATTCACGCCGTCATAGCCATTGTCTTCGACCAACGTCAGCATGTTGTCAATCGCACGCTGGCGAGCGTCAGCATTGTTTAACAAAGGACCAAAGACTGTTTGGCCTTGCATGTTCTCCACCAGCGCAAATGTCCATAAGTTGTGCTTTTCGGCGAGTTGCAAGACATCAGGATTCGTTTGTCCCGATATGGATCCGGTTCGATGAATGGTGTACCAAAATGGAATTATTCCGGTGAGAACAGGCAAATAGCGCTCAAGCATAGCAAACGCATTTCCGGCATTGCCGGGATCGTAAAAATAACCGAGAACCATGCCTGGCGGCAGGCCATCGATCGGCATTCGCTTGTCCACATTGCGCGGCCTGGCCACGGCAGCAACTGTCTTCAAGGGTTTCTCTGCCCCGTACAGGATGGTCTTGTCCACCCCGGTGATGATTTGAATACCCCCTATGCTGGCGATAACTGCCAGCATGCTAAGAACAATCACGATTAGCGCCCGACGCCGCAATCGAGCCGGACCGGGCTCGCGCCATCCCATTCCTGATGCCACCAGTATCCCCCCTCGGTGCCACGATATGAAAAAGTGGCGAGCAATAGACCGAGGTTTTGTATAATAAGCATTAAGTGTTCCTAGGAGGCGGCCACGGCATGAAAATATTGCTCATTGAAGACGATGAACGGGTGGCACGTCTAATCATATTAGAACTCAAACGCGCGGGTTGGACTGTCCAGTGGCATACCACTGGCCGCGAAGGGCTGTCAGATGCAATCGGCCAGAGCTACGCCGTGGTTGTCTTAGACTTGACTTTGCCGGATTTGGATGGACTCACTGTCTGCCAGTCGCTCCGACAAGTGTCCAGCGTTCCCATTCTCATGCTAACCGCCCGTGATACCGTGGGAGATCGAGTCCGCGGTCTCGATGTGGGTGCTGACGACTACCTCACAAAACCGTTTGCCACGGTAGAACTGCTAGCCCGCATCCGGGCCCTGACCCGCCGTCAACCCTCTCTCACAATGCCCCAAGATGTGCTTCAGGTCGGACCATTGGAGCTCTCAGTGTCCCGACACCAAGTAGCTGTCAACCAGATCCCGATCGAATTAACCCGCCGCGAATTTGATTTATTGCACTATTTAATGCGCAATCCAGACATTACCCTGACTCGCGACATGATTTTGGATCAAGTCTGGGGTTGGGGCTACGTCGGAGCTTCAAACATTGTGGACGTCTATGTGGGCTATCTGCGCCAAAAGCTGGAAGCCGTAGGATGTCCTCAGGTTATTGCCACGGTCAGAGGTGTGGGCTATGCAATGCGTCTGGATACCAAAGAGACATGACCCTAAAAAGCCTGCGTACTCGTCTAACCGTGCAAACCATTGCCGCCATCGTCAGCCTGGTCGTCTTTTTAACCGGGGTAACGTTGGTAGCGGTCACTATACACCTCTATGACGCCTCTTTGAGCGATGCTTTTACCGTCTATGACGGGATTTCAGACATAGGCGGCGCAACCCAGCACGCTCTGTTGCATGCATATGATCGCGTCTTGGATCCCCATATTTGGATTATCAAAAACCATCGCATTGTCGCCCGTTCGCCCAACACGCGCCATGAGACACCTACCTTAAGCCAGTGGGCACCCGTACCCTTGGTATTCCATCCGTTGGCGGCACTGCAACTAAGTCGAAACAAAGGAGATTTGCATTACATTGTAGATTGGCCCATTTCTCCAGAATTGGATATTATGGGCGATCTGGTCATCGTTTTGGGAATCGTCACTTTAGTATCGGCGGTGGTGGGGGTGCTGTTGGGACGGTGGATTACGCGAAGGGTGCTTGAACCCGTCCAGCGCATGACTAGCTCCGTGCAAGAAATGATTACGCAGGGCAAATACCACCCCGTCAACAATCCCTCGCCTCAAACAGGAGACGAATTTTCTCAATTGTCTCGGGTCTTTTCTCAACTTATTACCATATTGAACGAGCGCTGGGAACGAGACCGCACGTTGCTGGCTGAAGCGGCACACCAACTCCGCACGCCTCTAGAAGTGATTCGAGGCAATCTAGACATCCTGTCCCAATGGGAAGTTGTCGACCCTGCCGTCGAGCAAGACTCCCTGTCCGCTATGGACAGAGCCGTGAGCGACATGACGCACTTGGTTCGCGACTTATTAACGCTAGAACAGGTAGGACGCCGCCTGCCAATCCAGCTCGATGCCATACTGCTGATCCCGCTCTTAGAAGATATTTTGGAAGACGCCCGCGCGATAAAACCTGACGTCCCGATAACACTTCTCAACCCTGCAAACGGCAACATTTTGGTGTGGGCCAACGAGGACTATACGCGCAGGGTTTTGTGGGCTATCACCGAAAACGCCGTTAAATACGGTGCGCACAAAGATTTCCCGGTAACCCTGACGGTAACTCCAATGGGCGAAAAAATTCATGTAGAAATTGCCGATCATGGGCCCGGAATCGCTTCGCAAGACCTCCCGCATCTATTCGATCGCTTCTACCGTGGGCAGTCTGCCAAAGGCCAGCCTGGAACCGGACTAGGCCTCAGCATCGCACTGGCCTTGATGACGTCGCAACAAGGCCACCTTACCCTAAATTCATCATCCACCGGCACGACGGTCACGCTAGTTTTTCAAAATGCCACTATGATTTCCGTATCGCGACCTTAGCTCCGCCACGCCTCGCCGCCTTCAATTTGGGAACCACGCGCCATACATAAAGCTGAGCCAGCAGCGTCAACAGCACGAGAAATACTAAAGGCCCAGGAAATCCATGTTCACCAGAAGGAGCCAGCAAGGACCCCACTCCGAGACCGGTAAAAATGATGGCGATAAGCCATGATGCCCAAGGCACTCCCCAGGATCGGAATATCCGTGCGGTATTGGGTTCGCGACGGCGCAGGTTGGCCACTACAATAGCGGTCAGAGCATACATAAACGACTCTACTGCGGCACCCGCATTGATCAAGAATAGATATTGCCCCGTAACATAGACCAAGATTGCTAAGCCTAAAGACAAGCCTGAAAGCGTTAAAAGCGCATTTTGCGGAACCAAAGCCTTATTGAGCCGTGCCATTTGAGGCGGCAAGACACGTTCTCGAGCCAATGCGTAAATAAATCGCGATGCTGTAGCCAGACCCCCGTTGAAGGTGGTCATTGCAGTAGTCAGACTGACGATCACCATCCACCAAAAACCTAATGGCCCCAATGCCCGCATTCCCAGCACCAACTGCGGCACTAAACTATGTCCCAACGTCTTGGCATTGGGGAACACCACCGAGAGCGCCAGAGTAAACAGCCCAAAACCAATGGCAATCAGTCCGAGCGCAATAAACATCCCTTTAGGAATGACTCGCGCATCTTCAAATTCTTCAGCTAGCGGCGTGACCCACTCAAATCCGACATAAATAAAGACGCCGATCGCCACCGCCTGGAACCAATTAGGACCCAAGTGAAACATCCGCGCCACAGTCAAGGGCGTGTGGGGATGCAATAGAACCATCAAAGAGAAGGTGACTAACGTAGCAAGCAATAGCAACCCGTTGCCGTCTTGAACCAAGCCTGCCAGGCGAATGCCGCGCAAATTAATGAACGTCACCAACCCCAACAGAACGACAATCCAGATCAAACCGCTTACTGCTGGCCATGCCGCTTCAAAAACATGTCCCAACACGAAAGCGTCGGCGGCAATCACAAAGACCACGGTGGTAGCGTAGACGAATCCAGTGACCATCGACACGTTGTCGTTGATTCCCCGCCGAATCCACACTCGAATGGCAGCAGACGAGGGATACATCCCGTTGAGCTCGGAAAAATTCGCTCCCGCAAACACGATGAGGACTCCCGCCACCAGTAAAGATAGCCAAGCCGAGGCACCCCCGGCATATTCAGCGATTTCCACACACGCTAGAAAATTTATCGCTGCCGAGGCCAGACCAGCACTAGTGGAAATCGCTGTCCGCAACGGTAGGATGCGTTTAAGATCTCCCGATAGCGCCACGTTATTCTCCCCAGATTAGCAATGTAATGATGTCTAATCGCATCATGTCGTCTTGTCGTCCCTTAACCAGCAGGTCTCCCGCATTGTAAGGCTCCGTAGGCGTTATTGTGCCCGAAAACACCTCACGCAAGATATCCTCGCGAGCCGAGATCTTCAAATCTGCATCCGCTGCACTGCCCACTCCTGCACTGATCAGTCCGGCATCACTTCTAAGCCACAAGCGCAAGTCGGTGTCTGTCGCCCACAGTTCGACCAACCGCGTCCAATCCCTGTTCATTTGACGCAATCGTTGGTTCTGATTGCATTCAGTGGCAAAATTTTCTAACGCGCCTAATAAATCCACCTGCGCCTAAAACCTCCATCCCCGCCCGTTTAAGCGGTCAAGTGAGAGAATTCCCGACGTGCTTTTTTTACTGTCTCAATCCATTCACTACAGCCCGCAGTCACCCCGCTCACCGCCACTAGGGCTGCCTCGATCACATTAGTGCCAAAAGACCGCCCACTCAATACAGGAGTTGTGGTGACCACTAAGCGCACGCCACGGTTCTTAAGCGATTCGCGATCTTCCTGTGTGGTCGTATTGGTCAGGATAATCTTGCCGTCCAACCGCTGCGGCATATACCGTTTGATAAAATGAAAATCTCCCGCAATGATATCGGCAGCATGGAAATATTCATCATAGGCACCGCCTTCTGCTGACTCCAGTTGTCGGTCGCCCGTCGGATACAGTTGCCAAAAGGGGAGTCTGACCATTTCCGGGAGAAGTTTGTGACCCAATTCAACCAGTTCATCCAACGTCAAAATGGGATAATTAATACGGCTGGCAAAAATCAGATCGCCCGCCACCACGGGAAAGCCATAATGGTAGAACGTTTCAGCCATTCCAAACCGATCCATGGCCGATACCATTAAAACAGGCATTTTAGGATTAATTGTCCCATTGCGGATGATTTCTTCGACGATCCATCTTTCCCAGGTGTCTTTCAGTCCGCTGCCATCTACTACTGGCGTCTTGTGAGCGGCGTCTGCAAGCCGTTTGGCGTCTTTGATCTCATATCTTTTCCCTGCCATCACCAGATACCGATCAATGCCGCCTAGCCCAATGGCGTCGACGGTGCCGTCCAGATCCGCAATGAGACCTTCAGCGCGTGCCAAATCCCCATCCACGCCCATTCTGTGAACCGCCACGTCCGCTCCCAAAAGGGAGATCGTCACACGATGATCCCTTTGGGAAGTCCCTAAACTGACACTAACAACCTGCTTCATGTGAGCCCCCGCCTGAATGTGCACACTTTTGTCTACACCTATTGTATGCACGATAGGCGGGCTTGGCTACTCTTAATTGGATTCGGAATTATCTGCGGTGGCATTAGGTTCTGGCGGCCGCATCGTGGGGAACAAAATAACATCGCGAATTGAGGGGCTGTCGGTTAACAACATGACCAAACGATCGACGCCCACACCCAATCCCCCGGTCGGTGGCATGGCATGCTCCAATGCAAAAAGAAAATCTTCATCCAACGGCGGCACTTCGTCATTGCCCGCTCTGCGTTGTTCTTGTTGGAACTGAAATCGCTGCCGTTGATCGACGGGATCATTCAATTCCGAAAAAGCATTGGCCAATTCCCGACCAGCGACAAACAACTCAAACCTTTCCGTTAAAAATGGATAGTGTGGATCACGTTTTGCCAAGGGCGAAATGTCTACCGGGTGATGCCACAAAAATGTGGGTTGAACTAAATCCGGCTCGACCAGTTGCCCTGTCACCTTATCCATGACCTGGGCGCGTTCAAATTTCGGATCTACGCGGACGCCCAATTTCTGCGCCAGTTTGTGCGCGTCTTCATTGGTTTTGATATCTTGCCAATCAATCCCCGTTTTTTCTTTGAGCCGTTGAACCATATCCACGCGCGCAAATGGCGGCGTAAAATCCAAAGATTGTCCTTGGTAGGTGATAATCGGCGAACCGTGGATTTGTTGCACCAATCCCGACAGCATCGATTCTACCAATTCCATCACGCCATGATAGTCAGTGTATGCCTGATACAGTTCCAACATCGTGAATTCGGGGTTATGCCGAGTCGATATGCCCTCATTGCGAAACACCCGACCAATCTCGTACACCCGTTCAAATCCTCCAACCAGCAGACGCTTTAAATGCAATTCCATGGCAATCCGCAAATAAAGCGGCATATCCAGCGCGTTATGATAGCTTTGAAACGGTCTAGCCTCGGTGCCTCCTGCTAACGGTAGCAGCACCGGTGTCTCAACCTCCATAAATCCCCGCTCATGCAAATAATTCCGCAGGTAGGCCAAAATCGCAGCACGAGTGCGAAAAACTTGTCCTACTTCCGGATTGGCCAAGAGGTCCAAGTAACGATAGCGATAGCGCAGATCGACATCGCGCAGGCCGTGCCGTTTGTCCGGCAAATCGGAGAGGCTTTTGGCCAAATACTGAAAATCTGCAACCTCCACACTAATTTCACCGCGCCGGGTCTTGAACACTTTTCCATGAACGCCCAACAGATCGCCCAAATCCAGGTAATCGAGCAGCGAAAAAGAGGACCCTACGATATCTTCTCGGAAATGGCATTGAATGCGCCCCTCTTGATCACGCAAATCCAAGAACAGAGCCTTGCCATGACGACGAATAGCCACCACTCGGCCTGCCAGCCATACATCTTGATTTTCCCACTTGGAATATGCTCCCACAACGTCTTGACTATGTGCGGAAACTGGATACGACGTATTCAGAAAGGGGTCATGCCCAAGAGCTTTTAGTCGTTCCCATTTCTCTTCACGAATTGAACGGGGATCCTCTCCCAACCTTGCGCCTCCACCCAGTTGTTACCAGACTTTTAAAACTTCAAATCGCAATTTCCCTACCGGAGCCGACACTTCCACAGTTTGCCCCACTTTTGTGCCGAGCAATGCTTTCCCCACTGGCGATTCATTGGAAATACGGTTTTTTATAGGCTCCGCTTCCGTTGCTCCAACCAGTTCGAATTCTTCTTCCAGGTTTTCATCGAGGTCCTTAACTAAGACATGCGAACCGATATGCACAATATTGGGATCGCTCCCATTGCTGTCAACCACGCGCGCTTGCCTCAACATCTTCTCAATCGTTTGAATTCGGCCTTCAATAAATGCCTGTTCGTTCTTTGCGTCCTCGTACTCCGAATTCTCGGAGATATCGCCGAACTCTCGGGCGGTTTTAATCCGCTCAGCCACTTCTCGCCGTTTTACCGTCTTTAAGTGTTCGAGTTCATCCTCAAGTTTTTTTAGTCCTTCAGCTGACACGAGTAGCTCTTTGTCGCTCAACAATGATTCCCCTCTTTCCTGGTGCTCTGATCGCTGGATCATCGTACGCGCCGTGCCGAAGTCTTATGCACAGCAACCACTGCTCGTCACCCGCTGGCAACCTCAACCAATCCCGATCCAATTCGACACCAATCACAGTTCTCCTGCTAGTTTTACGCTACGAATTATATGCTCCAATTCTTGAATCTCCACCCAGATATCTTCAGTCAAAGGAGTTTGTCCCAAAATCACGGGAATAACAATTTTCGTATCCAATAAGGCCTCCATTAGACGAACACGGGCGTTGGATGCCAGCAAGATTACCACATCGAATGTCCGTAGTACACCAGCCACCCGCATAATCTCATTTACCAGTTCGATGCCATTCAGTTGCTGTGCAAAATTTCTTCGCTCTTGATCAGTCATGACCCAGCAAAAGTCGACGCCTTCTTGTTCACACAAGTCTTGAATGGCTTTGGGATTGGCGACCGGAAAACCGATCAGCGCCAACGAGCGCCCGCGACGTATTTCGCCCAGGGTTTCCAGTCGGGAAACAAATGACCGATCCACGTTAAACCGGCCCGCTACGTCGGTTTGAGACGCGCCTTGGGAACGATAGCGCAATATATCCTCAATCGCTTGCTGCAATCGCTCCAGGCTGATTAGTTTATCGCCGATGCGAATCAGTTCCAAGACAACGCCTCGTTTCGCGTGTGGTGCAACCATTCCGCGACCAGGGTCTGAGCATCAGTCTCCGTACTTATTTGCGTGCACCGGGCGCGGTAAAGAGCCGAGTCCTCTGTCCCCTTAAGATACCATGCTAATTGCTTGCGCATTTCGGAGATGGCTACCGGTTCGCCCTTAATCTCCACCATCCGGCGCACATGCCAAAGCGCCATTTCGGCCCGTTCCTGCGCGGTTGGCGCCGGCAAGGGCTCCCCATACCTTAAATAATGCGTAATTCGCTTAAAAATCCATGGGTCGCCCAACGAGGCTCGTCCAATCATCACCCCATCGGCCCCGGTCTCTTCCATCATCCGCAAAGCATTTAAGGGAGTATCGATGTCGCCATTGCCAATGACGGGAATCCCCACCCGTTCCTTGACCTGTTTAATGTATTGCCAATTAGCTGGTCGCTTGTATTGGTCTTCCCGAGTCCTGGCGTGCAGGGCAATTGCCTTCACGCCCACTCTTTCAAAAGCTTCGGCTAAGCTGGGGGCGGTGATGTTGGCATCGTCCCATCCGGCCCGCATCTTGACAGTAACCGGAATCTTAACCGCCGAAACCACTGCCGAGACCACACGGACCGCGCCTTCGAAATCGTTCAGCAGGGCGGAACCCGCGCCATTTTTTACGACTTTTTGCACCGGACATCCCATGTTGATATCTATGAGGTCGGCCCCTTCTTTTTCAGCCGCGATAGCTGCCGCCGCCATCGTCTCAGGGTCTGAACCCGCAATTTGAATCCCGACCGGAGACTCACCGGGATCGACTTCCATCAGCCAATAGCTCTTAGCGCTGCTATGCAAAAGAGCGTTGGCGTTAATCATTTCACTAATGCATAAAGTGGCTCCCTGTTTGCGCGCTAGAGCGCGAAAGGCGCGGTTGGACACTCCAGCCATCGGCGCTAGCATGACCGAAGGATCGATTTCGATGTCTCCAATACGCACTGAACCACCTCCCCCAAAAGTGTTCCCTATTTTATCATATTTTTTTGCCAACTTCCCGGGGCCATTGCTGTTCCACTATGCGCGCACGTTCGGATGTATCAGGCTCTTGTCCATATCGCACACTTTCATAGATGGTCACGGACTGGCCAACCTTTCCATAAACCCGGGCAAACCACTGGCGAAAGGTTTCTCCCGACAAGCGCCGCAGGTTCTTGCCGCCAAATCTTCGCAAGCCATGTCGAACCGCGTTGCGCACCGGAGGCAAGGCACGACCGGCGCCAAAGGTCAGGCGGTCTTGTCTATCGGCCAATTTTTCCCGAATTATAAAGCCTTCCTCCTCCCTTGAATCGCTGTCCTGTTCCATAGTCCGCAGCATCCGCCACAAAACCCAAATGCCACCGAAAACGATAATTGCGATGGCAATCCCCAATAAAATGGCCTCGGTGGGATGTTGGCTGTGAACCACATGCGGAGGATGTCCGGTCTTCACGGGTTGGCTTGTCGTCGGATGACGCATCCGAAGGTGCAAGACAGGAATCAGCCGAACCAATCCCGCCGCCACCCGGCCTGCGGTGTTTTCAATAATCCAAGCCCACGGGATGATCCATAAGATGCCGGTTATGACCGCCGCAGCAGCCAGTGAAGCTATCGCCACCAACGCCACCAAGCCGCTGCGCACGCGTCCTCCAATTCCCTGCAACGGAAGTTCCCATGCCAAATGGAAAGTACCCAAGGCCACAATCGTCCACGCTAGCCACCACAGATGCGCATTCACCACAGCCACCAGAACTCCCATTAAGATCGCCCAAGTCACCCGGCGATAGGGAGATGCCATTCGGGCGCTCAAGCCCCAGACCTCGGCGAGCACCGCCATCCCCACTGCCAACGGCATGCCATACAAGACATAGGCCAAAAATCCCAATATTGCCGCGATGCCGAAATGGACTATTAATGGCCAACGTCCGGTCCGCTCAAGAAAATAGGCAACCCAAACCACACCCATCAAAATCCATCCGCGCGGCACAGCGACGGTGACCAGTCCCCCCAGCCACGCCGCGTCCATCCCCGCACCCGCCAACGCCGACCACGAAATTAAAGGCAGCGCCTTACGCATGGGCCAGCCTCCCCTCCCGCCAACGATAAATGGGGTAAGACAGCGCCAGTGATTCCTGGTCCAGGTCGCCATTGGTGACAATCACCACCCGGGTGCCTCGTCGGCGCCAAACCGCAAGGATAGGAGCCATAGCGGGTTCCCATAGTGCCAATACCAGCACTACCACGGACGCGGAATTGACGCGCCAGGACATTTCGGCCATCCGATCGACCAGAATTTGATGAATAGCTCCTGACGGCTGCAGCCAACTTAAAGCGGTTAGATACTCCGCCAAAACATTCTGACCGCGACGCGGTCTCGCCGTATACCCATAGGGATATCCAGGCAAAGATCCGCTCAACGTCAATCCCACCTCAATACCCGTTAAAAGGGTGGATTCCACCACTGATGCCGCCAGACTGAGGAGATCTTCCAACACATCCACATCGATGCCCATCCAGTGTTCCCGATGGGTCAGCGGATGGACAATCACCTCCAGGTGCCGGTTTTGAACAGTTTCCAATTGCTTGACCATTAACTGCCCAGAACGCGCCGAGGCATAAGGATGTATATGCCTAACGGGATCTCCCAAAACGTATGGTCGAGTCCCTGCAATCCGGTATGGCTCAGGCACATCCCAAGGTCGACCTCGAATGGTGCCTTCCAAGAGATTGCGCGACACAAATTGGGCAGCGATGGGATAGCGCTTGGGCCATACCGTGATGTAAATTTGATCCGGCATATCTCGGTAAATGCGGGTAAATCCAAAGGTATCACTGAACCACACCGCGGCCGGCCCCACCATCCACCGCCCGCGCGCCCGGCCGGTCAAGCGATACTGTACTCGGACCCGTTCATTGGCCCCCACATGCAACTGTCCTGACAGCACTTGCCGATGAGCTGGCGCGTTGTCGACCAATTTGCCTGGACCATGCACGTCCACCGCTTGGGGCAAGCTGTTTTCCCAAGACACATGGGCAATAGGCCACGGCATTCGATTTTCAAACACCATTTCTGCCACCACGGTCTGCCCGATTTCCATTACACGGTGCGATACCTGATGTTCCAATCCTATATTGGTCAAAGTTTGACCCGCCATCCATTCAGCAAATCCGGTCAGCACCAGCAGGAAAACACCTATCAGCAAGATAACCGGACGACCAAAAAAAATCCCCGTCAGAACGATGACAAAGGCCGCAACAATCAAACCCGTATTGCGCCATAGCTGCGCTATCAATGGGAATCCTCCACGGGAGCGGATGCCTCCGTGATTACCGATTGCACCACATCGGCGGCGGTACTGCCCCCGACCGATGCCTCAGCTCCCATGATAAGGCGATGGGCCAAGAGCGGCACTGCTAGAGCTTGGACATCATCCGGGATGACAAAGTCCCGACCCTCAATATAGGCATAGGCACGGGCTGCTTTGGCAAATTGCACCGCAGCGCGCGGAGATGCTCCCATGCGAACCAAGGGATGGCTGCGCGTTGCGCGCACCAGATTCACAATGTACGTGAGAACCGCATCATCGAGGCGTACTTCTGATACCTGCTGCATTAGTTGCTGGATCTGGGCAGGATCCCATATTGCGGCAATACGTGTCACATCATCGGCTTGGCTAAAGCGCCGCACTAAAGACACTTCATCGGCTAAATCCGGATAACCTAGTCCAAACGATAGCAAAAATCTGTCCAATTGGGCTTCCGGGAGCAAGAACGTCCCTTCCATTTCAATAGGGTTTTGAGTAGCCAAAACCATAAACGGCGTAGGCAGCAGGTGAGTTTGACCGCCGTCGGACACTTGGCGCTCTTCCATGCTTTCCAAGAGAGCCGCTTGAGTTCGCGGCGTCGCCCTGTTTATTTCATCAAAGAGAATAATATGATGAAAAATCGGACCTGGCCGAAAACGCAGGTCCCCCGATTTAGGATCGTAGATCAGACCGCCGGTCACTTCACTAGGCAGCAGATCCGGGGTCCCTTGAATGCGTGCGTAAGACATTCCCAACAACTGGCCCACAACTTTGGCAAGTCTGGTTTTGGCCACCCCAGGCACATCATTGAGCAATATATGCCCACCAGCCAACAAGGCCACCAACACTAATTGGGTTTGCTGGCGTTTGCCGGTGATCCATCGTTCCGTTTCGTTGATGACTTGATGGAGCGATTCACGGCCCTGAACTACTGCAGTGTTTATCGCCTTATCTTCCAAAACTTCGCGCTCCTTCTTCGAGATATGGGCATTTACACGGCCCCTGCAATTTTTTCTATCGCATCCGGAGCCACTGGCCCCCATTGCCACCCCGACCACGGAGTCGTGAGCAGGGGTTCGTGCACCGACATCAGTTCATAATAATTTTGCATGCTGGTAAGCGCTCGGCCAGGATTGGCTTTAAGATAAGGAACCCAAGCCCAGGCATTGGCACCCGGCGACACAAACCCTTCCAACCACCGTGCTACAACGTCCGGTTCTCCATTCTCCAACCACAGCCACGCGTCCGCCAATGCTAACGCCTCACGCATCTTTATGCATTTTTCCACCCATGACTTGGCTGATGGCGCCAGAGGGCTGCTGCTGGCAAAGACCTGCATAACCCACAGCATTTGGGCCTCTAGCCATACCGGCTCAGCGATCGCCCAAGTCAACGAAACCAGCAATCGCGCCTTTTGCTGCCACCAATCCAAGACCAAATTCCCCAAACGCGCCGACTGTGCATGGTCACCGTAGTAGATTACGGCTGGACCGGAATCATTCCATCGCCAGAAACTCTTGGCATGAAGTTGGGGCACCAAGGTCTTTTTGGTATGGGTTAGCCCTCCGAGCAAGTCCGCTAGACCTAAAACCATCGTATCACGCATGGGTTCCTTAAGGTGCGGTTCAAATTCAAAGGACATACGGCGGTTATGCCATTCCCAGACATCCACGTGTGCGCTTCCTACCCATGGTATAATGGCCAGGTTATGATCAGACCGTTGCTTAACTCGATCCCGATATCGAACAATGGCGGCTTTGGCCTGATCAATCGCAACCGTCCACCGCACATGATCGATCCCCGAAGGCACGGGCAGATGCGTCAAGGTACTGACTAAGCCTAGCACCTCTTCAGTTAATTCGATTTGAGCCCAGTAATCTCCTGCTGCAGTCTCCCTCATCGTGTCCAACCAACTTGGAAGATTGCTCAATGCATGCCACATGCGCGGATGATCAGCCAAAATCGACAGCACCGTGATGCCATAATGGGCGTGCGACAACGGAGCTGCAGGCCGTTTCCACACCTCTCCTCGCAGCCGACCCACGGCCAAGCGGGCAAATCGGCCCCAGCTCAGCACCTCAATATCATTGCTTGTCAAGGCCGCCGTCTCAGCCAATCCTAGCCAACCCTGCATTTCTCGTTGAAAGGCGTTTTCCGACCATTCCGGCCACCATCCCTCAGATGGGTTTTGATGCCACCACAGGGCCGTCGCCGGGTAACGCTGCCGTAAAAGGTTCCAAAACCCACTTTCCAGACGATGTTTCTCGGACACTGGTTGACTCAACCCCTACCACCTCCCTTTATCCTATGCGTGGAAGTAATAAGGGTTAGAGCCTCTAGCCTTAATGCGCCCCACTCCCCATGATTTTCCTGCACCCTATCACGGTGAAATGGCAGGCGACGAGGTCGCGGCGTATTCGGCCGCATACCTAAGGCCCTCGAGAGTCAACATCGGTTCAAGTTGGGCTGCAAATTTTAAATGCGGTTGGATGCGTCGGGCCCAACCGCCGGTAAGTACCACAGGAGTTTGGCTTCCCAACATTTGCCAGGTTCGAAAAACCAGTTCGTTAA
The DNA here is from genome assembly GCA_021784595.1 of Bacillota bacterium. Classification (GTDB taxonomy): domain Bacteria; phylum Bacillota; class Sulfobacillia; order Sulfobacillales; family Sulfobacillaceae; genus Sulfobacillus_C. Next base: position 4,121 of record JAJYHT010000079.1, on the reverse strand, counting down.
CCATCCCTATAAATCCATGCCCTACACCAACCGCAATCGCCTGTTGAGTAGATTGTCCGATCAGTACTTCAGGAATGTTGGGGGGAACCAAAGGCAGCCGAGCGGTGCCTTGTGCTAAAGCATTGGCCAGGAGGTGAGGCCCTGGCGCAATGCTGCCTCCTAAAAAGACTCCAGGCATAGCCACTGCATCAATAGTAGCTGTCGTCCCCACGCCTACCACCACCACATTGCCCTGCAACTTACGCCACGCCGCTAGTGCGTTGACGAAACGGTCAGCTCCCAAACTTTCCGGCGGCCGATAGGCCACTTCCAACCCATAGCCCGGTGGTACTATCTCCAGGGGAGCATGATAGGATAGCGTCTCCGCGACCCGAATAAATGCCGGGGTCAGCAAAGGTACAACGGAAGCGATCACCGTCTGGTCCACCAACCCAACTCCTGCTTCTTGTAGAAATCCGCGCAAAAACAACCGATACTCGTCTGCAGTACGTGTGACGTCCGTCGACATCCGCCATTCGTGCTGCCAATCTCCTTCTGCGTGAAGGCCAATTTTAATGTGTGTGTTACCAATGTCGATGGCCAACAGATGTCTCAAATGCATCCCCCTTGCCTCGGACAAAGACGCGCGATGTCGTTCGTCTCCATGCTAGCACAACCATTAGCCGGGAAAGAACCCCCTGCCAGTGAAAAACTCGACCATAATCACCCCCTATTGTAGCTTACCATTCTTGGCATTGCGGGAGTCGATGGCTCATCAAGCAGGGTGGGGGCCATGGGCCATCTGTGCACCAATGGTTGCCCACCAAAATGGGACCTTAACTTTTTCACAGATCACTACCGTTCTCCATAAAAATCCCTTCAAATCCGGTAGAACTTTTCTGTGGTACAAAACACACCTTTTACAGTGTGCAAGATCAGGCTAGTCTTCATCCATCATCGCTAATCCGTACCGCTTTCCTCTAATCCCTAGTTTCCCTATCGGAATAATTGCTATAATACTCTTAGCATGTTTTCCAGCCCTTTTGGGAACAGTGCTTAAAAGAAAAACCCCCAAGGAGGTTCTAAAGATGTCTGAGGAGCTAGTGCGTTCGTTGCCTCGTATTAACGAGCCCGCGCCGGATTTTACGGCAGATACCACCCACGGTCCGCTTACCTTGTCGCAACTGCGTGGCAAATGGGTCATGTTCTTTTCACATCCTGCCGACTTCACTCCCGTATGCACAACAGAATTTGTCGCTTTTGCTGAGGCCAACAAAGAATTCGAACAACGCAACGTACAGTTGGTGGGGTTGTCGGTCGACTCCGTGCCCGCTCACTTGGCATGGGTTAACGCCATAAAGAAGGAACTGGGAGTACATATCCCGTTCCCCATTGTGGCGGATCTTAAAATGGAAGTCAGCGAGTTGTATGGAATGATACACCCCAAAGACAGCACCACGGCCGCGGTTCGCAGCGTGTTTTTCATCGACGACCAAGGAGTTATCCGGGCCATGATTTATTACCCGTTGTCATTAGGACGCAGCGTTCATGAACTCTTGCGGGTCATAGACGGATTGCAATTCAATTCCCGCGAAAAATTGGCCACGCCGGCCAACTGGGAACCCGGCCAACCCGCCGTTTATCCTGCACCAAGCACGCAGTCAGCCATGGAGCAGCGTATTGCCGAGGATGGCGGCAAACCCAACCTCAAGGCTTGGTGGCTCAAAACAACCCAATGAAGAGAGGCGGGACTACCCTATCGCTTGTCTGATCCCCTCGACCGCTCCCTGGCATTATCCTAATGCCGTCAGCGGTCGAGCCAACATTTCCCCGTTATCATCGGGCTGGTATAGAGTGTGCCCTACGATTACCGGATAATCGGCGGCAAACGAGCTTCCCCGAAATGCTTTGGTTGCCACGGCGCGGCCGGTTGACGCATTGAGAACATAGAACATGCCGGTGCTGTCGCCGAAGTACAGTCGGTTGTCGAGCACCGCAGGCGATTCAGAAATCGGCCCCGCAGCACGAAAAGCCCATATTCGCTTGCCGGTAGCCATATTGAGCGCATATTCCGCATTCGTGATGGGACTGCCTACATAGAGCGTGTTGCCTACAGCTACGGGAGCCGCTGCCTCAATATAGGCCGGGAGGGTGCCTGATCCCAAATTGGACTGCCAGGCTAATTGCCCAGCAGTGGTATACGCAAACACTACTGACGATGCATCAGTCCATCCGCCAGTCGTCCCCAAAACGTAAATGCGATGGTGGGAATATGCCAAAGAACTATCATCCGTGCCTGCAAATACGTCAGGTATTGCGACTTTCCATAAGAGAGCGTGTTTGGCCGCGTTAATCGCATAGAGATCGTAAGGATGCGCGCCCGACACGTAAAGCACCCCGTGCGCCCAGGTAGGCGACGACATACTGACGTACGATCCGATGGGTACTGTCCATTCCTTTTGGCCGGTCTTGGCATTGAATGCATAGACTAACCCATTCCCATTGGCCACATAAAGGGTCCCGCTATGAAACACAAATGTCGGCATATCCTCTCCACGGGTCAGGTATTCCCAGACAATCTGTCCGGTTGCCGCATTGAGGGCATAAATGGCACTCAGCGATGTTCCTCTGATAATATGCCGGGCATTAAGGTTGTCCACCCGCGATAAGTTGGATCCTGCAAAACCGGGAGTGCCGGTGCCGACAAAAACGAGTCCTTCGGCAACCACCGGCGTAGTCATCGACATGTTGTTAAGCGATTGCCGCCATAGCAAGCGTCCGGTTTTCGCCCCTAAGGCATACACATACCCAATGCCTTGTCCCGATAAATTGCCGCCATCTCCCGATGCATACACCACGCCATCTGAAACCGAAGCTTGCTGTAGGGGTACTGGAGCCTTATAGGTCCAGTGCACCGCCCAACCTGACAAAACAGGGCTCCCGAACACCGCGTTATTGCTGTCATTCATGCCATACTTGGTAAAATCACTAGGTCCTGCGTTGGTCGTCGGCAAAACCGCATTATGGGCCATGGTCGCAGCCCCAAAGACAATGGCTCCTACCACCACTAAACATATAGCAGCAAAGATTGCTCCAACGCGGCGGACTGGACCCATCGCATAAGTCGCCTCCCCATCTATGTATTGCGCATCTGACTGCATGGCGCCACTTTACCACACCCATAGAGTCAAATCCTGAATACTGGCTGAACCTTGCGGATCAGGTCAGTCTTTAGCTCCAAGCCGAGGTCTGGTAGAATACTCCTAAATCCTTCGATATCGAGGCCGTCATGATTACTGTTGAAGAAGCGCAGCAACGCATTTTAGAGTCCATGGTCCACTATCAGCCCAGGCCTGTCACAGTATCCTTGGCTGAGGCGGTGGGGAGAGTTTTGGCGCAAGCCGTTGTTTCCGATCTCGACATTCCTCCGTTCGATAACAGTTCCATGGATGGATTCGCCCTTTTATCCTCCGCCGTCATCGATGCCAAAGCGGATCATCCAGTGGATTTGGAAGTCGCCGCCACAATATCGGCAGGTCATCCCTTAAGTGATTTGTCCATCGCACCCCATCAATGCTATCGCATTATGACCGGTGCGCCTGTGCCAAAAGGTGTGGACTCCGTAATCCAAGTAGAGTGGACGGAGCCCCATGGTGACTGGGTCCGTATAACCCGACCCGTGCCGCCTGGGTTAAATATTCGGTATAAGGGCAGCGATATCGCGGACCAAACAGAAGTTCTCACGCCGGGCACCGTGTTAACCCCAGCCCTGATTGGCATTATGGCCACTTTGGGTCGAACGCATTGCGCTGTATTCCGAAGGCCTTCCATAGCCATTGTCTCAACCGGCGACGAACTCGTGGATCCTTCTTTAACTCCTGGTCCCGGTCAAATTCGCAATTCGAATGCCTACGCGCTCTATGCGGCAGTGCTCCAAGCAGGCGGTGATCCGGTCCTGATTCCGCATGCTCCCGATGACCTGCATCTTATCATTGAACGGTTAAATGACGCGGCTCGCTACGATCTCATATTAAGCTCGGGCGGTGTTTCGGTCGGCGATTTCGATTTGGTTAAAACCGCATTGCAACAACATGGCACTCAAAATTTTTGGCGCGTCAATATGAAACCAGGCAAACCAGATC
>JAJYHT010000024.1 GCA_021784595.1 Bacillota bacterium | reverse complement strand
GGTGCGCTGCGCCGCGCGAGTTGACCCGTTCCCATGCCGCACACGGTCGTCCCCCGCGCGTACGCTGTGACTACTGGGGCCGTAGGGCTCCGGGATTCCACAGGCCGTGCCGACAGTTTCTTTTCTTCTGGTTCCTCTGTGTCTGCAGGGGAACTTTTTTTATCGTGGATTTTCAAGCCGGTTTGCGCGGATAGATCCAAAAATCGCGGCTGATTTCCAAAAAATCCTGTTGATGTTGATGAAACTCACGGTCTATTTCAACATAACCTGTGTCAGACAGCAAAGAATCAAGGCTGGCCATACCTGACAGTTTTTCTAAAAAAGAATTGACAGCTGTGTTTTGAGGCCATAATCTCCGTGTCGTTTCAATGATGTCCAGACCAATCGGGACTGATTTTACAGCATAGGGATCCAGTACATGAATCTGGACACCGTAGCACGCGCTTGTGGCATGTTTGCTGGCGGTGGGACGAAAAGCCAAGGGACGGAATCTCACCCCGGGATGTTGGTGGTTGTTGAGATGGTGTGCAAGTTGATGGCCATCTATCCAAGGGGCCCCGATAATTTCAAAGGGATAGGCTGTACCGCGGCCTTCAGATAGGTTGGTGCCTTCGATGAGGCAGGTGCCAGGATATAATAGCGCCATAGTCTGTCCGGTGGAATTCGGTGAGGGAGGGACCCATGCAAGCTTAGTGTCATTCCATAGCATGTGCCGAGTTAAACCTTGGCAAGGAATTACACGAAAAAAATCGGGAGACCATCCTTGCTGGGCAACATACCAGGTGAAAAGCTCACCCAATGTCATGCCGTGCCGCATAGGAATGCTCAGAGCGCCAACAATGGAATGCATGGTGCTGTCGAGAACATTTCCTTCGACACAGATGCATCCTGTGGGATTGGGCCGATCTAATAGATAAACCGGGATTTGGGCCTTGTAGGCAGCATTTATGAGGGACAACAAAGTGGCGGTGAACGTATAATAACGGGAGCCGATATCTTGAAAGTCCAGCAATAGTCCGTCTAAAGACGCCAACATTTCGGGTGCCGCCTCGTATCGGGGACCATACAGAGAAATTACGGGCAGATTGGTAAAGGGATCGATATGGTCGGGAACGGGATCGCCCGCTGACACGTCTCCGCGAAGACCGTGTTCGCCACTAAATAGAAGCGCTAGAGGAAAGCGAGATTCGACTAATGCGTCAATATTCGACGTACATTCGCGGGTGGTGGCAGATGCATGGGTTGCCAATGCCCAACGTTTTCCGGTAAGGTATGGAATAGAATTTTTTAAGAAGCTTTCGAAGCCAAGCTGAACCATGAGGAGCCTCCTAAGTGGTGGAAGTATTAGCGATGACATTATCATGATTCGTAGGTGAGTGGAACTTTTCCTTTTTTTCCAGGAGATCGCCCGCAGATTTTCATGGTACATTCATGAATCCCTGGCACACTAGGAAGGATCGGAAATAGCAGGGAGGGTAAGTATGGCGGCCGCCGTTGAACGAGGACCTGCGGGGTGGCGGATTAGTCCCGTGGTAAAAGGCATATCGATTGATTCTCGTGGCGTGCGTCCCGGGGAGGTTTTCATTGCCATCCCCGGAGCATCACATGATGGCCATCAATTTGTGCAGCAAGCCATTGCGCTGGGGGCTGTCGCCGTAATCGGCGAGCGCCCCGGATTGCAGTTGCCGGTACCGTATGTGGAAGTGTCTTCCAGCCGCATAGCAGCGGCCGAGTTGGCTGACTTATTTTATGGCCATCCGTCCCATGCAGTCGACTGCATCGCGGTAACAGGAACCAATGGAAAGACGTCAGTGGTGTATTGGTTGACCCATGTCATGCGCCAAGCAAATTTAACCACCGGAATGATTTCCAGTGTCGTCAACGATACGGGGTCTCGTCTGCATCCGGCTCGGCTGACCACACCCGAAAGCCCTGAGTTGCAGCAATTGTTGGCTGAGATGCGGGATGCTCACGTAACCCACGCGGTGGTCGAGGTTTCGTCTCATGGGATTGTCCAGCACCGTATTCGGGATGTGCGTTTTGAGGCGGCCATACTCACTAATATTACTCGTGAGCACTTGGACTTTCACGGGACCATGGAACGCTATGTGAATGCTAAGTCGCGATTGTTTGAAGAACTTCCTGCTGAGGGTTTGGGAATATTAAACGCCGATGACGAATATTACGACGTTATCAGGCAAAGAATCACCGCGTCGCAAATTAGTTATGGGATTGACGCGGGCGAAGTTCGCGCACAGGTCCTGGACGACGAACCTTGGAGCACCAAGATCCGCATTATGCATCCGTCGTTCGATGGGGAGGTCACCATTCCGCATCCGGGACGATACAATGTATACAATGTACTGGCTGTGGCAACGACTGCTTTTTGGCTTGGCATTTCTCCAGACACCATTCTCCATGCGATTGGCACTTTGCCTGCGGTACCTGGCCGCATGCATGTCATGCAACGCGACACCAGCCCCATGGTGATAGTCGATTACGCACACACGCCAGACGGTTTGCTGCAAGTGCTAAAAGCAGTTCGAAAACTAGGCCGCGACCAGGTATGGCTAGTGTTTGGAGCACGCGGCGGACGCGACCGTGGGAAACGTCCGGAAATGGGGAGCATTGCTGCGAAATGGGCTGATCATGTCGTGTTGACCACGGATAGCCCATACAACGAAGATCCACTGGAAATTGCAGGACAACTCGCGGAAGGCATCCGATTGGTTGCGCCTGAGGTGTTATATCAGGTAGAGCTAGATCGGCGTCAGGCAATCCACGTAGCGATTCAATCTGCCAAGGCTAGCGATATCGTCATCATCACCGGTCGTGGTCCTGAGTCGACCCAATATCTGGGCGACAGATCCGTTCGTCTGGTGGATGCCGAAGTAGTGCAGGAATATTTAGGACTGAACGCTGCCAAACAGGAGGGGTCGCATGCAGGCGGGATTGGTTAGCGCGGTAATCCCGGCCTATAACGCGCGTGACACCATTAGTGCGGCCATCGATTCAATTCAGAGACAGACCTATTCCTCGATTGAAGTGATTGTTGTTGATGATGGGTCAGCCGATGGTACTGGGCAGTGGGTCAAGCAACATTATCCTGCGGTGCAAGTAGAAGTGGTGCCTAACCAAGGCCCCTCCCGCGCTCGCAATCACGGGATATCGTGCGCTCATGGGGAGTTTATCGCATTTTTGGACGCCGACGACACCTGGCATCCACAAAAGATTGAGGCGCAGGTAAAGGTTTTGCAACGGTACCCAGAAGCAGAGCTGGTGGCTTCAGACTGGGTGCGTAATGAGACGTTCTCGGCTATCCCGGATAAGACACCCATATCATGGATTACATACGCGAATATGTTGCAATTGAATCGCTTTCAGACGTCCACGGTGTTAATGCGGGCGAGTGTTCTGGGTACATTGGGAGGATTTGACCCTGCAGTTGATGGGGCAGAAGATTGGGATTTGTGGCTGCGCACATCGGCTGTGGGGCGGATTGCTAAATTGGATTGGCCATTAGTGATGTATCGGGATATGCCTGCTGGATACAGCAAAGATGTATGGCGCGTCTACCAAACCATGCAACCGATGCTTGAGAAACATCGTAACAGCGCCCCGGTGTCAGCGTGGTCGTTTGCGGAACTTGAATCATGGCACCACATGCGGTTTAGCGTAGCGTTTTTTTTAATGCATGATACAGGACATGCTGGGGCATCCTTAAAAGCAATTGGACAGCGCCGCTTGTGGGGGCCCGCGATGGTGGCGAGCATCAGGTATTTGGCTCCTTTTTTATGGAAGCGATGGCGCCGTCGCAGTTAAATTTCTAACGTTTCCCTCTAGACATCTTGCTAGGTTATTGAATATAATACTAAAGCTGTCGCGAGACACGATGCGAGTTGCGGAGGGCCGAAAGGCCACTGTAAACGCCGTGCGACGCGCAACCCGGTCCTTGAAAACTATATCGTCAGTCACGCAGAAGTATCAAAGTATTGCAATGCAAGTAGTGCCAACGATGAGATTGAGTCATGGAGAGTTTGATCCTGGCTCAGGACGAACGCTGGCGGCGT
>JAJYHT010000032.1 GCA_021784595.1 Bacillota bacterium | reverse complement strand
CGAGTTTTGTCACATCGCAGTCGTGAGGCGCAGGCCCGTAAGATCCCCGAGTGGAACTTTATGGCCCGCTTCATACTCTTTTCTTCGCCATCAGCGGGTTTCGTCACAACGCACGCAGGGACAGCACACCTTGCGGTATTCGCGAAAGCGTTTGGCGCCCCATACCCTATTCTTCGGGATAAGCAAGTTTTGTCACATCGCAGTCGTGAGGCGCAGGCCCGTAAGATCCCCGAGTGGAACTTTATGGCCCGCCCCATACTCTTTTCTTCGGGATAAGCAAGTTTTGTCACAAACACCCATGGGAGAATAGATCAGCCGTATCACCGGAAGCGATCTCGGTTTCATATAATCGTGTATGAGGATTTTGTGATGGTTACAATGCCACTAGAACAGTTCGTGTTGATCGGGACCACTTTTTTCGACAAGGCCAATCGATCTGGGTGGATCCGAAGGATCTGTTACTGTACTAACGCCTCTGTTAACCTACCATTGATGATGCGGACTATTGCCAAACACAACTACGGCAACTCCCCCACCGCATCTACCCGGGAGTACGCTGTCCGGGCCTTGAACTACGAGGTCATGCAGATGACTGTCGGGTAATGCCCATATTATCGCATTTCTCATGAGGCGATAGGGCAGTGTAAGTTAACAGATTGTGCACTCGACCAAATTAAGGGTCTCCTCATAACCCGGACCACAACAGAGGATTGCTTATGGATATCGGTGACGACTGGCGCGCGGCCCTTCAACCATGTGTGCAAAATCCTCCCGTTGCATTAGGCGTGTTGGCGCCAATTCATTTTGGCATAGGTTTGGCTAAAATGGCTGCCATCTAAGCCCTGGTCATCGGCTAAGGCGATTGGCATGATTCCGCCGCAAAAAGGCCCACACGCCCCGTCGCAAGCGGAGCGTGTGGCCGTGACACGGTCAGTATGGCATTAGCGAAGGGGCTGGTGCTCGCGGGAATATTCGGCATCCCAGAACTGCTGCAGCCAGCGCTGGCGCGCCTGGGGTTCCGACGGCCAAACAGTCGGGGAACCCGGCGCGGGTCATACCAATGCCACAAGGCGGTTGCTTCCATCGCTCCCCATGTAATACTGCTCTGTTTCACCAGCTTTAATGGCCTGTTCGTGTCAAGAAACTCAACGGTCCTGCAGTTCATCCCGATCGCGATACGAAGACCGATCCTCCGTTCTCAACGGATAGCCTGGTTACCCCAACGCCAGTAACTCGGCGACGGCCGTCTGGTTGTGATGAACGAGTGGCTCCAATAGTGATTTGATTCGCGGCAATTGGGTGTCGGGTAACGCATCAATCAACCAATACAATTCCTCGCTATTCACCATGGACGCCTCTCCCTGTACTTCGTCTTCTAGCCCCATCGATGCCCTTCCACGATCTCGCGATGATGTCCGTTGTTCAGACCCGTCATCGGCACACAATCCTCCACAATAATCGGCCCTACGGTCACACGTCACCCCGCCTCTATCAAATCCATCGTGGATACCCATTCACCATGAGTTGCGGATGGCCGTGCCACTGGAGAACACGCAGGACGCAAAGCGTATTCAAGCGGCTCGGACGGCTCTCAATCATTCAGAACACGGATAACGAGTGATCAGAGGCAAGTACGACTGTACTAACGCGCCCGTATGCCGGTGATTCGCTGGGTAAAGTAATACCGGGATCCGTTTGATCAAGGCGGTGTGTCATGTTGTTATCCACTATCGCGGACCGGCATATAGTGTGCTGGATTTAAGCCCTCGGATTCGATCACGATCGCCGTGAGGCCCTTGTCGGTCTTCGTTTCGTGCCATTCGTCGGAGGCCCAAAATATTGCATCCCCAACGCCCACTGCAAGGGCATCTGGCGTGTCACCTCGAACCCAGCCCTGTCCCGCGACAATTAGGAGCAGTTGGGGCATAGTAGCTCGGTGTAAGCCGACGACCCCGTGCGATTCGAGATGCATGCAACCGATATGGGTCGGTTTTTCGGCGACCACGATTTGTGCCATGATAAAGTCCGAGTCGAAGTGAGTGACGCTTTTTCCCGTCTCTCGACCGAACCGAAAGATTTTCATAACAATCACCTCGTTATTTGTGCGCTTACGGGCACTCCGCTGGTATGACGGATTAGGCAGGCTCGCGAAGACTTGTCCTAATCGCGCTCCAGCGCAATTCTTGCCAATCGATGCGAATCCCTTTGGCGTATATCCTTCGTGCCCTCTCACCTCCGTTACCCGGCTATCGATAATATGAACGATTGCGCGACTCACCCATTATTTGAGCCCTTTGACGTACCATTCGGACGCAATTTCCAAGCCGTGATCACGCAACATGGTGCGTTTTGCCATGTCCTGATGCCCGCACACGACCAAAACTTGAGCCGCTCCAAATTCCGATCGCGCCCGGGCACACACCGCGTCCAGCAACGCCTGACCGATGGGCTCCCAACGCTCGCCCCCGCGGACCCAATAATCATCGACCATGCATGTGGGTCCTCCGGGATCATAGACCGACGGCGCCGTAATGACATTGCCAATAATGAAGCCGTCTACTCTCCCAGCGGTTGCCTCCCATACCAAGGCAATCGTCCGTTCATGGGCGAGTACCTTCGCAAGATATGCGGGATGATCTGCTCGAGCGGTCGGCGCGATACGCCAAAATGTCGGTTGATAGCTTTCATATTGCACGCGCTTTTCTTGGATAAGATCAGCAATAGCCTCCACGTCGTTTTGCGCGGCCACACGAATGGAATTCATTGAGGTTCCTCCATGCGAACGACTTATTACGCGTCCATGATCCCCTCTCGGGGCAGAATGATGGGCGCTTGGGGCGCATTCGCCCCCGTTAACGCCCCAACGAAAACCTTTCAAAGTCAGGTCCTACCCCAGGACACCTCCGTGTATAAGGCTTTCACTCAGAATTCAACGTATACGCCGGCGCCACCACGGTAGCTCGATGCCATATGGGATTGACCGACGCGTTCTAGGGGGATCAACGATACGGTATACAGCAAAGCATTGGGGTGGCCGGGGATCAATTGACCGTCCACAAAGGCTACAATGGGCGCTCCCTGCGGGGTGATGTTGGATGTGCAGGTCTGAATCTGCAGCATATATTCATTGGCTGGATGGGCGGTACACCATTGCACTAATGCCGATGACCGAAGAAAGTTCGAGAGTTGGGCCGGGGTTGGCCCCAACTCGACATGGCTCAACGAGGCCGGTTCTCTCCATGTATCAAATCTTCCCAGACCAGCCGTGCTCCCCCAATCGTGACCGTCCGCCCATTGGTGAGTGCCGCATTCAGTGACCAGTAGGAGGTTTTGGCCGCTTCGGGAAAAGACGATTTGACCCCCGGATACATAATACGTCTGAGCCTTTTGAAGAGACATGGCATCGTCAAACACACGTCCCCAGGGACCCTGGCCCATGCGATGAACGGGAGCGGTCCATACCGTCTGCCCGCCGTTACTCCATGAACGCCTACTCATTTCGTTCACGCTCCCTAGACACGTGATAGACCTCGGGCGTACACAATGCTTTCAGCAATACCACAATATCACAGAACAATCAGCGAGGACGTTATCCTGCCAGACGCCCAGCCCTTTTGCGGCAGTTCGCTCCCGAAAGTCCCATAAGAATAGCAGTCCGGCCGATTCGTCGCGGCATAGAGAAGTTTTCGACCGGTCCCACAGAGATGACAGATTAGGCGGCCGGTTTCCGATCCCGAAATCCATGATTTTTAATGGGTGCGCTTGTTGATGGTGAACAAAATGACATGGCATGACCGTCCGAGACACTGCCATGCACACCGTCGAAACTTTTTGCGGAAGGGGTGACGGCGCGGTGACGCATGGCTACCTAAATCGCCGTCATTTGGAAGACCTGGAACTGCTAGATAGTTGTTCATCGATCTCCACCAATAAATCCCAATGCGCCCAATTGCGACACCCCGCCATCACGCACTATCCGGTCCATTCGTATTATGCAGTGCCAGGAGCGCATAGACAGACCTACCCTGCAGCGGAATTGGACAGCGCATTAAAACGTGTGGTTCCGTGCATACTTATCTGTGTTCTCACATACACTATGTGTTAAAATGGAGGTGATCAGATTGGAACGAAAGGAGCGGGTGCGCATGCAAAACGACCTCTTACAGGATGTCGACGTACTTCTCGGGGGGTTCGAGTTAGGAAGCCACATCGGGATCACCGATCTTCAGCGGAGTACCGATTGGCGCCAACGTTTCGCGGTCTCCAAAATGGTGGAGATTTTGGACCGCAATCAACCCTTTGCGGTGATGTTAAAACCGGAACTCTTTGATGCCATCCGTCAGTACATTGCGGTACTCGAACAACAACTGGAGACCTTACAAGTCGACGCGCTGTTCGCCCAACGTCCCGAAGCGCGAATGAATTGGACCACGGGCGACGATCTCAAGCGACAAGCCCAGGAAAGCCTCCGCGACCGCCATGCATTGATCCGAGGGTTGCTGGATGGCGATCAATGATGCGCTGCTGCATCTAGGGATTGAACAGTTGTCCGCCATTGAGGGAATCGTCATGGACGCTGACCGATTGGTGGATGACGTCGTTCTCCTGGCCTATGTATTTGACGACCCGCAACGGTTTTCGACCGCCCTCACCCATGTGATCAACGCGATCCATCTCATTGTCCGTCAGCGGCGCATTGGGCAGCCCCTGGTCAAACACAAGGCGGGATGGTGGTCGTACCACTTTCAAAGTCAAAGGACCCAACACCATAAAGCGGATATGCGGATTGTGTACCAAGACACCGGGACCACGATCCGAGCTATGGGATTCGGCCATCGATGGACTCCGCAAGACCTGTACACCCGACCTTCTCCGAAATAATTACGCCTTCTGCCACGGAGGATATTTCTGCGCGTGGGTTCACACGATTTATCTGATCGTAGGCACCGAGACCTAGAAGGATCAAACGGCGCTTCCAATTTGACGCTCGGTAAACCGGTCTAATAGGTCGGAAGCGTCATGGCATGGGGTGCAAACTGAAATGTACTCCGCGTCAATAGTGAATAAGTCTTGGGAGCGTATCTGTTCGAAGCGCCGGTGCGCTTCGAGGCAGGGCGACAAAAATCCGTCTGAACGATGTTAGGGGTCGTCCAAAGATTTAGTTGGAACGTGTGCTTATTACACGTCGAACTCAGCAAAGCCACCATGGCGGAGCAGCCGCTCGTCGACCGCTTGTCATCGTTGCACTTTAGCGGATGGGTATACCGGTCTTCCTGGAGTATCGCCATGTCCTCGGGAGGAATCGAAATCCGAATCATATACCGATCCTCCTCGTGGTCGATTGGAGACTTTCACGTTCCCATCGAGTTGTACGCCTCGAGCCGAGGCAGCACAGCCTGAATGAGCATAATTTGAATATCCGTTTGAACCCAGCGAAACCGCATTCTCCATTCGTGTTGGTCAGACGCTTCACATCGCCATGGCCCGTCTCGGCGAATACCTCAATGGCCCTTATAATCCGCACGATGAGAGTCTTATCCAACCGCCGGTTGTCCTTGCTAGCCCAGGAGACCACTGAATGTGGTATCTCACAGCCCCAATTCTCTTTTCACTTCGTCCATCGACGTCGATCGTCCAGCCCTGAAATCTACGTCCGCCTGAGCGACTCGTTCTCTCTCTTCATCTGTACCCGCCTCTCTCAAAAACCCCGTCTCCAAGAAAGTCTAAGACGTACGAATCCCCACCAACAGGTGGGGATTATTTGACGCTTACACAAACAGAGTGCTCCATATCGGTGAATCGGGGACCGAAAATCCCGCGTCCATTACGTCGCCACGATAATCTGGGGTCAGGAGCTATCACCGCTAGCTGCCGGCGGTCCGTCTACCGCGTCTCTCAAAGCTACTGGATATCCACGGCTTCTTGGTGACGGCGTGGTGACTGGGCAGCCTGCCCCACGCAAACAACAAAAGCCGCAATCGATTGCGGGGTAAGGCTTTCATGGTGTCCCAGGCAGGATTCGCACCTGCGACGCCGGGATTAGAAGGCCCGTACTCCGGGGTCTAGGGCGATGCTCCGATGCCCCGAAAGTCCTTTCGTGGTAAAGGACGCATCGAAGTCAAAGTAATGCGCATTAAAGTCGGCTCAAGATTGTCTAGACCTCAAGGACGCGGTCCGTTTGATTATTGGTGATCCAATATTCCCCACACTGCTGAAGGTAGTTACGGGCCCGATTTGGCTCCTGGTTCAAGATATACGCAATCAATAAATTTTGAAGTGCCATGCCGGATCCAGTCCAAAACCCGGCACTCCCCGGCCACTCGGCCATATACCGAGCATGAATACCCGGGTCGGATGGCCGCATCAATTCCTCCTTTTGCGAGCTCGCCATATATCGTGCATGGGCTACCGCCGCCACATGACCCGTCGACGCAGTACACTGGGGAACAGGGAGTCATGGATTCTCGTAACTTGTACTCACAGTTCTACGATCAAACGTGCCGTGCGTTGACTGACTTCCTCAGCTATTAAAATTCCGCGAGAGATTCCCACCCAAACTCCCCGAACCAGTGTTCTCCTTGACCGAATCGTTCTATCGCGTTTCGAACGTACGGAACCATGTTCTGGGGGAGATTATCCACATGGCACCAACGAAGTTCGTCACATTTCTTAATCTCCCAATTGGCGACACGCCCCTCCCATTTGGAGCAACCGAAGAAGAAGTCCACCCGCTCAGAATCTGACTTCCGATAAAGAACGCCAATGGGAACGAGGTCTTCGTCACGCATCTGAATACCAATCTCTTCGGCCGTTTCGCGATGCATGGCCTGGCGAATCCCTTCGTTCCGTTCGACATGTCCCGCTGGCACACTGTAATTTCCATCCTCGTATCCCGTGTTGCATCGGCGTAGCAACAAGATCTGAGATTCCTTCCGTAAGAATAAGTGCACGGCGACCACCGCCCGCACCCGCTGAGCATGCTCCACTTCTGCCATCATGTCATCCTTTCCAAACTCAAGATCTTCCGGGACTACGGGACGCTTGGACGTGACCGAAATTGCCCGCTTGACTACGCCGGGTTGCAGCCGTTCTGCCTTCAACACCGTCAATTCTCATAAAGCATCTATTGAGACCCGCTGGGTCAACCCGGTCTGCCAATTCCCTAAAAAGTGCCGCCCGTGACCCGCAAGAACTAACCGCGGCGAGAAGACCATACGCCCTAACAAGGCATAGACAACGGCCGACGTCTTCTGCTCCAACTGGCCGACGAACAAGACGTCCGTTGGAGGATCATCTCATCCATGTAGGATCTCCCCCCACCAGGGTAACACCTATACGCCGCGCCACCAGACCTCCCGGAAGCGCATGGCATCTTCATACCACTCTGGCTGGGAGACGCGACCAAAGTGCAGGCGGTTTCGCTCGGCTTGGGCGGGTGCATAAAGGCGCCATCCACTGCCCCATCGTATCTGTGATCATCCATGATTCCCTCCCAGAACATTATATTCTCTCTGACGAGAGTCTCCTCAAGGGCGCATTATGCGGTAAGGGGCCGCCAATCGACGGCAACACCCGATTGTCACACTGTCAATTGGCTCCTTTACCCTATCGCAGAGGATAGATCAACTCGATGTCTGATCGTTCGCGAAGCACGCGGTGATACCAATAATTGTGGTCCGCTCCATGAATGGAATGCGTTTTCCAAGATGATTGGCAACCGCGCTCTCGACACGGGCCATCATGATATAGTGCCGTGCATTCCATTGGATGTTTTGCACCGCCGGATTGATGGCCTCAAGCCATGCATACAGCCCCTCGGTCAGTCCATCGTATGCCAGCGAATTGAATGGAATACGACCGTGATTCCACGTGGCCATCTGCTTATTACTCCACGCTTGCCACTCCTGTTCGAGGTGTTGTCGCGTTTTAGCGTCAAACCGGTCAAAGGGTCCCGCATGGAAGACATCCTCCTCAAACCAATTAACCGGTACAAATGTCACCCCTTGACGTTCACAAAATGGATAAATCACCCGAGGGTATTCCTGCTGGACTTCACCGAGCAGGCCATCCGGATTGCCAGTTTCCACGTAAAGCCGCCAGCTGCGGGGATGTACTTCCCCGCAAATGACGTCCGGTGCAAACTCCTGGATTAATTCCTCCATCAAGGACAGCGGATATTGATATTTTGCCTGGATCTGAGGGTCATGGGTGACTCCCAAAATACCCACCACGGTCAACGACACCACCTCCAATACACGTGAGTCGACAGGCATGCGTGCGTCTGATGCTGGACGTCCCCCCGAGGACGACGCCTCGGGATCAGACACGGTTAATTCGACTTGAACGCTGAATCAAACACTCCCCTGAATGAGATCATCCAACCCAATCGATTGCCGACCCTCGATACCAAATCCCCCACTCATAGAGGCGGATCGCTCGATATGCCGCCGCGCGGCGGCATATCCGATGCGGTGAGAATCGACCCACGTATGCTGTAAGATACTGCAGGGTCCACGGGTGCAGTTTCGGTGCTTGACCAGTTCTCATACTCTTTCAAACCACGTGGGTGCGTCGATGACCCGGAAGATATCTTCGGGGTACGGGAGCGCCCAGGGTGGGCTTCCCTCCGCGGAAAAGTAGCGCAGCTCCGCCGACTCCGCATCTAGACATCCAAGCCTCCCGGACAAAATGGTACACGCAAATACCACCCCTAAATATTCCACCTGATTGCCATCCGGATAGGTAAAGCGAAAGGAGTCTCCCCCAAGAACGGCCAGGACCGCCACGGGATCCACCCTTAAGCCCGTTTCCTCATAGACTTCGCGAACCATCGCCATAGCGGGTGTTTCCCCGAGTTCCATGGCCCCGGCGGGAAGACTCCACACATCCTCCGACCCTCGGGGTCGTTGAAACAAAATATCCCCGCGGTCATTCCGAATGACGGCCGCCACACTGGGGTTGAACAGGGCCATCGGTCCGATTTTCTCGCGAAGGACGCGATAATAGGGGGACAACGCATTGTTATTCTCTCTCCCGTCTCTCTGCCCAGGCTAACGCCCGCTGCTCTAGGCGCTGGACATACGGTTTCTTCGCAGGACTGTAGTCCGAAGTATCGGCATATCGCGACGCCAGGTCCTGCTTGAAAGCGCTATAGGCCCTAACTTCATGGGGATGGCTCAATAAAAAGTCGCGTAGGACGAGATGGCGGCGAATTGCCTCATGTCCCGCCGGGTAGACGTGGAGGTGATGGCTCCTCTCTTCGCCACCCTTGCGAAAAAGCCGCCGTCCCGAGATTCCCCATTCTCCCGCATCCTCGTAGCCTAACTGTGTAAGCTCCGCGATCCATCCCGCACCCAATTGGGACAAGTCGACCACCGCCAACATATCAATCACGGGCTTGGCCATCATGCCCGGAATCGCAGTGCTACCAAAATGCTCCAAGGCGATCACCGAAAATCCAAACACACCGCGTAATCGGGCACTTTCGTCGGCGAATTGGTCGGCCCAGTCGGGCCGATATGGCGTGAGACGAACGTCGATAACCTTACCCCCTCTCGCGTCCCAACCAAGAGGCTTACGCAGCCCAAGGCCAGCTCGTGTTACACCCGCAGAATCTTCATGAAGCACGTCCCGACCCAACCGCATTCTCTTAACTCTTCCCGATTTGGCACCGTTGACCCATGACCGGCTCCCCCAGCTCTTTCGCCCCACCGTGGCGTACCCGCGCACGAACTGCCTCGGCAAAAAGTGTTTTCGGAATGCGAAGGATCTCCACACGACTCAAGATGTCGCCGTCTACCCATTGTCGCCACCACAAACGTTCGGTCTCAAATTCCAACATAGGATACATGGCCACACTCTTTGGGTTCACCAAGCTCTCGTGTGGGGCTTCACCGGCCAGGCAGTATCATTCGCCAACGATAAAGGTTTTCCCTTCCGCGGGTCTAGCTGTCGCCGAGCCGATCCTTGTCTTAAAGTGAATCAGCGCCGCAGCATTTCTTAATACCGCCCTCAGAGTCCAACATCTCCAAAAACACGAAGCCTACCATGGCTTATGGGAAAGGTATTCATTTCGAGTCACACCCGGCTCATACGCCCTTGTACGGACTTGGTAAAACCCAAAACAATGCGGGAAAGAGCCGTGAGCACAGCCGACGCCGCTCAATCACACCGTCCCCAAGGTCCGCGGCTCCCCATATACCCATCGCCCTGTCTGCAGGATTTCTCGAATAATAGGATGGCCTTCGGCCACCGCCTGCTGAAGTTCTTCCGGGGTTCGCACTAAAATGTCTGCCCCGATAATGCGCGGTCTCAGCGCCATTTGATATTTAATCCCCCGCTTCCGGCGGATGTCCGCATTCCGTTCGATGATCAAAAAATCGAAATCACTATCGTCATTCGCCCCGTCGCCCGCTGCCGAGCCAAACAGCACAATGCCGTCTGGGTTCCCAGCCAGCACCAGTTTTTGGACGTAGTCATTGAGAATCGCTTCCCGACCCATTACGGAGCACCTCCCATCCCTTCTTCAGCATATCATGAAGGCGCGAAAACTCTGTCTTATGCAAACGTTCGCAGATCCCCCAATCTTTGACGGTTGCCCGGGCTTTCGACACTCTAAAAGACGCCCCCGCATGGGGTCCTTTATAGCAATAACAGCGATACTATCGGCGCTTCACCTCAGCGAGTCGGCTAGCAAACACGAGCTTCGCAGTGTGTGCGTTCCCAAAGTGCTATTGCCACGCGAGCAGCCAACAGTTTTCAAAGGCCCAACGTCGCCGACTGGTACCAGGCAAGTTCCCTAAATCGCCCCGTTGAGGTACTCTGAAGTCGGAATGTCAACAACCCTTATCGGAAGGAACACTTCATGAGCGACAAAATTCGCTCCTACCGCCGTGCGGACTTAATCACACGCATCGTGGAAGTTATGCCAAACCTTAAGGTGGATCGAATCCGCCGAATCACCCAAGGCCAAAACAACGACGTGTTGGTGGTGAATAATACCTGGATCTTTCGTTTCCCACGCACCGCGACAGGAGCGCAGTCTTTGATTCGTGAGGCTACTGTCTTACAGCGTCTCCATGGTTATCTCCCGATTGTGACGCCTCACCCGGAAGTCCATGTCCCAATGGATCGCCATTCGGAAGCGTTCATGGCCTATCGTCTAATCCCCGGAAGACCCTTAACCCGGTCTCAGGTAGCGCGAATGAGTACCGTACGTCTCCAAACCATAGCTGGCCAACTAGCGAACATTCTCGATTCCTTGCATTCGTTCGCCCTACCCCAAGAATGGCTGGACATACTCGAAGTTGAACCGGTTAACGCGTGGTCGGAAATGTTTGCCCGCATTCAGCACCACCTCTTTCCCCGCATGCGGGCTGAAGCCCGTAATCAGGTTGAGAGAAACTTTATTCAGTTTCTTGATGGCTCCCGAAGCCAAACCTTTCCCAAAGCTCTCATCCATGGCGACTTTGGTGGTTCAAACATCCTACTCGCCCCGGATAGTCCTACGGTACATGCCGTGATCGATTGGGGAAGTGTTGCCATTGGCGATCCGGCGGTCGATTATGCGGCAGCTTCCACCCTCGATCCGCGCATGATGGACCTCATGTCTGCATCGCACCCCTTCATTGCGCCTCTTCTCGACCGGGTGGCCTTCTATCGCAGCACCTTCGCTCTCCAAGAAGCGCTATTTGGCGCAGAGCACGGTGATGCCACCGCATTGGCCAATGGCTTGCGCCAATACGTCTAAGCTATTGGACATCCTCATGGGGGACGATGGCGAATGCTCATTCGGCTATGGCCAAGTTTGTCTCCGTTACGTGGCACATCTTCGTGATGCGGAAGGTGGAGCGGTGTGCGAGCGTTGTTAGTGTTCACTCGATCCATGGCTTCCCCGGTTTGCGACCAACCCAGAAGCTACCGTGTTGAATCCGTTTATGCGCGAACCCAAGACCGATACTCTCCAAGGGGATCGGGGTTTGCCGTTCTCTACGCTGTCTATCCCAAAATATCCTTTCCATCCCTTCGTGGTGACGGGCTAGTTCGCCAAACAGCACTAGTTAGGTCCTCCAACATGTCATGTTCTGATCTGCGCTGGCTAATAAATCCCGCTAGCCCATCGGCATCATGATGCCCTTTGTTGCAGTATTTCCGCACTCGCGCAGACAGATGAAAATTCGTGGCGTTTGAGCGACCCGACTGTGCAAAATTCCCAGTGTGTGCGGACCGTAGTGGAATAGTCGTCGCCTATAGATTAATGAATTCGGATACGGATAGCCCCGCCTGCCAAACAATGGCTCGAACAGTCCCTTCCGGCAACACCCCTAATCTTTACCCATAGGGAGGCATATCCTGCCAGAATGGAGCGTACGGAAACGGCGTAGAGGAACCTGTCATGCGGGTTAATTGATAGGGGAGCGCTTACTTGGAATCGTACGTATCGAAGCCCCAATCGTTGTCACAGGCGGGATCCGGCCGAGACTCTGGTGTCACCACCGGAATTCCCCGGGACCAGAACGCATAGGCAATGTTGGCCGCGCTATCCAGGTAACCTCCCGGTTTCATGGGTTTGGGTTGTGGCGGGGGGGCGCCGCTCGGCATAGAACGGCAAAGGGAGCCATCATGCATTCTCACCTCGCCTACCCATGGGATGCTTAAAATCTTACTGGTGCCCGGCCATCCCCACCGTGAGAATTCCGCAACAGATGGGTGACTTTTTCTTATCTGGCATCACGAATACCCCAGTAGTTCCATCATAAGCTCTGGTGCGTTCGCCCCCGTAAGTCCCCCAAGAAGACGCTGGTGTGGCTTAGCGAAAGTCGGTAAGTCCCTCACGGACCGCCACTGCTACGTTATAAACGGCGGTAGATGTCCCGCGATTTCCGAAGCCGCCCGTATCCTGCTCTGCACGTCCGAAGATTGTTTCTCAAGAAACTTGTGAGCCTGCGACTGGATCGCAGTGTAAACATCATCGCTGGTGAAACACGTCGTCGAAGGAGAGGGCCTTGCTATGGCTGGATAATATTCTTAAAAATAACTCCATTCTTTCTGCAGACAGATCCCTGGCTTATCGGGTGATGTATCGCTAGACAAGGTAGCCTCTCTTTTTCGTACTGCCCTGTGTATAATACAGACGAGAGGCGTAAGTCAACGTTGGGGCAAGGAGGAAGGAGCATGGCGGCCGCGGATTGGGATAAGCTTCTCGAAACGGAGCGGGTGATTCAAACTTATTTCCCTGAAGCTGTATTAGTTGGAGGAACCGCCGCTGCACTTCATGCAGAGCATCGGGTTTCATTAGACGTCGACTCCGTAATCGTGGATCTGAAGAGCCGATTTCAGGACGTATTGGCAACACTTGAGAGTTTAGCCGGGTGGAGAACACGACGGTTGCGCCCTCCTGTCCTAATTTTAGGTAACTACCAGGGAATCGACGTAGGCATTCGGCAATTAATTCGGCGTGAACCGTTGGAAACCACCATTGTAGAGGGGATTACCATTCCTACCATGGAGGAAATGCTGCGTATTAAAGGATGGCTCGTGGTAACGAGAAATGCAGTGCGCGATTACCTCGATTTTTGTGCCCTGGGTGAGCGCTTAGGACACGAATTTGAGCGGGCAATGCGACCCATGGACAGACTTTACCCTCAACCGGAAGATGCTGACACGACAAGCCAACAATTGGCCAAGATGTTAGCAGAACCCTTACCTTTCGACTTCTCCCCTGAGGAAGACTCGTTAACCGTGTGGAGGAAACTTCAGCCGCCATGGACGGACTGGACGTTTGTGACAGGGTACTGTCGCAAGTTGTCTGCAAGGCTGCTGCACATCATGTTTGAGTAAAGGTGAGGAGGCGGAGTAGCTTGCAGCATCGTCATTTGGTGATGGAAATATCGGCCAACACGGCAGTCATTGCCGATATTTTAGAACGGGGCACTTTGGCCGATTGGCGCAAATTAGCGCGTGAAGTGTGCAAGGACCCTCAGGGACCTTACGCGCGGGCAGTAAGGCGTGTGGTAGAGAACACTCACTTTTATGGCACGACGATTCTTTGGAAGGACTTTCTGGACCAGTGTCAGGAAGAAAATAGTTGCACGTCTTAATCCCGGATGGGATGCCGACGAGTCTATCGGATTAGAACACCGTCTCCATCATGTTCAATGGGGTGGGTCAATTTGTAGTCCGTGTGGAAGATACCGATCAGACCCGATTGGTCTCGGGATCCGAAGAAGCTTTGATGCGTTCTTTGGCTGCTTTGGGTATCTTGAGGACCCGACGTGGGAGGACCATTTGGGCCCTATCGGCAATCCGAACGCCTAAGTCAGCATCAACAATATGCTGCCCAATTGTTGGAGGAAGCAAAAGCCTACCGCTGCTATTGCACCCCAGAAGTGTTGGATGCGACCCGCAAGGCGCGGCAGGCGGAAGGACTGCCCCTCCGATACACGGAAGCGGCAAACCATACGTGTTGCGACTCAAGGTTCCGCTGTCAGGTGTGACCGTGGTCGATGATCTTATTCGTGGCCAAGTAACGTTTGATAACAAAATTTTGGATGACTTTGTGATCGTGAAAACGAATGGGATCCCGACCTATAACTTTGCGGTCGTGATTGATGACTGGGCTATGCGGATTACCCATGTCATCCGAGCGGAGGAGCATTTATCCAACACCCCTAAGCATTCGGAGACCGGATCGACGGCCTCCAGAAGTCAAGCCTCGATCAAAAAGCTCGCAAAGCGGCATAGCTCAAAGCAAAATGCTCAGTTTTAACCTTAGAAAGTTGAGTAATTCACTAACGCTTGCGGCAATATACCTTGTCCAAGATACTCTTCCACCGCTGTGGCTCCGTGCCTTCTAGAGAGTTTCCCACCATGGCAAGAAACAAGGACTCGATGGAGCGCAGATCCTGTTCCGCACGCGTTTCCTCAGTTAAAAAGAGATACCGCCAACAGACTAAAGTCGTGTGCGCAATCAAGGCATCAATTAGGACCGGCTCTGAAATTCCCGAACCAATCCCAAAAAGGTATAGACACCCCGAATCCCGAGTAGATGTTCGACGAGCGTCGATTTAACATGGGCCATCGTCTGGGCGCAGATCATGGCCACCTTCGAGGCGGCACTGCACGACACGCTCGATTTGACACCCGACCAAGTGGAGGCGCTCTATCACGCCTTTGTGCAAAACCTCCCGGCTCTACTTGGTAATAATCAGTCCCCCAAGGACGCCACCGACGGCTTCGGCCACGCGTGTGGTTGCCCACCGCAAGCTAAAGACGGCAGCGTGGACCCCGGCGGGTGTCGTTTCCTGGACCAGCCCGCGGACGACAACCACGCTAAACACATTGATAAATCCGGCGGGTACGCCCCATAAAATGGCGATCCAGATGAGCAACAAACCAAACGCCCATGGCGGTACCAGCTAATGACAAGATGAGAATGAGACCACGGCGAGTAGCCACTGAGGTCGGACGGTGGTGACGGCACTGCCGAGCGTCATACCAAGAACATCCTAGGCTTCCGAGAAGAAATACCACGATAAACAGGGCCCAGTGCAGGCGTATCAGCAAAGCCATGCCCGCCAATACCGTAGTTAAGGCAGCGAGTAATGTTACACGCCAATATTGGAGCATAAGGCGGATGTTGCGATTTACCCTCGTCAAAAAACCGATACCATTGGGAACCAAGGAAATAGCAAATGCCAAGCCTACGTTCAATGCTGAGCCGGTAGTTTCAAAAATCAACACCGTCACGACCAGGGAAATCAGACTCTGGGCTAAGAGAGGTAAAGATCCCGTTGGAGACAGTGATACGGTAAAAGTGGCGCGACAGCCTCACGCTCCGCTCAGCCACAGGCATAACTAATCAACCCCGCTGAGATACCGCCAGCATATCGCAATGGGTCCACGCCGTGCCAGGCCATCCGGCTCGTATGCTCTCCGGCCCGTGCGCCGCGACGCACACACCAAACCCTCAACCCGAGTCCGTCGCGAATCACCCAGGCACCCTGTTGGCGGTTAAGAACGCTCATCAACGCGGGCATTGTTCGGCTAACAATTAAGCCGTGGTGAAGGAGGGTGGGATGTCAGAACGCCGCAAGGCCGTTGGCGTCGTGCCACACCCAACCTTGCACTGAAGGCATCGCCTCCCAAAGGCGGCGACGGTCTTCCCCTGTAGCCCAGCGGTCTAGCATCAGGTCCGGCACAGAGGACGCCATCGACCCGTACTCGGATGCAGGTTGACCTCCGGGGCCGGAAGGAGCCATTCGGTATAAGTATCGGTGACCTCGAAGTTCAGCGATTGGTAAAGCGGTTCGCCGTCCGCCGTCGCAATTAACAGCACACTCTCCGCGCCGGACTCAAGTGCCAGCGTTGTCAGTTCATCGGTTAACCGATGGCCTAGGCCACGACCTCGCCACGTGGGCAAGACTGCAATGTTCCCCAGCCATGCAGTCTTGCCATATCAAACAGTACCCGTAGTTTATCGCTCATATTCGTCCGGGGGCTCGGCATCGAACCTCCCATTCAGACGCACCACCGTGTCTAACAAAGTGGTGACGGCATCGGATGACGCGGCAAACTGATCGGCACGAATCCGCCACACGCCCCGCGGCCCAGGCGTCCGCATCGCCACGACATGCCCCTGCTCACACCAATGGCGCACGGCCCGTTCCGAAATGCGAAACATGTCCGCCACGTCCCGAGTCGTCAGCCACCGTGGCACGTCAGGCTCGGCAATAGTAATGCCCACGGGCTCACCGGACGCAGACAATGTCCCCAGTGTGTGAATCAAATCCCGGAGCCGGGGGAAATCGCTGGGCAGTTGTTGTTCTTCGCGCCGCAGTGCCGAGATGTCCTCGGGTGTCAAGGTCACCATAGATAGATCCCCTCCTTTACTAACCACAGCATAATCTCCTTCCGTTATTTCCGCAATGGCCGATTTTTCCCATAGTATGTCACAAGGGAGAGAGATTAAACCGTCCTCAAAAATAACGACGCATCGCAGTTTATGCATGATTCGGCACCTTACGATTCGAGAGAATTTGCCGGGATGGGCCAGCGCGAGCATCGGTGCGAAGTGTGTACCGAAAATCCCGCCATCACACGTCCATCACGTCGCTGCAATGGCCTCAAGCCCGTCGATATCCCGCAATCCCCCGACGAACTGTCTACCGTGTCTCTTCGCCCGGACCACATCCATAGGCTCTGGGTGACGCCATGGTGAACGGCGGGACCGAGCACAAAAACAATAAGACCCGCAATCGATTGCGACGCAAGGCTTTCATGGTGTCCCCGGCAGGATTCGAACCTGCGACGCCGGGATTAGAAGAACCGCACTCAGGCGTCTAGGGTGTCGCTCTAATGCCCTGCAGTCGTTGTCCATCAACGAATTCACGGTTAGGGGGGTCTACCCTGTCGCTTCCAAACTACCCGTTACATCGTTTCGTGGTGACGCCGGGGTGACGGATGGGCTTGAAACAAGAGGCACTAGGCCTGTTGTTGGCGCCACCCATCTGTCCAACTACCACGGACGTCATGGGACGTCGTGGTCGTGCCAAAGGTACTCATCAATTCCCGGTCCAAATCGGGAAGGACAAGGTCCACGCGGAGGTCCTTTGTGTTGACCGACCGTTCCACCCGTGACCTGTGACGTAGAGGCGGGCCACCACGCGAATCCGCAATCCATCGAGACCTTCTTGCCTCACCAACGTGCGCGGGCCCGCCGAGACGTCTGCGTCCACTGTGATGATCATCGCGGACTCGCGTTGTGCTATTGCGGTTGGCCCGATGGGATAGGCGCCGCGCGGCGAGATGACGCGCTGGACGATGCGACGGGGCGGCTCCCTGTGTTGAGTGCCCCCGTGGTCCGACACCGGTCGTCTGGGTGCAGACGACACACCTGGCCGGTGAGCCGGGGCAGGACCAGCCGCCATGTATTCCTCATACGCGTCGTTCCATGGCAGGACTGCGGTCTCCTCCCTCCGAGAACTGACGCAAATCTGCCCACGGCGATTCGATTCCGGCCGAGTCTGCCAAATTTTTGATGACGCCAGGTATACATTCTCATCCTTCGGCATACACTAGGGATAACCCCTTATTGACAAGATCGGACGGATGGATCAAGATGAAGCATAAGCAGAAGTTGAAAAGGAGGGGACGGAAAATGGAGCAGCTCGCAAAGATCCCGAGTCGTCGCGGTGTTCAGCAGATCACCATTCCTCCCGCTTCAGAAGTTAATGAGGCTTTTATGAAAGTCGGCCAAAGGATCCAAAAACGTCATATTGAGGCGTTTAAGCGATTAGCTGACCGATAATGCGTTGGATCTCTGTCCAAGAAGCTATTCTATTCCAGAAGCAGGTCGTTGCTGAGACCGGTGGATCCATTGGAGTTCTTGATGAAGGCAAGTTGGAGGCCGCTCTGTTGCGGCCTCTTCAAGTCGTATTCGGCTACGATCCGTTCCCAACTCCCGCATTAAAGGTCGCAGCACTTATCGAGAGCATCATTACCACGCATCCTTTTCTCGACGGCAATAAACGTACGGCGATGCGGATAGGACTCGCTTTATTAGAGTATAATTTTCCACAGAAACATATCGCTTCCGATGCCGACATTGAAGATATTGCTATCGGAGTCGCTAACAAAACGATCACTCTTCTAGACGTTGTCCAATGGCTCGAAGAACTTTACTGTTGTTCGGAACCCAGTTCTGTCGAATGTGACCCATCAGATATCGACTTTTAATTTCCGCGCGGCGGGAACGCCGCGCATGAGTTTCCCCTGTCATGGCGCAGGTGGCCAGATGACACCGAGGAGCGCGGTGACCCCACGTTCGGTGCATGCCGGACGTCGGGTAGAAGGCTCAGTCGGGGCCTCGCTGACCGCCATGCACTGCACGTTGCCGACTTCGGACATCGCGGCGAGATCGCGGCGTAAAGCGCCCAGCTTGCCCTGGCGCATATGCAAGACGATTGAGTGTATTTCGTCAAGAGGAATTGGCTCTTGGGCACTTTTGGTGCAGGCAGGGATTATGGAAAAGAATGTCAAATGACATAGAAACCCTGAGGAGGTGTTTCTATGTCGATTTCCATTGTACCCGATTATCCGAACATGACGATCGAAA
>JAJYHT010000075.1 GCA_021784595.1 Bacillota bacterium | reverse complement strand
GGGGAGCGCTCAGGGGAAAGAGGTCTCCTGTAGCTTCTTTAAGGAGGCCCCCAGCGCACGCAGAGGCCGCAACGATGCGTGCCCGGTTACCACGGATGGCCAGGTCTTATTCATTCCGGACATTGAGCTAGAGGCCTACTGGACATCATTAACCTAACCGCCACCCCGACGAAATCCATAGTGTCCGCACCACACACGGTACCATGGAGCAGTATCACAGCGAGGTCAAGAGAGACCCCATGCGCGGAACACCCACGGTTCGATTGATGGTTTGGATTGATTCACCGTTAGGACCATGTTTTGGGTTTTCGACAGCCGAACGCCAATTCCTTTGCCTTGAAACACCGCCCTCAAAAAATTTTTTTGCTGTCGAGAGCGATGGCCCACGGCAGATAACCATGGGAAACATTGCCGCTGAAGTAGCCAAAAACTTATGGGTAAAGAAAAGCTAGGGGCATCCACTAAATATTCGGTGATGGCGCGCATCGAACGCCATCGCCGAAAGTGCCACTGACCCCATGAATAAATTCAGGGGTCTGCCGTAAACGACACCATCCCGATCAATCCACGACCACAACAGCAGCCGGAAGAAGTCGTAGCACCCTACAATTTTTGCGGGACTTTTTTCCCAGTATCTACCTTAATGTTTGTTTAAGGACCGCCATCAGTTCTCGACTCTCGCTGAAATCCTGAATGACGATTCATTGGCGTCGAAACCAGTAGAGTGGGCGGCGCTTTTGATTGGCGATGGCGAGAATCCGGAGATTACCATTCTCTGCGGAGTACATGACCGAATAGGGGAACCGCTGCACCCGCTTGCTTCGAACGACGCCCTGGACCCGTGGACTCGCCATCGGGTTTTCGCGAATTTCGTCCATCGCCGTCTGTCTCGATGGCTTGCAGGAATGTGCTGCCCAGCCCGCGTCGTTGGCTTTCGTAATACAACGCCGCATCATACAGTTCAATCTCCGCGGCCGGATGAAACGTCACGCGCATCTTATCCCCCGAGGCGTTCCCGGATCTCCCGGAAGACGTCCGTAGCGGATCGGCCCGCGGTGTTGTCGGTCCGTAGATCGTCGTGCCGTCGTTCCGCCTCCTCCGCCCAGAGACGCGCATTCTCCTCGTCCGACAGTTCTTCTAGACTATTGAGCAGTGCTGCCGCCAATCGCGCCCGCTCCCGGGGATTGAGCTTCCGTAGTTCGACCTCTAGTTCCTCGTGGGTCACCGAATTCCCCTCCTGCCCTTCTGTATTCCTGTCCATCCCGACATTCCTACCCAATAAATTTCGCTCATCCGCTGCTCGTTCGGCAGTTCGCGACGTCGACGGTCAGCATCGGTGCGACGAGCACACTTCCGCCTACTGCATTTTCATTCCATTACACAAACCCCTTGTTTCATTGACAGCTCACTCTTATGCCGGTTTTTGACACCCCATATGTCTATCCACGGCAGGGTGAGAGGCCGTTAGGGTACACTTTTTTTCTTGATACTGGTAGTCACTAGCGATTCCTCCTGAAGATGGATTCAGCACTCTCTATTCAACCAGAGAGCCATCAGGATCGCTAGTTTGAATTTCCACGAAAAATGGGACATTCTCTTACTTGGTACCGACTTCGGGACTTTCTTTCTTTCTTTCCGATTACATTTATTACCATAATTTCTCCGATTGACAACCTCTTCGCAGAGACTCAAAAGGCTTCATAGCCTACCTATAAGGAATTGAAGGCAGTATACCAATTTTGGGACCGCAGACGATCCGAGTACCACGCCGGCGTACGCGAAAAGAACCCACAACGCGGGAGGGCCCAGCCGGTAGACAGAGACAGCACTCCTCGCTTGTCCGATTATCAGCACATCGGGTACTCACACCAGTTATGATGACAATAATTCTCGGACCCGTCGCCCCTGCATCCCGAGAGAGGCTAGTCAAGAGAGATTTAGATTGCCACCACTGTTTATGTTGGGGGATCACTTCTTGAGCGGGTTCGTCCTGACAGCCTATCAGTTCTGTCGCCGCGTTCAGAAACACGCATCCCCAGATTGTCTGTTGGCGAGACCAGGCTTCGAGCCAATACCGCCAAAAGACGTTACTCAGGGGTCTGGTTCTTGCGTTGGTTCTACCGCGTGGCGACGGGTCTGATGCTGAAAATTCAATGTAGCAGCCCCCAATTTGGCCTTGGATCGATAATCAGGTGTTGTTATATCGCGTGCGAACTACCTTACCGACACCGCACGCCGTAATATTTTCTGTATACAAGAGTGCGCCTCCAAAACTCCAAGACAGCGCCGAGTACTCAGGTAATTTTCCATATAAGCACGGACAACGGAACTTTAGGTGGTCACGTCATATCGGTCACAAAAGAACTAAAGCAATTTTCCCTTCCGGTTTTATCTCCGTCTCTTGAACTCGGGCGTAGCAAAGCCTGCCGCTGATCCCACACAAAAGCTCAGAAACTAAATGAATGTAGACACCAGACGACATTCAAGCAAGCTATTTGGGCCATTCATGTTAGTACTTGCAACATCATTAGGTTTTCGGGTATAAAAGTGTAAATAGCGTCCTCAAATTGACCGAAGATCAAGCAATTCCCCATGGATGGTCGTGTTCCACCCCAACATGGGATTGAAAAATTTCTTTGGCCGTCTTCGCACGGCAACTCTGTTAAGGGGTCGATTGTCCTGGCCAAAAACCAACTACTGCAACCTTTTGTCAAATGGGCGGGCGGAAAAAGACAACTCTTGGAACCCATCAAAAGGCATATCCCTAAGAATGCGAACGTGTACTTTGAGCCCTTCCTCGGAGGAGGGGCCATATTATTTGGCATCCAGCCCCAAAGAGCCATTGTAAACGACATCAATGCGCAATTGGTCGCTACCTATGAAGTGGTGCGGGATTACGTGGATGAACTCATTGAGGACCTCTCCGTGCACAAGAATGAGAAGAATTACTTCTATGCCTTAAGGGCAGTGGATCGTCAGTTGGAGTATCAAGACTGGTCACCCGTGCAAAAAGCGTCCCGCCTGATCTTCCTCAATAGAACGTGCTTTAACGGTTTATTCAGAGTGAACAGCCAAGGACACTTCAATGTCCCTTTCGGGAGCTACAAGAACCCAAACATCGTGAACGAAGTGGTCCTGCGGGCGGTCAGCCAGTACTTACGAACGAACGACATCCATTTTCTCAGCGGCGACTTCTCAGCCGCCGTATCCCAGGCCAAAAAAGGCGATTTCGTATATTTCGATCCTCCCTACGATCCCGTTTCCGATACGGCTTTTTTCACAAACTACAGCTTACATGGATTTGGACGAGAGGAACAAGTCCGTCTCAAAACCGTGGTGGATGACCTGACCAAACGCGGATGCAAAGTGCTCCTTAGCAACTCGTCAACAGCCTTTATCCGTGATTTATATCGAGATTACGAAATCGTCACCGTCCAGGCCAAACGGGCAATCAACTCTGATGTCGACGGGCGAGGAACAGTCGATGAGGTGCTCGTCATGAACTATGATCAGTAAACACGACGACGCGTGGGAACTCTCTGTGCCAGCCACGAAATCCTCAGTGAAACTGAAGTGCCGAATTTTTTGACTTGGATCCCGCCCAATCCGAACGATCCCGGATGCTTGCCGTTTTCCATGCCGGTCCGCACCCTAACGCTGGTTTTGACCGCGACACCCGGCAAGTTGGCAACATTACTAAAACGTGCCAGATGCCAATCCCTTTCATTTCCCCTCTAGCCATCATCGCGCATCGTATACTGAATGTAACAACTCCCATTCCTGTGGAACGGAAGATGGCCATCTCACGGCGATGCCGTCCTCCCTTCTCTCCCGCTAGACACCTTTCTTGCTTGAGGAACACGGCTTAGTTGCCGAGAAGGTAATGGACGCTGTCAAAAAATTGGCGCACCGGACAATCTCAAGGCGCTGGGCACCGCGCGTTAGAAATTTCTCGAAAACAAGCATCGAATTCCGGTTGGGGTTCACAAGCCCGATGGTCGATACTGCATCGCTTCAAGGTAAAACGTTATCAAGTCTTCGGTTGACCGGTCCCATCCCCATTTCTCCGCTTCGGCGCGGGCTCGGCCAGATCGGACGTGCAGAGGAATATCTCCATGCACCAAGTCTTTGATCAACATCCCGATGTGCTCAGGTTTGTTTGCGGGAAATAGCAGTCCAGCGCCACTGGGATCAATCAATTCGTGGGTGGGACCGCTAGCAGCAGCCACCACCGGCAATCCCGAAGCCATGGCTTCGAGCAATACCAAGCCGAGCGTTTCTGTCGTGGAAGGGAGATC
>JAJYHT010000020.1 GCA_021784595.1 Bacillota bacterium | reverse complement strand
CCAAAGACGAGAGGCCCAATTCGCGGAACACCCACGGTTCGATTGATGGTTTGGATTGACTCACCGCTTCGACCATATCTTAGGTATTCGGTAATCAAACGCAAATTCCTTTGCCTTGAAACACGGACCTCAAAATTTTTTTTTTGCTGTTGAGAACGACGGCCCACGGGTGAT
The DNA here is from genome assembly GCA_021784595.1 of Bacillota bacterium. GTDB lineage: Bacteria > Bacillota > Sulfobacillia > Sulfobacillales > Sulfobacillaceae > Sulfobacillus_C. The sequence continues at coordinate 4,146 of JAJYHT010000020.1, read as the reverse complement.
AACCATGGGAAACATTGTCGCTGAACAATAGCCAAAAACTTGTGGGTAAGATTAGGTCTTGTGTCAAAGGGTCCGCCGTGCGATTCCATAACACATAGGCGTGATGAGGACAGGCGATGCCCACAATGCCGCGATCGAGACGGTCCACTTCATCCGTGACGTGGATCGCGGTAAAAGTCGTGTACTAGCTGGCTGGTAGCACCGACCCCGGCTGAAAACTCGTGCGGTCGGGCGGACATTTCGGACAATCTGTGACAGACAATACATCCTCACAGGTCGATTCGGCCCACGCGGCCGCGCCCCTGGCCCGTTCGAACAAAATGCCTACGTAAAGACCGCGCATAAATAAGTCAGGAGACTGTGAGAGTCCAGTCGTCAACAAATACTACAGCGAAGATTTTCTCCTCATGCCGTGAAACCCCAACCGCCGCCCTTTTCGATGCGTCGTTAGCGGTTGATAGTTTAAAAGGTGTCTTTGAAACAATCGCGATGCGTAGTTGAGCGCCCACCATAACACGGCAAGTTGGAACAGGACATCTACTAGCAAAAGCCACCAAGACAATCCGCCTAACTGCAAGAGAGCAAAAGCCATAATCGGAGCTAAAAATGGCACGAATGCCATGATATGCAGGATCGCTGCCAAGATGCCCACGGGGTGGGTCGTCGCGAGGATTGATCCAAAGTACCCTACCATGACGACGAGGCTAACGGGCATGGTCGCTTGGTTCATTTCGCTGGTGCGGGATGCTCGTGATGCTAGGGCGGCAAAGATCGTGGCATATTGTCCGAATCCAATGATCGCCCAAAGAGCAAATAGTCCGAGGTCTCCCATGGACAGCGCATGCAAGAGAAGATGATTCCCATGGAGAAGATAGGCCAGTGCCGCAGCGAGCGCCCATACGGCGAGTTGCAAGAACGCCAAGCCGCCGAAGCCGAGGATCTTTCCGGATAAGAGCGCGGTGGGACTGATCCGTGCCAGGAGCATTTCGGCATGCCGCGTTTCCTTTTCTTCCACAACCGACATCCCGATCAGTACGCCATACATCAATACCAACATAAAGAGCACCAGGCCGAGAGCATAGATGGATATCGAGCGCACGATGAAAGCTGTGGTGGGGGCCATAGCCACCACCACGACGGATGAGTCAGTTTCGGCGTTCAGCACCGTCTGGAGCATTTGTGGGCCCAGATGGTGCAGCAAAGCTAAACGGTTGAGTTCTCCGATGAGGGTATCGACGCTGGCACTCGGTGAGCCATAATAATAGAGACGAGATCCTCGTTGCGAAAAGAATCCTTGGAGATGGCCAGACTTTACGAGATGGGTGGCAGTAGCCAGCGTAGGTTCGACCCGTACTTTCAAAGGCCCGTGATGAGGAATTTGGTGGTAGACAGCTTGGAGTGGAGCTGTGGGGACTCCGACGCTCCCTACGACCACCGCAGGATGGGATAACTGATGAATGACCGTGGGTCCGAAGATAAGGGCCACCATCACGAGTACGCCTAATAGGGTGGTGATCCAGTAAGCGGGTTTCGTTGCGCGCTCCGAAAACTCACGACGGGCGACAATCAGCGTTTTTTGCCAATCCATTACCGCACCTCTTCACTAGGGGCAGAATCCGGAGCAACCAAACGACGAAATACTTCCGACAAATCGCTTTGGGGACGCACTTGCTGAATTGCGCGACCTTCCCGAATCTCTTTCGTTATAAAAGAACTGAGGTCTGCAGCATTCACGGTGACCTGCTGGTCTTGGCTGGTGACCACATAGCTGGCTGGTTGGTCGGGTCGACGATAGGGATGAAAGTGTTTTTGTGCCAGGATAAAGGTCTCGTCAGCCAATGTTTCCAGATCGTCCAACCGATGGGTAGACAGGAGCACGGTGACCCCTTGGTGGCGAGCGTCCTGGAGAACTTCCATGAGGAGCTCCTGGTTTAAAGCATCCAGACCTGAAAATGGTTCATCCCAGAGTAAAAGGTCGGGCTTCCCCATTAGGGTGGCCGCTAGCTGTACTTTTTGCTGATTGCCCTTGGACAGGGTATCAATGCGCGAGGCCGCATAGATATCGAGTCCGAACCGGGAAATCCAGTCACGTACTAGGCTTTTAGCGAGTCCTCCTCGTCCGCCATCAAGGGCTGCCACGAAAGCCAAATAGTTCGAAACCGTCATTTTTCGGTAGAGACCTCGTTCTTCGGGAAGATAGCCCAGTTGGGTAAAATTTCGCCGAATGGTCCCCTTGGTGGGAGTGAGAATGTTGGCAATAAGGCGCATGGTCGTGGTCTTTCCAATGCCATTGAGTCCGAGAAGTCCGACCACGGACCCTTTCTTCAGGGATACATTGGCATGATTCAATATCAGGTGGGAGCTATACCCAAAGCTTACCTCGTCTAATTGGACGATCATTAAATGGGCCTCCATCGATTGCTAAATCTTGATTCATCAGGTAGTACATATGCTACACGGATTTAAGGATAGCATCGCAGCAATGAAGGGCGCAATCCTGGGAGACCTATTTAGCACGGATGACCTAGACCTGGTTGGCTCGAAGTTCGCTAAAAACGGACTCATGGCGCGCAAACAGCAGTTAACCGGTCGTCACGACCGGGAACAGTACCGCGCACATTCCGCAGGGAATTAGGAGAAGAGTATGCGTGCGACCTGTTGCGGATGTCGATGCAAATAATTCACGGCGCGTTGAATATTGGACACCCCCACGTGACGGAGCAAGCTAATGGCCGTATTACGCAGAGTGGCCATGACACGCGGCCCATTCTCTGTGCGCACTTGGGAGCGGTCTTCATCATAGACCACATCGCGAACCCAGTGGAGGCGGGTCTCGATGCCCCAATGCCCGCGAACGAGGCACCCGATCGTGGCGGCATCGGCCTGATCCGGGGTCAGATCGGTGATGCCAAACGCCACCTCGTCGCGCAACCCCAGTCGAGCGAGGAGGAGCAGAACCGCTAATCCCCCGGAAGAAGGGAATTTGCAGGCGCTGTTTGCCGAACGTGTCAATGCCGTATTAGAACCCGTGGCCCAGGCCCTGCAAGCGGCATTCGTGGCGGCACCGCCTGCCGTGGAGGCCCCGCCCGACAGACAATTAGCCTGGTTTGCCGATGATCCGCCCGCGGTAGACTAGGCGGGATGTTGACCATCTCATCCGTAGTAACAATACAAATACCCCCCTTGAACATGGGGCGGCAAGGGGGGTTCCTGGCGTACCTAGGAAGTTGGGTGCAGGCGTTGGCTAACGACTGCACCAGGATAGTATACCGCACGGAGGCGCTGACCGCATCCACGAACCAGCCGCCGTGCCAGCGCCCCTCTAGGAAACCTGATGAACCATACTTGTACTTTACATGTATTTTACCTGTAACTAACCCCAATCCGCACCCCGAAAGGATGATGACCTATGCGTCTGGCCTTGTATGCCCGCGTCAGTACGCGGGACAAAGATCAGAATCCCGAGACCCAGTTACTGCGCCTGCGGGACTTTGTGGCCACCCATCCCGACTGGCACATTACAAAAGAATACGTGGATACCGCCAGTGCCAACGACATGGGGCATCGCATGGCATGGAAAGTCCTCAATGACGACGCCCTCCGGCATCGGTTTGACGCGGTACTCGTGTTCAAACTGGACCGCGCCTTTCGGTCGGTCAAGCACCTGCACGATACCTTAGCCGTGTGGGACGCCGTGCATGTGGGGTTTTTGAGCGCCCAAGAAGGCTTTGACACCACCACGGCCTTAGGCCGCTTGCTGTTGAATTTGTTAGCGAGTTTGGCTGAGTTCGAGTTGGAGATGATTCGGGAGCGGGTAATCGCGGGCATGGAATGGGCGCGGAAGGAAGGGAAAGCGGTAGGCCGACCGCCGGGACCGGACCCGCGCAAAGTGGCCCACGTGCGGCGCCTGTTGCCCTTGCTGCAGTCGGGACAACTTTCCTGGCGGCAAGCGGCGGCGCAGGCGGGGGTGGCCTTGAGCACCTTGCAACGGTTCGTCAAAACCCTGCCCACGGATTAACCCCCATACGCGCTAACCTAACAGATCATTGACTCGCATTGGGGCCTTCTTTTACGTGGTCGCTCCTGGAGTGCTTTCGTCCACGCCCGCGAGGCGAGGCACCAATCGGCCAGATCTACCGCCCCCTG
>JAJYHT010000026.1 GCA_021784595.1 Bacillota bacterium | reverse complement strand
AATTGTGACAGAGGTTACAGGTCTCATTGGAATCCCTCTGAATAGTACTGCAGGGATGTCATCAGAGATTTGGAACACGTATACTTATGGCTACAAGAATGTTTATGTATGGAGTGGAGGAAGTTGGGTGCTTAGTTTAACGACGGGGGATCGGCAGTGGTATAAGCATGCTTTGACCTCCTACGTTCCCCAAGGAGCTCAAGCGGCGATAACTAAACCGTCCGATTGGGTCCCTGCCCACGGATATGGACCTATCTACACTAACTATTCCTATCTCTGGAACAATTCTTCCCTTCTAGATCAAACAGCCGAGTCAAACGATAACCGGGGAATTTATACGTACGTTCCCTGGTACAACAGCTAAACGAAAAGGATCGGATCACCTTGGCAAACAAGAACACCATCTATTGTAACCACTGTGCGGACGAGATCACCTCTCGGGGCGATCTCGTCACTACCCTTCAACTTCCGGATCTGGTCGGCGCCTACCACGTTCGCTGTTACGGTGAAGAGGCGTCCAAAGGCAAAGGTGCCGGAATCCCTCTTAATAGTCCCGCTATGATCTGGGAAATGGTTATTTTGATCTCGTTTTGTCTTGTTGTATTTGCATTTGCACCCTCCCCAATTTGGTTAGTTTTTGCCGCCTTTACGCCCGTTGCACGCCTTCTGTCGTGGTGGTTGGTGGAACGCCACATCGCACGAACTTGATGCTCGTCATCACATTAAAGCCCCCTTTCTCCCTCCGGGCAACGAGGCGTAGAGCCAAGCCCATGGCCAGTTTCCGTTTGACGCTTACAATACAACGCGCACCGGGATTAAGCCCTCCAGATGATTGAAGCCTAAAGTAGCCCCCTGACTAGAGTTCTCTCACCTCAAACCGTCCGCGCTGCGCTCGCGCTGACGCCGCCGGCGGATGCTTCGTCCTGTCTCTCGCAACGGTCTTGGAGCATATTGCGACTCGTCGCCGGCTGTCGGGCACTTTTTTCATGCCCTTGCCCGGTGACTTTGACGAATTCCTGATCCGCGTCCCATTTCGGCAGGATAGTAGGAGGTCGCTGTCAAATGATCGCTTGACTGCGGTTCTCCCGTCATCTGATCATCAAGAGAGGAACCTGGGGTTTGTCCTATGCGCCACATACCCTCCGTCATATTGACCGATGGCATTCTGTCCAATGGGGCATCGGGGCTTTGATGGGAGCCTATCTGGGTATCTCCGTTATCGGGCTCAATATCTTTTGGACTCATCATCCGGCGGCTGTCCGGGCGGGTCTTTTGGATTATGTGGCCGCGCAAAGTGCCCTGACGCTCCTCTTGCTCTTAGGGATGCAGACCCTGGTCTGGACGTTTCTTGTGCAGCCCCTGCAACATCAGACCACCTATGATAGATTGACCGGCGTGTGCCGTCCGGGCGCGTTTTGGGAACGCACAGAGCATCAATTTGCTCAAGCATCCCGATTGCACCAACCTATCACGTTTGTTTTTTTGGATTTAGATAACTTTAAGGCCCTCAATGATACCCAAGGGCATGCCATGGGCGATGCGATCTTGCACACCTTTGGCACGGTCTTGCGGCAATCCGCCCGGCAAGGCGACACCATCGGACGGTTAGGCGGCGAAGAGTTCGGATGGCTGTTGCCCGGAGCCACGGTCCCGGATGCCGTGGCGGCCACGGATCGGTTGCTCGCCACGTTTCGCCGCACCACGGCGGAAGCCGGACACCGTATTACCTGCTCTGCCGGGGTGGCCGTTCTCCCTGCGACCACGCAGGAGCCCCTCAGCGCATGGGATTTAGGGCGACTCGCCGACCAGGCGTTATATCAGGCCAAAGCCGCGGGAAAAAACCAGGTGTGGGTTGCCAAGACCCCGGAAGTGTCGACAACACGTTAACGGGATGCGTGATTCCAGGACTCCCCCGTGCCGGAGATACTCTGATTTGGTGCCCGATGATACCACGCGGCAATACACCGGTCTAAGGCGTGGGACAGCGCCACCACTTCGGGGTCCGTCAGCGCATGCCCCGCGTCTAACGCCTGTTGAATCCGACGATTCCAGTCCCGGATAGCCCGGTAGAGGGCTGGCGCGGGCGGTTCTCTGTGTGCCATTGTGTCCTGTCCACCTCCCGAGGGGTCACGGTGATCCGTGTTCCCAACATTTCGTGACGGATTGCGCCGATTCCTGCTGCCTGGAGGCAATGGCTCCCCATAGTGTTCGACAAATCACGACCGAAGCTGTCGAACGGTAGGTTCTTGTGCCGTTCACTGCCACTGGCGTGATTCCCGCGTCATCCGCTCTTCCACGGCCCGGCGAATGAAGGCCATGCGACTCTCTCCCGCGGCGCGAGGGGAAACACCACTAAGGAAGGATGATACCCATAATCCATCGACACGTCCTCCGATCGGCCGCCTTCCCAGTCATTTCCGGTAGGCAACCGTCGCCTCTTCGCGTATACTCCTGTCCAACTCACACCTGGAGGACATCCCTATGGCTACCATCCAGATCCATGTGGAACGCTTACGCACCATGATGAAAGAACGCGGCTGGACCGAACGCGAACTAGCCCAGGCCATGGACATCAGCATCCCCTACCTTAATCGACTTCTCAATGGCCAGCGCGGTCTGGGAGCGCACGCGCTCGCTGGCCTACGATTGGCCGGGATTGCATGGGACGCGGTAGTCGAGATCGTGCCCTCGACAGCGGGCGACGACGCCACAGAATAATCTCTTCTTCCCTGAAATGGGACGGCAGGAATTGCCACCCACTCTGACGAACTGAATCGAGGAGGAGGGACGCTACATGAAGCATGTCGAATGGACGATCGACGGAGACCTCTTGACCATCCGGATTGACCTGACGCAGGAGTTTGGTCCGTCCAGTTCGGGCAAGACCACGATTATTGCCAGCACGGAAGGCAATGTAGGGGTTGGGCCAGGCCGGGAGGAAAAGATTGGACTGAATGTGTATCGGCCCCGCAACCGTGCCTAAGTAGGCCGTTCACCATGACTTCTCGTATGCTACGCAAACAGGGAAAGGAGAAGATAGGATGCCCTGTTATTCTTACGTATTCGTGGGGCATGTCCATCCGATGACTGCTGATGTCACTGTGGGCACGGAATCCTTTACGATTGACTTCCCATCCGAGGGCGGACCCATTCTGGGGCTAAGGAAGGCTTCAATTGTGACGAGGTTGCCAACCTTGGAGTTTGATGTATGATTACAGGGATATCTGTTCTCACCGTCTTGTTGGCAGGCTTAAACGTTTGGCTAGCTTGGAGAACCTTTCAGTCGCAAAAGAGTAGCGAAACCCTCTCAAAGAAAACACAGCAAGTATTGGCCGAAACGAAAGACCTGCAGGACCGACTTTTCAACGATATGAACGCCGCCTTACAACAGATGATGGCATTTCAAGAGATAATGAATACTCGAGAACGACAGACAAAACAAGAGCGAGCAAGGACGGCGGTCCAGATACTTCTTACGGCATTGCAACACCAAGTCACCGTACTGGATGGCCAATGGATTCCCAGCCCAAATGGGCTCACGCTAACAGACGACCCGTTAGGCCCAGTGAGAGTATATCAGAGTGAGTTGAGTTGGATCCCTCCATGTGAATCGCGCGATAAGTGCCAACATGCATTTATGTCCATTGGCCCCATCGAGCACGGCCAAGGTGACAGAGCTTGGTATGACCAATTGTCTGCCTTGACTGGCACCGTTACCAGTCTAAAGCCAGGTCGAAACAGCGGGTTATACGAGAGCTGCCTGCAAGCAATTGAGGACATGGTGTAGACACGAATCAGTTTACGATAGGGGTGCGACTTGATTTGCAGGGATTGACTATGGAGCGGGATCAGAAAAAGGTGAGCTTGTGACGGAGAACACGTGTCCCATCGTACCAGCGAATCCGGGAATTAATCGGTTTTTTTCGGACATTAGAACTAACCCGTTGCCCGGTATCGGGTTAACTGAACCCGGTTCCATCCAACAGCAACTATGGGAACACATTGCAGAATCTGAAGACCCGTGGCCACACTTCCTGATTTGGGAATCCGAATGGCAGGCACGACAAGGAATATCCCATTTGCGGAAGGCTCCATACTTGATGTGGGGCCCATGGATGAATGAGCGAAAGGGGATGTTATTTGCCAACATTTACCCTCGTGAGGCGGAAGACCGTGAACGGTCTTTACAACAAGACGTTAATTTTGTGGCGTCTGCCATAAGACAGGCTCGGGAATACTATCAAGCCGGGATGGCGGTGTCTGAACTCACCCGCCCAACTCTTATGTTTTACAGTGCCCTCATGCTGACGCAGGCGGCAGCGGTGGCGTTGTTCGGATCGGACTTTATGGTAACGCAACCCAAACACGGTCTCAAAACGTCCAAAGAGGGAATGGGCCTCGATGGGTCTTCAACCGACTGGC
>JAJYHT010000033.1 GCA_021784595.1 Bacillota bacterium | reverse complement strand
CGCCAAGTCTTCCGGCGACTGGAACAAGCCTATCATCTCGCCCATTTCTTTTTTCTTCAACCGGGACAAGTCTTCTTCCTCTAGCGATTCTACAGGCAGACGGTCAAGTAATGCGGACTCCAACCGATGAGGATCCAACGTTTCACCTCCAAGCGCACTGGCGCCAAAGGTCAGCCCCCCACTATAGCGCGCGTGAAACCGATCATTGATAAGTCCTGAGCGGTAAAGATCTGCATAGAGACGGCTGCTCTTGCCCAACAGCAATTGCCACATCAACCCCATGACGATTTCGTGACGAAGCAGCGCGTCTTTGGCCATCCCGACCGCATTGTCCTTATATCCCATCATAAAAAGGGGAGCCGCCACCGGCATCTTCTGTTCTACACGATCAGTTCTTACCTCAGGCGGTTCTGCTGGAAAGATCCGCACAATTTCGGATTGCGCCCCATATCCCTTGGAGGACTGATTGGCGGCAACCTGATTCAGGATGGCCTCGGGATCGACGTCCCCTACCACAAACACCACCATGTTGCTGGGATGGTAAAATGTTTGATAGCATTGGTACAGCAACTCCGGCGTAATGGTGCGAATCGATGATACTGACCCCGCAATATCCAAACGAGCTGGATGCGCTTTGAATAAGGCGCCCATTAAATTGGAATGCAGGCGGTCGCCAGGCATATCGAGGTACATGCGAATTTCTTGCTCAATGATCCCTTTCTCTTTTTCCACATTCGCCTCGGTGAAGTAAGGACGCTGCACAAAGTCGAGCAAAATCTCCAAGTTCTCTGAGACCCGCCCGGTCGTGGAAAACAGAAATGTGGTCGACGTGTAATCGGTATACGCATTAGACGAAGCACCCAACGCGGCAAAGTCGTTGAACACGTCGCCGCCGCCTTCTTTTTCAAACATCTTATGTTCCAAAAAGTGAGCAATTCCATCTGGCACGGTTATCGCCGCAGAACTGCCTGGAATAACAAACGTATTGTCTATCGATCCGTAGTGCGTGGCAAATGTCGCAAAAACTTTTTTAAAGCCTGGTCGCCGCACCACTGCCACGGTCAATCCAGAGGCTAAACGATCCATATGGAGGGTTTCTCCCATTACTCGATTCGAGAGTTCATTCATCAGTGTGTGTGGTCTCCCGTCCAGCTGAGCCATCGGTGGTCAAAAAGAACACCGTGTCGAGTAAAATATCCTCGGCTACACGCTGAATATCGGGCACCGTCACCGCTTCTAGCGCCGTTATCAGCGTCTCACCAGTCAATCCTCCCCCTAAAAGCAGCTTTTCCATTTGCCTTCCAATAAGCTGGTGGGGCAGATCTTCTTCCGACAAAATGTCGTTCTGAAATGCCTGTCGAGTAAACGTCATTTCCTGATCGGTGATGTCTCCCCGGCGCATCGCATCCAATTGTTCTGCGATGATATCCTTAACCGCTTGGTAATCCTGAAATTCGATCCCAGCTCCAACAACCATGAACCCCAGCGCAGCATCCAATCGCGCATAGGCATAGTAGGCCAAGCTCGCCTTTTCCCGCACATTGACAAATAATTTGGAGTGGGCAAACCCTCCCAATACGCCTGCATACATCATCAATGCCGGATAATCACGACTAGTCAAAGTGCGCCGCGTCCAATACCCAAGATTGACCTTACCCTGCTGCACCGGTTGCCGGTCGACTACCTCATAGTCCTGATGATGCGGGGCATAGGGCACAATCGATTGGAGTGTGGTGCGTGGTCCAGCCCAATGCTGATCGACGTAGGCAGCAATGGTTTCGGGCTCGACATCTCCTACCGCTAGAAGGACAAAAGGACTTTGATGGCGCACCTGGTCATAGTAGGCGAAAAGACTTTGAGGCGTAGCGCGCTCAACATCTTTTGGTTGACCCACCTTTCGCAGCCCAAAAGGCCGCCCATCAGCCATCGTCTCAATCAACCGCTGCATGGCATATTGCCCTTTATCGTTGATTAAGGCGTGAATTTGGCGGCGCAATAATTCCTTTTCCTGCGAGACATATTCGGGATCAAATTGGTCTGCATGGTCCACTCGCGGGCGATTGAGCACCTCATCTAAAAATCCCAATCCCGCATGCAAGGTATCCGGTTCCCCTGGTAAATATTGGCCATGAATAACCTCTAGCGAAATCGAAATCAACTGCTTGTCGCCTATTTTTCCTACATCGGCCCGAAAACTTGCCCCGTAGAGCGATTCCAATTGTTTTTCTATGGCCACCGAATCCGGCCAACTTACCGTACCCCGCTTTAATACGTGAGGCAAAAGAGCGCCCAGAGCAGCCGTGTTCGAATCCAACTCATTAATCCAAAAGGCCTGCAAGGTAATGGTTTTAAATCGCGTTGTTGGATAAACGTACCAACCCACGCCCTTTCTAAATTGACCCACAAACCCGGTCTCGACTTCGATCGGGTGCTGCACCTCATCAACCCCTTTGGTTTGCATATCCCTAAGTCAGATCATAACCCCAAAACGGCCGCTCTACTCCTAGCGCGCTTTGGGGCTGACCTTAAGAAATAGCAACTTCTCCGCCTTTAACAATCGTCAGCAGTTCCCCGGACAGCAAGGTCTCCTTTTCCATCAAGGTAACCGCCAGCCGGTTCAATGTTATTCGGTGGGACATCAAGAGCTCTTTTGCTCGCTGGTATTGCTCGGCAACAATCTGGCGCACCTCACGATCAATTGCGGAGGCCACTTCTTCTCCGTAATCGCGCTCCCGGGTGATATCGCGCCCTAAGAACACCTGATCCTGTTTTTGACCATATGTCATCGGCCCCAGTTCATCGGACATGCCATATTCCGTAATCATCTGGCGAACCAGTGCGGTCGATTTCTCCAAATCATTCTGAGCGCCCGTGGATATCTCCCCAAACACCAGGTCTTCCGCAGCGCGTCCTCCCAAAGCCATGGCCACTTGGTCTAAAATTTGGCTTTTCGTCACCAAGTAGCGATCTTCCGCAGGCAACGGCAGCGTATACCCCATGGCCATTCCGCGAGGAATGATGGTCACTTTATGCACGGGATCTCCGTGAGGTACCAGCATCCCCACCAACGTGTGGCCTGATTCGTGAAATGCCACCGCTTTTTTCTCTTTTTCGTTGATCATCCGGTTTTTTTTCTGAGGTCCAGCCATCACTCGCTCGGCGGCCTCTTCAAAGTGCCATAAATGAATCTTTCGCTCCCGATTGCGTGCGGCCAGCAAAGCCGCCTCATTGCACAAATTCGCCAAGTCTGCTCCGGTATATCCCGGCGTCCGCTTGGCCACCGTAGTTAAGTCAACATCATCCGCCAGCGGTTTTCCTCGTGTGTGCACTTGAAGAATCGCTTCCCGACCTTTTACATCAGGACGATGTACGATAATCTGGCGGTCAAAGCGACCCGGACGCAACAAGGCGGGATCAAGCACATCAGGACGGTTGGTGGCGGCAATGATGATAATGCCTTCGTTTATCCCGAAACCGTCCATTTCGACCAATAACTGGTTCAGCGTTTGTTCCCGTTCGTCGTGCCCTCCGCCGTATCCCGCTCCACGCATCCGTCCTACGGCATCGATTTCGTCAATAAAGACAATGCAGGGCGCATTTTTCTTAGCTTGATCAAACAAGTCCCTAACTCGGGAAGCGCCAACGCCGACAAACATTTCTACGAAATCAGACCCGCTGTCGGAAAAGAACGGCACTCCAGCCTCACCCGCCACCGCACGAGCTAAGAGTGTTTTTCCAGTGCCGGGCGCTCCCGAAAGCAACACACCCTTGGGAATTCTGGCTCCCAGCTCCAGATACTTTTTCGGATATCGGAGAAAGTCGACAACCTCGGCCAATTCCTGTTTTTCTTCGTCAACGCCTGCAACATCCTCAAAGGTAACCCGCCGTCGTTCATCGGTATGCAGACGGGCCCGGGATCGGCCGAATTGCATCACCCGGTTTCCGCCACCTTGCGATTGGTTTAAAAATAGGTAAAGCATAAACACGATAACCAACACCGGAAGAATATTTCCCAACAACCCTAACCAGAAAGAGGTTGTGGCAGGTCGCATAACCGTGACTACCACTTTATCCTTTGCCAGTTGATTAGCCAGAGTCGCCGTACCCTCGGTGGCATAGGTCGTCTGAAATTTTTTGCCGTTGGTAGTGGTGGCATAAACCACATGATTTTGCGAGTCCAGCCGCGCTGTAGCAATTTGGCCGGTTTGGGCCATGCTCAGCATCTGACTATAAGACTCTTGCGGCACGGAAGCCGTTTGATTGGTCGTCAGTTCCCACAGTGTCACAATGAACAGAACCGACAAAATAATAGTGAGGGCTCCACGGACCCAACGATTTGTCACGAAAGAGCCTCCTTTCCCACAGACCCATAATGGCTTTTGTCATTATATCACATTATTTTCTAGGATCGGATTTCCCGCCATCCTCCATTAGTATGAGGTTGCCATCGAATCCAATGTGCACTTTCTCCCACTTTTGGTTTGGCAATTTCTGCAACCACCAGTCCCACAACAGCCAACACGGGCTCTCCCTCATCCGAGGAGCTGACCACGACTGGCCAGTGATGGCGCCAGAAACGAGGAATTTTAGCATCCATGAAAACATCTTGCAACTTTTTAGTTCCCTGCATGCCGGCTGGCCGCATGGCATCTCCAGGACGCCAGCACCGCACCGCGATGTTGGGCCAGCGCTGGCGGCTGACCGCCGAGGTCCAGCGGTCAACGGTGGCTCTCTCCACGGGCGGCCAGGCGGTTGGGCGAATTTCCAGGAGCCCTTGCGCCAGCTCCAGGGTTCCATGATGGGGCAGCAGTTTTATTGTACACTCGGTAAACTGGGACTGCTGATCTTTGCCTTCTGCCAAAAGATAGATGCCGCTTTTCCGATGGATCACGCGCACTCCCAAGGGCCAGTTAGCGTTTTTCTGCGCTGCCTGGTCCAGATGCGCGTACGACAAGCGCAATCGATGGATCACGCCATAGCGTGAAAGTATTGCAATCAATACGGGGCGCGGCAAGTCCACGAATTGGGAGGGCAGTTCTACGGATTCTGCATGCAAATCAATGTGGTATTCCGCCAAAAACACATCTGCCTGATGCTCTACCCACTCCGTCATCTCCCGAGCTTGCTGCCCCAGTCTAATCAGAGCATCCCCCACTTCGGGATTTACCTCTTCTGACAACAACGGCAGGATGCGGTGGCGGATTCGGTTTCGCAACCACCTGGGATCAGCATTAGTGGAATCCTCACGCCATGAAATGTTGTGTTGGATGAGGTAGTTGCGCAACTCGGAGCGGTGCAGGGACAGCAAGGGACGCACGATCCGGCCTTGCAAGCGCCGCATCGCCCCGAGTCCTTCAATTCCGGTCCCGACCAAAATTCGCATCAAAATGGTCTCTACCTGGTCCTCATAATGGTGCGCTACTGTGATCATCGACGACGGGCCGAGCTTGTCCGCGATTTCACCCAGTGCCTGATATCGAACCCGGCGTGCTGCCATTTCCATTGATTCACGCTTGTGGGGCACTATATCTATCGCGATCGTCTGCACCGGCCAATTCCATAGCGCGGGCACCGTGCGGGCGACAAAATTAGCGTCCTCTCCTGATTCAGGACGCAGCCGATGATCCACGTGGACCGGATAAATCGGGCAGGGCCACTGCTCTCTGATGGCATTGAGTAGCGCCAGCAAAGCCATGGAATCGGCCCCTCCACTTACGCCTACCACTAGCGGAGTTCCAACCTTCCATAGTTCTTGGGCATTTCTCAGAAATTCGCCGACCAGTGTGTTCTCCGTTGTGTCCCCACCTCATCTTCAGTGTACCAAAAAGCTTCGCGGTTTAGCTTTGGAACGGATCGGCTCTGGAGTAAGCCGTTGCCACTCTTCGATTTTAGGCGTGTCAGCAAACTGAGACAAATGTGGACGCATCTTGCCATGCTCCCACAATTGAATCACCATTACTGCCGCATCATCACGACCATCCTCGTCGCCGCCCAGCATATAACTTAAAATAGTTTCGGCTAAAACTTCTGGGTCTTCAATGAAGACTTCACAGAGGAGCTGTCGCAGCTTTTCTTCACCCTCTTCCAATGATGATCCATCCAACACCCCATCGGTCACCATGACAATTAGGTCCCCAGCCTCTACAATGCGGTAAATCGGCTCTATTTGCACCTCTTGCAAAATTCCCACTGGCAAGGTATGGGCGCGCACAACTTCGATCCGAGACCCCCGTCGCACAAATGTGGGAGCGGCCGCCACCTTGACTAATTCGGCTCCCCTCCCACCCCGATCCAGCAAGATCAAATCTAAGGTCGCAAAATGATCGTCTACCGACCGCAACAATAGGGTGGTATTGACCGCCCGCACCGCCACGGTTTGGGAAAATCCCGCCAAAAGCAACTGTTCTAGAAGCGACATTGCTGTACCGCTCTCCCATGCTGCCCGGGGTCCTACGCCCATCCCATCCGACAAGCCAAACACCACCTGGGTGGCGTTGATCTCGCGGACTAAATCCGCGTCCCCTGTAATCACGCCGCCACGGCGGGGACGTTTGGCCACTCCCGTGCGGTAGTCGAGGCAAGGCGGCATCGGTTTTCGCTGTCGACGCCGTTCTTGGACGGCGGGATCCGCAGCCATATCCTGAATTAATTGGGCCAGGCCACTTAATTGCAATTCAGCCAGTGCTCGACTTTCGCGCACTCGGAGCGCTATTCTGGCACGCTCCCGCTCTTTATTAAGAGCCAGGTTTGCGGCCTGAGCTAGACCGTCGGGTTTTATGCAACGCCGTTTTAGATCCCCGCCTAGATGTGCTGCGGTCAAAATTTCATTTTCACCACGAGAGGTTAAATCCAACACCCCCCGGTATGATCGGTAGAAGTCGTCTTCCCAGCAGGATCGATACAATGAACATTTTTTACAGACTGCGTTCACGACCGTTTCTACAAGATTGGGCTCTTGATGCACGGTCTCGTCCTCAATTCGAAACGCGCGGGCCATCTCGCCCATTACCGCTCCAATATGCTGCAGCCGATGGGCTGCCGAATCCGCCGATTCCCCAGTTACCAGGGCTTGGGCCCACTCCTTGGCCAATAGCACCAAACTAGGCGGCACTCCTTGGATCAAAACGGCGGCAATGGCCAGCGATACCCAAAATTGGGTCAATTGGTCTGGAACCCGCACCATCACCGCATAGAGTAAAAAGCCCAGCAACAATCCCAGAGAACCCAAACGCCAGTGGCGCGATGCCAGCCAGCCTGCAAAGAATCCTGTCGCAACCAAAATCCCCACCCCCCCAACCGGGTCCGATCCACGAACCGCCAGCGTGAACCCCAACGTGGCTCCGGCAACTGCACCCCCAGCGGGCCCGCTGACCACAGCGGCGCTTAAAATCAACAGTCCTCCCAGCGCAACACCCGGCAAGACGGGGCCTATCCCCCACCCTTCCAATCCTGCAATGACGCTGCCTAACGAGGCTAATCCCAACAGCAGCGTTCCCTCGCTGCCCTCTCCTTCGTTTATTCTGCCAATCTCCCGCTCCGACGCCCAATAGAGCAACACGGCGCCCGTCCCTACCATTGCCGCAATTAGGGCATTCAGCGGGGTAATGGCTTGCCCAATCCAAAAAATGCCGACGCTGCCCACCGCCACCAAAACCCATCGCAACCAAAGTAGCTTAGACAATTTAAACGGAGTCGGGATCAGCAGCACCGCTAAAATCATCACGCCCGCCGCCATCCAGCCGGCAGCGGTCCAAGTACCTATCAATCCCCCAATGGCCAACGCTCCAAACACTGCTCGCCACCGCGGCCAGATCACTATAAGAAAAACCCACAAGAACGGAGCGGCATGATGATAAATCAAGGCTTGTCCTAAAATAAAGCCCAATAGCGCCATACCGACACGCAGCAGCCACATCCGCTTGCGATCGTTGAGTGGCGCGTCAGACGCCGCAGAATTGCGCATTGGTAAACGTTCGCCGATCACTAGGTACCCCTCCGTCTAACTCTCACAGGTACTTTAACGGAGAGATGTCACTAAATCTGTTAAAGATTGGCGATATCATCTGAGGAGTTGTCGACAATATCCTTGGAACCCGTGGACGAACAGCTAAGGTTTGCAATGCCCCGCATCCGAGGGTGCTTATCGCTGCGGCAATCGGGTTGCTATAACCGATTTTGGCAAAAAACACCTTTTGGTTGTGTGGAATTCCGCACATAGAATCGGTTCTAATCCTTTAACCAAAAAACCTGAGACAATCCAGACAAGCTTTACAATATTTTACCCGCCACTATTTCCATTATGAACGGTCGCCCACATTTCACCTTCCTTTGGAATAGTTGCAAAAGCGATCGACGCCCCCGGAGAGCAATCGACCGCTTCTTTACAAACTTAAATGCGATGGCCCAAAGATTTTAGTGAAATATCCAATCGCTAATGCCCCAAAGGCAGACCATGCCGACGGCCATGAAGAGATGAAGCCATGACAGACGCCCGGTAAATCCCTTTTTGGGCTTTCCATGATGCAGCACCTGCCCCATCACCGTGACAATAATGGCCAATCCCAGACTGATCCGGAAAACTATATAATGCCACGGACTAATAACGGACTGCCACACCCCGCGGTCGAAGTTCCAAAAATACCACATAAACAGAAAGAAAAGCCAAAACAGAAGAATCCAGGCCAAATGAATGCCCGCCCATAACACGGAACGTTGTCGACTTCGAAAACGTCCAAAGACGATGTAGCCCACTATCAAGGATCCCAATGCAAAGAAGGCCTGAATCCAAAACAAGACCCGCATCTCGGCCATAAACAGATGACGGGCAGAATGATAAATATGCACATGGAGCATTTGATTGCCGCCTATCGCAGAGCTAACTCTTCAATGAGTTGCCGTAAATACGATAAAAACTCGTCCTTGAGATCGGGTCTAGCCAAAGCCGCTTCTACAGTCGCTTTCACAAATCCCAATTTTTCGCCCACATCGTAGCGCTTGCCAACAAAAGGCACGGCGAGCAGAGACCCTTGGCGGGCCAAGACATCCAGGGCATCGGTCAGTTGAATCTCACCACCCGCACCCGGCTCGATGTCTTCCAAGGCAGCAAAAATCGCCGGATCCAACACATAGCGGCCCATGACCGCCAACGGATCTTCAGGCACTCTGTCCTGCGTCGGTTTTTCTACCAAATGGCTGACCTGAAACGTTCCGTCGCGGTTCCAACTTCCAAACGCAATGCCATATCGGCTGGCTTCATAGCGGCTGACTCGCTGCACCGCTACCACGCTCATGCCAGGCTTGGCACGTTCGATCAACTGCGACAGCACAGGCGGTTCTCCTACCATTACGTCGTCCCCTAACAAGACGGCAAAGGGCTCGGACCCAATATGCCGACGAGCGGCCAACACCGCATGCCCTAATCCCAGGGGAACTTTTTGCCGAATAAAGTGCAAATCTGCCAAGTGGCTAACCCGCTGCACAACTTCCAACAAATCGTCCTTGCCCCGCGATCTCAAGAATTCCTCTAGTTCTGGGGCCCGATCGAAATGATCTTCAATGCTGCCTTTATCGCGCCCAATCACCACTAAAAGATCCTCAATGCCGGATGACACGGCTTCTTCGACAACCAATTGAATGGTCGGGGTATCTATTAACGGTAACATTTCTTTGGGTTGCGCCTTGGTTGCCGGCAAAAATCTAGTGCCCAAGCCAGCAGCTGGGATGACCGCTTTGCGAATAGTCATGCGGGCCTCCTTTCTCGGTTGACGCCTCATAATAAATGGTTATGCTGAGCCTCTTTGAGGGCTTGTACTACTTTTCTCACATCTTGGCTGCGCTCCGGAGACAGAATCAGCACCGCATCCTTAGTAGCCACTACAAAAAGATCTTTGACCCCTATAAAAGACACCACGGGGCCCTCGCTGATGGCCGTCACATTTTGACTTTCCACAAAAATCGCATGCCCTTTGGCTGCATTTTGTTCGTCATTGCGCGGCAAGTGTCGAGCGAGCGCGGCAAATGTGCCTACATCATCCCATCCAATCTCAGCCGGTAAAACATACACATTGGATGCGCGCTCCATAATGCCATGATCAATCGATACTTGAGGCAATTCGGGAAAAATTTCGTCCAGGTGTTCCGGTTCCGCTACTAAAGCAGTCAAGCCGCGATAGAGCTCTGGCAAATAGCGCTCGACCGATTCCATGAATTCGCCCACCTTAAACACAAACATTCCAGAATTCCAGAAATACTGGCCTGACGCCACCATATCCTCCGCATCCTCTAACGGAGGTTTTTCGATAAACCGACGCACAGTTAAAATATTGTACTCGTCGAACGCCATCCCATCATGTTCAATGTATCCATATCCTGTTTCCGGATGGGTGGGCACAATACCAAACGTGTAAAAGCCGCCGTGCGTCTCGGCTGCATTCATGGCGTCAACGACGAGTTGCCTGAATCTGGCTTCCTGCTGGATCATGTGATCCGACGGCAAAACCAACACGGTTCCATTAGGGTCAACTCGTTGAATTTGTGCGGCCGCCCACGCGATAGAGGGAGCTGTATTACGGCCCACCGGCTCGCCTAAAATATGGTCCGATGGCACATCCGGTAGATTTCCCCTAACCTTCTGCACATAATCTTGACCCGTCACAACCCATGTGTGGTCCGGATCAATGAGTGGCCTAACCCGGTCTCGAGTACTGCGAATCATGCTGCGATCACCCATCAGGGTTAAAAATTGCTTGGGATGCATCATACGGGACAACGGCCAAAATCTCTCTCCTCGTCCTCCCGCTAATATCACTAGCCATCGCGCCATAATTCCCCTAGCTCCTCACCTATTGTTGGCTCTATAGGCGGTTTCGGCCGCCTCGACACCTGACGGCACGTCCCGTCCCTGTTCTGCCAACCGACGGCGCAGAGCCACTAATAACTCTATCATATTCGACAGCCGGGCTCCGTGTCCCATAACCCCAATCCGCCAAATTTTACCGGACAAGCTGCCTAATCCCCCAGCTATTTCAATGCCATCGCGGTGCAACAAATCATGGCGCAAGCGGACATCGTCAACGGAAGGAGGAATTCGCACGGTAGTAACCGACACCAAGCGCACCGACGGAGCCACTAACAGTTCGAATCCCATCGCTTCCAACCCAGCCCAAAGAGATGCCGCCACCTGCCGATGGCGGTCATAGCGTTTCTCTAGTCCTTCTTCCAGCGTCAAAGAAAGCGCTTCGTGGAGTCCGTAAATCATCGAAATGGGTGCGGTATGATGGTAAACGCGGTTTTGTCCCCAATATTGGCGAAAGGCATTAATGTCCAAATACCAAGAGGCAACCGGTGTCGTGCGGTTGTCCAATCGCTCAAGAGCATTCTCCGACGCGGTAAATGGACTAAGTCCAGGCGGTGCTGACAAACATTTTTGAGTTCCGGAAAACACCACGTCAAAGTCTTTCCGATCCACATCCACAGGCATTCCGCCTAAGGCTGTGACCACATCTACCAGCAACAGCGCCCCTCGCTGATGCACCGCTTGGGCCCAACCTTCAAGGGGCTGGCACACCCCAGTGGAGGTTTCCGCCATCACTACCGCCACCATACGCGTCTGGGGATGCTCCTGAAGTGTTTGCTTTAGATGTTCAAGACTAGCTGCCTGGCCCCAAGGAATTTCCATGACCACGGCATGGCCGCCTGCCTTTTTTACCGCCTCCACCATGCGGTGGCCAAAAATTCCAGCCACCACCACAATGATGGTATCCCCGGGCTCGACAAAATTAATAATCGCGGTTTCCATCCCCGCGCTTCCGGTGCCCGACACGGGCAGGGTCAAACGGTTTTGGGTTCCAAACACGGTACGCAACATGGACTGCACGTCATCCACAATCTCAAAAAATTGTGGATCCATATGTCCAATTACGGGTTCTGCCATGGCCCGACGCACTCGATGCGGCACAGGCGATGGTCCCGGCCCCAATAATAAGCGCGGTTTGATATTGACCACATTCACAGACGTCCCTCCTTAAACTCACCGTACCATTGAGGCTGGTTTCTTGCAACTTCACCAACGTTGGCGCATTCATTGATCTACGGTCAGAGTATAATATACCGATAATCAGTGGCTGAAAGAAAGCGCCACCAATTTTTGTCACAACTCGCCGACTTTTTAAGGTCCTCTATGAAAGAAGCCGCGCTATCGAACCTCTGGACGCAAAACGCCTACGTCAACAAAAAGGTTATCACTTGCCGTAACTTTAAGACGAAAAATCCATCGCGTTGCAACATATGGCTGCTACTGATTTCATTGCAACCACCCCGACGAGGAGGATAGCGCGTCAACAATGCGATTGATGCAGGTGCGCCATCAAGATCAAATTCCCAGAACGCATTGGAGGTATCAAGCCTACCCGAAAAGCTTTCACAAGATTATTCCTAAGATGGTGGACTTGGCGATTCAGGTGCTAGAATTGGTTCAAGATGTATAGGCCAACACAATCAGGGGATTTACGGCCGGCATGAACCCACAAACGTGGACATAAAAAGCCATATCATGCTTGTGCTACAAAAACCCTGAGCCGAGCCATGCCGCCGAGATGATCGTTTGCGGACATTTATGCATTTGCCCCGGCCGCCAATACCTGCAACGGAGGAATCCTTATGACACTGTCAGAATTCGCCAAAATGATTGACCACACGCTCTTGGACCCCAAGGCCACACCCAGCGACATTTCCCGTATAACAGATGAGGCACTGCAATGGGGCATAGGGGCAATTTGCGTGAACAGCAGCTACGTATCCCAGGTTCGCCAGCATTTGCCGTCTAGCGGCGCACCAGCCATCGCGGCAACCGCGGGATTTCCCTTGGGGCAAAGCAACTTGGCCGCCAAGATGGCCGAAGCAGGTCAGGCGGTCTCCGATGGAGCCACAGAAATTGATGTTGTCTGGAACCTCGGCCGTTTTATTGGACAGCAATATGACGCAGTGCAAAATGAGATCCATGTCCTAAAAGAAGCTCTAGGGCGAGAAATTTTACTTAAAGTCATTTTAGAAACGGGCTGGCTTACCCCCGAACAGATCCGACAAGGATCAAAACTCTGTGCGTCCGCAGGTGCCGACATGGTTAAAACCTCGACCGGCTTCGGAGCGCCAGGAGCTAGTATCGAAGCCATCACAATAATGCGTCAAAGTGTTCCGCCATCCGTCGGGGTCAAGGCATCAGGCGGCATTCGCACTTTGGCGGACGCATTAGCCATGGTTCAAGCCGGCGCTTCGCGTCTGGGGCTGTCCCGTTCCGTCGCCATATTGTCTGAGTGGCCCAATGCATGATGCGTTCTACACTAGGTTTTTCGCGTCTTCATGCGAGTTTGCCGACAAGGCATGATGCAAGACTCTGTCATCGCGAGGACACACAACGGAAACGCCCATTAGCGCATACTGGGCTTTCTCTTGGTAGGAAAACCTTTCTCCCCCTGGGAGATTGTTTGTAGTCCTTTTTCGGCTGCGGACGTTGGCGCAAGGATAATGAGCCAAAGGTTTGCCGATTGACCCCGGGCCATGGTCGGTGATAACGAATCACCGGCTTTGAGCTAGGGTTCAGACAACCCTAAAGCTGCATGCGACGAAATTTCGCCCGGGGGGCGCTGCACCCTGACCTTTCCGTCCGTAAAACTGTCGATTCTTATAAAGGCATGTTTAGAAAGTGTCCTCAATGACTTCTTGAGACAGGTCCAAGCCAAACGCCTTATGTATCTGCTCCAGGGCATGCTCAGCGTCTTTTCGGGCCACAATGCAGGAAATCTTTATCTCTGAGGTGCCAATCATTTGGATATTAATACCTGCATCTGCCAACGCTTGAAATACCGTGGCCGCCACGCCAGGCCGCCCGAGCATTCCCGAGCCCACTGCCGAAACCTTAGCCACCGTATCATCAATCACCAAAGCTTGTCCCTTTAGATTGACCAAGCACTCCTCCACGACGGGTCTAGCCCGGGCGACATCATGCTCATCGATGGTAAACGCGATATCGTTGAGCTTGTCGTGTGACACCGACTGAATGACTAACTCAATATTAATCCCGTGTTGCGCCAATGAAGAAAATAAATAGGCAGCGACTCCCGGATAGTCTGGCACTCCCATCAATCCCACTTTGGCCACATGCCGGTTTAATGCCACAGCAGTCACCGCTGGTTTAACCGGAATCACGGGTTCAGCTTCAATTTGGGTTCCCGGTTCGTCCCGAAAGGTAGAACGGGCGTGAATGACCACTTGTTGTCCTTTGGCATATTCCACCGCTTGCGTTTGCAATACTTGAGCACCTTGGCTGGCCAGTTCCAACATCTCGTCATAACTTAAAGAACTTAATGGCGTGGCGTCCGGAACAATGCGAGGATCCGCCGTATAGACACCTGCGACATCTGAATATATTTCGCAACGGTCAGCATTTAAGGCTCCGGCTAAAGCAATCGCCGTCAAGTCCGAACCCCCTCGCCCCAGGGTGGCCACGTCGCCGCTCGCAGTGGCTCCTTGAAATCCCGCCACGACCGGCGTGATGCCGGCTGCCAAAGTCCTGCGCAATGGTCCCGGATTAATCGACTCGATGCGCGCGCGACCAAAGTCATAAGTCGTCCTAATCCCCGCTTGGGCGCCGGAAAATGACCGGGCAGGCACCCCATGCTGTTCCAAAGCCATCGCCAAAAGGGCTACGGTGACCAACTCACCGGTGGCCAATAGCGCATCCATTTCCCGGCCTGCAGGCATGGACGTTAATTCCGAAGCCAGATCGACCAAGTGGTCGGTACTGTCTCCCATCGCGGAGGCTACTACCACGACCTGATGGCCTTGTTCAATCACCCGTTGAATTTTTTGTGCGACTTCGGCAATATGTTGAGCAGTAGCCACTGAGCTACCGCCGAATTTTTGAACCAATAACAAAGGCTCCGGCTCCTCTCTGGCGCGTTGTCTGTTTATCGCAATATCATATCAGAATTCATGTGAAATCCAGAACAACATTATCATACGCAACATTATTTTTTCTAAAAGTAAGGAGACCTACTCTTGGGTGCACCATGGATAACCTTTGATCTCGATGGAACATTGCTTAAAAATCCGTACTGGCGCTTGCATCTCGCACCATGGCTTAAGGCTCAGGCCGCATTGCACCGTGAAAACTGGAATCACTGGTGGAACTTGATGGCACAAGAAGGCGATCGTCGCTGGCATGAGGGGGATTGGATTGGTGCCTATGACTGGTCAGACATCATCGCAAAGCTCTTTGGGCTGTCGCTTTCCGTCCCGTCAAAGGTTGCTTGGCCCACTATCGCAGACTTGACCTTACCAGGCGTTTTGTGGATGTTGGAATCCCTCAGACTTCTTCCGATTAAATTAGGAGTGGTCACCAATGGCTTATGGGCCAATCAAGGCCCGTACTTGCAAAGTTTAGGTTGGGACGAGCTGTTTGAGACCATTGTGACAACCAGTCCCGAGGCGGGTTGCAAACCGGACCCTAAAGTCTTTAATGCGTTTGACGGCCCGATATTATGCCATGTCGGCGATCGTATTTATCACGACGTGCTGGCCGCGCACCGTGCTCATACCATGGCTATTCTGTATCAACCCAGGATCGTTGCCGAAGACCGCTCAGATCCTTTATCTCCCGCCACCGTAATCCCTGACCGCGTGATTTTCCAACACTGGGATTTGCCAGCAGTTATCCACAGTTTGCTATGAGGACTTTTTGGCGCTCTTTATATTTCCGTAGTAAGATGAAGTAGAAAACCCTTTAAGCGTTCATACTGCGTTGAGTGAGGAGTGCTTATGCCAACGACTGTCAAGCCCGAAGAATACCATCACGAAACGCTCGTGCGCGTACGGTTTTGCGAAACCGACGCTAATCAGCATGTGAGTCAAGCATCGTACGTCATTTATTTGGAAGAGGCCCGAATTGCTTTCTTAGAGTCATTGGCCAGTCGAGGATTCGATTGGTGGAATGACGATCACACTCTGGTGCTTGTACAGCAATGCGTGACTTATAAACGCCCAGCATATTTTCGACAAACGCTCAAGGTCTACACAAGACCTACGCGTCTTGGACGGTCCAGCCTGGACTTACACCATGTCATTGTGCTGCTCGACAATCTCGATATCGTGATTGCCGAAAGCACCTCTACGGTGGTATTCCTAGAAATTTCGTCCGGAAGCAGCATGCCATGGCCGGAAAGCTTTCGGCAAACTGTGGAAACGCTCATGCCGGCCTCGACATAATTTCAGGCGCTTCCCTGGGCCGAAAGGGCCAAACGACCTTTGCATATGGTCCTTTTGGCCCTACTGTCTTACGTTCCCTCATGTCACCCTTAGTACAAGTGAGAATATTGCTTTGACTAAATAAAGGGAGCCGTGAACATG
Organism: Bacillota bacterium; assembly: GCA_021784595.1. Taxonomy (GTDB): domain Bacteria; phylum Bacillota; class Sulfobacillia; order Sulfobacillales; family Sulfobacillaceae; genus Sulfobacillus_C. The sequence goes on along the minus strand of JAJYHT010000033.1, from coordinate 4,039 downwards.
AACTGCCTAAACACGCCATCCTGTTGGGCCCTTGTAAGCTCGGTGGTAAATCCATGACTAGCTCAGAAATTCTCTTTCAGTTGTCCGCCGATCCTACGGAACGGGGAATCCGGTACTTGCAGCCAATGGCATCATACCTTGTTGTACCAACATGCTTAGGCAATCTCGATACGGTCGGCCATGTGGCTATCGAAGCAGACGACGGCCTCTTGATGGTGCCCTATATGACGGTATTATCCCATAACGGTTGGGAGCAGCTTGACCTTTCATCCTCCCGATTGATTGAGCGGCCGGCCGGATGGAACGCCATCTCGCAGGCTTATCAAACCGCCTTAAACGCGCTTGATATCTTGTTGACGGACACCATCGCAACCTCGTCCGACCTATTTCTATCGGATATCAAACATTGACAATGATGCGCCCACCCATTTCCAAAAAGCAGAGACCCCATGACCCATATGCCGGGCTGTTGTCCTGCTTTGCACGCTACTCGTCCTTTTAGTCCGACTTGAACCTTAGATCAAAGGCTTTGTGTTCAATATAGCGCTATGGTATTCTTGTACCGAAGTTTTTCTCGCACGCCGAAATGTAGGCTTTAGGTATCTTTCAGGGGGAAGTGGACACATGCCGATGCGCGGAGCTCAGCCTCCTTTGCGGTTGTCCGAAGCGGACCGACATTATCTCGAACAGATTGTAGAATCCCCCCAACCAGACAATCGACACTTTGAGCGAGCCCGCATTCTTTTAGGCTACGCTCAAGGCCAATCCCTGGAGCACATTGCCCAACAACATGACCTAACCACGTCCAAAGTCCGCCGATGTGTTGAAAAAGCCCTGTCGTTTGGCCCTCGTAGCGCGCTCGATGACGTGCCCCGTCCAGGCCGCCCCTTGCGGATTACTGCTGAAGCCCGGTCGTGGATTGTCTCTCTAATATTCCAGAATCCTCAAAATTTGGGGTATTCCGAAGCCAAGTGGACGGAACGTCTGTTAGCCCACCATATCCGGAACAACGCGGCATCGCTTGGCCATTCCTCCGCGTCTAACATCAGCCCCGGCACGGTATCCAAAATTTTATCTGCAGAAAGCGCCCAATCTTTGCATAGTCCCTATTATGGCGATCGGCATGCCCCTTCTTTTCATCATACGCGCGTTCCCGTGCTGCATATCTATCAGTCCATTGAATGGCGTCATACCGACAGTGAAGAGGACACGGACCCCCTTACCTTGTTGGCCGGAATCGATCTCCAAACTGCTGAGGTGCGAGGAATTGTACGGTCTCAGCATGGGGGTGAAGAATTTGTACAATGGCTTGAGCTTCTCCACACACAATATCCCAAAGAGCTGCAAATTGACGTCGTCGTGGACCACCATGCATCGCACACTTCTCACGAAACGCGGGCATATTTGGCTACTGTTCCCAATCGTTTTGAGTTTGTGTTTTCCCCCACCCAAGGCAATTGGCTTAACCTGATCGAATGCTTCTTTGTCAAGCTGCTGCATCAATTTGCCGAAACCCTTCAGGCATCTTCCCAAGGTGTGGCCCAAAATCAACTTGAGCAGTTTTTATCAGACATCAACACCGATGCCGTACGGTTTCGATGGCACAAATTGACGGTCGCGGAAACCATTTGGTAAAGTCCCGGCAACGCTCCCATAAGCCGCTGCCTCAACCTCTCGGGCATTACGGATGCTTAGGAGCAGGCGGCACATATCCAAAGGGCCACTTCCAATTCAATCCAAATACCGAGTCAAACAACGGACCCGCCTTGGGATCCTGAATCTTGAAATATTGGTCGTAGATAGCCCGCGCAACAAATCCCGAATCGGCCCCCCAGTTTCCTTCCCGAATATAGACTAAAATCAAGATGGATGGATGGGGCATTGGACCATAGGTCAAGAAATATGCGTTATAGCTGTTTTGGGTGATAACCTGAGCGGTACCCGTTTTCGACGCCACAGGAACCGGTATCCCAGCCAAAGCGCCATAGCCGGTTCCGGATATTCCCTTTGCAATGGAGGAATCCTGGGCCGACATTTCCATCCCGACATGCACAGCGTGAAAGATTGAATATGGCAGATTCAATTTGCCTTGTACTTCTGGTTTGAACTGCTTGACCACTTTACCGGTCGGGCTGGTGATGGATGACACCAGATGCGGCCAGTACAATGTACCGCCATTGGCGATGGCGGAGTCTGCCCTGGCTAGGGCCACCATCGTATATTGGCCAATTCCTTGGCCAATCACGGTGTTTAAGTTCCAGCCCCAGGTCCAGGTTTCAGTGTGATTGCTCTCTTGGTAAAGCAATTGGGGAGTAGGAATGCGACTGGTGGCCTCATCTGGCAAATCCACGCCTGTAGGCTTGTTGAGAAGAAAGTTTTGCATCCACTTGTCCATCGTCTGAATGCCCATATCGTAGCCCAGGGTGTAAAAGAAGACGTCATCCGACAAGCCAATAGCCTGTTCGATATTGAGCCATCCAAATCCACTAGGATACCAGTTGCCAAATGTGCGGTCTTTGGGAAAGTATCCGGGGTCAAAAATTTCTGTAGTGGGCGTCACTACCCCACTGGCCAAAGCTGCCACTGCCATAATAGGTTTAAACACCGATCCGGGAGCAAATAGACCGGAAACCGGGAGCACGTTAAAAGGCCCCATCGGATTGCTGATGAGTTGACTGAAATAACTGCTCCGAATCGTGGAGCCCGGCAACAGTTTGTTGGGGTTGTATGATGGAAGACTAGCCATAGCCAAAATGTTGCCATTATTGGGGTCTATCGCCAATACGGCTCCTTGGATTGCACCTGCGCTATGCGAATACCCTTGGTTCGAATGTCGCATCGCGTTCATTGTATATGCCAAGGCATTCTGGGCAGTTTGCTCCAACTGCCAATTGATAGTCAAATGCACCGTGTCTCCGGGAGTGGGGACCACTTGCCCTAACAGTCGAACTAACTCCCCCTGCCGGTTGACCTCAGCGAACTGTCCTCCTGAATGACCTCGTAAATAGGACTGATACTCCGATTCCAGCCCGGCAGCACCCACAATCGATGTCTGGGTGTACCCCTGATTCTGCAACACTTTGTATTGTTGTGACGTGATATCTTGGGTATACCCTAAAATATTGCCCATAATGCTATTGTATGGATAATATCGCACAGCCACAGGCTGAATGCGGATATTGGGCAGGTTGGCACGATTTTCTTCAATCACCGTCATCTGTTCTGCCGTCAACCCTGACACAATTTCCACCGGTTGATACGAATAGGCCTTGGATTCCTGCTTGGCAATCAGTTGCGTCAACAGTTTATCGGAAACATTCAAGTACCCGGCTAATGTCGCCACTTCGGGAGCGGGCATGGCGCTTTGTTGATTGACAGGCAAATAATATAAGGTCCATGAGGGTTTTGAAGTGGCCACCACCACGCCATCACTCGTCACGATATTGCCTCTGGGTGCCGGCACCGGCAATTTGCGCAGGGTGTCCTGAAGAGCCAGGGCTTGGTAGTGGGCCGCATTTTTTACTTGCAAGTACCAAAACCGAAATCCAACCGATAAAAAGACTATGGTAATCATTGCGATCATGCCTACCGCGCGCCAGGTCGCTTTACGCGTCTCATTCACGATGCGATGCCCTCCTCCTTTACCGTTTTACAACGCTTATCCCTCCTCGGAGGTCACAGGCGCCAAATAATTGCCAGCATCACATTTTCGGCGAGATGTCATGAATCCTGCTTCCAAAATTGCTCATATCATGTTGATTAACATTTGCTCATCCAAAAGTCGGCGCTGATATTAAAGATGTTATGGATCTTCACACCGAATACGCGCCCCACCCTATGGGTACTTGGAGAAACCCATTACTCTGCGTTGGAAAGAGACAATTCGGCCGACGTGGGCATCTTCGGTCAGCTACAGCAGGCAATGCTGTTGCCGATGTGATGAGGAAACTTTCTCAACAAACAAGACCGCCATTCACCAACCTATTATGCCTAACTTGCCCCCTAATCCGCAATCCCCAGAGAGTGCTATACTAAGATC
>JAJYHT010000038.1 GCA_021784595.1 Bacillota bacterium | reverse complement strand
CACCTCTTCGCTCCATAACAGAAAGTCAATGGCATCGAGCAGCGCCTGCCATGAGGCGACTAATATGTTGCGCGACACGCCAACCGTTTGGATTATCCTATCGCCATATTCGGATCGCGTCCACACCCTAACGGCGGCGCTGGTGGCGTCGCGGCCATCAAGCACCCGCACTTTGTAGTCCGTCAGGCGCAAGTCGCGCAGAATCGGATAAACCTGGGTCAAAGCCTTTCGCACGGCTTCATCCAATGCGTGCACTGGGCCGGCTCCCTCGCCCACTTCCACAAAACGCTTTTCTCCCACCAAAATGCGCACCGTCGCCTCGCAAATGGACAGCGTATCATGTGTCACGGACACGTGAAAGCGGTCCACTCGGTAATAGGGAGGAATTCGGTCTAAGGAACGCTCCACCATGAGCCGCATGGACGATTCGGCATCCTCAAATTGGTAGCCTTCCGCCTCTAATTGCTTAACTTGCTCCACCAACCGGGTAATCTCGTCTGCATTCAATGGCAATTCGTCAAAATGATACAAAAGATTTGACCGTCCGGACAGTTCCGACACCAAAATCCTGCGATTTTGTCCCACCAATGAGGGATCAATGTGTTCATAGGCCTCAGGGTGCTTGCGCACGGCTCCGGCATGAACTCCGGCTTTATGCGAAAAGGCATTTTCTCCAACATACGGTGCCCCGTCATCAGGCGCCAAATTGGCAATTTCGGCTACCGTCCGAGATAAACGGGTTAGATCGGCCAAGCGCTCGCGGTGGCCAGCCTGCAATCCCATTTTCCATACCAAGTTCGGCCAAATGGTGCACAAATTGGCGTTGCCACATCTTTCTCCATATCCATTAATCGTTCCCTGCACCATGGTAGCTCCAGCGGCCACCGCTTCGAGCGAGTTAGCTACCGCTAATCCGGCATCATTATGGGCATGAATGCCGATAGGCAGTTGGCTAATAGATCGGGTTGCCTCTACGCCATGACGAATCCATGAGGGCAAACTGCCTCCATTGGTATCGCACAACACCAGCCAAGAAGCGCCAGCGCTCTCTGCGGCCTTCAGTACCGCCAACGCATAGTCGGGCACCGCTTTAAGCCCATCGAAAAAATGTTCCGCATCAAAAATGACCGTTACCCCGTGATCTACCAAATATCTTACGGAATCTTGCACCATCCTCAGATTTTCGTCTCGGTCCGTTTCCAATATCTTTTCCACTTGAAACACCGATGCCTTGCCAAAAATGGTGGCCGTTTGCACTTCAAGGTCTAAAATGGCCCTCAGACTAGAGTCCTTCTCCACTGCCAGCCCCTTCCTGCGGGTGCTGCCAAATGCCGCAACCTCTGCGGTATGAAGATTGCCTCGAATTCTTTCAAAGAACGCCGTATCTTTGGGATTGGAAGCGGGCCACCCGCCTTCGATGAAATCCATGCCATATTGATCTAAAAGTTCGGCAATCTGAAGTTTATCCTCCAGCGAAAGGCTTAATCCTCTACGTTGAGTGCCATCGCGCAAGGTCGTATCATATAAATACACTCGGGCCATTTCTTCCCCTCCTATTGATGCGGATAATATCCCAAGCCCGCCCGTGCGGCGGGGATTTGCCGACTACTATACCACAGCCCAATCATCAATACGCGGATCCTCTAGCCCATCGCAAAAACTATTTGTCCCGGTAGTACGACAAAGACCATCCATCGTCAAGCTCCGCAACCCGCCAGGGTCCCCCTTAAAATTGTGATCACGGCCACAATCTGTGCAAACAGCGCTACCAATGGCGACCAGGGGCCTTGATTCCAGAAATCTTGCGAAGACCGCTGAATGGCCGGCGCACCGGATTTCGTCCACGGCATTTTACTGCCGCTCTCTCCCGTTGCTTGAGCGCCGACTTCGAGGCACTCTCAATGATTTTCGAACTGCTGGCAAACCCTTGGGCCCGATAGCGCGGATAATCGAGACGGGTGTGAGGGTATGCAAAATAGGCCGACCTGTGCTTGAGCGGTTGCCGATAACGGCGGCACGTCTTTTCAGACCGCTTCGAGAATCCCTCCGCCTTCATGGCGGAGCCGATGCCACACGTCGTCCACCCATACGTGTTGGACCGTGTCATCCTGCGGCCAGACCGCCTTCGTCACCAAGCAAATATGTTGACTTTCTTCCCAAATCCAGTGTGGCCCGTCGCCAATAAGGACGGTCGTGACGACCGCCTCATCACGGCGGCCATCCTTCAACACCCTAAGCCTCTAGGAGTTTTGGGTCACCGTTAACAAGTGACGTGCGCAGAAGACGCTTAATTTTCCGCGACCATCGCGGACGCTTGATGGGTATTTTGTGTCATCATTCCCATATCGACCACACTGCCGTTTTGGGCCTCTACGATGACCACCAGGGTATTGCCTTTTTCGGCAGGAGCGCCTAATGGATCCGTGCTCCACTTCGGATTGGAAAATGCACCATGCATCACGACGATATCCACGGGCATGGACCCGCCAAGGACTCGGGCTCCCGAGGTGGCCAAATTGCCTTGCCCGCGGTTGGTCACAAAGTACACTGAAGACGTCGGATTCATGTCGTGGCCCCCCTCGCCACCATCTCGGCGAGGGAACCTAATGTTCGCGTTCCCCATGCAGGACCCGTGTGGATCGTATTCGATTGTTGTGTCGCGGCGAAGACCGTATGATGGGTTGCGGGCGGCCAGAACAGCATAATCGATAATATACCCGCTGCAACGACTGTGCTTCCTCCAGATAGTAGCCATTTTCGGTTCATGACCCGCCTATCTCGTTTCCTGTCAATGTTCGGAATCACTGATTTCCAATGGCTTACTCACCCAACTCGCAGTAGCTTGCTGTTCCTATACAGATGTGAACCCCTTTCCTGTTCGAGGTTGTTACCGCCCAGCGGCCGAATGAACTGGGTGTAATAGCGACCCATCAGGGCCGGGGACAGCTGATGCTGGGTCCATAAGGCTCTAATTCACATGCGGGGTTTTAGTCAAACTTACCCTAGTTCTAGATTATCCTTGTGCGTAATGCTTCATAGAAGCAGCCATCTTAATCGCATGAACCGCCTGATGCATTGCCCCCACTTGGTACACAACGTCCCCGGTCGTCCAGGCGAGATTTGAGTGTTGTCCATCGGGCGCAGCATCAACTGACAGCACACCGGGAAATGGAGGGAGCCGATATTGTTGCAAATCCGTGGTAATGGAGGTGGCCGTGTTACGCAAGGATGAACCACCAAAAACCCAGATCGTCCAATCTCCCTCATGCCATCGAAGAGCTATGGTACTTCCTTCTCCACTGGTGCCGCTTCTAACCCACCTTTGAGCAACCAAGCCGCCAGGGAGGGAATACGGAACAGAATTCAGCTCCAACATCCCATTAATCGGTGCGGCTTCTGGCAACGCAGCCATAGCTGCCGAAGAATTGTCATATACCGTAGCACTGAAGGATTCGGCAAAGGAAGCCATAGCACCACAATTCATTTGCCCGATGTTGGGGCTATTCAAGGGTTCTGCCGTCGGACAGGCGAAAATTCGCACGGTAAACGCATTGCCGCTCGCACTTGTCGTGGCGCTGTTTCCCCGTGGAAGCACCGTCGGCCCCCATAGTGGTGCACCTGCTGTACCGACTAGACTATGGAGCGCAGCGGCGATCAAGGGAGGAAAAACACTAGCCGAGGGAGCCGCGGACGTGGGCGCCGTGGACGTCGTGTCGGGCGTCGACGGGTTGCTAGGGGATCCCGAGGGAGCGGCAGCGCTTGTTGGCAAAGAAGAAGAGCCACTGTTGCCTGCCTGCCCGGAAAAAGCATTGCTTGGTTTAATTGAGGGCGTAGCAGAAATATGGCCGGTGAGGCCGCACCCGGTCAAAATGGCGCTCTCAAAGATAAAACAAAATGCCAACACCACAGGCTTTGTCTTCATAAATTTTCCCCCATTACGTTACACGTGAATAACGTGGTTGCCAAAATCACCGCAATGCCGACAGATTACTTTACCTGTCATCAATTTTAACGCTCGGGGAAGTCTTCAGGTGACCAAGACAATATCACTTTCTTGACCGACTAGCTGCCAAACAATCTAACGGCGTGCTCTACCACCTAGTGAATGAGCTGCGAAGGCAGCACTTGCAGTTTTCATAGCGTCCTCAATATACGATGAATAGGAAGGCCTCAACAATCGAGGCGTCAGCGGTGGTTGGTCTATATGAAAAATCGATATAAGGCCCTTCCATGTTCCGCCATCCCGTTCTAAGAGCTGTTCACGCCATATTCCGCACGTATGGAGGCGGACATTCTTGATCGGATGCTGATGTACGACCAGGCCAGCCTGCCCTTTGTGAGTGCCCGGATTCTTCATCGATAGCGGCGCCGCGAGAACGCACGTAAGCCGTTCTCGGGGGATCACTGTGTCGGAACGACACCATCTGACAAGGTGCCCCTGATGCCACGAACGGCTTGGATGACCCTATTTTCTTATCACCCAAAGTGAACCAGAGCCGAGGATTCCCCAGGCATGGTGGGAAGTTTTGCGGAGAGGCCCGTTGGGGGGCCGGGCGG
>JAJYHT010000097.1 GCA_021784595.1 Bacillota bacterium | reverse complement strand
GCGGGATGGCCGCCAGATCGCGGGTCATGGCCCGGTCGGTCTGCCGGATTTGACTTTCCAAGGTGCGAATCGTGTCCAGATGGATGACCAGACTGAATCGGCGCGCTTCGGTTTCCTTGGGCCGCAGTCGGAAGGCTTTTTGGGCCAATCGCTGCAGGGTTTGGGCGATATCGTCCGGCGCTTTGAGCGCAGCGCCGCCGATGTCGGCGATTTCCTTGGCCACTGTGGCCAAGGGGGTCGTCGCCAAACGATCGGGGGTATATTGTGTCAAGACCCTATTGGTATAACAATGGCGTACAGTGGGGCGGGATTGTCAGTTGGTTGTTAGGATGTCTCGCAGCGTTTACATTTACAGATTCCAGTTTGTGGGAGAGTCCCGTGGACAAAGCGCTTTTGGGTGGGGGAGACATCAGTGTGTTTATGGGATTAGGAGTCGGCGCATTAAGTTACTGGGTGTACATTAATTTCATTCAAAGGATCAGCCTTAATGAGAGTGCCGACCAAGCGGTTGAACAAGTCACCATGGAAGGAGAGGGTTAACTTTTTGAGCGAGGACAGCACCGTGACCATTATCGAGCATATCGACTATTTGGCTACTATGGACGATGCCCAAACCGAGTGGCAAAACGGGTACATTGTAATTCAAAATGGGGTTATCCAAGCGGTAGGCACGGGTACGCCGGATGTTGGAACTGCAACGGCAACACGTATTTCAGGTCGCGGGTGCATTGCAACACCAGGGCTTATCAATACGCATCACCATTTATTTCAAAAGGTGACAAGAGTTCTCGTCGCGGCCCAAAATGTCAGGCTCATTGAGTGGAAACGCGCGAATTTCCACTATTGGTCTTTCATTGACGAGGAAGCGGTGTATGTGACGGCTCTGGTCGCATTAAGTGAGTTGGCTTTGTCGGGATGTTCTCTATCCTCTGATTTATTGTATGTGTTTCCGGTAGATGTCAATGGGACCGTCCGATTTATGCAATCGGCGGTCGCTGCGGCACACGATGTGGGGATGCGATTCCAACCAACGCGCGGTGGGGTGGATTTTTCCTTGGATACGGGGGGAGCGCCTCCAGACCGTATGATGGAGTCGACAGACGACGTTCTCTTGGGGATGGAGCGGGCAATTCAGCAGTTTCACGATCCATCCCCAGGATCTATGTGTCGTGTGGGAATTGCGCCCAATTCATTGACTATGTGCACACCGCGGTTGTGGATGGAGAGCCGGGATCTAGCGAAGAAATATGGCGTGACGCGCCACACGCATGTGGCGGAGTTTGTCGAAGAACTGGAGTATTTTCAAGAAACCATGGGGATGCGTCTGATTGCTCGACTCGCTGAACTTGGATGGATTGAGTCGGATGTGTGGTTGGCGCACGTCGTCCATGCGTCATCAGCGGAAATTGATCTTCTGGCGGCAAACGGTACCGGAGTGTCTCACTGTCCATCATCTAATATGCGCCTCGGCTCCGGGATAGCACCCGTCCGGGACATGCTAGATCGCGGAGTCTGTGTCGGAATCGGGGTCGATGGCAGCGCATCGAATGATGGGGGAAACTTACTAGGCGAAGCGCGCTTGGCTATGCTGTTATCGCGGGTGAGTCGAAGAGACCGACTGACCACAGCTCGGGAGGTCTTAAGGATGGCGACCGTAGGGGGGGCGCAAATATTGGGACGGACGATGAGGTGTTGAAAGGATAGAGATGTCATCAAAATCGGGATCGTGAAATTATGCCGGGAGGAGTGGGGCGGGAACCTATTTACTGGCTTTACGATGACGGCATGAAGGGGACCCGTGCACAGGCTAGCGCATGGAAAGCAGGACCCTTCGTTGCGATGAAATGTGGCATCAATAGCGCCAACGGTTCCATCGTCAATTAAGTTCCCCTACACACTATGATAAGATAATACCAAATTCAGGGATGATGGGGGAAATTCTAGTGGGAGCACGCACGATACGGCGGCGTCGTAACCGAAGACGTCTCCTTTCACGGTACCTGCTGGTACCCCAACGTCTCTTGCGTGTGGTGGGTGGCTTATTCGCTTTAGTTGGCTTAGTCATTTTAGTGCGAATTCCCTTTTTTTATGTCCGTTCGTGGTGGGTAGGCCAACATCTCGTGCATGAGGCCACTGTAGCCCTGCCAAAAAACCATGGTCATCCCGCCACACCATGGCCCTCTAACCTCATGGATGTCATTCACATTCCGAGTCTAGGACTCACGGCCCCGGTGTTGCAGGGCACTCAAGATGCCCAACTCAACGTGGCCGTGGGCCACTTACCTACTAGTGTGAATCCCGGCATGCCTGGGCTGAGTATCCTGGCGGGCCATGATGTAACCTGGTTTCGGCATATTAATCGTCTGAAACCGGGCGACACCATCGTCGTGGAAGGGCGGTATCACACCTACACTTTTCATGTCTCGCACAGTGCCGTGGTGCATGTTGGCACCTCCATCTACAATACGACGATGTCCTCGATCGTGTTAGAAGCCTGCTATCCCTTAAACGCGCTCTACTTGACTCCTTACCGATACATGGTGTGGGCGACCTTGGTCTCTAGTGCCTCGAAGACCAAAAACACGCCGCAAATACCTCCCAACACGCAATATACTCCGGTCGGGATTCCATCGGCCGTCTCGGACCAAGGATTGACTTTGGCGACAAATTATATTCCCATGGGGCACTTGGCCATTTTGGGCAACCCTACGCCAGCATGGAAGCAGAGCAATGCTCCACTAAACGCGGCGGATGCCACCACGACATTGTTTCTCGCAGCCCTGCATATTGCGCAAGCTAACAATCCGATTTGGTGGCAGCAGTTGGCACCATCCATACCATATTCCACCATAACGCCGTTGGTCACCGGTCAGATTACGCACTATGTTAGCTTAGCGAACGAATCGGAACTGGTGCAGGGCAACTCTCTGGAGAGTACCGAAATTCAGGTCGCTGTGGCGATTGGGGGCGGTACTGCGCCGGGGATATATCGGATCACGGTAAACGTGGCAGCGCGAGGCCATAACATGATGTTGACTGGGTTTACGCTGGCGAGTTCTTAGGCCTTTTCCGAAAGAAAATGGCGCATGGGACTCTTTGGCTGGAGAATGAATTAAGCCGCATCGAGTACTTGCTGCCGTCATTCGCGAAGTGGAGTTGAGTTTAACCCGGATCGAATCGAGAAGGTTTGAATTTGGAATGCATGGGCTCCTGTAGAGGTTAAAGAGACTACGACAATCTGTGGGTGAGCGAGGAATAACCGAAGGTGCACTGTCGGATGATTTATCGGAATTACCGCTATCTGGTGACCTATTCTCAGTTCGCCTACAATAAGATGCCGAGCTTTAGGTCCCCGATCCTCAATGTGCACACTGACTTCATAGATACCGGGACCAAGTTCGCAGTAAATTCCTGGGAAGACCACGCCTTTAGCCTCTGCAGGCACGAAAACCGAGTGTTGCGACCATTCAATGGTCCCCAGTTGGGTTTCTTGCGTCCATGCGGGAATGGTCCAAAGTCTGTTACTTGGTTGCCACCCGTCGCCTATGGAGGATGGTGAAGGCACCTTAAAACGCCGAAATCCTGATAGCACAAAGACGGATCCTTGGTGAAACGAGATGTGATAATCCGCATGTAAAGCAGCGGCAATGACGTCGGCGAAGTAGGGAGTCACTGGGCGTTGGCCCAACAAGGCGGTGGGAATATTCTCAGAGCGCTTTGATTCCGCCCATAGTCGGGGCAATCCGTCCACCAAATGTCCGGGAACGGCTTCCCGCGCAATCCCCATGACGGGGAAGCGGTACGCCCACACGCCTAAATGGTTTTGTGTCCAAACTACATCGGACGACGGAATGTGCGCCACAGCGCTCTTCACCTGCCCCAACGCAGGGCTAGTCACGTTTAGTGTAGGGACAATAGTATTAATCATAAAGACCGATGCGAAGAGTACGGTGAACGATCCAATCCCTGAAATAAACAAACGCTGCCCTCGCCTAAACCGTGTTAATGATTCAATGAGAGATAAAAACACCCACCCGGACAGAATGACTTGATACTGATCGTTGATCATCTGCTGAGGTGCAAAAGATGAGAGCGCATTTAGTAACAAGAGCGACAGCATGGCAGGAACGCTTGTGGAACCTAATAGGGGCAAAAATAGAACGGGCCCGAAGATCCAGAGTGCATAGGATCTTTCTCCCGCGAAGTGATGCAGAACAAGCGGAAAATGCATGAATACCCCCCGTAAAATGCCAGTGAACCCGACACCCAAATACGCATATAGGCTCAAATTCAAGTGTTCCGTGCCGCCGTGGAAATACAGGGGAACAATCCAGTCCATTTCGGCCACAAAGATCGCGGCACTGGCCACGATGGCGATAATGCCATCGCGGAATTGACGTTTGAAAATAATTAGTCCAAACCCCCAACCCGCAATGGGAATAAGCGCCACGTTTTTGGCTAGTACTGCGAAGAGAAAGAATAAATAATAGAGTCCTTTGCGTCCGGCCGTGTAGTAAACATATGCCCATACGATGAACGGCAACGCTATAAAATCCGGATGGAAATCGAATTGGCTGCCCCCAATAATGGCAGGATACAGTAAAAACGTGATCGCGATAGCTGTCGCCTGCCATGAAGAGAGGCGGTGTAACAGACTCGCGCGATATAGGCCCCATGCGGTTACGGCGGTTCCTAAGGCTTGGACTGCGAATAAAAACGGGGCACCTCCGAGAAAGCGAAAGCCGTACGCCAAGGGGTAAAGCCAAAGGCAACCATCGGCGGCGAGTGCCGGAGTTTGGAATACCGTGGAGAATGCCCACCAATTGCCATGCGATATTTTCCATAATTCTTGCTCGAAGTAGCCCAAATCCATAGTGGAGGCTTGCAAAGTATAATATTTGTGTAGGGATACCACCATCTGAAAGGTTCCGAACAGAACAATGGCTGCTACCAGCATCAGCCGTGAAAAATCTTTGCGGGGACTTTTATCCTCGGCGCTGAATGCAAGCAAATGATTGCGATTAGAGGATTCCACCCGCAACGGCCTCCCTATTTTAACCTTGTTACGCCATATACATGCTACTATATCGCCATAATTGCACCATAGGTATTATGTTGGTTGGATAAATGAAACGGGTGCAGAGCCATTCTCACGAAAGTACTAAAATTCAGTTCATTGTGGAGATTGGAGTAGGTGTTCATAGAAAATAATTATCTGCACCCAGAAAAATTTATGTAGACCAGCAAAGAATTACCTAGACTCAAGACACGGTCACTATAAGATGATACGCCATAATATTGTCGGCTGATCAATCTTTTACGTCGCACCAGTCTAGGTAATTGTTTTGCATCGGCTTAATGAACCACACGGGATGCGAGCGAGGACAGGGTGGGTATTTACCTTGTAGCAGAATATCTACACGCCTCGACACATAGCAAAAAATAGGCATGTCAGTTTTAGCTAATTTTTCCGTCAATAAGCATTTTTTCGGCCTAAGAGGATTTGTTCTTTGATAAAACCCTGGGTTATTTTATCGTTCCCGTAATTGGGAGGGGGTGATCGCAGAATATTAATCTCATAAATGTTTGTCTCTCCTTGTCCGCTTGCCCATACTCGCAACTCGATTTGATCTTGTCGGGAAGGGGGAGGAGGACTTATGCGCCATACGCCAGTGCCACGAAAGAAATGCGTGGGAAACATGTGGCGAAATGTGAAGGGAATGGATATTGATTGAATTTTGCCGTTAGTACTTGGAATTTCGTCCTGCACCAAAAGTATGTTGCCGGTGGCGTTCCAAACTTCCATCAGTGTAGGCGTCGTTGAGGATATGCGGAATTTGGCCACATAATTACCGGGATTAACCCTTTTATAAAAGCCATCGATGACATACCCTTCACGGCTCCCTGTGGACACATGCCAGTCCTGAGGAGGTCCTGATAGAACAGGAATTCCTACGGGATGACGTAGAGCCCAAGCTGGCAGCCAGGTGTTATGGACTGGAAGACTCACACTCCTGGTGCCGGATGGTGGCGTCCATGAGAAAGCCCATATATTTCCGCCATGGGCAATAAGATGACTGCCACGTAGATTGGCTAACCATTCAATGCGCGATAGTTCATAAATTTCTGGAGAAAGTTCAATTCCCTCATAAGGGGATACAAGAAACAGGACGGAATGGGTGTGAACAGCGATAGGTGTGCCTTGATTGCCTAAAAAGGCCGTAACCCACTGCCTATTTGCAAACTCTCCCATAAAGGCTTGCGTCGAAATGACTTCGGTACTAGGTAATATGCGTTGGTTTACATGAGACAATGTACGCGCGGCAGTCGGCGAAATATTGAAGAGATTACGTCCAATGGGTGGAATCCAGATTATAAACCATGTTAATGCATTGATCGTAATCAAAACCAAAATGGTGTAACTGAGCCAACTATGCCGTATTTTGGTTAGTAATTTCGCGGCGATAAAGATAGTGCCCACGACGACGAACGGAATGGACGTGATGCCTTGAAAATAGGTCGGGGTTCCAAAAAACGTCACGTGGCCATGGATAAACATGAGATTGTCTGTTAACAGGACGACTAGGGGGACGCCTAAACCCATTGGGGTGAGCAAACCTACCAACCCACTTGGGGCAATTTCGCCATAGATGTTCCACCGTGCAACCCATAATACATGAAGAATGCGCAGGGGGTGGTGTAGCGCCCCCAAAGCCAACGAAAAAACCGTAGCGTGTGAAATCGTGGGGGGCAACAAGTACCCATAGACGCCGCCAAGGCTGCCTCCCCGAATGCCCCCGGGAACCACTCGTTCTATAACAAAGAGCGAGATAAGGGACAGCCCGATTAAGATTATCCCCGACTTTAGATAGCGTCTGCCGTGGAGTATCTGTGTAACACCAAGTCCCGCCAAGAATGTCGCCGCGACATTTCCTCCTAGCAATGCTATGCCCGCCCAAAAATACCCTTTTCGCGGCGAGTCATTCCAAAAAGCGCGCCCCGCCAGCACCACGAAGGGCATAATCACTGGCTCTACGTGAAAGTCGAAACTAGCCGCCCAGTAAATCCATGGCGATGTCACAATCAAGCCAGCACCAAGCCCTACCAAAAAGGATCTAATGGGGACCGAGAGGTTAGATTGTTCTGACACGACATCTTTAATCCACAGTGTTGTAATCAAAGAAGTCAAGGCGAGCGAAAAGTCTTGCACCACAAGCAGAGCCAATCCTGATTTAAAAAGTAGCAACACTAGTGCGATGGGCCAAATAATCAATTCGAAGTCATTTTGGAGAAACGAAAATCCAAGGACTGAGCTAAAGGGATTCAAATGACCATGGGCAATTAAATTGGCAGCTTGATCATAAATAGCAAAATCCCATGTAAGACTATAACTATGCCATTTTACAACCGATAGTAATATTAGACCAATAAATTGTCCTATGGCCACGATGAATGGCCATAGGACGCTGAGACGAATTCGCGGCGTATGAAGTATGTAACGAGATTTATCAACGAATTCTAATTCACTGTTGGAATGATTCACGATGGCCCTCCCGGTTACAGTCCTATCCTATGTAAAATTCTCATTCTGTTTTTATGTTAAAACAGTTCTTTACAAGTGTTCTGACGGACTGTCGAGTGATGGTCGTGGACTTGCTCCCTGGGTATCCTTAGGTGAAATTTGAAGAGGATACGCGGGTTCAAGGTAGCCAAAACTCTGCAGGCCCCAGTGCTGTATGCGAAACTGCAGTGCGGTCTTTAAGACACCCAGTCCATAAACAATACTCCTCCTCAAATTAATAGACGACGACTCGGGTTCGTATCGTGTGGGACACGAAATCTCGCCTATGCGGAATCCAGCCATGTGCGCTTGCGCCACCATTTGATTGTCGAACACGAAGTCGTCCGAATTCCGATCGAGCGGTAAAGTCTCTAAGACTTTCCTACTAAACGCGCGATATCCCGTGTGGTACTCGGACAGCTTCAGACCCAATAGGATGTTCTCGATGAGGGTGAGTAGGCGATTAAAGACATACTTGTAGATCGGCATTCCTCCTTTGAGTGCTCCCCGACCTAAAATGCGCGACGCCATCACAAAATCGTAGGTGTCATAGGCGATCATCCCTGCCATAGCAACCAGAAGTTGTGGCGTATATTGGTAATCGGGATGCAACATAATCACCACATCCGCGCCGCGATCTAACGCCTCCTTATAGCATGTCTTCTGATTGCCCCCGTACCCTTTATTAGTGTCATGGCGAATCACAGGGAGGCCTAATCGCATGGCTTCGGACACGGTGCCGTCGACACTATGATCATCGACCAACAAGATATCATCGATGACGGTGCGGTCAATCTCTTGCACAGTCCGTCTCAGCGTGGTCTCCGCGTTATAAGCTGGCAAGACGACCGCAATATGCTGTCCATTTAACAATGCAATCCTCCTCCTTTAGCTCTGGGTGATGACAAAAATACCGCCAATAATGAGTCCTAGGCCCACGGCCATGCTCCATGACACCCGCTCGTGAAGTACCAAAGCTCCTCCTAGGGCAACGAAAACAAAATTAAGGCTAACAAGCGGATAGGCGACTACCAGAGGCAGCTTGGCCAACACTTGGAGCCACAGAATAGCGCTGAGCCCATAGGCCAAAAATCCTGCATAAAATAATGGCTGCGTGACCAGACGGAAGCTTAACAGTTGGTGGCGCATCAAGAGTTTCAACAACACTTGCGCCAGACTGCTCAACACAATTGAAAAAAAGGCCATTATGTATGGAACCCACGTCAATCCTTGCAATTCTTCTGCCGTCATCCGGAGTCCTCCCTTTTATGTTTAGTGGCCAAATCGTACCGGCACAATCTGGGAATAGCCGTACGGGTAATAATCCTGACTATTGACCAGGTTGGCCTCAAAAGAGACCGGGTCATTTTCCCTGCGCACATCGCGAATCGTAAAGACGGCTTGGCCTTGGGGATTGGTTAACGTCGTCATGGGCGTCTCTCCCGGATAGCCGCTATTGACTAGGGCTTGTCCATACTGCAAGCCTCGTTGCGCGTAGATAATCTGTCCCAAGTAAATTGGCACGCCGCTGGCCGGGACTGGCTGGTCGAAACGATTCAGGATCTGTGCGGTGAGCGTGAGCGTATGCCCATAGGGTACGGGATGATTTACTGCGTCTGGGCTCAACGCAATATGCCAGGTTGTGGGAACATACGCGGTGGTATGGCTCAAAGTTTTGGTTCGTGCTGTGAATGCCACTATTTGAAACCCGCCGGTCAAAGGCGGTTGGGCGTAAAAATTGGGCGCTGCCAAGGTGTAGGTAGCCGTCGCATGAGCAGGCAACAGTGCAGGACCCGAGAGTCGATTCCAAAATGCTGTCAGCGTTCCCCCAATATCGGCAGTAAAGTAGGGTCGGGTTGGACGGTTGGTGGTGTTGTGCATAGATACCTTAACTTGGTCTACGGTGGCCAACTGGCCTGTGGTATGCACCCCAACTAATCGCATTCCGAAAGGGCTTTGACTGCCGAGCGCAACGACTACGCCACCGGCTATGGCGATGCCAATTCCTGATACTGCCCAAAGGGTTCGGCGTGCTAAGCGTTTGATGGGCGGATGCGTTGTCGTCACAAGGGCCATCAAAGCGCTCGGGATGAGCATCACCAAATAACTACCGAAAGACCGTGTCGCAAAAAAGAGGGCCAAGGACGGTAACAGGAAAGTCCAGCCTTTCATGCGCGGATAGGTGAGGATATAGAGGGCTAACAAACCGAATAACACGATGAGGCTCAGCACGGTGTAGGCGAACAACGAACCGCCGCCGAGGCCTAAAAAGAGGCTAAGGGTAATCAGTCCTTGCCCCGAAGGCACCGTGGGACTGATGAGGGGAGCTAGGATGCCATGAACCCAGGCGATGGGATTTGCGAGAATAAAGGGAAGGTTAGGAATCAGAAAGACTGTACCACTTATGATGGCGTAACGCAGCGCAGGGACAAGACCATTACGCCAGCGACCGGACCCACTCCGCCCTTCGAAGGCAATTCCTGCCAATAAAAAGGGAAATAAGACCCAGGGGGTTTGCTTGATTCCCATGGCCAATCCAAACCAGAGCGGACCCCAGAGAACGTCCCAGCCGCGCCTTTGAGGATAACGATCCCACGCGCGCGCTGCCAGCACCAGAAACGGCACAAACAGGGCATCAGTCACACCGCCCACGGCATAACCAATATAGACGCTCAAACTAGCCAACACGACAATGAGCGGTTTCACGGGGCGAGGGACACCCCAGACCAGCAGGACGAGTCCTGCTCCCCAGAATGCGACATTCATCCAGACCGCCAGTTGTGTAGACCATCCCATGAGGAGAAACGGCACATACACTTCAAAGGATAAGGCAGGGTAGGATAAGAGCGTGACTGGATCGCCCGTCAGTGTCCACGTGTACCCATTGGGCGATACTTGATACCGCGAAAAGGCGGCGGCCAGGGAACGCCCATAAGGATCTATGCCATGCAGCCACAACTGTGCGGCATACTGGTCAAATGCCATTTCATCGGTTCCATACGCAGGTATGGTGAGCATCTGCGTATAGCTCCAGACGCCTAAAGCCACCAACGTCAACACCAGGGTAATTCCCAGTATCCACTGCATAGTCTTCGGTGACTCTTGACGTCCGCCGTGCCAGACCAACAGAGCCAGACCCCACGCAATCAATGCCACCGAGGGAACGGCGACCAGCGGCGTAAGGGTTCCGTAGCCCCATAACCGCAATCCCCACAAAATCAGCACGACCCCACAGACCATCCAACTCGCGGCGTGCCATAAATCTGGCGTGCGGCCCGTTTGGAGGTGCCGCATCGGTTGCAGCACCAGGGGAGTCTGGGGATTCGCCATCGTCCGTCACACCTCCTTTAGGGAAAATCCGAAACTGAGTCACCGTCGTCTAGAGGCTGAAGGCTTGGAGATTGCCATAGGTGGGTGTCCCCACCACGTCGTACAAGGTACGCCCATCCGGGGACAACACTATACCCTGGGTATTAGTTGGGGCAGGCAGCACCTCTTTGACGCTTTCCGTTGCGATGTTCACCACGGCCACATTACGAACCGTCCCTTGGCCTTTGAGGACATACAGGGTGTTGCCATTGGGTCCGAGCGCTAAACTTCGTCCCGACTGGCCAATGGGAAATTGCGTTGTCACTTGACCCCCGGCGACGGCGATTTCGCTCACTACACCATTGGGCTCGATAACGTAGAGGTTGTGTTGACCTGGCGAGGGCACCACCCCCACGGTGTCTTTGGGTACCGGTACATTACCCACGATTTTATCGGTTTGCCCATTGATGACGGTTACAGTACGCGCCTGACTGGTGCCATTGAGCACGTAAAACGAAATGCCGTCGTTTCCTGCGGCAATCGCGTACACTGGCCCACTCATGGGAATAGTCGTGAGAACGGTACCCGTGGATCCATTGGCGAGCGACACCGCGCCAGTGGTGGCCGTATCCATTCCTAGCGCCAACATGCCCGTCGACGATTCTGCCACGGCGCTCGTCGCATTGGATACCGATACGCTGCCCATTTGTTTGTGCTGGGCCAGATCGTATTGGTAAATGCCTTTGCTCGCACTATTTCCGGCCAACACCCATAGGGTTCCGTTGGGTTCTGGATCGCTGGCGGCCAGTGTGCCTTGCGGTGTGGGCACGATTCTAGATGGCCGCAAATGACTGAACACCGATGGCCCGTTGCTGGGCGGTGCAGCCGTATGGCCACATCCCACTGTGCTCAAACCTATCGCGATAAGACTCATCATGTGGAACAGTTTTCGCACGCCATGCTCCATATTAACTAAACCCCTTTAGGTTCATCATGTTGTGAGCGACAAAAACCCTCACCACTATCGTCGCGTTCGTCATTCTTGGCGTCGGTAGGCCCAAAACTTCCGACACCACATCAAGAAATCCCTGAGATCCACCCCATGGGAGGCAGACCCGGAGGGATTTCTGCGGACATGACTATTTTACGAAAGGTTGCGCCGTCGGGTGCGCCACAACACACCTGTTCCCAACGCCACCAACACTGCGCCTAAGGCCCCTTCGGCTAAAAAGGGTTTCCCGGTTACGGGACTCGTCGCCCCAGGCACAACACTGGTTGGTGCCACCACTGCGAAGGCGGGGTCTTGCTGAAAGGTCCATGACGCGACGCCATTACTGACGGTTGCAGACGTTAAGGTGGAAAAAGTGCCCTGAGCATTCCATTCAACGATCTTGTCCCCAGATTTAATCGCAGCATTATGCACCGTCACCGTGAGCGGTTTGAGAAATGTGCCCGTAAGCGGCAACCCTGAGGTGTTGACAACATTGACCCCGAGTCCGGCGATGGCTGAATATCCGGGGAGGCCCAGGGACGATAACGATGACGTCACTTGACTCAATACTGGGGAAGTGACGACCACTTGGGCTGGCGTAGAAAATGTTCCGGGGGTAATGGAGACAGTAACCGGCGTATTATCTACGGCCACGGAAATATTGGTGGTCGTGGTGGTGGTCGGTGAGATGGTTTGAGCCGTGACCACTTGCGTGAATCCACCGGGCGTGCCGGATGGAACCGTCGTGGTGCCGGGCGTGTATCCCGAACCGGCTGCATAAGCCACGGCACCACCCAGAGCAATCAGACCCACGGCACCGGACATCAGAGCGAATTTGTTCCATAACTGCATTGTGACAGGCCTCCTTAACGTACGAATCATCCAAACATACTGACCAAGCATTGCCTATACATCAAAATCACAGTAAATGAGGAAAATAACTAAAGAATCCAAATTAAATCGTTCCAAAACGCTATCAACTTTTCCCACGACGTGGCCCTCATAGTGCCCTACACCTTCGGCGGGCGGTAGATTGCACGGCTTAGATTTCGCACGTCAAAAACGATTCACAACACCTTTCTAAAAATGCGTTCGACGGCTATTGCGCTTTATCCTGTTTTTAGAGGCGATTATTTACGGGTAGGAGTCGATTCCCAGGGAAAAGACAGGATTCGTCGGGTTACGTGTCGAATCGTATGATTTGGTGATGAACGGATGCCCAACCGACCGAAAGAACCCTACGCCGTCGAACCGCGCAAGCTCTCGCCTGGCCGAGGGAAAGGCGGATGATGCGGTACGGTCCAACGAACGGGGAAACGCCGGGAGGCAAACCTTCGCCCCTAAAATGGCTGCGAAGAACTCTTCGAGGTGTTGCGCACGAAAATGCTTCCAAACATACAAAAAATTTAGCAGTCTCACTCACAATGTCTCGACCCACACGAAAATCCGAATATCCAAAATTTCTTGAGTGCTTCTATGAGGATTTGAACGAAGGTGTCAACCCGAAGCTTTCGCCTGTCGTATACTGTCGCCCACAAGTTGAATTGAGGTGGCAAACGCTGGCTGTACCGCTGATCTACCGTTAGTCGAAACAAAAGAAAAGGACCCATTTGTCAAATCGGTCGACGTTCAAATAACACGGTTTGCCATATTGCGCTCAAACTTTTTCCGCGGCTTCTTGAGTTCCTCGGATACGGTGTTGAAAGCAAAAATTTATCTAGACCATGTTGGACGACCGTGGTACAGTTGAAACAAGGATAAACACATGTTCCCATTGTGGTTTTTTGCTAAGAGGATGTCTTGAATGGTCCAAACGTAAACGACAACATACCTCTGACAGCCGCACTGAACGTGGACTCAAGGAAGGACGGGGCTCCGGCGCAGTATGGACTATAAGCCATGGGGCCGTTAGTGGAAGACATGCCGTTCCAAAGGTTAGCCATCCGGGGTGAAGAGTGTGAGGGCTGGCTATGTCCATCATTTATTCAGTCAACTGGAATATCGGTGTTTTCTGATATATGAACTCGGACAGAATTCACGAGATTATGATAGGGAATGATGGTATAGTTGCGACGGTACAGATCTATTTTTATGCAAACTCAAATGGAGAATTTAAATAGTTGCGAGGTGCATAAGTGATCATCATTCCCAGCAATTTGACGGAAGATGTTTTACTTAATGGATTGCGCGATGCTGGTTCCTGGCTCGGAATGCTATTGACTGATCGTGGCAAGTGCCATGTTTCATTAGATCGACTAGAATGGGTAGAACCGGGTGCCATTACTCCTCTGGCTAGTTTAGCTTTTGGAAGTCAATGGGAGGTGTCGGCACCGACTTCTTCCGTTCATTCCTATCTACAGCGAATGAGATTCACTGAGATACTTGGATTAGAGGCTCCGTACCGTTTTTCAGAACACGACCCTGCAGGGCGTTTCATTCCGGCAGTTTGGATTACCGGAAACGAAAATATTGAACCGATCATCCAAGAACTCAAAGCGATCCTACACCAATCTCAGCTCGAATGGGGAGTTCAATGGGCGGCTGTTTGGTCTATCAATGAGTTTTTAGGGAATGTTCTAATTCATTCTTGCGCTAGGGATGGCGGATTGGTATTTGCACAAGTGTTTCCAAGTCGGAGTATCATGCAAATTGCAGTATGTGATTTAGGTATTGGGATTTCTGGATCCGTTAGGCAATCTTCTCCTGCATGGAATGGCGCCGATGATTTGGCATTAGAATTGGCCTTGCGGCAAGGGTGGACGTCAAAGAAGGGCGGTGAGGGCAAAGGAAATGGGTTATACTTAGTACAGAAGATCATACAGCATAACGGACCAAACAGTCGGCTAGTTTTAATTAGTGGGAACGCGGTTGCTTTAGCTAGTGCGAACAAAACTACTTATGAGGAGATCCCTCTTTCGTGGCCGGGAACCAGTATTAGTTGTACCTTTGATTTAAGTAGACGCGTCGATATGGAAGAAATTCTTGGGCATACTGATGATCTTGGTGATGACGAGATATGGGAGGTGGAAGAATGACAGCAGCTAATGCCACTAGAAGTCTTTTCACCATTGATGTAAAGGATTGGATGGGAACCGATTTATTAGGAAGTCGTGAGCAAGGTAGGAAATTGCGACAGTTACTGATGGACCATATTCAACACCAGGAATCGATTCGGTTGGATTTTCGGCATGTTGATGTTATGACGAGCGCTTTTGCAGATGAATGCTTTGGAAAACTATGGGATTCCACTTCCCATAGTATGATTAAGCAAATGATTCACATAACAGGACTTACTGGCAATAATAAAGCAGTCTTCCGATTCGTCTTGGCCCATCGCAACTAATCTTTCCTCGCACATTATTCAGGGACGGTTGAACGACCATTTCCTAGTTTAGATAATTACTTGGTCTCAACTGGAGGGACGATTAGTGAAAGCGTCTGGTTTAGATAATGATTTGTTTTTATCCCACGGTTTTACAGCAATTTGGCGCGTGTTCCCATGGATGTCAGGTTAGACCGCTTTCCGAACTGTACAGACGGACATATTTTCGTCCATTCCGGTTTGTTCTCCTGTAAAATCTGCACATCACCGGATTGGGGCCTTGCCGGTCGCGATCTTGCCGCAATCGGCAGTGGTGCCGGGATGAGTATTTTATTTACGATGCTATCTTGGACATGGAGGACACAGGGCTGCACTCGATGGAATGGGATATCTCGTCATGTCAACAGGATTGGAAGGACTAGCATAGAACGAGTGCCAGGAATCGAGGTAAGGAATGGTGCACATTGCCGTATGAATCTCGGCTGATGTCTGGCGGTCCCAATCTTTTGAACTGGAGTCGGTCAACTACCTAAAATTCCCGGATGTTGCTGCATTGCTTCTGTGTCACATGGGATCCAAGTCTTTCATGTTTTCCCCAATCCACTAGATTTTCTGCTGCGCTCAGGTAACCCTTGATCTGTCGCAGGTTCTTGCTTCTCATAAGGTTTGACAAGTCAAACAGGTCGGGATTCCCATCTTTCAGTTCTGCGCATTGGTTGGAAGAAACCAAAATGGCAGTCGAGCGGGACTGCCATCCCATTAGCGGAAGTCCATCGATGTCAATGCTTGGCATGTTGGTCGGGTATGCAGGATTTTTCGACATCAGCGCGAATTAGTAGGAAAATACCTATGCACAGTAATTGGGAGGCAATAGATTGGAACAGGATGTTTCGGTGAAGGAAGCGACCATACGAGGGGTGGGTGGGTTTGAAGCGACTCTTGCGCCCAAATTGCAGGCACTGGCTAAGGGCATCGAAAAGATCGGTAAACTGAAGAAGATTGGGAGTCAGGCCGGCTTGATGAATCTGGGGGAACTCCGCAAACAATTGGATGACGTGCGCCGCCTGAGTAAGGACCTGGATCAGATGGCGGATACCATCGAGCAGGATCTGGACTCGTATGCGATAGCGCCGACGACGACCGAGCAACTTGAATGGTGGGAGCGCTTTCGTCGCTCTTTTCACGCCGGGTATCCACCTCTTGATGGCGAATATCCGGTGTTTCAGGTGTTCCCGGTGGAAATTCGCGTAGATTTGGAACACGAGCTGGTGTTGGTGAATAATCGCACCGTGCGCACCATTCATCCCGAGGCCGTCGCTTCCATGGTCGAGAAGGAGATTGATCGGTTAAATCGAGAGCGATTTAACGCGAGCGGGTTTGCAAAGGCCCTTCTGCGGGCCTATGACCTTTTGATGGCGGAAGCTAAACAAAAGGCGGAAGGTCATCCCATTAGTCCAGGGGTACCTCTGAAGACTCTGCATCAAGTGTTGTCCATGCGCTCTGGAGCGAGCAGTTATACCCTGAACCAGTTTGCTTTTGATATATACCGTCTCCGTCGATCCGAAAGCATCATCACCGACGGACGCAAACTTCAGTTTGGGTCGAGCCGCAATCGCGGAGGGATTGTTATTACCATGCCTGGTGGTCATCAGGAGTACTTCGGTTCATTGGAAGTAGGTGAGGCGAGCAAATGAGTGATGAAGAGCGGTTGCGGTTGTTTGCCCGCTTACCAAAGGCGGAGGCTCTCTCCAATGGGGTGTTGGCGGCAACATTTGCCGACCCGATGGCGATTGAGGCGTTCTGGTTTCGCTGGTATCTCGATGGATTTGTGGACCAAGGGAATGGCAAGGTGAAGTGTCTGGTGGGCAGACCGGGTTCTGGCAAAACCCATCTCCTGCGCCATCTCGGCCAAATGTCGCGCGACGCCGGATATGGTGTCGCTTTGGTGGATGCTGGGCAAGACCGCATTTCCTTGATTGATGAATTATATCGGCTGGTAGCGCGTCAAATCCCATGGAATGCGCTTTTAGAAGATGTCCTTACACGGGTCATCGCAGATGAACTTGGGTATCCTGAATTCACCGGCCATGCGGGCGAGTTTGTGGCATGGGCGGAATCTACCCGGAGTCTCTCCGCGAATCTGGTCCGCCGTGATCTGCGTGAAGCCATCGATTTCTTTTTAAAGAAGGCGGATTTAGATGCCGAATTTTCTCTTGCGGTGAGGGGCTGGCTACACCAACTGGTGTCGGGAGAACCCTTAGAAAAATCACCGGCTGAGGCATGGCTTTTGGGGATGAAGATCGGTGTCAGCGAACGAAAAACGCTTGGTCTGCGTAACAATTTGACTCGGCGCAATGCTCGAGCAGCGTTGACCTCGCTCGCTTCGTTGTTGCATCAGGCCAGACGTCGCGGGCTTTTGGTCTTGATTGACAATATAGGGGCGATGGCTTCTACCACGCGGGTAGAGGGGAGAGCATATTACACGCGGGGAACCCGGGACCAGGCGTATGAAATGATCCGGCAACTGGTTGATGAGAGCCCCTTTACGCCCTACCTGATGACAATTTTGGCCGGTGAGCAGGGTGGCGTGACCAATTCTCGCACCGGCTTCCCATCCTATCCCGCATTGTGGGCACGGCTTCAAAATGAGGTGCAGAGTCCCAAACCCAATCGGTTTGCGGACCTAGTCGACTTGGACCAATTGTGGGATGAGGACCGCCTCGATCGGGAGACCTGGGCGGTGAAGTGGCGAGGGAATGTATTGGCATGGAATGAGACGTGGGCAGAAGAGCCGGAGGTGCCGACGTCGATGGGACTGGAATGGGGTTATCCGCGACGAATGGTAGTGGCAGCGCTCGGGGAGCGGTTGTTAGAGACAGGAGGGAGTTCATCGTGACGTCAGCGCGCGTAATAATCGAAGGGCTGCGGTCAGGCATCCCCTACCGGGAAACGGCTCAAGCAATCACGATTGGCCGGGAGGGAAGCCTTCGCGCGTTGACATCCCTGATGGACACCGTATCCCATGGCCGGCGTCCAAATGCCTTCGGACAAGTGATTCGGGCTCAATATGGAGAAGGTAAGACGCATTTGATGCATGCGATGGCGCACCAAGCCTGGGACGCCAATTGGGTTGTGAGCATGTTGTCGATTAGTAAGGAAACCCCTCTTGATCGCCTCGACCATCTGTATCCCAAGCTGGTCAGCAACACCTATCGACCCGGCAGCAAGCAAGCCGGGTTGGATGCGATTATTACCGAATCGCTTGCAGAGCCACATCTGTTGGCTGAGTCGCGAGCCGTTGACTTAACCGAAAGAACCCGGACCGTGCTGGATAACTTAGCTCGGCAAAACGCAGGAACGGCCGAGCTGTTAGCAGATGTGAGCGGCCAATTTTTAACGCTTGCGGAGCTCAAGCGCATCCATCGCGAAAATTTTCACAAACTCTTAAAGATCCCGTCCACGAGAATACAGGAGGAAATTCCTGCCTATTTGATCTTGGTAGACTGGCTGATTGCTCGTGCGGGCTACGAAGGATGGCTTATTTTAATTGATGAGGTTGAGGTGTTGGGGAAATTCGGCCGCGGTGGACGGGCCAGGAGCTATGCGAATATGGGCCGTTTTTTAACGGGCCTGGGTGATCGAACGATCTCCGTTTGGGCGGTGGCAGGCAACTTTCAAACCGATGTGCTGGTTGAGCGCCATGACATGGAACAGATACCCCAGTGGCTTTCGGCTCGTCCGCGTGAGGCGGCCTCTGCGGATTGGGCTCGGATAGCGCTCGAGGAGCTCGCAACAGCACGACCCTTGCCATCTCCAACTACCGCGGAGATCCGCGAACTCATGCGACGGATCTATGAGTTGCATCAGGACGCGTACCATTGGACGGTGCCGGTCACCCATGACCGCTTTTATGATCTGGTGCGGGAGAACATCGGGACGTTGGATGCGCGGCTAAGGACCTGGGTCCGTCTGGCGTTGGGTCTTTTGGATTTGTGGTTTCAATATGGAGTAGATGGTATCGAAGTGCGTGCCGAATTCATAGAGGACGTGGACTTATCGGAAGACGACGAAGTGGAACGAGATGGCGAGGCAGACGGCCAGGTGATTCTTCGTCCACGTCTATTTGAGTAAAAGAGGGAATGGGCATGGCAAGCGATCATCGGGACCTCGGAGAGAGAAAAGGAGAGGCAGTCTTCGGTTCGGTATTTATCGACCGTCGGGGGACTCCACGTGCGCGGCTGGGCGGACAATTGCCGGGATTCTTATCCGAATATCTCATTGGAGCTTATGGAATACACGATGCGGGCCTACTAGTCGAAGAGCATTTTCCCACCACTCGAACGCGGAACAGTCTTCAATATCAGCTGCTCCAGGATGGTACCGTGGATGTGCTCGACTATCTCGAAGTGTCGGTGGATCTTGAGCGCGAACAGACCATTGCCCATATGACGGCGTTACAATTTTCTTGCGCGATTGACGCAGACCTCTTAGACCAATGGCCGGACTTGCTATCGGGAGGGATGTGGGGACGCGTGAAGGTTTCGCGAGTCTATGACTTGCCCTCGGAGCGCAACGCCGCATTGGTTCCAGTGTGGGATCGGACCTCGATATACGACGAACCGCCCGAGGAGCCAATCTATCGTGAGGAGAGGGCGCCGACCGTTATCGAATTCGTTCCCTACCAGGTGTCAGTCGATGTTCGGCGGTTCGTCGAGGGACGCAAGGCATTTGGCACAGAGGAATGGATCGACCTCTTGTTGGCGTCGTCTGGATACAACCCGCAGTGGATTCGGGCACAACCCAATGGCCGGCGGTTGACCCGTCTCTACTTGTCTCGTCTAATTCCCCTAGTGGAGCGTAACATCAACCTGGTCGAACTAGGCCCGAAGAACACTGGCAAAACGCATCTGTTGCGCAACCTTTCACCGTACGCCTTTACGATCTCGGGCGGACAGGCGACGCCTGCCAATCTGTTCGTCAATCTCGCTACCAAACAAGGAGGCCTCATACAAAGTCGCCGAGTGATCGTCTTTGATGAAGTGGCGCGGCTTCAGTTTAGCCAGAACCGAGCCACGTTAGCGCTCCTAAAGGACTACATGGAAAGTGGGCAGTTTGCCCGCGGACGCGCGTCTTATGGCGCGGATACCTCGCTGGTCTTCATGGGCAATTTGGAAGTCGAAGGAATGCGGCCTTCACCGCGCTATCGCCACCTTTTTGAAGTATTGCCCCGCGAATTACAAGATACGGCAGTACTGGACCGTCTTCACGGCTTTATCCCGGGCTGGGAAATTCCAAAGTTAAGCCCTTTAGCCTTGGAACCGTCGTTTGGATTAGCCTCAGACTATTTCGGAGAAGTGTTGGTGGGGCTTAGGGACTGGCCCTATGATGACGTGTGGGCACGCATACAGAAGCGATGGCCCGAGCGGGAGCGGATGACTCGGCGCGACGTGACGGCGCTCGATCGCATGGGCCGAGCCTTCTTCAAGTTGGTATTCCCCGATGGCCATCTTGACGATCCAGTAGCTGAAGAACTATTAGGCATCACCGGCGAATACCGTCAGCGCATCCACGAGCAATTGGTGAAAATTGAGCCAGGGGAGTTTACTCCTTATGAGGTGGGCTTTCGGAACATTCCTGTCCACGCCGATGGTTGGGAGCGGATCGAAACACCGCTCGACCGTCGACTTAACCGAGATCCCAGCCCGGGTGCGGCGACTGGCGCAGTAGCGGAGTCTGACGCGAACAGTGGCTCTATGAGAACCGATGTGGTAATCATTCAAGCTGTCGTGGCCGAGAGCCCGGGACAGACCGTGGTGATGGCCGACCCGGGCATTGCGGGTGGGGATGCGGTGTGGAAGGTGGCCCGATTCTTTCTCGCGGCACATCTTTCCCGACTCGGATTAGAGTCTCGGGCGAGGTGGGAGGGCCTGGGCATACAGTTTACGGGAGGGCCCGGTGACCTTCGTGGCCGCTGCGAGCTTGCACTCGTGCTAGCGATTGTTTCGGCATGGCTTAAAAGACCGCTTCCGGTTGCAAGTGCGGCGATTGGGGGGATCACCGTGGGAGGAGACGTGACGACACCCAGGGAACTGCTCCCATTGGTGATGGCAGCGGCCAACCGGGGTCGGAAAACTATCCTCGTCCCCGATGGTTGCCCGCGAGATCTTCTTGAGAGCACATTTGATGCGGCTCATTATGGTTTAATAACCTTTATTCCCGTAGCGCATGCGATTGATGCGCTGACCTGGGCATTTCCGCGTTAGATTTCTCGTGAGCGTTAATTTTTGGGAAGCGACTCTACATTTCCTCCTCCGTAAATAAAGCCTGATGAAGATCCCGTAGATCTGCTGAGGAGGTGCATCGCATTGTCCGCGATTTCTTTGTGGTACTAAGCGATGCGTCATTCGACAACACTCTGGATGGCGAAGCCCGTGAGACCTGTCATCAATAGGGGTGTGGGGATAAGCTTTTAGATGAGACGATGGCCTGCTGCACTGGATGGAGTTAACGCGCACGGGTTAGGCTCTCACGGTCTGCACGCATGGCGTGGTTGATCGAGGAGAACTTTACGCATGTCGGGGTCGAACCGACATGATCCCCTGTGGAAACCGGTGGCGCATTTCAATCGTGTGGCTGGACTGCGAAGTCGGCGATGGGCTAACAAATCAAAGCGTGGCAAGGTCCGTGCCACTTGCCCAGGGTTGGTGATCACGATGAGGTTTGAGGCGGGTCCGTAGCTTCAGACAGTGTGCTCAGCCAATGCGCCAAGCCTTCAAGGCCCGAGCGAAGGCGGCGGTAATAGCTGGCACGGCTGA
>JAJYHT010000086.1 GCA_021784595.1 Bacillota bacterium | reverse complement strand
CATCTTCACGTCGATTCATCTCCATAGGACGGGATTTTCTTCCTGTCCTACTTCGCGACTCTTAGCGAGAAATCCTTTACCTGCCAGCAACTTTGTTTAAAGTTAGCGCATATGGGCCTGACCCCCACCTGAGATGGATGCGGGCACCGCGAGGATTTGCGCACTCGTGGCACTCCCCAGTTGGTCGTGATTGGCCTACAGGCTGAGTGTCGGTATCTGCGGGGTGGAAGCCGCATGGGATGCGGGGGCGGTTGAGACAGGATGGGTAGAAACCTTTGAGACGGAAGTCCGAGGGATGGGGATTGTGTGGCGCGTCAGCGCTAAGGATACCAACGATCCCGTCAAGACCGCTGACACCAAGGAGCCGCCACCGACCCATTGCGCGACTGACCGACGTCGTCGCATGCCAATAAGTTGCGGAGAAATCAGCCCGACCAATAGGCCGTCCAGACAAAGCCCCGTCACTAACTCAAATGCCCCGATGAGTGTCAGCATAGCCCCAGCTCCTTCTTTGGCCTTGGTGCCTAAAGCATGGGGCGGCCCCACGATGCGCTGCGGGCACCGTGCCCACCGCAGATGAGATCCTATTCGCGAACAATCTTCCAGAATCCTCCTTCGACGACTTCCCGAGGCAAATTCATTACGGTATTTAGGGAGATATCAGACGCGCTAGATTATAATGGAAATCACAGGAACATCGTGGCCGATTGGCCTGCCATCCCTGACGGTCAGGCACGGGATTGGCTAAAATATTGCGCAATACCTCGGGATCCGTGCCACAATCCATGGGTCGGCGCCAGATCCATTGGTTACGGGAGGAAACACCGATGAAATTTGAGCGTGGAGAGACGGTACGGACCCGAGAGGGAGTCGGCGTCATTGTCCGTACACGCAGTGGCGTTTCACCGACGTATGAAGTATTTTTTGACGGAAAGCGCCAAGCATGGTTCCCGGAGGAGGCGCTGCATCGTCCGAATGTGCTGATTGATCGGATTCGAGCCCCCGAACAATGGGACGAGCTAGAGGATTACTGGCTGCAACGACAGGCGCTCGACGTGCGTCGGGCGGTTTCGGAGGAACTCTTGCCGGTTGGGTCCCAAGCGCGGCTGACCGTGTTACCGCATCAAATTGCGACCGTCGCACGTGTCGTCCATGCGCCCACTGCCCGATTTATATTGGCCGATGAGGTGGGATTGGGCAAGACCATTGAGGCGGGACTGATCTTGCAAGAGCTACGCGTCCGGGGCATTGGGAATCGCGTCTTGATTGTCACGCCTGCCTCGTTAACCCGCCAATGGGAATTTGAACTGCGCACCAAATTTAACGATACGTTTCGCATCATGGATGTGCATGGGGAAAAATGGTCTGGGGGCAATCCCTGGTCCGAGTATGATCGCGTGGTGGCGTCGGCTGCGTGGCTAGTCCATGACGATCGACGTAAGCAGCACGTGCTTGCGGCTCCATGGGACGTGTTAGTCGTCGATGAGGCGCATCACGCCCGCAGCCATACGCAACTAGGCAAACTCGTGAAAGAACTGGCGCAAAAAACGCCGTCGGTGCTGCTGTTGACCGCGTCGCCTTTGCAACTCGGATACGAGGATTTGTATGATGTGCTTGCGTTAGTGGATCCGCTGGTGACGACGCGTTGGCCGACCTCGAACGCTTTTAGTGAGTGGTATGAAGACAATAGGATCTCCTTGGCCTGGTCCAGAAAATGGCAAAACGACTGCCACGCAAAGGTTCGCCGATGGAACGAGTCCTCCACGGAGGATAAAACATACGTAGAATTTTGGGTGAAACAAGTTGGTGGCTGGTTTCAGAAATTCAAAATGCAGGTCCCGTTAGATATGGTAATACCCAGCGATGATGCGGACACTACGTGGATGGAAACCATGAACGCATCGGCAGCTCGTCGCCAAGTGGATTGGTACATTCAAGATAACCCCATGTTTCCCACGCGACGCGTAATTCGCCATCGCAAACGGGAGTTATCTGTTGACACGGCCCAACGTACTGTCCGCATGCATGATGTCTATTATCGGGAGAGCGAACGCGCCATCTATGACTGGGTGACGGACTATGTGCAAAACGTGGCGCGGCACCTGGCCCAGCCCACCGGTCCTGTTGCATTTTTGTTGATCATTTGGCAAAAACTGCTGACCTCCAGCACCAATGCGTTAGCGGCGGCATTTCGCAAACGGCTCAATCAACTCGACCAGCAACTATCCCTGGAAAAGTATTTGGCCGATATCATGGAGAACGCCGACGATGAAGAGGCTGGCGATTATGATGATGTGCCGGCCGGGAAGACCGCTGAGCGCGAGTTCTTAACCGAAGCGCTGCGACGGATCGAAAACAGTCAGCGTGAAGGACCCGACACCAAGGTGGAGCAATGGCTGATGGACGTGACGCAACTACTGGCCGCGGATGCCAGCACACGGATTGTGGTCTTTACGCAATTCCTACACACCCAAGATCTCTTGATGCGAGCACTACAGTCACGAGGAATCGTGTGCGTGGCATTTCATGGGGGATTGAGTGGTGACGATAAGGAGGCGGCCGTGCGTAAGTTCCGCAACGAGGCCAGCGTCCTGGTGTCCACCGAATCCGGGGGCGAGGGTCGGAACTTGCAGTTTGCGCATATTGTGATGAACTATGATTTGCCGTGGAATCCCATGCGCATTGAGCAACGCATAGGGCGGGTAGACCGTATTGGGCAGCGCCGTCCCATTGAAGTCCATAATTACCGGGTGTGGAAAGAGTCGGACCGTCTCACCCTGGACGGACGCATTCTGGACCTGTTACATCAACGGTTGGATTGTTTTCAAGCCGCGTTGGGTCCCTTAGACCCGATTTTGGGCGATACGATTGAGGAACGACTGCGCCAAACCTGGTTGACGGAAGGGGAAGCGGGCATCGACGCGATGCAAGAGGATCTCAGTCGTCTTCGTCAACAGGCTGAAGAGCATTCGCGCGACGATTTGCTCACCGGGCCCTATGCCATTGGATCATTAGACGCGGCGGCAGAGCCCCAAGACCAACACGTAGAGCAAGTGTTAGCACCGCTGATGCGAAGATTTTTTGACCGATTTCCGGGCAGGGCATCCGGCCCTCAAGTCTGGATGGAACACAGGGACGCCATGACGATTCATTTGCCCGATGCGTTTGCTCGGCGGCATCCCGCATTGAAAGAGACCTATCGCGGCACGTTTTCGCAGGATCTCGCCCAAACGCGAGAGGACTTAGATTTGTTTCGCATCGGGCACCCACTGGTGGAGACCGTTTTAGAAGAGTGCCTCACCACGCTGCACCCCGGGGACGCCGGGTGTGTTACCGTGATCCGTGCCACGGGTACTGGAGTACCGGCCGACCAATGGCTTTGTGAGCTGTTGGTGCAGTACACGTTCACCGGGTTTTTGACCTTCGAAACATCCCAGCGTATTCGATTAGCGTGGCCCCAGAATACCACCATTAGCGATCCGCAAGCTCATGCACTCGACCAGGCCGTTCTGAAAGCAGCTGAATACCGCGACGTACCCCCCGCGTTGTGGGAGGACCTTGAGGGGCTCTATGCGATGGCCTACAAGACCGCAGAAACGCATCGCAACAATTGGGAAACGGGGTGCCGTGACCGCCAGAGTCCGAAAATCCAGGGATGGCTCGAGTGGCACGAAGCGCAATATCGCACGAAAGAGCGCGAGTTGACGAGTCAGTTGGAACAATTGGAGAAACAGCTCACCCAGCATCGCCAGTCGGCCGATCCTAAACAACGGCAAATCATTCCGGCAGAACAAGGGCGCGTGGACCACTTGCAGAAGGAGCTCGCGCAGTTAAAACAGGCGCAAGAGGCCAAGAAGGCAGAGGCTGAGGCGTGGAAGGACACCGAAGCGCAGATGACGCCCGTGGGACTGAGTTTGGTGGTGATCACGGCGGATTAATTGCGGGCTATTGCAGGGATTGGTGCATCCGCAACCCTTGACCGTCAACCCATTCATGTTGTCTCTATCGGGATGACGAGCACAGGATCGGTCGCCAGCGTCCGTGGGTGCGAATGATGGTACGCCGAGGGGAAGCATCCGTCTGTGAACGGGGCAATGATTGCGCCCAGCACAAGATCTGCGATGCGCTAGCAATCTGTCGGCTGGAGAGCATCAATAAAGGGCTGTACAGATAGACCATCACATAGGATTTATACTATCACATTTCGCTACACCTTTCGGGAGCCTTGTCCTCAGTGGATATTCTCAGCTGATACGGTTGTTGTACATCTTCAGGGTTCATTGCGTGAATTATTTCCGTGGGAGGTATTGCTTCGCCAATAAGATACGGAGGAGGCAATACCTCTCGCATCGAACGCACAAACCGAGCGGGTAGTTCAGCTAACGCCTTGCGAAAGTAGTACCCTTCTTCGCTTTGACCCGTAAGCAACCGCCTCCACGCAACAGGATGATACCGTGACATCGTACCCAGCCAAAAAAGAATCATAAACAGCACAACGACGCGAGGTACCTCGAAACACGGGGTCTTCATTATGTGGTCGACAGATGAGGGAAAAATATCACCGTGTTTTTCTTGGTGACTCCACAGCAAGTGGTCTAATGGCATCCATGGGTGGGCAAGGAGACTGGGACTGTTTACGACGCCAACACACCGTAGGCATTCCATGATATGAAACGTCGGCCACCGAAGATTTTCTTTCCGGCTAGACCAGTAGGTATCCCATCGGGTCGTATGGTATAACGCGACAAAATCACCCTGTCGTTGCCACGAAATAAAGGTGGGCCAGTCGGTTGAAGACCCATCGAGGCCTAGTCCCTCTTTGGACGTTTTGAGACCGTGTTTGGGTTGCGTTACCATAAAGTCCGATCCGAACAACGCCACCGCTGCCGCCTGCGTCAGCATGAGGGCACTGTAAAACATAAGAGTTGGGCGGGTGAG
>JAJYHT010000083.1 GCA_021784595.1 Bacillota bacterium | reverse complement strand
CCGATCTGCAGAAAATGGTAATCTTCCAAATAGCTGCTGGACCGTTCTAGATTCTGATACCCTTTGTCATGGGCCGATTCATAGGTTTCCCGCCATAGATAAAACTCTAGTTCAGTAGCCATGACCGGCTCGAAGCCGAGTTGTCGAGCGCGCTCTACCTGGTGCTGCAGCACTTGTCTGGGCGAAATAGCCACCATATTGCCCTCATGATCATACACGTCCGACAGTACCAAAGCAGTGCCCGCAAGCCAGGGCAGCGGCCTTATGGTAGTTAAGTCAGGACGGGCGGTCCAGTCTCCATATCCCTCGTCCCAACTCATCATGCGATAACCGTCGGGGGTACCCATTTCCATCTCGGTTCCTAATAGATACTTGCAAAAATGCATCCCAGGCTCCAAGATATCGCTTAAAAAAAAGTCGGCCGGGATTCGCTTGCCGACAATCCTGCCCTGCATGTCGACCAGGCCTACCATAATGGTATCGATGAGGCCACTGCTGACCGCCGCTTGCAGTTGATTCATGGTTAATGTTCCAGATAAGTCTCCCATGGGCATATATTTGAAGCCCCCCATCCATGTAGTCGCAGAATTTCCGCAACAGCATCAAACATCTATCGGTAAAGATTCACGTTTCTAGAACAATGTTAGACAATAAGCAACAACATCAAACGTATCACAACAATTATAGTGAGTAAACTATAAAACCTTCAGTTCAAATATTTTCTGGACTTTCCAAAAGTCGGCTCACATTATTTTCCAAGGGTGCGGACAACACCACCATAGTTTCGGCACGGTGAAATCCCCGAATCCGTCCAACATGATCGAACAAAAGACGCTGCAAATGCTGATGATCAATGGCCCTGAGTTTAACCAAACAGTCAAACCGACCTGCCACCATGTATGCCGACTCCACTTCGGGGATTTTTGCCAGATCATCCAATACGTAATAGGATGCCTCTCCCTGCTCTGTTTGCAAGGCAACCCATGCCACCACGGTATATCCCAGCCGCAACCAGTCAATATCGGCCTTATAGCCCCGAACATATCCATTTTGGTTTAACTTTTTAAGCCGCTCATGAATCGTGGCGCGAGACATCCCCAACGCGTTGGCAATTTCCTGTAAGGATGCCCGGGCATTTTCAGACAATGTTCGCAATATCACGCGATCTACGTCATCCAAGACGCCTGCCATATTATCCCCCCTATTCTGTCCCGAATTTTTTCTATCATGATCAGCCGTAAATTCTCGGCCCAGTAAAACTTTTATGTGTTGACTCCACCGCCAGTATACCAGGCGGGTGGTCGGTTCACGGTACTGCTAGGTAGATTAGGCGATCTGACGCGCTGTTAGAGCAATACCCGACGCGATCAGCAAAAAACCCAGCATGGTTCCCAGCCCAATCGGTTCGTGCAATATCAACCACCCTAAGAGACTCCCGACCAATGGCTGAATGGCCAGAAAGACCCCTCCACTCCCCGCCTCCATGCGCGCCATCCCGTAATTCCACAACAAGTAGGCGGTCGCGGTGGCCATCACTCCCATATACAAAATACCCAACGCCAGGGGTGGCTGACTTAAGACGCGATACGACCAGGTAGAAAGTTCCATTGCCGCCAGGGGAGCCAGAAAAACTAAGGACCAGGCCATCGCATAAATGGTGACCATTACCGGCGACATGCGGCGAAAAAGCCTTTTGGCCACCACCGACATCAATCCCCAGGCAACTGCCGTAATCATTAACATCGCACCGCCCAGGCGTTGCCCCGCGCTGAGCGGCGCAATCCCGACCACCGCCACCATTCCTAGGCTAGCCGCCAGCACCGCCAAAATCTTCTGGGCGGTAATGCGCTCGCCCAAAATCGGAATGGCAAATAATATCATAAAAGAAGGGGTTGCCGCCGTTACCACCGATCCCAGTTGTGCGGTGGACATCTTGGTCCCGATGAACTGCGCCCCAACCGAGATCACATATCCCGACAATGTCACCACCAGTAATAACGGCACATCGCGCCATGCAATGCGCCAGGATTCTTTTCGGGCCAAGGCGAACGTGCTTAATATAACCACCCCGATGCCATACGTAAGCCATGCCAAAAGAAATGGCGGAATAGCGTCCAACAGTATTTTGCTGACGACAAACATTGCCCCCCAAAGTGCGGCTGCCAGTGATAGTGCTAACGGTCCGCGCCACTGCATAAGTATCGGTGCCTCCAATGAAATTCGTGCGGCCAAGAGGTTTCTACAGCATTTTCGACCAACCGGGATCGTCTAAAAACCAGGCGTCAGCCTGGCGGATCTCCAAAAGGTCCTGAGGACGCCAAATTTCGTATATGCCGATCTGAAATCCCGCAGTTCGCAGATGGTTAATGAATTTTGAATCATAGGACTCCTGATTGATGTGAAGCACATTGGTCCCAACCTGCGTGGCCAGAGCCTGCATATCAGGAAACAGTCCATCCATAAGCAGTGCAGTGGATACTTCAGGATGTTCCACAATCAGTTGGTGCAACAACAAAGGGTTGAAAGAGGATACTAAAACCCGATCTTCTGCGTGGTGCTCGGCTATCGCTTTCATAAGCGGCGGTATTAAGGCGTGGCCATCCTGAGTCCGTCCCTTGAGTTCGAAATTTATTAAGCAGTGGGCGTCCACCGTCTCCAATACATCCTTTACTCGTGGCACTCGCTCTTGCGACAGGCTCCCATCAGGCCCTTTAAGGCGCAACGTGCTGATTTCGCTCCAGGCAGTCTCCCCGACCGCCTTTTCAACCCCCGTTGTCCGACTGAGCAGAGGATCGTGCATCACAATCACTTCGCCATCTAAAGTGACACGCAAATCACACTCGATCCCATCCGCCCCCTGAAGCCGCGCCTCGTCAAAACCTGACAGAGAATTTTCTGGCCATTTCCTCGGCAATCCTCGGTGCCCCCACACCGTCGGTTGCGGCTTTTTTCGATAGAATCCCATCTTAATCCCCCAACCCCATTAGAGTTTCAATGACCCTACGAATATCGCGCTGATTTATAGGAGCCTGGGGCGCAGAGCGGCCATTGACATCGAGATAATATACAATCTGACGTTCCAAAGGACCGTTGCCGTCGTGCATATGGCCTGGTCCCATGCCGTGGTCGGCTCCCACCATCAGCATGCCTCCCGTGTGTTCTCGCCACCAAAGCCAAAAATTATTGATTAGAGCGTCCATGGCGCCCACTGCCAATAAATAATTTGGCGACGAGCCGCCAAAACAGTGTCCAGCCCAATCCACACCCATGGGATGAATCAGCAGAAAATCCGGGTTGTGCTGTACCACCAACTCTTCGGCTTGTTGAAAAACCCATTCATCCGGTGTGTCCTCCGCCTCATAAAATCGGCCGGGTCCCACTTCTCCCACCAAATCCTTCCACCAAGAGAAAGCCACGGTCCCCACCACGCCTCCTTGTTGGACAATCCCTCGCATGACGTGAGATTCTTTCAGGCGTCTTCGATCCGCATTGTCCTTAAGTCCATGCAAGTCTGGGTCTTCCCCGGATATGATGGTCGCGTAGTTGGGATAAGAAAGCGTAGGCACTGCCGCATTCACGGGGTATCGTAATAAACGGCCATCCTTAAACGCGGCAAATAGCTGCACCAAGGCCGGCTCCGAATAGGCCGCCATCCCGTCAACCAGCACCAACGCCAATTTATTGTTCACGATGTTCGCCCTCCCTCTTGTTCGACGTTCCAATCCAAACGATAAGTTTTGGCTTTCCCCGACTTGACAACCATCGGCTGCCACGGTTTAGAGTCCGACGATTCTGTTTATTTTGCTGGCAATTACACACCTATTGTATTGCAGATTGTTCTAGCAACTATGTGATGTCATTCACCACAATCAATTTTTCTTTTTTTGTTCAGTAAGTGCAAGCAGGAATTTCAGACGCAACGTCGAATGTGTCCTGTGGTTGGTATTGACAAGTTATGACCCTTCCACCTGGGCTGGAGTAAACGGAGAACGCCCGATACAATAACTTGATTCGTTTTCGTTTGCGTATCTTGTTGACGCATGTGCGCCGTTCCTGACCGGGTAAGGAGGTGTCGGGTTATTATCCGACCACGTATGTTCTTTGGCCACTACCAAGCATCTGCTCGGGGCGTATTTTTCGACAAAGACGGGGTTCTCTTTGATGCCCATGCACTTTGTCTCACGCTCCATCAAACACGCCGCGACCTGTTGCAGATGCAACACGGTGTATTGGCCGCAGAATTATATGACCAAACAATGGATATTACCGAATCGATACAGGATGATGGCCCCGCCATGATAGCTTCTCTTGACGAAGCTAAGACACTGATGGCGCACGTAATCCGCAAGGTGTCCCAGCAAGATTGGGACGTTTGTCGCCGCCAAGCGGTTGCCATCACCGATCGGGCTGACGCCATGATTGATTTGCGTCAAGTACCCATCCTTCCCGGTGCATTAACAGCACTGCAAACACTAAAAGCAAACGATTTTGTGGTTGGATTAGTCACTGGCGACAACAGAAGCCGCACGTTGCAGCAACTGAAGTGGTGGGGACTTTACGACTTAATGGACGTGATCGTGACTGCTGACGACATTCAGCACCAAAAGCCCGACCCTGAAGGGCTGTTAAAAGCCCTGAATTTGACACATATTACTGTCGATGCAGGCATTATGGTGGGCGACAGCGTCAACGATTGGCAAATGGCCCAATCGATTGGCATGCCCGTGATTGCAATCAGTGAGCACCCTGACCTCTGGGCCAGAGCACCCGTTAAAACATCTATCCCTGATTTACGATCCCTAATCGTCGTGCCATAACCTGGCCGGCGATCCTAGAATACTAAGGAGGACAGAACATGGCAGATCAAATCCCGACCGATAAACTGAATCCCCCCATCTCGCGCCGTCGCGTCTTGCAGTATGGCATGGGCTCCACCGTCGGACTTTTGGGCGCTGGCACCTTAGGCTCCTTGTTAGCAGCCTGTGGGGTGACGTCCACGCCCGCGTCCCCGGGCAAAAGTGCTATCCCCAGCAATGGCAACGCCATTGCTCTGTCGCAATTGGCGAGCGA
>JAJYHT010000012.1 GCA_021784595.1 Bacillota bacterium | reverse complement strand
TGCTAAGCTGACGGCCATACCAGAGAAGGCGACCGAGCGTCCTGCCCGTGTCATGCTGGCGGTGATTGCTTCGTGCACAGTCGCGCCCCTGCCCAATTCCTGGCGAAAACGGCTGCTGATGAAGAGTGCGTAGTCGACGCCCACGCCGAGCGCCAAAAAGCTGACGATATCAGTCAGGTAGATGGAAAGGGTCATCCACCGCTCAAGCAAGTCCACTATGCCCAACGACAATATGGAACCAGCCACTGCCACCACCAGCGGCAGTGCTGCAGAGGCCACAGACCCAAATACAAAAAGCAGCAAGACGACCAACAGCGGGAAGGCCACGAGACTGCTTTTACCTAATGTGGCTTTGGTGTCACTAATGACGCGTTGGGCTACCTGCAGTTGACTTGCGGGTTTGACTTGCCCTCCCTCAATGCGCGCTTGGTGTAAAAAGGTTGCTATGGACGGCATTGCAAGAGATTGCTTGGCAGAGGGAATTAACAGGACGAATTGTTGGGATGACAACCGATGGAGCCAAGGGGTTGGTATGGCGTCTTGTTGCGCCAAGCCGATGGCTGTAGACCAATTCAATCGATCTACAAGCTGTGGCGGTTGCTGTGAGAGCCCCGCAACCTCGTTGGCGTGGTTGTCCG
The DNA here is from genome assembly GCA_021784595.1 of Bacillota bacterium. Lineage (GTDB taxonomy): Bacteria > Bacillota > Sulfobacillia > Sulfobacillales > Sulfobacillaceae > Sulfobacillus_C. The sequence goes on along the minus strand of JAJYHT010000012.1, from coordinate 4,479 downwards.
CCCAAACCACGCGACTGCGGGGATTCTCAAAGCCATACGACGATAATCCATGAGTCACGTGAACGGCGAAGGGGGCAAAGAGGGTGAGCAGTATTAGCCATCCGGTCAAAAACACTTTCGGGTGTTTCAATATCCGTGCGGTGAGACCCACTGTCGCCGCCTCCTCAAAATTGTGCACCAGTTATATAGTGTACCGGTCCAACACTGGAGCACAAGAAAAAAGTTTCATAAAGCAAGCAAATAAAATGCCAGACAGACAACGTATCGTGTAAAGAACTGATTCGTCTTGATTCGCGATGCTATCTGTTTACGGGTAATCCCGGCGGCTTTAAAGAGGTGCATTAATGGGCTTGTTCAAACACGGCTATCATGCCATAGTTAGCGCATTGGATCGGTTCCTGCAATCGACCACCGACAGACCGAGCTGCCTATGGCCGATGACAGTCAAACCACTGCAGAAAAACGACTGCCTCAAATGGGTCGAAGGATAATTGACCAAAAAGGCCCCTGGCTTTAGCCGTGGGGGAATTGTCAAAATAAGGGTGAGACCATGGCAGAGTTGCGATACAATCCTATCTTGCGTGACTGGACGATGGTGGCCTCAAACCGGCAAGCACGACCCGATATGGCCGACACGGAATGTCCTTTTTGCGAAGGGTCTGGCAAGGTCCCGGCAGGGTATGATGTCTTATCATACGACAATGATTTCCCAGTGCTGTCCCCCCATCCTGGACCGGTCACACCTCCGCGGTCTGCGCTCTATCGGGCTGCCACAGCATATGGCAAATGTGAAGTGGTGCTATATTCTTCGGACCATGCGGGGGCACTTTCCCGGCTTTCCGTACGGCACATACAACGGGTGGTGGCACTGTGGACGGCGCGATACCGCGCTTTAAGCCAGGACCCGGGTCACCGCTACATTCTTGTGTTTGAAAACCGGGGACGGGAAGTTGGGGCTACCATGGCCCATCCGCATGGACAAATTTACGCGTATCCTTTTGTGCCTAGTAAAATTCGCATCGAAGTAGAATCCGCGGAACACCACTACGAGGTGACCGGACAATGTCTAATTTGCGCGATTACAGAGGCTGAAATCGATGAGTCCGTCCGAGTGGTGTCCGAGAATTCCCGGTTTGTCGCGTATGTTCCATATTTCACCGATTTTCCATATGGAGTTTGGATCGCGCCCAAACGACATCTTCCCGACTTGCGGCAGTTTACTGCAGACGATGAGAGGGATCTGGCGGAGATATTGGGAAGAGTCACCGCCGGCATGGATGGTCTCTTTGACCGTGAGTTTCCGTATATGATGGCCCTGCATCAAACGCCACTGCAAAGTCCCGCAAGCGAACGGTATTATCATTTCCACATCGAATTTTATCCCCCGTTGCGCGACGCCGAGAAAGTGAAATTTCTAGCGTCATCGGAAATTGGCGCGGGAGCCGCGGCCAACCCGCTCCCAGTCGAACATACGGCATCTATCTTGCGACGGGCTATTGAACGGGTCCAACAACGGGGGCGGCAATGAAGGGAACCAGGGCGCAATACGTTCCGCCAGAATTTTTGCAATGGTCGCCGCCGTCTGGGGAGTCGGTGCGAGTCTTTTTTGCCCCGGGGCGGATCAATTTGCTCGGAGAACACACAGACTATAACGGGGGCTATGTGTTGCCAGGGGCTATCGACCGCGGCACCTGGCTTTGGATTCGCCGGCGTCCCGATCAAGTGTGGCGGTTTGGTTCGAAAACAGAATCAAAAATTATTACCGTGACATCTGAGAGTTTGAACTATCATGCAGAAAATGGCTTCGCGAATTATCCCGCAGGCGTGGTGTGGGCATTGCGGCAGGAAGGGATGGATGTGCCCGGAGCCGACTGCTATTTCGTAGGAAACGTGCCACAAGGTGCCGGACTTTCCTCTTCTGCGTCCCTCGAAGTGGTGATGGCGTGGGCGTTAATGGCGTTAGCTGATATCGATCGGGACCGCGCTATGGTGGCGACCCTAGCCCATCGCGCGGAAACCGAGTTTGTGGGGGTTCCCTGCGGAGTGATGGATCAATACACCGTGGCGCTGGGGAGAAAAGATCATGTGCTCTCGCTATGTGCAGGGACGCTGGTTTATAACTGGATTCCCGTTGACCTTTCTTCGGTCAGCCTCGTGATTGTCAACAGCAACAAACCCCATCACTTAATCTCCTCCCCTTATAAAAAGCGGCGGTCGGAATGTGATGCGGCTTTAGCTTCATTGCAACACGCCGGTGTGCCGATTGGTAATTTGGCGGACATGGACGTAGCGCAGTGGGCAGAGCACCGGACGTTGGTGACAGATCCCATCTTGCAGAAGCGGGTCAATCATGTGGTCTCCGAAAATTGGAGGGCTCGTCAGGGAGCGCAGTGGTTGCTTCACGGAGATTTAACGCGGTTTGGGGAGGCCATGCGATCCTCTCATGAGTCGTTGCGCGATGACTACGAGGTGACCGGAAGCGAATTGGATGCTTTGGCAGAGACTGCTTGGACAGTGCCTGGGTGTTTAGGCAGCCGCATGACTGGGGCAGGCTTTGGTGGATCCACAATTGCTTTGGTATATTCCACGGCACTTAACGACTTTCAAGCGCGGATCGAAGAGCCCTATCGCAGACGCTTTGGCTATTCCCCCACCTTTTTGACTGCGCAATTGGGTGACGGAGTGCACGAAGTCCATGAACGTGGGCCAACCCCATGAAGATTGGCGTGACACGTAAAGAGAGTATGTGGGGAGTAGTTCGGTTTTGAAGGCTCGACCTGTGGTGTGTCGCAAGGGACGGTCTGGCGATTTGTTCTAGTTCATCGGCTTACTTTAAGGTAATGGTTGCGCTGGTACCAATAATCGCCGTGCCAGCGGCATTTTGATAAATGACCCGAACAAATCCCGTTTGATTGACCATGGACGAGGGGTAAATGAAGCTGGTAGTTTGCCCGTCGCCGCTAATGCTAAAACCTGGATTGTATGCACCCGTCTGGCCATTTGTCATGGCTTGGGAAACGGTATCGACGACCGGAATTGCACTGCGGGGCAACCATTCCAATTCGACCAACTGATAGCCGATGGGCGCTTGTTGAATGGAGAAGGTAAATAGGCTGCCAACAGTGCCAGGGGCATTGTCTACCACGACCGATGGATTAGGCTGGTTTTGCGCCATAAGGTTGACTGTACCCTGAGGCCAAAAGACGGAGATGTGATTTACCGTGGGCCCGGGCTGGTCGGCGCGGGTTTTTGGGAATACCCATAGCAGTTGATAATCGGGTCCCGCTGGATATAAGTAAATGAATGAATCTGAGGATTGGCGCACAACCGTTGGCGGGCCAAGCACTGATTCAATGTTGGCCAGGGTTATCGCATGGAGGGTCTTGCTGTAGGACCGGACGTCGAACACCTGTTCTCCTTGGTTAAATCCAAATGCGGCAGCATGAGCAGAATAGGTGGCATACGTACCAGCACCAGCAGAAGCTTGGGTAGTAGCGGTACCCCAAGCTTGCTCGATGGTAGAAAAAGTTTGTCGCACGGCAAAGGGGATGCCCTCGACTTTTCCGTTCTTCGCCAATTGCATGGATTGTTGCACCATGGCGGTCGTTATGGATGGCGAATTCTGGTTTGCAGAAGTGCTGGCGGTAGACGTCTGCGCGCTAGTCTTTTTTGGGCTAGGAGCCTTTTGAGTCGCTGAAGAACCGCCACAGCCTGTCAAGAGGCTGAGACTAACCACAAGAGCGCTTAGAGACCATGTATTGTTCACCTGAAAAGCCTCACGATATTTTTGAATTTTGTACGGGCGATTTTAGTATGTCTACGCCATGACCAAGTTTGGTACTCTCACTGATAACGCCGTGCGAATAAAAAGGTTACCGAGGCGAAGCATGGTTGCCATCCGATGGTTCGTCTGACAGGGCACGATGGGGAGCATGGTTGGTCGGCCTTTTTGAAACACAAGCCCAGAGGCCACATCATTGCGGGAGGAAATTCTCCCGCAATGTCGGCTTCAGCTAGGATTTACGGGGCAGTGTCAGAAAAAATTCTTCGATCGAGTGAGCTGCTAGCATTTGGGGAATGGCACCTAAAAGTTCTTGAGGAGCCATGGCATCTAGTTGCGTTTTGGTCATAGCGTTGATGGGTCCGAATCGAACCTCTAGTATCTGCAGCGCGGCTTCTCGGTAACCCATCATACGACCTTGGCTGAGACCTTGGTTTAGACCCTGGTTGAGGCCTTGCTCCAGTCCCTTCTCCAGTCCCTTCTCTAGTCCCTGCTCGTACCCCGTTTGCAGTCCGCGTTCGATTGCTTCTGCTTCTAATTGCCGGATGAGTTCGCTCATTCGCATCACCTCTATGAACTCTCCCACCGCCTGGCTACGCCGAGGCGGGGGTTTCGGGGTTGCCCCCAAAGCTTTCCTGGCTCATTGATCGCTGCGTCGAGGCCGTAGGCCCCAGACGGCTTACGCCGATCTCCCCAGG
>JAJYHT010000046.1 GCA_021784595.1 Bacillota bacterium | reverse complement strand
CTTTAACAGCATGTATTTTCGGGATATTGATCTATTAAGCTATATTGAGGTGCTTAATACGATTACAATCCAGGAGATACGCCGGGTGCGGGATGAACATTTGCAAGAAATGTCGCGGGCAGTGTCTTTGATTCTTCCCGCATCAGGAGGGCAAACATGATTGACCATAGGCCATGGCCGTTGGATGGCCACACGTTGACGGCCCACACAGTATATCAAGTCGCCGTCCACCATCAGCCCGTAACGATTGCCCCAGAGGTCGCCCACCATATGGCGGCCTCTCGTCATATGGTAGAACGTTACCTGGCTGAAGAACGCATTGTTTATGGGGTAACCACCGGATTTGGACGTTTTAGCGATGTGGTGATTCCAGAAAACTCTCGTCAAATCCTGCAACTGAATTTGTTGCGTAGTCACGCGGCGGGAGTCGGCGTGCCATTTGATCCGGCCATTAGTCGAGCCATGCTGTTGTTGCGCGCCAATGCGCTGGCCAAGGGATACTCGGGAGTTCGTCTCGAAGTGGTTGACACCCTCTTGGCTATGCTGAATCGTGATGTTACGCCGGTCATTCCTTGCCAGGGATCAGTGGGTGCTAGTGGCGATTTGGCGCCACTGGCTCACTTGGCGTTAGTTTTGGTTGGAGAAGGTGAAGCCTGGTTTGCGGGACAGCGGATGCCAGGAAAAAAGGCGTTGGAGTTGTCAGGAATCTCCCCGATTCGCCTAGAGGCCAAAGAAGGCCTGGCCTTGATCAATGGCACCCAAGCCATGACCGCCATGGGTGCGTTGGCCGTGCACCGGGCCGGGGTGCTGGCCGACTGGGCGGACATATTGGGCGCCGTCTCTACAGAAGTGCTGCGGGGAATTCCTGCCGCATTTTCGGAAGCGGTGGCTCTTGTACGTCCTCATCCTGGCATGGCCAAGTCCGCTCGCAATTTGCGTCACCTGCTCCAAGGCAGCCAGCTGACTACTAATCCGGGGGAGTTAAGAGTTCAAGATGCGTATTCCATTCGCTGCATGCCGCAAGTGCATGGGGCCAGCCGAGAGGGATTAGGCCATATTACGGACGTTGTGACTCGCGAAATGAATAGCGCAACGGACAACCCGCTATTATTTGACGCGCTGGACATGGCCATTTCAGCCGGCAATTTTCATGGCCAGCCCGTGGCCTTAGTGCTCGACTATCTAGCTATCGTGCTGGCGGAATGGGCCAACATCAGCGAGCGTCGCATTGAACGCATGGTCAACCCCGCGTTATCGGGGCTGCCGGCCTTTTTAGTAGCCCAGGGTGGGCTTAATTCAGGGCTCATGCTGGCCCAATATACCGCAGCCAGTTTGGTGTCCGAGAATAAGGTGCTGGCCCATCCATCCAGCGTCGATTCGATTCCTACGTCAGCAAACCAAGAGGATCATGTGTCGATGGGCACTACGGCAGGACGCAAAGCGTTGCAAATCATGGAAAATCTGGTGGCGGTGTTAGCCATCGAAGCGATTTGTGCAGCGCAAGCCGCAGATTTGTTGGGCCCCCAACTACTGTCGCCGAGAAGCAAGCGCGTCTATGATTTTGTGCGTGAAACCGTGGCTCCCTGGGAGACTGATCGCGTGCTGGCTACAGATATTGGATCGATGGTGGGGCGTTTGGAAAGCATACAAGCTCAAGCACTCGTCTCAAGCCTTTTGGAGAGCTAGGCGCGGTCTTGATAGGTAGGAACCAGCAAACCGCGCTCCATAGCCCATTTAAGTCCTTCCACCACCGGATCGGGTGAGAATTTGGAAGTCACGTAATGCGCGTTTTCTTGACATTCAGGAGCGCCGTGGCCCATGGCGATGCTGGTGCCGGCCCATTGCAGCATCAGGACATCGTTGGCGCCGTCGCCCAGGGCCATCACTTGTTGAGGGTCTAGTTTTAATTCACTGCACAGATATTGCAGGGCCTGCACCTTATCCACCAACGGGGCGCAGATATTGATTTCCTGGTGGTCGGAGTGCTCAAAGACGACGAGTTCATAGCCAGGCCCATTCATGCCAAAGGTCTCAATAAAGGGGTCAATTTCATCGGTGCCGAATAAGAAGATCTCAAGCGGATCGATGTCGAGATTGGCGGCGTCAGGAGACAGCAACACATCTTCGGGGCGCAAGAACTGCTGTAAATGGGGATCATTAAAAAAATTGAACACTACCGGCCGTTGATATCCTAGATAGCAGCGGAGCATGGTGTTGTGGTCCGAGGACCACCGCAGCATGTCTTTGGCTGTCTGCACGGGCACCCCACGCCGGTAAATATCTTCTCCCGTAGAGGGATTAAAGATGTAGCCGCCGTTATGAGCTATGATGGGTCCCGCTATGCCCAATTGCTGCTGAATTTTAAAGGCGGTGCGCCAGCTTCGGCCGGTGGCCAACACAATCACGATGCCTTGGTGCCACAAGTGGCGTAAAAACGTGCGTGATGATGACCGGATTTGCGTATCTGAATTAAGCAGCGTTCCATCTAAATCGCAGGCAATTAACTGGATCATATGGGTACCCCTCATTTCATGATTTCGGTGCGGTGCAGGGAATCATCATGCGCATGTCGAACTTTGAGACTCTCAACGGAGGAGAAGTCTATGTCTAAAATTGACGTGCGGCCAGGGACACCTGCCCAAATATTTTCAAATTGGCTGCAGCTGATGGCCGAGCGGCGAAAGGCGCAGTCGCTTAAGCCCTTGGTCACGATAGTGCCGACGGATATGATGGCTCATTGGTTAAAAACCTCCACTTTATTGATTAACGTGCAAATTGTCACGTTCACCGAGTGGGTTCACAGCCGCCTGCCCGCTTCGATGATCTTATGGCCGGACGATGCCGGATCTGTGCTTCAAAGTGCAATGCCTGCCCTTATCCGCGCCCAGTTGCCAGCGAACGTCCCGGGCTTATATCTTACCGTCATTCAGCACGCATTAGAATGCCGCCGGGCTAATATATCCCAGGAAATATTGGGTGACGACAGTCCTCTTTTGGCCCAGATATTGAAATGGCTGGATGAATCTATCTTTACCGGCCGCGTCTTTGACGATGTCAGACTGTATCAGTATGCGGCGCGGGCGCCTATGGTGTTAACCCGACCCGACGAATCGATAATATTTTTCGGCTTTTCGAATTGGGATCCGGGACAGTGGACCTTGGTCAACACTTTAGCGCACCATAAAGATTTTTTGGTTTATTGGCTGCAGGACAATCATACTACCCGCATTATGCCCATGGATCTGATAGGGGCACGACTGACGAAATTAGGTGATGTCGGGGTGGTTCCGGAGCAAATAGAGATCCACATTCCCTACGAGCACCTGGCGCCCGACGCGGCAAGCCGCCTCATTGCTGAACGTCTTTTAGAGGGTGTGAGGCCGCGAGATATTTTAGTCGTAGGACGTGATGGCGAGGCAATCGAGCGACTGTGGGTGAGCATGCAGCGCCTTCAGATCCCGTTGGCATCCGAGCAGCCTGGGAGACGAGAGCTGACAGAAATCTGGCGAGCCTTATTACGTGGACCTCAAAGCCCGATGACTTGGCAGCGGCTGCAGGACTTGTATCCCCAAGATGTCAGTTGGCTTGATGAATGGTCCAAAAGCCAACCTTCCATCAAAAATTGGAGTCAGGCACGAGAGTTTGTTGTACGGGCAGGGGATCGTTTGGGGCTCGATCCGGTACTGGTGGCCACCGCGGCCAAACGCTTTGATGTGTTTGAGACCGTCACCACCGGATTTTTGGAACACAGCGTTTTGCACCAAGAATTATGGAACCTTCCTAGCCGTCATCACTGGCCATGGGCTGCCACCGATGGCGTTTGGGTGGTTTCAGCCCGCCATGGTGTGGGACTCTGCGGGCGCGAAGTGATTGTCTTACCGCATAGTTTTGACCGCCCTCCCGCCGAACCGGCACTCGATGATCTCTTGGGAGCTGTCCTGCGTCACCGAATGCAGAGGTTGCGGGAAAGCACGCAAAACACTGATGTTGCGATGTGGGGTGTCGACAGGATGTACCAGATAGGGAGTCGAGCCGGACGCGATTGGGCAACATTGCCGACCGCGCCCGATGTAAAAGCATCGGAATCCGTGGCCCAGTGGTACCTTCATTGGTATGGCGACACGCCATTTGGACCGCAGGGCGGCCGTTTGGGAGAGAACCTGGGACGGGTCATGCCACGACAGATCTCAGCGTCAGATATGGAACGCTTTGGCGCCTGCCCCCTGGCGTTCTTTTTTTCCCGCGGGTTGGGTCTAAGCGCGAGGGAGAAGGACCCTTGGACCAGTCTGCCCTCGCTTATGGGGCAGTGGGCACATTTGGCATTACATTATCTTAGTCAAAACCCGCGTCTTTCCGTAGAAGAGGCTGTGGAACGAGCGATGAAAGAGATGGCTATGCCCCAGGCGCTCCCCGCTTTGGTAGCGCGTCAAATCCGCTATCGATTGGGAGCCAATTTGCGTTATGTCATGGAGGTGTTGGCAGAAAGGGCCGAAGTCCCGGCTTCAGTAGAGTCTGAGCGAAATCTTAACTGGAATCCTAAAGGGGATTGGGACGTAAAAATGCGGCTGGATCGGGTGGAGCATTACCGCCGGTATGATGTGATTGTGGATTTTAAAACGGGACGCCTAGACCGTCCCGAGCAGATAGGACCAGACCATCTGCAAATTCCTTTATACATTTTAGCATGGCAGGATCATGCCGCTGACCTCCAAAGGGAGGTACTCGGCGTGGTGTGGGGGGTTACCGAACGCAATCAATTCCGTCGACATGGTCTGATAGGCACGGCTGAACTGGCGCATAAAACCCGGAAGGTGGTCGACGGCATATTGGATCGGATGGAAAAAGGAGAATTCTATCCGGTGCCAGATCCCACACTGCATCCATGCCGTGTGTGCGATTTTCGGCTGATTTGCCCTAGTTCGGTGACCCAATTGGCACGCCGCAAATATCAACATCATGGGGACTTTATGACACTGTGGTTAGACACAAAAGGAGCGTCCGATGATTAAGCCGATTGATGAGAAGTACCGCATTCAGGCGGTCACGGATGTTTCTCACAATCTGATGGTGGAGGCGGGAGCGGGAACCGGCAAGACCACGCTTTTGGTTCAACGCACAGTGCAGGCAATTGTGGAGGGAGGCATCGATGTTGACCGCGTGGTGCTGATCACTTTCATGGAAAAGGCAGCTCATGAAATTCGCGTTCGTCTTGCACAAGCTTTGGAGACCATTGAAGGAGATGGCTTGGGGAGGGCCCGCAAAGCGCTGCGCCATCTGGGGCAGGCGCGCATTACAACCATACATGGCTTTTGCATGGATATTTTACAGCGGCATGCCATATCAGCCGGGGTTCCCGTCGGATTTGCGGTGTTGGATCCCATTGAAGCGGATCGTTTATGGGACGAAGTCTTCGACCACTGGATCCAGACTAGCCAGGATCTTAACGTGGTGCTCGAAGATTTTCTAGCGGCCAATGTGGGCATGGGCCAAGTTCGGGACATGGTGCGAATCATATCCCAGTGGGATGACATTGAGCAAACGTCCTATGAAGCGCCCCTGTATGCCCAGGCCCTGGACCGCATCGCGGAGGACGTGGAAGCATGGGCCCAAACGGCGATGGCTGAGGCCGATCCCAATGATGCGGGCCGCCGACAAATAGAAGATTTACGGAGATTTCTCCGATCTCGCGGCGAAGATGCCTGGAACTGGATTCGCACCTTACAAAGTTGGCCAGTGGGGGCTCCCAAAGGAAATAAAAAAGGCTGGCAGGATCCTGGGCGACTGGCCGCCCAGAAGACGTGGCTGAAAGAGAACCTGATGCCAGACATTGCTAGGCGGCAGACGCAATTGGCTGATTTCTTGATGGGTTCTCTGATTCGGGTGACCCGACGGGAGTTTTTGCCCCTTTATCAGCAGCGCCGATTTTCCTTAGGCATGTTGAGTTTTGACGACCTGTTGTTGAGAACGCGGGATTTGTTGCGCAATCAAGCTGCGGTGGTGCAAGCTATTGCGCAATCCTTTGATTTAATGATGGTGGATGAGTTTCAAGACACAGATCCCGTGCAAACTGAAATTATCATGCGATTGACGCAAGACCGTGCGGGTGTCCTCTTCCTAGTAGGGGATCCCAAGCAAGCTATCTACCGATTCCGAGGGGCTGATGTCGAGCTGTATGCTGAGGTGCGAAGCCAATGGGAGCAACGCCCCGACGCTGCCGTGCTTCCTATTTTCCACAACTTTCGGAGCGACCCCCAAATCCTTTCGGCGGTCAACCAATATTTTGCGCAGAAGTTCCCGGCGCAGGCGGACCCCCTGCGTCCATACGTGCCGGTCTATTATCCTCTGCAAACTCACGGTTCGGAGGATGGTCGAATCCGCGTGGTGGTGGACGGAGGAGCCATAGCAGAAAATGCAGAGGACAGACGTCGTCATGAAGCGATGCTGGCAGCCGAGTATATCGCGGTGGCAATAGCGGAAGGCTGGCCAGTACACGATAATGCCAAAGCAACGGTGCGTCCCATTGAATATCGTGACATGGTTCTGATTATGCCGTCCCGCACAGGATTGGATATTTTCGACAGTGTGTTTGCCTCCCGGGGCATTCCGCTGGCGAAAGAAAGCGGGACAGGGTTTTTTCGCCGCGATGAAGTGCGTGGTTATGCGGCTTTGCTAAAAGTGCTGCAAAATCCGCTGGATGCCATTAGCCTCATCGCCTTTTTAGGATCACCCTGGGTGGGACTGGACTTTGAAAAAATAATGCAACATCAATTAAAAGCGGGGACTTGGGATTATCGTCAAGCACAGCCGGAGACGGAGGTCGGCAACTGGCAGAAGATCATCCATCGCTGGTATCGAAATTGGTGGAAAATACCTCCTGAGGCCTTGCTGGTGGACGTCATCGAGACCACTCGCCTGACCGTTACCCTGACTGCTCGTCGCGATTGGGCCGCTTTGGCCAATTTAGATAAGCTGAGGGTTTTTAGCGCCCGGTGGGGCAGCGCTTGGGGAATTGATGACTATGCAAGTTGGTTGGCGGCAAAAGTGGCTGAAGGGGCTGATGAAGAAGAGGGACCGATTATACAGCAAGACAATGCGGTGCATTTTACCACTGTCCATCGAAGTAAAGGATTGGAATGGCCTTTGGTGGTGGTAGCCAATTGGACGCGCACGAGTCGCCGCCACGGCTCTGTAGTACGTACCAAATCAGGCACGCCAGCCATGAAGGTGGGGACTTTGGTATCTGCGCACTGGGAGGATTGGGTAGAGGAAACCGCGTCGCGAGACGCGGCCGAAGAGCAGCGATTGTTGTATGTGGCATTGACCCGAGCACGGGAATATATGGCCGTGTTCGATGTGTGGGCAAAGAATCGAGAGCCGTCCCATGACTTTATGCAGTTGAGCCCACATCGCCTTGATGCCATAAGACCTCCCGGAGGGTTGTGGCCGCCCACCAAAGAGATCTCACAAATAGAATCCCACCCACGGGTAGACATTGATCCCACGGCTTTGGGACGTCTACACTCTGCCGCTGTCGAGAGGTGGAAAAGATCCTCAGCAGAATATCATTTCGTGGAAAGCTTAAAGAACCGGTTAGAGAACCCAGCAAGTCTCACCGAAGGAACTATTCACAGGGAAGGGGGTCCTTACCACCAAGCGGTCCGGACAGCGGCCCGCGATCCGTTTTTCCATGAGGCGGGCCTAAAGAGCGCAGCATGGCATGTGTCGGTGTCGGGAGAGCGGGGTGATACAGAGGTAGACCAGGTCAGAATACGGGACGGCATGGTTGAAGTCGTCCGGTTTGCGGATGCCACGCGATTGGTAGAGGAAATGTGGCCCGATCAGCCAATAATTGAGGAAGCGCTGTCGCCCACCCATTATTGGGTGTGGGTCATTGACCGCGGGCAGGCTATCCGAGTGTTCTGACAGATCGTAGTCTGTCCTGGCAGGAATTAGCATATGGTGATTCCGAGGTGACAAGCGTGCGACAGATGCTATGGTCTGCAATTCTATTAAGCATGACCTTTTTGGCAGTGAGCCTTTGGGGCTGGCGTCGGGTTACGGTGTGGGATTTGTCCAGTCAACCTCATATGGCATGGCAGGCCAATTTCGGGACTCATGAGGGAAATGTCGGCGACGCCCACGGTTTGGATGGTCGGCGGTACGGACCATTGGCATTTAGCCTTTTAGGCCAAGAGATTGTGGTGGCAGACAGCTATAAGGGACGAATTATCGTCACGGGACCACACCCACAGCAAATTTCAGTTTCGCCTTTGATGGTAGAAGATATGGCAGTTACGGGTTCAGGGTCCATTATTGTGGCCGACAATCGCCAACTGGAAGTTTGGATGCTTCGAAACAGGGAGAAAAGACTTCTGATCAAGGTTCCTCAAGCCCGCGGGATGACACAAGCCATCTGGCACCTGGCGGTGGGCTCGAGAGGCGAAATATTGCTGCAAATTGTGGGGTTTGGACATGGGCAATTCGAAATGCGGTTGAATGAATACAATCGTGCGGGACGGTTTATCCGCGAGTTGTCACGCGCCACCGGAGGGGAGGGATCGGATTTGACTCCTTTGGCAGGCCATGGTCCATTGGGATTGATTCGCGACTTTGAGGTGAGCCCCGCTGGCGAACTGTATGTAGAGCCTCCGTCAAACGAGAGATTTCATCGCCAAATAGATATCTATCATTGGAACGGTCAATATGCGGGGGGGATTGTGGTCTTTTCTCCGGAACCCATTCAAGATAGCCAGTTTCTCGGGGTGAACCGCTGGGGATGGGTGTATCTGGGAATTAACTTGAATCAACCTCATCAAGCGCGAGTTCTGGTGGTATCGCCGCACGGCACCATTCTCAATGATATGGCGGTGCATGCGGTGCCGGTCTACAGCGCCGTATATGGGCGTGTGAGTCCAAAAGGCTCTTTATATCTGGTGCAAAGCACTCCGTCGCACTACCGAATAGAAAAGTGGAGCTTGGTATCGCATCGCGTGTGGCGGTGGATTGGATGGGGTAATGTGCTGGGTATTCTGTTTAAGAACGCTGGACACGTGGTAGCCTCGGATGGCTGACGTATGCCGAACAAAACTCATCCCGGTGACCGACCAACTAATGGCTATTTCATCGCGTGGGCTCGATTGATGGCCCAAGAGCGGTACCGCGCGATCGGTTTGCCAAACATTATTATTTGAAGTTTGCAATAGTCGCACAGCTAAATATGCTCTAAACTGCCACCCAGTGCACCATGGGACAACTCACACCCAGGGTCATTGCTCGGCATGGGGGGGCTATATGAACCAGCACAGGAGAATGGGTCACTAAGGCACCGTCCCTCCCCGGATAGAGCGGTCGGAATGCGCTAGGAGCGCATTCCTTATCCTGGCAATTCGTCAACAGGGGCCGATTTTGTCTGTTGACGCTGCGTACATCGGACAATTGAGCACTCATCCTCGCTCGACACGGTGTCAACAAACTCGGCCACTGATGAACCATGGTCTACGTGAATTTATCTCCGCGACCGGGAGCTCGGGCCCAAGTCACGCCCGCACCGGTGGACGTCAAACTGTCCTAAGCCAACCAGCGCGGCGCAGCCATACTGATCCGCCAGGACCGGTCCGCCTTCCGATTCACGTTGAACAATTCCGCGAGGCATGCTCTCCTTTCGCTTGACGCCTGCCATGGGGCTTCCTAAAATGAAGCGTTAAGAGTGATGAAGGAGCGGTATGGTGAACCAGCGTAGATTTCATTTCAACGGGAAGTCGTGGCTTTTAGGCCAGAAAACTTATATTATGGGAATCCTTAATGTGACTCCTGATTCGTTTTCCGACGGCGGCCAATATAACGACTTGGGTCAGGCCTTGATGCGGGCCGAGCATTTGATTGAATCGGGTGCAGATATGATCGACATTGGCGGCGAGTCAACGCGGCCTGGGCACACGCCAGTGGCGATGGAGGAAGAATGGGCACGCCTCGCGCCCGTTATTCGGGAATTGAAACATCGTTGGCCCGAGATGCCGATTTCCATTGACACCCAAAAAGCTGGAATTGCTGCCAGGGCTGTTGCCGAGGGCGCGGATGTGATCAATGACATTCAAGGTGGGATGGCCGATCCTCAAATGATGGCAACCGTGGCTGCCAGCCAAGCGGGATATATATTAATGTATAATCGGTCTGCCGCTTTTGCCCCAGGGAAGGTCGATGTGGAGGAAATGGCGACGACGTTGCGGTCCCAAGTTGCTCGGGCCCAGAGTGAAAAGCTTGTTACTGACCGCATTCTGGTAGACCCAGGGCTAGGGTTTGCGTACGGCGTAGAGGATAATTGGACGGTGCTGCAAAATATGGGAAAGTTTGTCGGGATTGGATCGGGACTGCTTTTGGGCCCCAGCCGGAAGAGATTTTTAGGGGTCGTGACGGGCAGGTCAGAAAAAGATCGAGATTGGGCGACCGCAGGCGTTGCCAGCATCGCTGTGGGATTTGGGATGGATGTGGTGCGGGTGCATGACGTGCTTGGTGTGCGTCAAGCAGTCTTGGCGGCTGATCGGTGGTGGCGCCATGACCGATAAAATTCGTGTTCAAGATTTAACTTTTCAGGCGTGCCATGGAGCTTTGCCACACGAAAGGACTATCGCGCAAGAATTTCGGGTGGATATTGCTCTGGAATTGCCGTTGCAGAAGGCGGGCGCTTCTGATCGATTGAAGGACACGGTGAATTATGCAGAGGTTACCGACCTCGTGGCGTCGATAATGGATGGACCCAGCCACAACTTGCTGGAAAGTTTGGCTGAGGAGATCGCTCAACAAATACTGACCCGATACGCTGTGCCCGCGGTTCGGGTTACCGTTCGGAAAATGGCGCCGCCACTGAAAATGCCCTCCGGTCCGGTCCAAGTGGAGATCGAACGTCGTGGCTAAAACATATTTAGCCCTAGGATCCAATCTCGGCAATAGGGCGCAATATCTTCGGCAAGCGATTCGCGCCTTAAGCCGAGATAACCTTATTCTTGCCATATCTCCCATATATGAGACGGCGCCGATGGGTGGCCCGCCTCAGGCCGACTATCTTAATCAGGTGATTGTATTGGAGACGGCATGGACACCCTTTGAGCTTTTACGACGATGCCAGGTCATCGAGCAGGAGGCTGGTCGGCAACGCATCATTCAGGATGGGCCGCGAACTCTTGACATCGACATTGTGCTATACGAAAGGCAAATGTTTTCTTCTTCAACTTTAACCATTCCGCATCCCCGTCTCGGGTCCCGGCGTTTTGTGCTGGAACCGCTTTATCGTATTGATCCGGCTTTGACCCTGCCAGCTGGACAGAGCATAGAATCATTGTGGCGACAGGTTCAGGATCAGAGCGTCAGGCTCTGGTCTAATGACGGCAGTGCGAAAGATGCCGACTTCATAGCGGCCGCTTCGAGATTGACTGATTCTTTAGTCGCGGCGGATTCGCTTGATTCCACCAATTCAGAACTCCGGCGCTTATGGGCGCGGGGAGACGCCGAAGACGGCATGGCAGTGGTGGCGGAACAACAGACCGAAGGACGCGGGAGGCTTGGGCGCCAATGGATATCACCCAAGGGAAGCGGTCTCTACGTATCGGTGCTGGTTCAGCCTCAACGGGCAATGGACCCATTGTTGGGTTTTGCCGCAGCGGTGGCGCTGTCGGAAACGGTTAGCGCTGTGACCGGCATTAAACCCGGCATTAAATGGCCTAATGACGGAGTGATCATGGGCAAAAAGTATGCCGGAATATTGGTTGAGGCCTCTAAAACGCCTCGACCCCACGCTATTGTTGGGGTAGGCGTCAATGTTCATGGAAGTTTTGGCAACGCGGTTCCCACCGCGACTACCTTGGACCAAGCAACCGAGCCCCTGAGGGTAGATCGAACGGTGCTTTTGGATCAGTTTTTGAGGCGATTGGCGTATTGGATAGGGATATGGCAACAAGCTAGGAATGCCGAAATTTTAGCGAATTGGCGGGTGTTTCATGTTTTGCCAGGCGCTTTTGTACAAATATGGCAAAACGACGTGGCACTGATGCAAGGCCGTGTTAAAGATGTTGACAGATACGGACATTTGATATTAGACACTGAGGGCGGGCACACCCACCGGGTGACGGCAGGCGAAGTCAGCGTGCGATTAGCGGATGGAGGATATGCCCCAATACCTCATTAAGGGATTGGGGAGCGACGTGGAGATTCGCCACCTGAGAAATCCTCCTGACAGGTCCTTCGTATGAGCCTAGACCTGCCACGAGGTTGGTTTGCCATGCTGGCGGCCAAACCGCTAGTGACTGATCTGTCGCAGCAGATCAGCCATTTCAATGGCTGCTAGCGCTGCCTCCGCGCCTTTATTGCCAGCCTTTCCGTCCGACCGGTCTTCAGCTTGGGCCATGGTGTCGGTGGTGAGCACCCCAAAGATGATGGGCATGGGACTGTTTTCGGCCAACCGAGCGATGCCTGATGCGGTATTGGAAGCAACGAAGTCAAAATGCGGCGTTTCACCGCGCACGACCGCGCCCAGGGTTATAATCGCGGCATAGGGTTTGGTGCTTAAGCGGGTTGCTAATCCGGGAATTTCAAAAGCGCCAGGAACCCAGTAAATGTCGATGGAATCTTTTGCTGCCCCGTGGCGCAACAAAGCGTCGACGGCGCCGTCGAGCAGTCGGTCTGTTATTCGCTGGTTAAAGCGGCTGACCACAATGGCCCACCGCTGTCCCGTATGCATTTGGAAAAACCCTTGATATTCCGCCATAAAACGCCTCTATCTCCCTTGAAAAACAATTTTTTATCCTAGTAAATCTCGCAGATGGGGCGTTCGCCGCTTAGTCCATCCAATGACCCATTTGCTGTTTTTTGGTTTCCAGATAAAATGCATTCTCCGGTTGCGGTACGGTACGGATGGGCACTCTTTCGACAATTTCCAGCCCATATCCTTCCAGAGCATGATATTTTTTCGGGTTATTGGTTAAGAGGCGAATCTGGGAAATCCCAAGGCTTGATAGGATTTGTGCTCCAACGCCGTAATCACGCGCATCGGGCGGAAATCCCAAGGCGCGGTTTGCTGACACCGTATCATAGCCTGCCTCTTGCAAGGCATATGCCTTGACCTTATTAGCTAGTCCGATGCCCCGACCTTCCTGTCGCATGTATAGTAAGACACCGCGTTGGTCGGCGGCAATTTGCTTTAAGGCCATATCCAACTGTTCGCCGCAATCGCAGCGCTTGGACCCAAAGACATCGCCGGTTAAACACTCCGAATGCACTCGCACAAGGACTGGCGTGCCGTCGCTGACATCGCCCATAACCATTGCGAGATGGGTATCCCCTGTCAGCTTTTCTGTAAATGCAATAGCTTCGAAAGTTCCATAGCGAGTTGGCAATTGCGCCGACCCATCGCGAGTGAAAAGCGCGTCCTGTTTCCTGCGATAACTGATAATATCGGCAATCGTTATCATTTTCAATGCAAATTGTTCGCTAAACTTTACCAACTCGGGCAAGCGGGCCATGGTCCCGTCTGGTTTCAAAATTTCGCAGATTACGGCTGCTGGAGAAAAGCCTGCGAGTCGGGCTAAATCAACCCCAGCCTCTGTATGGCCTGGGCGCCGCAGAACGCCACCTTCTTTGGCTCGGAGTGGGAAAATATGACCCGGCCGGACCAGATCCTCGGGATGGGTGGCCGGATCCACCAAGGCCTTTACGGTTAATGCGCGATCATGGGCAGAGATGCCGGTGGTTACACCATGGCGCGCATCGACCGATACCGAAAAAGCGGTGTGCATCGAATCTTGGGACACCTCGACCATGGGCGGCAGGTGCAATGCATCGAGACGAGGGGCTATCATAGGTACGCAAATCAGGCCGCGTCCCCATTGAGCCATAAAGTTAATTGCATCGGGGGTAATCTTATCGGCCGCAATAATCAAATCACCTTCATTTTCGCGGTCCTCATCATCGACGACGATGACCATTTCACCTAGTTTCAACGCCTCGATGGCTTCCCCCACGGTATTGAAGGGGCGTTGGTCAGGTTTTATCACATCTAATTCTTCGGTGGCCATGATGTTCCTCCCTCTCGGGTCAGTAGGTGCTTTACGTATTTGCCTAAGACATCAAATTCCAAGTTGACCGATTGGCCAGTCTCTAGTAATCCCAACGTAGTCATGGACTGTGTGTGGGGGATGAGTGTGACGCTGAATTCCCGTTTTTTGGACTCGACGACAGTTAAACTCACCCCGTCCACGGTGACTGATCCTAAGGGAAGGACTAACTCATCGTATTGCGAAGGGTATTGGATGAAGACATGATGTGCATCTCCCTCCGACTTTATCGAAAAAATTTCGCCAGTGGCATCGACATGTCCCAGAACCCAATGGCCGCCCAAGCGGGTGGCTGGCGTGACCGACCGTTCCAGATTGAGAAGAGTGCCGGTCGAGATGGTGCCCAATGTGGTTAAACTTAAGGTCGTAGGACTGACTTGGACCGCGAAGGTCGGATCGGTTATCTCTACCACCGTAAGACATACGCCATTGACCGAGACCGATTCCCCCAATGTCAATTCACGGCAGAAGGGCGCTTGCACTGTAAGACGTTTGGAGACGCCGTCGGTATCGGCAGCTTCTTTAATGAGTGTTCCAGTAGCTTCGATAAGTCCAGTAAACATCGGCAACGTTATCCTTTCTGCGAGATGGCGGTGGATGACAAAAGCATGGTCTCTATCATGAGATCTGGTCCCAGACGTTTAATCTTGGTGATTTGGCCAGGAATACTAGGGGAAAAGTGCGACCCTAAGACAGCAGGAAACCCGCCGGCTCCAATAAGCAGAGGGCTCACCAGGCTAATCCACCGATCTGCCAGTCCTAGAGACAAAAACGTTCCGTGTATGATTGCCCCACCTTCTACCAAAACGGAAAGCACATGCCGGGTAGCCAAATCGTGCAAGACGGCTTTTAGATCGACGTGAAGATGGGGTGTGGCGTTGACGCGCACGACTTCACCGCCTGCTGAAAAAACTTCGCGCTCCCACTCGACGGGTGCGGCATCTGTAGTGTAGACCAGAGTGGGCGCCATGGAGCCGCTATGAAATATCCGAGCATCCGCAGGCGCGCGCCCGCGACTGTCGATGACGACCCGAATAGGGTCTCTGCCTGCACCCCGACCTCGATAAGTCAAAGTCGGATCGTCTGTCAGCAAGGTGTTAATACCTATCAAAACGGCATCATGGCTTCTCCGCAGGTCATGTCCGAACGATAACGACTGCGGACTGGAAAGATAACGGGAGGTGGGTTGCCATCCTGCAATTTTTCCATCAAGGCTCATGGCCGCCTTCAGTGTCACTAGTGGGCGAGCGAGCTTGCTCCAGGTCATAAAAGGGCGATTGAGGGCTTCGGCTTCGACTTGGTTTTCGCCTACGTATACCTGAATGCCCTCAGACTCTAGACGATCTACCCCACCGCCCCTCACATGAGGATTAGGGTCCAGCGTGGCAATATGAACAGCTTTGATGCCGGATTGGATAATCGACTCCGTGCATGGCGGGGTGCGCCCATAATGGTTGCACGGCTCCAAAGTCACATAGAGAGTGGCTCCGTTGGCCTTTGAACCAGCTTGGCGCAAGGCATAGACTTCGGCGTGCGGTCCTCCTGCCTTGCGATGGTAGCCTTCACCGACGATGGTGCCGCTCGAATCCACTACCACAGCGCCCACCATAGGATTGGGGGATGTGGAGAACTGTCCCCGTCGTGCGAGTTGCAACGCACGTGCCATAGGTTTTGACAATGAAAAAATCCCCTTTCCGGGGATAACGAGAGAAGCACAGACCAATAAAAGGCCTCTACCATACCTTCTCTCATCCAGACTGTACTGTCGGCGCCGGATTCTCACCGGACTCCTGCCCTGTGCGGGCTCGCGGGCTTCTCGTTAGAGATCACCGCCGGTCGGGAATTGGAACTTTATAGTTCCTCACCACGCCCCGAAGGTCAACACTTATTGATGTACAGCATTGTACGGCACTTAGGGAGTACCGTCAAGGGGACCGACTCTAGTGCGAAGGCGAACACCTCCCAGCGCAGGTTTTGAGGATTTCAGGATCTTCAGAGATCCCAATGGGATGCCAATTACTGACCCGATTCCAGCGTTTGCAAATAACCTTGCACATTCGCCTGCGGCACTGGCGCAATCATAGAACCCAAAGAAGGCTTCCTTCAAGCGATGGGTCTCGCCCAGAACCGGATAGTTTTTGACCCGCATACTCGCGACGAAATATTTCATAACTGTCACATCGGGGGGACTTGTCAGGTTACGTAACGGAAGGAATCGCCCTGGGCACCGGGGAGATTATCGGGCAAGAATGGCTGGTTCGAGGGGCTGGCGATGAGACCGCGATTCCTTTCTGGCGCCATGCGGCACAGACAGGCAAGATTGCACAATATGAACAGATGATCCTGGATGATGTCGTCTCGGTCATGGTTGCTCAACTATTTCGCGGTCCAGGGAGCAATTGCGGGATAGTTGACGAGAACTTTAGCTTGGTGGAACTGCGACCCGCCGGCGTTCTACAGCTTCCTCTGGAATATTACGCCAGTGCCAAGTTCGACATGGGGCTATACCGAATAATTGGGGAGGCTGACTTTGGAAAGTTAGCCGAAGTGGTCAACGCCTCATTGTTTTCGCGCATGAAAACAAGTTATGGTGCCGTGATGGCGACCGCTTGCAAAACACAACAGTTGAAGTACCCTGAGCCCGAAACCAATCCCATGGACCTAGTGTACGCGGGCAACCTGCGTCTGATTGCCCATACATGAGTTAAGGACGAATCCGACAGGAGTGAGTGGATGTACGTTGATTTTAGCTTTTTGTTATCGAAAATCTCGGGAAAGCAGATCCTTGACGTGCGAATGGAGATAATGCGAAAAGACGGCGGTCTCCACGTCAGCCGCTTAGTAGTATCCACTGCCGAGTCCTCTTGTGGTCGACGGATACAAGTTTCTGATTACGGCCCATACACGTATTGGTACATCGAAGGTTGGGGATACGTATCTGCATACGGTCTTGGATGATCACAGTCGCTACATTATCACCAGTCGCCTCCAACGGACCTACGGGGCGGACGAGACAATGGGGTGAAGATGCTCGACGCGGCGTTGGGGCTGAGCAAAATTTTGCTCCATTTCTCCCCTGAAATTAGGGACACATTTGGATCTTTCTCTCCACTTACCCCATTAAAAAATAGTGTTTTATGGCACTGAGTGATCGCTTGAGTACCTTTTGGGACAGACCCTATCACCCAACGGCCTGTCTACCGTGCCTATCCGAACAAATTGCATCCATCGACTCTGGGTGACGCCGTGGTGGATGGTGGGACGGAACACCAACACAAAAACCCACAATCGCTTGCCGGGTAAGGCTTTCATGGTGTCCCCGGCAGGATTCGAACCTGCGACGCCGGGATTAGAAGAACCGCACTCAGGTGTCTAGGGTGTCGCTCGGATGCCCCGAAGTCCTTGTCCATCAACGAATTCGGGGTTGCGTGTGTCTACGCTGTCGCTCTCGAAATACCCATTCCATGGCTTCGTGGTGACGCCGTGGTGACGGATTCGATCCCTCTCACCCCCACAACGTGCGTCATGGTGGGTCCACCATAATGACGATCCGCTCCATGAAGCCCGGGCACCGGTCACCGAAAGGTCCGCTCAACGCCGATTTTTTTGCATATTGATATGCGGCCACTGAATTTAGCCCGCTCGAACCGTGCGGTGAAGCACTAACGCCCCCATTACCCGGCTATTGATCCTAAGAACTATCGCACGATGCCGGTTCCCGGGATCGTGCGATAACAGCGACATGCCCATCTGTCGCACACGAACCATGGACGGCTGCGACCGTCTATGTTAAGAATGGCAGCGAGGTTGGTCTGTCCCGGACCGCCACATGGACGGTAAGGCTGCCAGGGGCATTCTTTCCCGGTGATGAACAACGCCGAGGGGACCCCGCGGCCCACACATCGAGCCCTCCCGGACTACTCTTCAATGGGACGTTGTCGGGGATGACGAATACGCCAACCTAAAAGCTCCGCAGGATCCACGCCTGGTCCCACGTACACACGGAACTTTTTTCCGCGAAAGGCGATGAGCCCCGCTTCAGCTCGATGTCCATCAGGCGTCCATTTGGCTCATCCCAGATCGTAAGGGCGCGAAAGGGCAAATCATCGTACGTTGGAAAGCGTTCGAGATAGACGCTGATCGTCCGGCGCAACGCGATGGCGACCGGATCCCACCCCTGATTGGGGTGCCCGCGCCAGCGGTCGTAGTCCCACAAATCCTGCAGAGCACGCCGAGCAAATCGGATGCGCGACATCAGCGTTCCGGCGTCGTCTCATCGTGGCCGGCCAAATACCTGAGGTAGCGGTCGGCCTCGTCGGCGCCGAAAAACCGCTCGTTGTTTCCCTGCGCAGCGATGTCGCGGATCAAGGCGACTTCGTCTGGATCCCAAATCAGTTCTCGCCCACCGCCCTCACTGGCTAGCCAGCGTACGATACGGTCGAGCATGGGCAAGCGTTCAGGGGGAATCGTTTCGATGAGGCGTTGAATCTCTTCGCGTTCGACCGCCATGAAAGCCACCTCCACTTGATCGTAGTATAGCATCCCGGCGCTGGGACGGCCGAACACAACCGTTCGACATCTTCAGTGTCACCCTGCGGAACTCTCGCCCCCGTGCGTCCTCCATGACGTTGCTCGTTAGGAAGATGGCCTTGTGTCAAGTCCACGGACACGTGAAATTCGTAGCAATGTCAAACAAGTGGACGCGGTGCCATCCTTCGGAACGGGCGGATTATTGATGTCCGTCGTCGCCCTAAGGGGGTGGCTGACGCCGGCCTCGCACACTCGCCGTATGATCCCCGTCGACGGTACCTGTGGCCGCGCCCGGCTCTTCATGGTTCGCCCCCACATCATCCGTTACCGTGATGCGCCAAAAATAGGCTTCGAGCCTTTGCACGCTGGTGGTGGGATGAGGTACGGGGGATCCATCGTGAAGTAAAACCAGATGGCATTCTGATCATTCTGGTCACAAATCACGTTCGTGAAGGTCAACAGTCAACACAGTATCCGCGACAATTCCGGTTAGGGGTTCCGATCTCATTCATGGCCACGACCTCCACGAATCTGACTCGTCCCTGCGGCGTGCTATCCTGTGGGTAACGATATCACAGCCACTCTTCAATTCGCCGTCCACACTACTTCGCCTCTCTCCGTTGGCAAATGCACTGACGCCCGCTTTAGGTCAAGAGCGAGGGCATCTACTGATCGACAATTGCTATCCTCAGCCCGCAAGTAAGGTAATATTCGAGTTAGTGGTAAAATCCGTAGTTCTACTGACCAAACCAAGACTTCCTGTTCCCCAGCACCATGGCCGCCAGTTTCCCTAAGTTATCCGTAAGTTGATTTTCGAACTCCATCGTCTCATCGTCAGTACCCGTAATGGCGTGCGTAATCTCATGAATCAACGTCCCCGCGTAAGACTCCACCTTTTGCAGTTGGTCTCGTCTAATGATGAGGCGTGATGCAGCCTCCTCCCACAACCCTGCTGCATCCGAACCGTTCCAGTTTAGTTTCATTGTTTCTGAAATCAATACCGCGTTGACAACCTTCTTGGTCTTAGGGAACCAGTCAAGAATCGTGTGAGTTTTTTCGAAGACCTTTCTCTCGCTAGACGTCAATTTGCTCGGTGGAACAAACGCAAACGGGAAGGCATTGTTCCACTCACCTTTGTAATACTCTAGGTTCACCATTTCGTTGCCGGACTTGTCGGCCACAGTAGGAAGTTTCCCTGCCAAGTTTTCAGGGATTACAACGACGCGGTAACCATCTTCTTGGGCATATGTAATGAACTTGCCAGCCTCCATGAGGTCATAAGATGTGACAAACATCACCTTTTCCTGTGCGTTTAAAATCTGGCACGCATGAAGCTGAACATCAAGCCATTGGATCTCATCGTGAGATGTTCCGGTCTGCAGATTCTTAAGGTCGTCAACGAGAAGTTCAGCAACACCCTTCCCTGCACACTCCAACAGTATAGACTTGATGCGTTCCGAAGTATGCCCCTCTGCCGACGTTAGTCCTCTCGCGATTAAACGCTTTAAGTAACAGTTTGGTTGGTGAGGTAATGTTGTATGAAAATAAGAAGTTTTCCTCCTCCGCAACGAAGAGCCCATTGACCTATATTCGAGCCTTCTTCTTAGCCGACTTTTTAATTACCGAACCATACCTTGTGGTCTCCAGAAGGGTTTCATTTGAATAGGTCAGAAAGTTCTCCTTGGCTTTTTCAATATCTTCATCCGTAATTCCGGTAATCACAAAGTCCGTACCCTCTATAGTTGGGTTGCTTGGGGCGTTAATAATCGCATGGAGCGTTACCACGTCATCAAAACCATGCTTTGACTGTTTTTCGATTGTGATGTCCCCATACGTCGACTCGATGAGAACTTGCACCCTATGGCGGTCAAATGTTGCCAGAGCATCCTTGAGTCCGACGCCGAATTTCCCGATGACTTTGGAGGGGTTTTTTAGTTTTTCGGCGTTTTCGTTTTGGGTGAAATGGGCGTACTGAAGTCCTCTGCCATAATCTCTGATATGCCAACAGCCTTTATCGTCCTTGAAAATAACTGGGTCGGGAGTACCAGTGAGCGAAGATTCATCCAGCGCGTTCGCAATCACTTCACGTATGCCGTGGGGAACCGCCCAGTGTTCCAGTACTTTCTGTATATTAAGGTCAAAACCCCGTACTGCTCCCATTATTCTAATCCCCCCGCAAATACATGATTGTCATTATTCCAACTGTTTAATTAATGTGTCAAAAGTAGGAAAACGTCGATCCCAGTGGTGGTTGAATTACTAGACCGGGGCTGTTCGGATTATCCGCGAAGAAGGTCGGTGGGTGTCTGAGTTTGAGACGCATTGTCCTTGCCCCTTGTTAACTAACCGGCCCCAATGTACATGATTCGGCACCTCAAGGAGTGAAGAAATGAGCCCATCGGGTTCATGCAAAAGGGTGCTCACTGTCGCTGCATCGGGACCGAAAATCCCGCGTGCAGCCGTCCATGACGTCGCTACGCTAGTCTGGAATCAGGAGCTATCACGGCTCTCCCCCGACGGACCGTCTATCGCGTCTCTCCTACCGAACCGCATCCATCGGCTCTGGGTGACGCCGTGGCGGATCAATGGACGGAGAACAAAAATGAAAAACCCGCAATCGCTTGCGGTGGAAGGGCTTAACGATGGTGTCCCCGGCAGGATTCGAACCTGCGACGCCGGGATTAGAAGGCCCGCACTCAGGTGTCTAGGGTGTCGCTCGAATGCCCTGCAGTCGTTGTCCATCAACGAATTCACGGTTAGGGGGTCTACCCTGTCGATCCCAAACTACCCGTTCCATCGCTTCGTGGTGACGCCGTGGTGACGGATGAGATACCCATAACCGGACTATCAAAAAATAAACGGTCCCCATCGATGCTCATGTTTCCATAATATAGCCCGGTCGGTTTCGTTCATAGCGCGGCACCGTTGCGGTCCAGGGAATCTGGATGCGCGCGAGGCGAAACCTTTTAAGGAACGACCTGGTATAATTGAAATAGTAAAGAGGAGGTACTTGGATGGCAACAAAAGTCGTACGAGATTCGGACCTAGCCAACAAGCTCCGGAGCGCCACGGCCGGAGGGGAAGCGTTGGTGGAAGCGGACGGCCACCGCTTTTTAGTCATTCGGGTACCCGGGGTCATGGAACTGGACGACCCCGACGAGATGGCCATGGCTCTTGAGGCCGCACAGGAGTATTGTGGGCCCACATATGAGGCCAGCGAAGTACTAAAGATATTCCACCACGAGCTCGCCAAGGGCGAATGATGTGGGCGGTCGCGTGACGTTTCGGGAGATTGCTTTAAAGGACCTGCGCCGCCACGACCAATGGCGATTGTCATTGGAGCCGCCTGCCCCGCCCATCCGGGACGAAGTCGTAGGGGCCATCATACGAAAGCTTGAGCCATTCCAAGGGTTTGATGACCTCCCATACCCCGTTGTATCCGTTCAGGGAACGGTGCTTCCCGTCAAACGTTGTCTGGTCGATGTCCGATCCAAGCGGTTCGTTGTGTTCGTAGCCCGCGGTGCCTATGGGCAACCGGAGGTCGCCCGTATACGACACCCACGCCAACAGCCGCTATTCTAAGGGGAGGCCACCTCCCCTTGCCTTGAGGTAAGCGTTCCGACACTAGCATAACCCCCGGGTTCGTCGGCAGTTTTGACCGTCGGAGCGCCTGGCGAGCCAGCGCTGGCTTCAGCAGTTCTAGGATGCCGAATATTCCACCGAGAACCTGCCTTTTCACGAATCTCATTGTCATCGCGTCACGGCCACACACTCCGCCCGCAACGGGGCGTGTGGGCATTTTGCCGCGATGTCATGCCAACAGCCTTAGCCGATGACCGGGGTTAAGATGGTAGCCGTTTTTGACCAACCCATGCCAAAATGCATTGCGTGTTGCTCTTCTAGAGGGACGATTTTTGCATCATCTCCTACCGGTATCACTCGTAATTCTGCGAGTCGCTGCGTTAGCCCCTGATACGCCCTGAAAAACGGCGGGCAGACTACGAGAACGCCATTGACCACCTTAGACGCCCCGTGAATCCCGCGGTATGCTAACGTCCTGGACTACATACAGCGCAACCCCGGGGGACGCCGTTCTGGTACGGCGGACGATCGTTCACCGAGGCCGAGATTCAAACCATTCGCCGCATCACCGATGATCCCTGATGTACCACGCAAAGTGCCATTGCCCGCGCCGTCTGTACGGCCTTGAATTGGACCATGGCCAATGGCCAACCGGAGCTCGCGACGTGTCGCAAAGCCCTGCAACAGATGGAAGAGCATGGCGTCATTTGGTTGCCCTTACCGCCCCAGGAATCCCGGGGTACCCCCCCTGAGGCGACGTGGATCGCCGCGTCGGATCCGCAAGAGCTCCTCACGGGCTTAAGAAAAGAAGCACTACACAAAGTCGTGATTTTCGGGAGTCGGGCTCTTGAACGAAACCGCAACGAGGTCAGCTGAGAACGGCCACCTAGCGTCCCAAATGGAAGTTAACCGGTCGTTTACGACCGGGAAAAATATCGCATGGATTCCGCAGGGAATTATGGGAAGAGTATGCGTGCGACCTGTTGCGGATGTCGATGCAAATAATTCACGGCGCGTTGAATATTGGCCACCCCC
>JAJYHT010000099.1 GCA_021784595.1 Bacillota bacterium | reverse complement strand
GCCCTTCACATGCACGGACTCTACAATAGAATCTGATAGTGTCTCAGCAATTATTGACGCAGTTACAACCTTGGCAAACTGCCTAACGTGAGATCAATAAGAGAATCCCTGCATTTCATCGAAATCTGGGCGCAATCGGCAAATAACCTTGACCCATGATTTTATCAAGAGGCAACGGATAAGCTATCATAATGATAAAACCCCCATAATCATTTTCGAGCTCATTAGAGCCATGAATGAAGGAGCCGTGTATGCCGAGAATTTTATTGGTCGAAGACGATGAGCCACTACAAAAAGCCATGCGCGACATGTTGGGAGCCGAGCAATATGAAACCATGGTCTGTTCTAACGGAGAAGATGCTCTACACCAGGCTTTGACTGGCTCTTATGATCTTATCTTACTAGACGTGATGGTGCCGGGGCTTAATGGATATGAGATGGCGTCCGTGCTGCGCCGCCATAAGATCCTCACCCCTATCATCATGGTCACTGCCAAAGACCGAATCGATGATCGGGTCAGAGGACTCGATGCCGGAGCCGACGACTATTTGGTCAAGCCTTTCGCGTCCACTGAACTCTTCGCGCGCATTCGTGCACAGCTCCGTCGTACCAGCCCACAGTTTCAAGAGGTAGACTGCTTGGAATTCGCCAATCTGACCTATCGATTCTCAACCCGCGAGTTAACCATTGGTCAAGAGACGTTGCGGCTATCCCCTAAGGAGGCAATCCTGGTCGAGCTGTTTATGCGCTATCCGGAAATGGTTTTGACCCGGCATCAGCTCATGGACCGTTTATGGGGGGATGGCTCCGACATATTGGACAACGCCTTGGAAGTGCATGTCTCAAAGCTACGCAAGCGGTTAATCGCCGCTGGCGGGCCGGACATCGTGGCCGTGCGCGGACTGGGTTATCGTCTGGATGTCCCCCGATG
Organism: Bacillota bacterium; assembly: GCA_021784595.1. Lineage (GTDB taxonomy): Bacteria > Bacillota > Sulfobacillia > Sulfobacillales > Sulfobacillaceae > Sulfobacillus_C. The sequence continues at coordinate 23,555 of JAJYHT010000099.1, read as the reverse complement.
AGCACGCCATGGTTAGAGAAACGCTTGCGAGAAGAGCATGGGATTATTCGCCAACGCATTCGCCTAGCGTTAATTAACATGGCCTTGCTTGCCATCATCTGGGTCATTTTGGCGGGTTTTGTATATGGCATGGAACACCGTCAATCCATCAACCTGGTCGATCGCCAGCTTCAACAGTTGTCGAATCAGTTTCCCCAACACCCTTGCTTACAGTGTCCGCACACGCTACCGCTCGAACATGATCCGGCCGGGGCAAATTCGGATGTGCATTATCTTATGTGGACGTCGCGCAGCTATCAGGTAACCGCTACATACCAGCCTTTCCCGGCGCAAACGGTTCCCTATCTGCGGCAAGTGCTGTTGAATCACAACTTAGAGGCTACTTCGTATTATTCTTTAGAAATCATGGGAATCCCCTATCGCGTCATGCAGTGGCCTCTCAATAAAAACGTTGTGGTGCAGCTTTTGGAGAATATCCAAGACGATCAATCCCGCCTAGGTCGTTTGCTCTCATTGCTAGTCTGGGGAGGTGTCATCGGCCTGGTCCTTTCGTTGATCGGAGGCTTTGTAATGGGTCTTTGGACGCTAAAGCCGATTTTAGCTATGCGGAGACGAGAGCAGGAGTTTTTGTCCGACGTATCCCACGAACTGCGAACCCCGTTAGCCGCCATGACCACCCATGCAGAACTTCTAATCCGCCACGCCAATGATCCGATTGGAGCCCACCTTTCTTGGGTCGAAGCGGTTTACAACGAGGCTCACCGCATGTCGCAGCTGGTAAGTGCTCTTTTAGACATGAGTTATTTGGATGAGGGCGATGGCGCATTAAATCTCGAACCCGTGTCTCTTTTAGCACTTGGTGAAACCGTCGATACAATCTACCGGCCAGTGCTTGAAGAGTCTGGTCTGACGCTTAATGTTGTCATCCCTCCCGACGCCGTGGTGCTAGGTGACGCCCTCAGATTGCGCCAACTGTTGCTGATTTTTTTGGACAATGCGCATAAGCATACCAAGAACGGAACTGTGACGCTGAAAGTTGTCCTCCGTGGCAGTCATGCCGAAATTCATCTAGAGGATACTGGTCAAGGCATGCCAACCGCGCTGGTGCCCAAGGCCACTGGTCGGTTCGTACACGGTGGCAATTCACCTATAGGCGGCGTATCGACGGGACTGGGCCTGGCTATCGCCAAGAAAATTGTTGAAGCCCATCACGGCAGGTTGACCATTCGCAGCGTTCCCGGAGTGGGAACGGATGTGGTGGTGAGCCTGCGCTTGCTTTAACCCGGTCGGCAATTAGGATCCTCTTCCGGAGACCTGCCTGGGGTTAGACCATCGCCGAACCGAATGGCGAAGCGGTTTTGTAGCCCATGCCCGCCAGGCCGTCCACAGATTCCCCACGAGCAGGCCGATCAGGAGATAGGCAAGTCCCCCAAACACGGCGAACAATATGACCGAGACTGCGGCCACAATGAGCCCGAACTGAATTTGCCCACGATTGGTGACAGGTGTGGTGGGCGGGTCAGTGAGCATAAAAAATGCCAAAAACAGCGCTGAGTTGACAAATGGGATCCGCAACGCATCTGCTGGTGTGTCAGACGGCAATCCTAGGTGGAAAATAGCCATCACCAACAATAATCCAAAGTACGCTCCCAGAAATGCAAGCACTTGCGGGTACTTTTTGACACGCACTGCCACAAAAATTCCTACCGACACTAAAATAGGCAAATACCAGACAGGAAGAAGAGCCAGGCTCGCCCACCAGCTTTGCCCAGTAGGGAACACTAAAATAGCAATAAGCAAACCCACCGCCGCTGGGTTAAAAATCGGTTTACGGCCCCGCTTCAAGAGATGTTTAGAACCAACCGCCAACGCCGTGATGAGACACACAATATAAATTGGGGTGAGCCCACTCAACACATCGGCTACGATTAGCCCCGTAATGAGACCTCCTGTAGAAAACACCACAGCGCGCCGCAACCCTAACGATACCCCGGCATCGACTGCTAATGCGGTTGCCTCGGCCCCCACGGCGTGAAGAAGACCGATGGGGCCTTGCGGGAATAGGCCCGCGAGCAAGGTCAGCGACACCAGCGCCCCCAGCACATATCCTTTAGGTGTTCTAAGAAAACGCCGCAAGGGATGCCTCGACCATTTTTGCGACCACAAAAAATTCATGTTAGGTACTCCTTCATTGTGTGGGTCTGTAAAATTTGGCCGTTTTCCTTAACACACAAAGCGACTAAACCAATATCCTCAATAAATGGGATCGCACGGTCCGGTCCCAGCAAAAAAGCTGCTGTCGCGCTAACGTCCGCAAGAACCGCAATGGGCGCCACCACGGTACAGCTGGCCAATCCCCTCGCAGGTCGATTTTCCGCTGGATTCCATAGATGGTGGATGTCTGGATCAAGCGGACTTCTGCGCTTGGCGCTTCCCGAAGTGCAAACCGCCATGTCCCCCGCGCGCAATAGCGCGATGGGCTCCTCTGCATGATGGGGGTCTTCAACACCGACGGTCCAGACTTCGCCCATGGGGTCGACCCCATGCACATACACATCACCGCCCGCATCGATGGCAAATCCATCCCATTCACCCAATTCTTTAGCGGCCAGATCTATGGCAAGTCCCTTAGCCACCGCCCCCAGATCGAGCATCATCGGCTTGTCAAGGCGCACCGAGAGATTATCTTGCACCAGGATGATGTCCCGGTAACTCGTGGGGATGTTCGAGGGAACACCGGACGATATTTCCTCTCCGGTCAAATAGTGCCGATTAAAGCCTTGAAGTTCTAAAATTCGTCCCACTGTCGGATCGAACACGCCCGCCGTAAGGTGACTGACCTCGCATGCGATGCGCAAGGCGTGAAACAATACCGGAGGGACTGGCGTGAGTTGTCCAGGATGTCGACACAATTCGCGTAGCGCACTATCCTCGTCAAACCTGCTACAGGCACGCTCTACGGCATGCATCGCTCCAATTGCCCGCTGGATACTCTCCTGCATCCGCAAATCTGGCGCATCCCCGACGACGCGGATGGTCACCGTAGTACCCATGAGTAGGAACGATTCTGCTAAATTGGGGGTTTCACGTTTCGTATTATGTGCGCAAGAAGGCATCCCTACACCTTCGCTTTCTGCAATGCGTAATAAACAGCTTCCGCAAAATTGTAGGTGCTAGCGGTGGCCCCCGAGACGATATAGATGCGCCAAGTCTGCTTGGATACTGCTTCTTGGGGCAATTGCGGATCAATAATGGATTGCGGATAGTGCATATTATAGCTGGTAATCTTCACCGACAGGATCTTGCCATGAGAAATGCTCACGGCAACCGTCAGAGTGCCGTAGGGGTTAGCGCCAGCCCCAGTATACACCCCGTCCTTATACATAGTATGCGCGCTCGCTCCGGTAGCGGACGGCTTCTGGCCGGCAGCAGATGACCCAGCCTTGGAAGACGGAGTCTTAGATTTAGCTGATCCTCGAGGGGACTGTGTAGTGGCTATCGCGGGGGGAGTGCCGCGGGCATTGGTAATCGATGGTTCCGTATACAAATAGCCTGCAGCGTAAATTGCGCCGACCGCAATCGTACAGAGTCCCATCAGTCGTGAGCCGGAGAGACTAGACATTGCATACCCTCCTAAGATCTCGTAATTTGATTTGTCGGCCGAGTTTATCATAGAAGCCTGACGGAAACCTGACGTCTTCTGATAGACAAAAAATTTAACACAACTTCTCCGTCCGCCATGTTAGCTGGTGAATGAGGTAGCCCATCACGATAGATTTTCTTATACTGACGCCACATAGGAAGGGAATCTTCACGATCTTCCTGACCGCTCGGCCAGGAAACCATCCCCAAGCTTTTTTAGGAAGTATCCTCTGCCCCAACAACGGCAATACTAAAGAAAATTTTTCGGAGAGGGGAGATTTTTGTGTTGATTTGGATTGGATTGGTGCTTCTCGCATTATGGGTCATCGGTGTGTTTTTTTTGCATTTGGGTACCATCATTTATGTTGCTCTGCTAGCGGCTATAGTGGCATGGGTTTGGCATTGGGTCACCCATCGACGGGGTGCTCGCTCCAACAATTCATGACGCGCTCCAAGGGTACATTTCATTCAACTCTTTTCATGAGCAGAATCCAGCTGGCTAATGCGCTCTAATTTTCATAACTTTAGTCGCTCAATATTTCCAGACGGGACCAACCTCCTAACCTGCTATCGGGATTTCTTAGTCCGACTGGAGTCTACTGGACCCTAACGCTAAACGAATGAGAGACGGGTTCGCGTGCAAAGATAGTCTAACAATTCCGGACCCCCGCCTAGCGTCCCGCACATGCCCGCTGCGACAATAATCCCCACCTTGGATGGGTGGGGATTTTGCCGTTTCCCGATCATCGCTGGCCATACAAAAATTTTCCTATGGTCAGTGGTGGTCTTCACTTTGCACAAAGTCGTAGCCGTATCGTCCCTTGACACACAACATGCCGTGCGTAACAGGATGATCCTGGGGGGACGTCACTTTAACAATCTGGTTGTCCATAACGTGCAAATCCAATTCACAGCCCACACCGCAATACGAACAGATCGTTTCGGTCTGCGTAATTCGGCTCTCATCCCATTGTCCCTGTTGGCGCAGATCCCACTCAGTCTTTCCCATCAGCGCTCCCGTGGGACAGACGGCCACACAGTTTCCGCAATATACGCAATCCGATTCGGGTAGATCCCGGCCAAATCCGGCATCAATGTGCGCCCCAAATCCCCGCCCTGCCACCGCGATGGCAAAGGTGTTCTGGGCATCATCGCCACAGGCTTGCACGCAACGGTAGCATAAGATGCATTTAGACAGATCGCGAACGTAAAGATTGTTGTCCTGGCGAACTGGTTGCGCCCACGTGGCACCACCGGTAAAACGTACGGGATCGGCACTGGACATCTCCGCCAAATGAAGGAGGTCCGGTGCCAATTTGGCATCCGAAACGGATAGCAAAAGCTCCGCCACCACTTGGCGAGCATTCAGCACGCGTTCACTGGCAGTCTGCACATCCATCCCGTCTTCTGCCACCCGAGAGCACGAAGCGACCAAAGTCCGCGATCCTTTGACCTCCACCACGCAGGCCCGGCAGGCATTGGCAGGCGTCAGATTCTCGTGCCAGCACAAGGTTGGCACCACGTGTTCAGCCTGGTCACAGGCTGCACGCAAAGTCGTGCCTTCAGCCACCGTGACCGACTGGCCGTCTATCATCAGGGTTACAGAATTTCCCATCTTTCATTCGTTCCCCTTTCTAGATTACGCGTCACGTCTAAGGCCGGGCCGGTCCAAAATCGACAGCAGGGCCAACGGCGCTGTCTGACCGAGGCCACAAATGGACGCGTCGCGCATGGCTTGGCTTAATGCGCGCAAGTCCTGGTTTCTGGTCCACAAATTTCCCTGCTCAGCAATCTCCATAATTCGCTGCGTGCCGATGCGGCACGGCACGCACTGACCACACGATTCTTCGGCAAAAAACCGAGCGAGCTTGGTTAGAACCCACTGCAAATCGACGGTATCATCAAAGACCATCACCGCGCCTGATCCGATGCTGGCACCGACAGCCCCCAACGAAGCGTAATCTAAACGGCTCGTGGCGACTTCGTCCGGGGACAAAAACGTCCCCGCGGCTCCGCCTAACAGCACGGCGCCCAAACGCCCGCTTCCTGCTAATGAGCCTCCCAAGTCCGGTGCGTGCAAAATATCGGCCAAGGGCATCCCAAACGGCACTTCATACACACCGGGGTGCTGAATGTGGCCGCTCAAGGCAATTAGCTTGGTGCCCGCAGTGTCTTTTGTGCCATATTGGGTAAACCAGGCGGCATCATGGGCAAACAAAACCGCCACATTAGCCAATGTCTCGACGTTTTGAATGAGTGTGGGCGACCCCCACAGACCTTTGTTCGTCGGAAAAGGAGGCTTAACCCGCGGCTCTGGGCGTTTCCCTTCAATGCTGTTGAACAGAGCCGTTTCTTCGCCTGCAATGTAGGCTCCCGCTCCCCGGCGAATCTCCACATCAACTGCATCAGGACCTCCCCACCCCTCTTGTTGCAGGATATCCAAGGCGCGGGCCAGACGATGCTCCACTTCACGATACTCCCCGCGGATGTAGCAAAAGGCCTTGCGCGCTCCCACCGCATGGGCGGCAATCAACAATCCCACCAAGGCTCCCAAGGGATCTTCCTCAAGAAGCACACGGTCTTTGAACGTCCCCAATTCGCTTTCGTCCGCATTCATGACCACATACTTAGTCTGTCCAGCCGCCTTGTTCACGCTCGACCATTTGAGTCCGGTAGGAAATGCAGCACCTCCCCGCCCTTTGATACCGCTCGCGATTATTTCTGCAATAATGGCCTCAGAGCTCATCGCCATGGCTTTAGCCAGGGCCTGATCAAATCCCCGTTCCCTCAACCGCTCGGGGGACGCAGGGTGGGAGACTGTGTGGCGATCTGGCAAAAGCCTGCGCACTTCATTCATGGCGCACCGCCTTCACCGCGGCGGCCACTGCCTCGGGAGTCGCCCTGCGGATGATATGCGCGCCAATCCAAGCTGCTGGCGCGTAATCGCACTGCCCCAAGCAAGCCGACTCCCGCACGGACACCGGCATGCCTACGGCCGCTGCCTCGGCCGCCTCTTGCAAGCCCTGTGCGCCTTGCAAGGCGCACAGCACGTCCGTGCAGATGTGCACTGGCGTCTGGCCAGTCACATTGTCAAACAGTGTATAGAAAGACGCCACCCCATAGACCTCGGCATAAGGAACGCCCAGACTCTGAGACACGGCGTCAATGACTTCAGGCGTAAGGGCCTGATAGTGCTCCACTACCCGCCACAACGCTGGCAAAAGTTGGGCGCGATCTCGGGGCAAACCCTGCAGAAGCGCCACCACGTCTGTATAGACGGCCGAATCCTGAGTATCCATCCGTCAACCTCTTTTCTGATCTGTCTAGCCGGTTACAGTCCTTGTGCCTGAACCTCTTGAAGGCGCTCTAGGCGAACGGCGGCCGCCTTGAATTCAGCTGTGCCCGACTGAGGATCCGTAGCATCAATCGTCAAGTTGTTGGTCATCACTTCGTCGGGGAAGTGAAACGTCATAAACACCGTACCCGGCATGACCGCATCCGAGTAATAGGCCGGAACCTCTACCCTTCCGCGACGGGAAATCACCGCAATCATTTCCCCGTTTTCGACGCCTAAAGTCTTAGCATCTTCCCGATGAATTTCCATCCACTCGCCAATTTTATGCGGGTGGTCATATACATTGGACTGCACTCCCGTATTGAAGAACGCCAATCGCCGACCGGTGGTCAGCAAGAAAGGATAGTCAGGGGTGGGCATTTCCACCGGAGGAGCCCATTCCACGGGAGTAAAAGGCGCTTTGTCCAACACTTCTGCCTCCCACAACCGTTCATGCAACCTTTGACTGCCCGGATGGCCCAGTTCCGGCACCGGCCACTGCAGGCCATGCTCTTGTTCCAGCCGCTCATAAGTCATTCCTCGAAAATTGCTCGCCAGTTGACGCATCTCGTCAAAGACTGCCTCAGCCTCTTGGATGGGCCAAGAATACCCCATGGCCTGGGCAAGAGAAGCCACGATCCACAAATCATCCTGCGCTTGTCCCGGAGCCCGGCGCGCCGGCTTTACGCGCTGCACACGGCGCTCGCTATTGGTGTAGGTGCCTTCGCTTTCGGCAAACGACACACGCGCGGGGAACACCACATCCGCCATCTCTCCGGTAGCCGTCAAAAAGATATCCTGCACAACCAAGGCATCTAATTTGCTGAATAAATGCCGCATATATTCGCCGTTGGCTTCCGATTGAATAGGATTTTCGCCAATCACATACAGGCCCCGCAATTGATCTTCTTCGATAGCCTCAAACATTCCAGTCTGATTCCGCCCAGCTTTCTCCGCAATCGGTACCCCCCAGGCTTGGGAAAATTTCTGGCGCACTGCCGGATCTGACAGGTCTTGAAACCCTGGTAGGCGATTGGGCAGGGCACCCATATCCCCGCCGCCCTGAACGTTGTTCTGGCCCCGTAAGGGGTTGAGTCCCGCTCCCGGCCGTCCCACATTGCCGCACAAAAGCGCCAGATTAATTAAGGCCAACACGTTGTCGACGGCATTATGGTGCTCGGTGATTCCCAAAGTCCACCCGATCATGGCAGTTGGAGCTTCAGCATAACGACGCGCCAAAGATTCGATGCGCGCCGCAGAAATTCCGGTGATAGCCGCAGCGCGCTCGGGTGTCCAGGTGCAAACGCTGTCCGCAAATTGGTCAAATCCCTTGGTGGCGCGTTCGACAAAATCCTTTCGGTATAAGTGATCGCGTATAATGACATGGGCCATCGCATTCAACAACGCAATATCCGACCCCACCGTGACCTGAACATGCTCGTGCGCCCGCTTGGTGGTTAGCGTCTTGCGGGGATCCACCACGACCAGTTCCGCTCCATTGTGCACTCCTTTCATAATATGATGGAAAATGATGGGATGGGCTTCCGCCGCATTGGATCCCACCAATAGAATAAAGGCCGTGTGATGAAAATCTTCGTAAGAACTCGTGCCTGCCCCGCTTCCAAATACCGTCGTGAGACCCACGACGGACGGTGCGTGTCAGGTCCGGTTGCATGAATCAATATTGTGCGTCCCAAAGACGACCCGGGAAAACTTCGATGCCAGATAATTGAGCTCATTGGTGGACTTGGAACAGCTAAAAACCCCCAGCCCATCTGGCCCATATTGTGTTTTGACCCTGGCAAATAGTTCTGCCGCACGCTTTAATGCCTCCTCCCAGGTGGCAGGGCGCAATTTCCCTTCCTCGCGCACTAACGGCGTACTGAGGCGGGTTCGTTCTGATTTTCGGATGACAGTGGCCATTCACAACCCCTCCTTGTTCCAACTGGTTGCGGAATCCCACGCAACTGCAGCTCCCAACTTCCTACATCGCGAGACGAGCGCAGACCAGATCCCGGTTGACGAAGTGTGAAGTGTTTTACGCTTATCCTTACACCTCATTGGAACTCTACATGGGGGAAGCTTACTATAAGGACCCATGGGGGGTTCCCTTTGCGACACGAGTCCGGCAGCCAATCATTTTGAACTGGGTCTCACCCCCGCAGCTACTTGCTTGCGCAGAGCGCGCATCTCATCAAACTGTTTTGTTACATCCCGCATTACCGCTGCGATGCCGACTATTGTGTCGGATTCGTCGTGGAAAGGCATGATCGTGAATTCAACTGAGATCCGCGCTCCATCCTTGCGGATGGCGGGCACTGCAAGTAGCGCCCCCGCTTCGTAATGACTTTCGCCGGTGAGCATGGTTTTCTCAAAACCGTCCCAGTGCCGTCGGCGCAGGGTCTCGGGAATGATGAGATCGAGGGACTGTCCCAACGCATCGGATTCCGTGAAGCCGAATATGCGCTCGGCACCGCTGTTCCAGAAGCGAATATTTCCTTTCGCATCAGCGTAGACAACAGCATCAGGCATGGACTTCACCAAAATGCCAGCGAAGCGCTCAAAATCAAAAGTCATGGGTGTTGCTCCCTTTCGCCGGACTGGCTACAAAAACCAGTCCCTTTAAACGCTCGCGCCGCGTATTACAGACCCTAATTCTATTATTACTCTCCATAGTTTCAGACAGCAAGAAATAATTCGAGACGCTAAAATCGCCACCAGCCAAATCTCAAGCCGCATTTCTTCTAGAGAACGTTTATGCCCGAGGTTGCCTCAAGAATTTTCCGATTAAAGATCCTTTCTTCTCACTTTGACAGGCCACTTTTTGGATTGAGGCTCTGAATATGGCCACTCTCTGTACCCGCTGTCGGATCGATAACGCAGTTGATGAGAGCCGGCCGTCCTGCTTCGATAGCATCGCTTAAAGCCTTTGTGAGACTTAGGGTATCGTCTACATGATGCCCTGTACCGCCAAATGCCTCCATGAGCTTGTCATAGCGCGCATTGGGTACAAAACCTGTCGGTGAGGGAGGGGTACCGATCTTGTCGCCCTGGTAGATGCCACCGTTGTTGAAGACTACGATGATGACTGGTAGATGGTAACGGCAGATAGTTTCGATTTCCATTCCACTGAAACCAAAGGCGCTGTCGCCTTCAACGGCGACGACAGGCTTGTCGCCCACGATGGCTGCGCCAATGGCGTATCCCATGCCGATGCCCATTATCCCCCAGGTTCCGCTATCAAGACGTTTGCGGGGTTCATACATGTCGATAATGTTTCGAGCAAAGTCGAGCGTATTGGCTCCTTCATTGACGACATACACATCGGGTCTGCGAGCCAGCACATCGCGTACAGCACGCAGTGCGCTGGAGAAGTTCATCGGATTGGGATCCGCGTTGAGACGAGCTGCCATTCGGTCGATATTTTTCTGCTTGTGCTGAGCCAGTGCATCCAGCCAAGCGGCAGTTGGTTGGATCTGGTCAGATTGCAGTGCAGCGAGGAGCGCCCCAACGGCAGATTTAATGTCCCCGACAACCGGTGCGGCAATTGGGCGGTTGCTGTCAATTTCCGTCGGCGAAATGTCGATTTGCACGTACTGCGTACCTTCGGACCAAAGCGGACCTTTACCATGCGAGAGCAGCCAGTTTAGGCGGGCTCCAATCAACACGACGACATCCGCCTGACCGATGGCGAAAGAGCGAGCGGCAGCAACGGATTGCACATGATTATCGGGTAGAAGTCCTTTGGCCATAGACATGGGCAGGAACGGAATGCCCGTAGTCTCGATGAAAGTGCGAATTTCTTTGTCCGCCTGGGCGTATGCAGCGCCCTTGCCGAGAATGATGAGCGGTCGTTTGGCTGATGCCAACAGGTCGAGAGCTCGACTGATGGATTCAGGATCCGGAATCTGGCGTGGCGCGGGGTCGACGACTTTCACCAAAGACTTCTGCGCTGTATCGACCTCGAGGGTTGCGCCTAGAACCGCTGCGGTCAAATCCAGGTAAACCCCACCGGGTCGTCCAGATACGGCGGCGTGGATGGCGCGCGCAACTCCGATACCAATATCCTGGGGTTTGTTGATGCGGAATGCCGCCTTAGCGAATGGCTTTGCGGCATTCATCTGATCGAGCTCTTCGTAGTCCCCCTGCTCAAGATCCACGATGGCCCGATCACTCGACCCGCTAATCAGAATCATTGGGAAGCAGTTGGTAGTGGCATTCGCGAGGGCCACCATTCCGTTCAGGAAACCTGGGCCCGAGACTGTGAGACAAATACCCGGCTTCTGAGTCAAATAACCGGCGATGGCCGCCGCATTGCCCGCACTCTGTTCATGCCGAAAACCTACGTAGCGCAATCCTTCCGCTTGTGCTAAGCGAGCCAAATCGGTGATCGGGATGCCGGCGACGCCGTAAATAGTATCAATTCCGTTGAGTTTTAGAGCATCCACTACAAGGTGGAATCCGTCGGTCATAGCTGATGAGTCCATGTCCTATCCCCCTCGGGTAACATCTATACAAAAATCAGTCTGATTCATCGTCTTGATCACCGCCAGAAATTCCGCGGTACCCATCCCCACACTATCTTTTGGAAGACGGGCTCATGGATCACAGAGAGAACGCATATTGATCTCAGATCCACCCGAGCGAATGGTTCCTCACTGGGACAACTTACCCGGGGCCCTCACAGCAGTACTAATTTAGACCACCTTTCCTTCATGCAACTTGGCGATTTGTTCCAGACTATACCCCAGATTTGTCAATACTTCGTCTGTATGCTCACCCAACAACGGCGATTCTGTGATTTCGGGCACAAAATCCGAAAATTTGATTGGACTGCCCACCGTGAGATAGGGTCCGCGTTCTTTATGCTGAACTTCCACCACGGTGCCACTTAAGCGCAGCGCCGGGTCTTCGGCGATTTCCTTCATACTCAGTACCGGAGCGCAGGGGACATCAAACTCCCGCAGAATATCTACCGCCTCAAACTTATTCTTGTCGGCAAGCCACTTTTCAATGTCGGCAAAGATATCAAAGATGTGGGTCTGCCGTGCGCTTACCGTAGCATAGGCCGGATCATCGATCCATTCCGGTTTGCCAATTGCCTGGCAGGTCGATTCCCAGTTCTGTTCTTGAATGGTGAAATAAATATACGCGTTGGGATCGGTCTCCCAGCCCTTGCACTTCAGAACCCACCCCGGCTGCCCGCCGCCGCCTGCATTGCCGCCGCGGGGCACTACGTCACCGAAGGTGCCATTGGGGTACTGGGGATATTCCTCCAAGTACCCAACGCGGTCCAGCCGCTGCTGGTCACGCAGTTTAACGCGGCATAAGTTCAGCACGCAGTCCTGCATAGAAACGCTAACTTTCTGACCCTTTCCGGTTTTTGAGCGACCGATCAAGGCCGTTAGTATGCCTATCGCCAAGTGCGTACCACTATTGCTGTCGCCTAGCGCTCCCGCACTGATGGTGGGCGGGCCGTCCCAAAACCCAGTCGTCGAGGCTGCGCCCCCGGCACACTGCGCCACGTTCTCGTAAACCTTAAGATCAGAGTATGGCGAGTTGTCGCCGAAACCCTTAACCGATCCGAAGATAATTTTCGGGTTGAGTTCTTGTATGCGTTCCCAGGAGAAACCCATCCGATCCATGGCGCCCGGGGCGAAGTTTTCTACCAAGACATCCGCGTCGCGGATTAACTTCTCCATGATCTCCTTGCCCTCTGGTGTCTTAGTGTTCAAAACCAGCGACTTTTTATTGCTATTGAGCATCGTGAAGTATAGAGCATCAACATCAGGAATATCGCGCAACTGACGACGCGTGACGTCGCCCACCCCGGGACGCTCAACTTTCAGCACATCGGCACCAAACCATGCCAGTAATTGTGTACAGGATGGCCCAGCTTGCACTCCTGTAAAGTCGATAACTTTGATTCCTTCCAGTGGTAGGCTCATGATTGATCACTCCTCAATTTAGTTCGTCGGTGTGGTGTAGTTGATAAACCGTTTCTAATAAGCTTTAGCTCCTGACTTCACCATTTTGTCATTCGCGTGTGTCGGTCTGATGCCGACCATAGAACTAAGAGCACTAGAAAAATAGCGAAAACATATATTCGAAAGAGGAACCCAATTGTCGCAGCGATACACCGAAAATGGGTGTGCATGCTCTGTGCCAGCGATTCTTGGTTGATAATGCTTACTTATTCTATAATCAACCGTTAGAGTAGTTCAATAATTGTCCATTATCGGTCATCATAATAATTACTCATACACCATTAAGCTTCACCAGGCATACTTCTATGTGCCTAGGCCTTTTTGACAGCGCCCATACTTGACCGTATAGCGCTTTTGTTTTCCCCACCTATCCTCACCCAACCATTTTTGAATCACCCGTTAATACTCAGAGAGTGGTGATGGCCGCTGGGGAATCTCTTGCGCAAGATATCTCCGGACAGTTCTGGCGACCCCTGTCCAATTCCTGGGGCCTGCAACAGCCCAATTCCTTTTGCCCCAGGGCCAGTCCTGTGCAGACTGCAATTACACCGAGTCCAACCAGCAGCGTGCTATCATAGCCAGGGAGGGAACAGCCGTGCGCACCAAGTTGTGGGAGGTCAATGGGGCTGGACTCGCATTTAACGTATCTTTTTTGATGCTTGCCCTTCTGATTCCGATTGATGCGATCCATTTAGGATACGCTCCGTGGATGATTGGCGTTTTAGCCGCCATGTCGGGACTTGTCCAGCTTCCGACGCGAATATTGAGCGGGCCGCTGACAGCATACCTAGGAGAACGCCGCCTGTTGCTGGTGACTTTTGGGCTAGGGACATCCGCTGGCCTGTTCGCAGCAGGCATTGGAGTGAAGTTTTTGGGACTAGTGCTGGCACAACTGTCCATTGGCGCCGCCCGCGGACTGTTTTGGCCCGCCGCGCAGTCTTTGGTCTCAAAGCTGGGAACCGATGCCTCACACAACTTGGGTCACTTCACGAGTGCAACCAAAGGTGGTGCGCTTATCGGCATCGCCATATCCGGATCAGTCGCGGGACTTCTCGGTATTCCTGCCGCCTTCATGCTTTCCGCTGTGCTTTCGCTGGTGGCTGCTCTTTTTACCTGGGCGTTTCCCGTATTACCCAAGGCAGCGGAAGGGGAAAACTTTATGCAAGCCGTTAAGGCACTGGTGCCTGTTGGGAAGCGTCCCGTGGTCGTAGTCAGTGGTCTTGTGGCACTGCTTACAGCGCTGCCCCAGGCATTGGCGCAATCATTTTATCCCGTCTGGCTACTGCGTCTGCATATGGAGGCCCAGGCCACGACGGCCCTCACCGCCCTACAAGGTCTAGGCATGATTGGGGCAGGGCTCTTGGCCACAACGATGATTAGGCGCTGGGGATTTAGGAAGATCATTATGGGCAGCATCGTCCTGCTCGGTGTGTCAGTTGCTGCATCCAGCACCGATTCGGTGCTGATCTTAGCAGGCTGCCTGCTGTTTACGGGCATTGCGGCCGGGCTCTTGAACGTGGGATTTCTCAGTGTAGTCACCGTTCTTGGGGATTATTCCCAGCGCGGACTATATTTTGGTGTCACCCAGTCCTATTTTGTGGTCGCCATGATCGCCACACCCTTAATCTCGGGAGTCATCGCGGCTCGGGCCTCCCTCCCCGTGATGTTCATCGTGGATGGCGTATTTACTCTGGCGGTCGGCGCCGTCATTTTTAGTTTGTGGAGATGGGGTTTTCATCAATCTCGCCCGGTTTCCTCCTCAGACCGGACCGTAAGTTAACGTCGAACATGCTTTTCAAGAGCTTTGAAAGCTGCTCTGAGATCTTTTGTTTAGGATAGATGATTGACAAATTCACTGCCGCAGACCGACTAAGCGTCCAATATCGTGCACGGTCACCCTCTACGGAATCGTGCGTTAAGTGGGACGGCGGTGCGAAACTTCACGGGCGCAACGCATTACGTGCGCGGACATCTTGCCAAGCTGCGTGAAATCGGCGTACTCCTTCTGTAATCTCCGATTCAGATGAACTAGCATACGTCAAACGCACATGACCCGACTCCGCTCCGTACACTATCCCCGGGACAAACACCACGCCGTGCCGAATGGCCGCTTCAAGCAGATCCTGATCCCGAACAGAAGGCTGGAGTTTCCCCCAGATGTGGTAGCCACCAGCGGGAATGGCAAACGCCATCTCGTCCCCGAAAGAGTTCTTGAGCGCACCTATCATAGCATTGCGCCTGATCGTCAAACTGCGACGAAGCCGCCCCACATTTTTCTCCCAGATATCCGTTGAAAGGACTTTTTCAGCGATGGCCTGTGTAATCCCACTGATGCCGAAGTCCATTTGCTCGCGAATCCCGGCGATGCGTTCAATGACGGGTTTGGCTCCCGTCATCCATCCGACTCGCAGTCCGGGAGCAAACGTTTTGGAAAGCGTGCCCAAATAGATGACCTGCTGCTCAGCGCCGTCTATTGCCACCACAGGTTGCGGTGGGGGTGGGCTGCCTTCCATAGTCAGGGCGCCGTGAGCATCATCCTCGACAATGGGGATCCGTAGTTCCCTGCAGATATCGATTAACCGCCGTCGACGATCTGGGGCCAACGTGGTCCCGGTGGGATTTTGGTAGGTGGGACTCACAAAGACCATGCGAATTTTATGCCGTCGGTATAACCTTGCTACCTCTTCCGGCAACAGCCCTTGAGCGTCTACAGGAATGGGAAACATACGGATCCCAGCCGATGCGAAAAGCGGCAGAGAGTACGCATACGAAGGTTTTTCCAGCCCTACCGCATCGCCCGGACGAAGTAGACTCTGGATGACTAGCAGGAGGCCCTGCTGAGAACCCGCCGTGACCAGGATTCGATCGGATGAGACATTGAGACCATAGTGGTGGTACAAGTGTTTAGATATCGCTTCCCGCAAGGTGCTTTCACCTCGAGGATCCCCATAGCCGAGCTCGATTTGTGAAGGCAACTGTCCACCCAACGACCAGGATTTCACCGGCCACAGTTCCGAAAACATTTCTCCCCTGGCCAGGTTGATATTCTTCGACTTGCGATTTTCTTCCCATATATGGCGCAATAAGGGAAGGGTCGGTTGAAAAATTCCTTGTGACAGGTAACCCGTCCAGTCGGGAGCACGCATGTCGAGCCCCCACGCATCCTCACTGACTCGGGTTCCGCTGCCTTGTATGGAACGGATTACTCCTTTCGCGCGAAGCTCATCATAGGCTACACTCACCGTACTGCGATTAACCTGCAGTAGAGCCGCCAGTTTTCTCTCTGTTGGCAACAAGCTGCCGGGAGGCATTTCTCCGCTCAGAACATGGGTCTCGATATAGCTGACGATTTGGCGATATCTCGGGGCAGTGCCGGTCAAATGCCATCGGTCGTCCATGCGCCATCACCTCGTAATGTCTATGGTAAACCAATTGGCCGGTAAAAGTGATCACCAATTGGCTGGGTACAACCAAAATCGCACCCGTTATACTGACCCCAAAACATCGAAATGAGGAGTGCAGGTGACCAGCACGCAAGCGAACGTGACGAACATATCGGTAAGAAGAAAGGAATCACTGGGCCTACTGCTTGGCTTGGTGGGCATCTTGGTATTCAGCCTGACGCTGCCGTGCTCTCGGCTAGCGGTTGGATCGTTTGGCAGCATCCTAGTTGGTCCGGGCAGGGCGCTTATCGCAGCTGTGTTCGCAGTTCCCTTCCTCTGGCTCCGACATGAAAAGTTCCCCGACAGACAATACCTGCCAGGCCTCGTGATTATCATCGTCGGAGCCATCTTTGGTTTTCCTCTTCTGACGGCGTGGGCGATGGAACGCGTGCCAGCATCGCATGGCGCAGTAGAACTCGCGCTGCTCCCACTAGCGACCACCGCCACCTCAGCGCTTAGGCATGGTGAGCGGCCATCATGGCTATTTTGGTTATGTAGCGCAGGAGGAGCGCTGACGGTGGCAACGTACACCTGGTTGACCGGTTTCGGTCAGATTCACCTGGCGGATCTTGCGTTGTTAGGCGCGGTAATTATAGTGGCCTTCGCGTATGCCGAAGGGGGACGAATGGCCCGCGATCTGGGTGGATGGCAAGTGATCGCGTGGGCTGTTGTACTGTCCACTCCCGCGGTGATTGTTTTGTTGGGACTAGACTTAGCCTTAATCGACGGCACACCTCTGCTCCATGCTCCTTGGACGGCGTGGCTGGCGCTGCTGTACTTAGGCGTCGGCAGCCAATTTTTAGGGTTCGTCGCATGGTACACGGGAATGGGCATTGGTGGTGTAGCAAAAGTAAGCCAAATGCAGTACCTTCAGCCATTTTTCACCATTTTCTTCTCGTGGGTGTTGCTGGGAGAACAACTCACCATACCGACTGTGGTGACAGCTTTGATTGTTGTCCTATGGGTCGCATTGGGAAAGCGAGCGCCAGTTGGTAAACGTACTTCGGCGAACACATCGTCGTAACCCGCTCGATCACGACTGATGGACATTCACCAAACTTAGCATTGCGCGCCAGCATCAATCAGACACCAATCTCGCCGCAACAACATTTTTACATGGTGTGGCCACGTACAACCCGTTGTCACCTGTCGACACCGCAATCGTCGTATCAAGGGAACAGTGCGTTCTCCAAATAAACATGTATGTGCCATCGACAACTCCTCGAAATTACTTTGGCTTCTTGCTACGAAATCGGTTGCCAACTTCCGAGGATTTGCGACCCCAAGGCAAGTTGATTCTTAGGTACTTCGATATGAATCGCTCGATACCGCCGATCATATCGATAAATGCCATAAAGGTTCATTACGTGGATGCCGCTTTGATCGGTACTCACTTGCCACTCCACAATGTTCAGTTGAGGTGACGGGAGTCTTTGTGTATGAGCGCCTGGGTAAAACGGCGCGTGCGTCGCCGACACTAGCCATAGACAGGTTTCCTTATTCTGCGGAGAAACGAACCACACCACACCTGGAGGCGCCTTCTGGCGCGTCCAGCTTTGAGGGATAGTCACTGTTTGTATTCCATCGCTGGCGTTGCGCCATATTCCCCCGCGAGTTCCTAAAAACACTAGCAGAATGAAGACCATGAACGCGATACCGCCAAACGTCCACCACGCGATACGTTGCATAAGAATATCTTAAACCGTGATCGAGAACATGCCATCATTGACAGAATAAAAACAATTAACGATCAATCACTACGTCGATGGACAATCATGACTGACCCACGAATGCAACCTGCCAATCCCCGGCGAATGGCCAACCGTGGCCGGCAAGAACCAGCCGGGGCGGTGAAACGATGGTTTCTAATAAGGTTGCAGCTAATGCCGCCGGCAGAACCATCGCATCCATATAGGGCCGACTATCGGACTGCAGAACGACAGCACGCCGCGCCGCCAAGTTACCGGGAGATGGGCATTATCTTCATACCACTCGGGGTTTTCTACACGGCCAAATTGCAGCCGGTTTCGATCAGCTCGGACTGGCGGGTAAATGGGACCAGAAAGCAGATCGCTCAAATAACGGCTCCCGCGGGTATGGTCATCGTGGTGAGAAGAATCGCGCACGGGTCCGAGGCTCGCTAAAAAGTATGGAAGGCCAGGAAGAACAGGTGGACCCACCAGAATTAACCCGGCATTGCCCGTAATGACAGGACCCGCCATCATCAACTCTTCTTCCGGGTCAGGTGTGGTCCATCGACCGATGGCACTGGTAATCCAGGTAATCACCAAGCACTTCCTCTCAACACATAATACGGAGTCTTGACCAGTCCTGGCATGAATCATCACAAGCTCACTACTTCTACGAACAGATTCTTCGCCTGGCCCAGGACCGACTCGACGTTAGATTTTCTGCAGGCTGCATGCACGACCCCATGGGACCTAAAACCCCTATCATCAGATTTTGCCATCCACAGCATCAATTAGCCAAGTACCCGCCAGTGTAGACGAGCGCATACACTTCTCGCTCGCAGCAGAAGATGCGTTCTCGCCCGTCGAACCGCCCGGTATCGCCATTGTGGGACTCCGTGTACACAAAGTCTCCGTCGACTAGGATAGCTGGCCCTCTATACGGATTATCGGGGGAGACGAGCCGCATCGCCTGGCGAAGAAATGAATAGATACGCGATACGTCGACACCCACAGGATGGCGAATACCCCCCGAATACACCATGGACCATAAGGGTTCGTGGTGACGATAGACGGTTTCTTGACCGACAAAAAATCGCGACCCGAAGTAGATATCCCGATATCCAAAGTCTCCCCTGAAGTATTCTAGTTGCTTGGACCCTGCGAGCAACGGGGGTATATAGGCACCATCGCCATACGCCGCATACGTCGCCTTTTTTGCCTCCACGAGAAATTCTAATAAATCGGCTTCGATTGACACCTTATTTTGCCTCCCGAACTATGTTAGTTCGACATTCAATCGCAGAGTTTGCGATCACGACCCCTTGATTGGCTTCATCAATGGTGCTTAATCCCAGCCAAACTCCATGAACCATACGCCTTGCCTCCATGCCTAGAAAGCATATCTCACGTAGGGAACGAGTATTTCTCATCCCATCCCCATATCAATGTAAAATCTTCGAACAGCAATTGATCTGTAAAATTACATCTTAGAAACATGAAGTTGTCGCCCGCCTGGCTATGCCCCCCGTGTCTTGTGCAGCCTCGGTTTGTGGTCCGCATTGCCCGGTGCCCGCAGCGTTGACAGACAAATTCAGCTTGGCTCAGTTGATTGTGAACGCGCAGACCTCAACGCATGGAAAAATCTTGGCCCTGACCTGAGGTGTTGGGGGCACGAATCGTCCAGCTTCCGTTGTCAAACGCCACGGTGTACAATCCGCGACAAACCGGACACTGCACAGTTCCACTCAAGGTTTCCATCATCGGGTCGGTAATTTCTATGACAGGGCCGCATTGTTCGCATTCCAACAATGGGCGATTTATACCGCTAAACCGCACGACTCCCTGAAAATCTCCTCGTGCCCATGCCTTGAGAAACACCTGCACAATGTCTGGATCAAACTGGGTCCCTTGATTTTTCTCGATCTCGGACAACGCGTTTTCTACCAGTAATGCTCGACGATAGGGCCGTGTCGAGGTCATTGCATCAAACGCATCTGCCACTGCAACAATTCGGCCAGGCAACGGAATTAGCTGGCCAGACAGGCTATGGGGATATCCGTGACCATCAAAACGTTCATGGTGTGCTTCAATATAAGGCATTAAGGAGACCAGCCCCGGAGATTGGCGGAGGATATCTGCCCCAATTAAAGGGTGTTCGCGAATAACCGTGTATTCATCAGCAGTCAACGCGCCCGGTTTATTCAAGATCTGGTCGGGTACTTTGACTTTGCCCAAGTCATGCAACAGACCTCCTAGTTCCGCCTCGACCAGCTGATGACCATGCCATCCCAAATGTTTGGCGATTCCCATAACATATCGTGACACCCGCCAGGTGTGACCCGCTGTATAAGGATCCCGGGACTCGATGGACTTTACTAGGGTGGTCATGACTTGGATAGTCTCGGGAGAAATTTTTAAGCTAGTTCCTTTTGAGTGGATCGTCCACATGGCCAACACCGTCCTGGGTAATTTCGCGATTCGAGATCACAGTCATTAGCGTACACTTTTATTGTAACTTATTGTTCGATAAGTCTGCCGCCACTTTGAATCGTGTTGACCTACCTCGTACGGCCATTGCCAAAAGTGACGGGAGCCGATTTAAATGTCACGCAACCCACGACCAGTTTAAACCCGCAGAAACCCACCGTTGACAAAAAATCTCGGGTATCAGGATTTTGTGGGATCAACGGCGTGTGATGGTGAACAAAGCCGGAACGTTTGGTTTATCGAGACGGGGATATTCGCTCAAAAAGCGGTGGGTCGGGGACGAGACTTAATGTACTAACGCCCCCGAAAGTACGTGATTAGTGCGATGAACTGTTGCACGAACCAAGAACACCGGCCCACTCTAGCCCTGACCCGCGGCCGAGACGACAACAACGGCTTAGGACGGGAAATTGTTACCTCGAGTCAGACTTTAGGGATCGGTGTGCCGATTGTGGTGGGCCGGGACAGGACGCTGACTTCGACGAGGGGATTAGGTCGATGTCCAGTCTTCGACGCATAACCCTGGCACGCGAGCAAATTCTCTCGTGTTATTTGTAATCAGCACAACATCAAGGGACAGGGCATGCGCTGCGATGACCGTGTCGAGGGGGCCGATGGGGCGTCCCTGTTTCTCTAAGTCGGCCCGGATCTCGCCATAGGCCAATGTGCTGTCCACAGAAAAATTCGCGATCTCGAGCGGCAACAAGAAAGCCTCCAGCGCCACCTGATTGCGCTCCTTCGATTGGCTTTTCGAAACGCCATATTGCAGCTCAGCCACAGTGACCACGGAGACCCCCACCTCACCCGTGTGGTATCCGCGCATACGTTGCAGCAACGGCTCTGGCCGGTTTTTGATGAGATAGATACAGATGTTCGTATCCAGCATATACCGCATCAAGGCAGCTCCTCGCGGGGCTGCCGATCCGTGGGCTGTTGACGTTCGGCCATATAGTCTTCCGAGAATAACTCCAGCGACTTAGCCAGCGAATCCCACGCATCATCCGTAGGCAACAGCACGACCGCTTGACCGACCCGTTTCACAAACACTTCCGAACCGCCAAACCGGAATTGTTTGGGTAGACGAACAGCCTGGCTACGGCCAGACTGGAAGATTTTCGCTCGATCCACGAAACCGCCCCCTAAACGAAATTGATATACATCTAGTATATACTTCGGATCCGGCGACTGCAATCCCAACCCCTCACGATGGTTTACGGCCGCACGTCGGTGATCTCGGCGGCCATTCTCAGCGTTTGCTCTAAAACACTCATGACTCAACGCCATGTCCCCGGGTCCTTCATGCACTGGACTCGTCACGGCCGCCAGTACGATATCGTGCGTGGCCTCCTGGTAAGACCGGCGGCACACGACCACGGTCGGCCGCTTCTTGGAGGCGTCCAGGGAGCAAAAGGCAAACGATATGATCACCATAAGCGGCATCACTTTCGTTATCCCAGAAGATAAAAGCCGCCTCGGCCCACAGCCATTAGTAAAATTCTTGCCAAAATGAATTGGCGAAAACAGGCAACAATTCCCTGTGGGACAAACGCCCCCGAAGATTCCTTACGGCGTGGTTTCTGCCGTCAGTCAATCGTGAAATGGGTTCTGAATGGTGACAGACCCGAACTTCTGTCCGTGATTCAGATCTTCGGTCCACAAAACCGATGCCCCGGCCACCTGTGCGGCTATCACAATTAAGGCGTCCCACCACGACAATTGCCAGCGTGGCATCATCGCCAATGCTTCGATGATGTCGCCCACTTGCGGGGAGATAATCCGCCATCCGGCGGAATCGAAATCCTCAATGACCCGTGCGGCGTCGTCCAGCGTCAACGGAACGGGCACGCGTCGCGTCACGACATTGACCCATTCTTGTAGCACCTGAATACTGACCGCGCCGGTGCCATCTTCGGTCAGGCGAGTCAGAAGGTCCCGCGCGACCGGGTGACGGCGCTCATCGCGACGATTGTGTGCGTATACGAGGACATTGGTATCGACAAACTCAACGGTCATGGAGGTCATCGCGTTTCCCATAGGGCCGTTCGCCTTGCAGTCCGAAGTCGTAGCCCTTGGACAAGCGTGCGATTAAACGAGCCGCCGCCGCCGAACGCTCCGGCGTCCAACGCTTTAAGGTCTCCTGAATGAAAGGCAACGCTTCGTCGGGCATGCCATCGATGAGCTGCTTCAACTCTTCGCGGGTCGCCACCGCCCATCCCTCCTTTCCCATATTATAGCGGATGGAGAGGTCATCCCTACCCAAGAAACAATAACTGTCGAACAATTATGCTAAATCGCTAACCGGCCCTTTAGCGCATTAGCGATTGGCTGGTTTTGGTGCGCAATGTAGGACGCATCGGCGCGACGAGCACACTTCCGCCTACTGCATTTTTCGTTCCGTTACCGAACCCCTAAAATACCCGGTAGCAGTTGGCCACGGATCCACCCTCTCAGTATAGCGCATGATTTCCTCCTTGTGGCGCACAATCTGTCCCGTTTCGTCCCATTTGAGCATTCGCATTTCATAAGTCGGGTATTACTCCAAACCTGACACGTGCTTGTCCTAGACGGTTCGGTACTATTATCCCATGATTTTTCCCCCTGCGTCCCACTTTCCGGAGATACGGCATTTGGTTTACACGATGTTGCAATGGGTACTCAAGGCCTGGTAGTGGTTGCGGTGAAGAGAGTTAAGAGGTTTGCATGATGATACTGAATCACGCCGGACCATGTGGTGGTGATCCCTTCAAAAGAGAGTCGCCAATAGTAGACGGTTCATATTCTAAAGGTATTTCCGTATTTCTTTGACGTCCTCCGTACGAACGACAACGCCCGGTTGGGGTAGTTTTTCTAGGCTCACGGTTTCAAGTTCGATTTTGGCTTTCCCAATCGCCTCAATTTGTTGCGAGGTGGCGCTCCCAACAGGAGGCACCAGAACGACCAATGCTTGATGGGTAATGCCCAACGGGAAGAG
>JAJYHT010000061.1 GCA_021784595.1 Bacillota bacterium | reverse complement strand
CTGACGACGGTCGAACGGCAGGCAGCGCGGGAAGGGGTCGCACTCCGTAAGGTCCAGCCTGCTTACGCCTCGCTGATTGGACAGGTCAAATATCAACCGGTATGGCATTAGTGTCCATCATGCGGCAGCGTTGGTCATTGGCCGCCGGGGAGGCCTCAAAATCTGGCGGGAGAACGTCCCCAAAGACCTGCGGCAGTGGATGCAAGCGCAGGATCCGTGGAATGACTCGACCTATCGTAAAACCGACTGGAGCGCATGGAATCGACTCAAACGGGCCCTCACTGCCGCTCTGAAAAAACGACATCAGTATTTGAATGTGTGGTTAGGGTATCGCAAGACATTATTGACTGAATGACCATCGGCTTATTCTCCCCGTCGCCACCAAGTGGTGAAAGGAGCAACGGGGCATCTTGATGAGGGCCAGGGGCTCAGGGCACCACCGACGGGACACCGATGGGTGTTTCCTGCCATCCTTCTCCTGCCGGGATCTTGAGCGGGGAGCCGGGGAAACGCATCCCGGCTCCATGGGGCAAAAGCCTCCCCCAAGCAGACGAATCTTGTGAGGACTGCGGGTCCGGTGAGGGACCGAGAAAAGCCGAAAGAGATTATCGTAGGTTTTTTTAACCAGGGATCTCTAGCTATGGTGGACTCTTATCGGTGCGTCCTCTAAAGAAGATTGCTTACACGGAAGGAAATGTGAATAGAGAAGGCGAAGTTGCTACGAGTTGTTTTGACTGGTGAAAAGTACGAGTTCTTGGAACGCACAGCGCCCTACCGTCAAGCTAAAGTGTCATATGATCTGGCACGGAAAGGAGTGGAGAAGAGTGGCATCTATACACCCCGTTACAATAGCGCGGCCTGTCCACGAACAGCGGTTTGGCCATCACCTGGTGGATCCCTATCGATGGCTGGAACAGGGGGCATCGGCGGAAGTACAAGGGTGGGCAGAAAAGCAGCATACCTACACCGTCGGGGAGCTGCGTGACAATAGCCGATGGGAACCGATTCGAGACCGCTTGCGGCAACTGAGAAATGTGCGTGACATCACGGTGCCTAAGGTTGCAGGCCATAGTCAGGTATTTCTGTTGCGGGATCCGGAGCAAAACCAAGCGGTGCTGTGCCTGGAAACGGCAGGTCAGCGGATTACCGTCTACGATCCCAACCAATCGCTAGAGCCGGAAGCGGTGGATTGGTTTGAATTGTCGCACCAGGGACAGTATATTGCGTTTGGCGTATCCCAACACGGGAACGAATGGTCTACTCTTCACGTGTTTGACACCATTGCGGGGAAGTTGACCGAGGATCGGATTCCCCGCGCCCGATACTCTTCGGTGGCATTTGACCCGGAGGGCACGGGATTTTACTATACCCGCTACCCGCTTTTGGGAGAGGTTTCGGAGGAGGAATCTGACTACCACAGTTCCGTATTTTGGCACACCTTTAGGGAGCCTTACACTAAGGACCCTATGATATTTCACGATGCAGATCGGCGGTCTATGCCTAGGATCAGTATTTCTGGGACAGGGCGCTATTTGGCGATACAGGTGTCCCACGGCTGGGTCGAGGATGAGGTGTTGATTAAGGACCGCACGGGGGGTGCGCCTTGGCAGAAAGTTGGCCCCACGACGCCAGGGATTGCCGTGCCGTATTGGGTCCAGGACCGACTCTTCTTGCACACTAATCGAAAGAGTGCTCGTTGGGAACTGCTCGAGGTCGACTTGTCCGATGGGTCATGGCGTTCGGTGATACCGCCCGATGAGGGAAATGTCTTGCATGATGTCGGGTTTTTTCAACACCGTATCATCGCCCATTACAACGAAATCGCAGTGTCGCGCTTGGAAACCTTTTCCTTGGACGGAACTAGTTTGGGCGCAATTGGCATTCCCCATTATAGTCAGGTGACGGGAATGGCGGGGTCATGGGATGGTGACTTAACGATCTTTGGGCTGACTGGGTTTGACCGTCCCCATGGCTTATATCGATGGCAGGCAGAGGAGAGCCTCTTGACCCCACTCAACGTAATACCCGACCTGCCTAGCGCTGTGAGCGTTAGTCAAGAGTGGGCAACGTCTCGGGATGGAACTCGTGTCCCATATTTTTTATTGACTCCAAAGGGACTAGTGAAAACAGGGTCGTCTCCCGCGGTAGTGACCGGCTATGGGGGATTCAATATTGCCTACATGCCAGCCTATTCGCCTTCCATTCTGCACTGGGTGGAGGAAGGCGGAATTTATGTGGTCAGCAACCTTCGAGGCGGCAGTGAATTTGGAGAAACATGGCATCAGGCAGGGATGTTGGATCGAAAGCAAAATGTGTTTGATGACTTTGCAGCGGTGATTGAGGACCTGCAGCATCAAGGTTGGACGGATCCGGATCATACCGTCATCACAGGGCGCAGCAACGGTGGACTTTTGGTGGGAGCGTTATTGACTCAACGGCCCGAGCTTATGAAAGGAGTAGTGTGTGGGGTACCACTGCTAGACATGATACGCTACCCATACTTTCAAATCGCGGATCTCTGGACCCATGAATATGGGAGCCCCGATAAGGCTGCTGACTTTGAGTGGCTTTTGAAATATTCTCCGTATCATAATGTGCGGCCAACCATTGACTATCCCGCTACACTCTTTTTTACGTCGTCCGAAGACTCGCGGGTGGACCCGCTGCATGCTAGAAAAATGACCGCTTTGCTGCAAAATCTGCCTGGGCAAACCCATCCCATTTACCTTCGGATAGAATCCCAAGCTGGGCATGGAGTGGGTAAAACGGTAGAGCAGTGGGTTACAGAAGAAGCTGACATTTGGACCTTTACCGAGCAACTTATTAAATCTACGCCCTCGATAGATTTTTCCCAATAACGAATAAACAAGATCAGCGTAACAGAGTCTGACGACAAGCAAACCCGCAGTTTTATCAAACGCGTGTGGCGAAGGCGGATCAATGGGGACAAGCAGGTGTGGAGATTTTGAACCCGGGTAGGCGAGGGCATGTACCAAGAGGGGGAGAATCCGATTGAGCAACATTTTCATCCGGCCATATCAAGACACGGACAGGTTGTTTTTGTGGGAAATGCTGTATCAGGCAATATACGTGCCTGCCAATGAAAGTCCACCGTCTCGGGAAATTCTCATGCATCCGAGTATCCATAAATACCTAAAAAACTGGCCTGTTCTTAATGATCGGGCGCTCATCGCGGTAGATGGCCACTTTTGGGGTGGGGCTATTTGGATGCGGCGATTCAATCGGGACAACGCTGGTTACGGGTTCGTCAATGACGCTACACCCGAAATATCTATGGCCTTGCTACCGAAGTATCGGAGTCAGGGCATAGGCCGCCGGTTACTCACTCAGTTAGCGGATGAGGCTCGCGCTAGTGGTTGTCCCGCACTCTCGCTTAGTGTGGATGTGCGTAATGCGGTGGCACTCCATTTGTATGAGACCAGCGGTTTTATCAAAGTACAAGACAATAAGTTTTCATGGACCATGATTAAGGTTCTTTAGCGGACAGTTATAGGTATAGTCGCCAGAACAGGTCGCTACTGACCATGTCCGATTCCAACGCCAATTCAGTGGAACATTATCTTGAAGACGTGACGAACGGCTACTATACGACCGTGTATCCATCGGGTGTGAATCACGCCTGCGATAGCGATGCGGCTGAATGGATTACCGAACACACAATGGAAAATGGCTCGCTTTCGGCTCTTGCAGATTTCGGACCAGTTAATTTTTCTGACGCCTATGCAGGGACCACTGTTGATCAGCCTTTAGGCTACTGGGATTCTTACTCCGTCCATATGACGAGTGACGGCACGTAGAACACACACTTATTGGCCTACCCCAGTGGTATATCCGCTAATGGGTATGACTTCACAAATCATTGGGTGAACTATAACTAGAAATTTTCACGAATTACTCTGAGCCAGATCCAGGCATGAAAGAGGAGGGGGTTCTGAGTGAAAAACTGGCCTATATCCTTTTAGCTTTAGTCATTATGACGCTGGGTGGTCTTGGAGGGAAAGGGGTTACTTTTCCTTGGGCTCCCTTCCGTTTCTTCGGCCAGACCGACTGACGGTTTCCAGGGCGTATTACTTAACGGAAGGGTTGCCTTCCATTTATCCCCCTTTTTAGAAAGGTCATCACCAACAAATTGACGTTTTACCATGGCCCACAACCGATTTTGCGTGCCATAGATGATCTGAGTGGATGTGAACACATTACGGTTAATGGACAAGGCAAGTGGTCGATGGCAACCGGAGGGGTGTTTTGGCATCATCTTTCCCAAGCTCTTGGCCAGACCGCAAGGCAACTGGATGCTCCCTTTGAGCCGCCCGTGCCCTCCCATTCCCACATTTAGGGAGGGAAAGACGAATCTCGGTCTTTAAGACTTGCATAGATCCCCAGGCAAGACCCCGTCAAAGTCCGTATTTAGCAAGCAGCGTAAATCTGTGAAATTTTCGGCTGGACGCGCTTGACGATTGTGCTATCGTGACATCATGCATACAGATGCCGCAACGTTCCGAGGAACATTGGTACCCAATTGGACTCCCCGTCTCACTCTGCGGCTCGTCCGATCGGACGAGCGCGAACGCTGGCGGACACTCATGGCCCAGCATCATTACTTAGGATTTCGGGGATTGGTCGGGGAGTCGTTCTATTTCAGGAGTGGGTCGCGCTATTAGGCTGCGCTGGCGCGGGATCAGTGGATTGGTTGGTCACGCCCACGACAATGGGCACGCCTACGTTTTGTGGCGAATAATGCCCGCTTTCTCATTCTTCTGGACGTCCACATCCCGAATCTCGCGTCGAAAGTGCTCGCTCTCAATAGTCACCGCCTGCCCGACGATTGGAACAGCGTCTACGGGCATCGGATCGCCTTAGCGGATCCCACCCGATTTACCGGCACGGCCTATCATGCCGCATGCCCCTTCCCGTTTCCTGCCACGTGTTAATATTTCGTACTGCTAAGTTTTGGTAGTCTCCTATTGAATGAGCCTGGGCAGACTCGATCAAAATGTAGCGGGTCCCGCCACCTTAGGTCCGTCGCGAGCGAGGTCACAGCCCCAGCTATAATTTACAGGTAGATAGCGATGGCGTATGATGGAGCGAAAACCACGGAAGGAGAACGACGATGCCCAACCAATACAAAGCCGGCACCACGAGCATCCTCATTCGTATGCCACAAGAACTCAAGGACCGTGTATATCATGCGGCCGCACTAGCGTCGGAGGCCTATGGGTTGCGTGCCACCGCTCAAGACATCATTCGCCGGGCCATCGAGGAGACGTGCGAACGCATCGAAAGGGAAACTGAAACATTCACCGCCCAGATAAAAAATAAACGTTGACGTATAGATAGCTACAATGAAGACATAAAATAAAGAAAGGACGGTGACATCATGCAAATCTGTCCACGGTGCGGGGCTGCGAACACCGACGAGGCGATCGTTTGCCACAAAAAGGAGTGCGAGTACCTTTTGACCGCGCCAAAACCGGCTTCAAAACCCCAAATCGCTCCAGACGCGCCACGAAGCCTCACAACGCAAAAACCTCAAGAATCATCCATGGCAACGCAGGAAAACGCCTCTAAATTTACGGCCGCAGACGGTTTGCCATCCCGAGCAATGGGGAAATCTGAAGAGCATTCCTCCCGGCGCCGGCGCAACGGCATTGTGGCGGCTGCGCTCCTCTCTTTACCGGTCGTATACCTGACAGGGTACCTCACTAGCCTTCACCAATTTAATGCGGCCGTGGCTGCTGTGCATAAAAAGCCACGCATTGTGACGCCTGCGCCCGTGCATAAAAATACATCCTCGCCTAACCCGACGCAGGCGGTGACGCCTCCGGGAGATAAACCCTTATCCACACCTAGCCTATCCGCAACGACAAGCACCAACGCTACCACCCCGGCTACCGCCTCGCCCACAGTGAGCAGTGGGGCACCGTGGTCGGGATGGGAGAGCATCCACGGCACGATCGTTGACGGACAACTCCAGGCGACCGTCTGGGCGAGCACCAGTCCCTTCGGGCCGTATCGTCCTATTACCCTGATGGTGGACACTGGAGCTACCCATACGATGGTCAATGGATCATACTGGCAATCCATCGGGAGTAGCGCCACGGGCCAAACGGCTACCTTCACCGGAGTAGGAGGCAGCCAGACCGTGGGGTTCTGGACGAGCATCTACGTGTGGCCCGGACCTGCCCTGTCGATGCCACTGCTATATGACGCGACAGAGCCGGGCGGAGTAGGGCATATGATGATCGGATCCGAGGGCATCGTCGTGTTGCTCGGGCAAGACATCCTGAGCCATGGGCAACTCGTGCAGAATCGCGACACTTGGCAGTTCACGTATTTGCCAGAGTAAAGTAACGTGTTTATTCCCCGGACAGGGAGGTGCGAAAAATGCAGTCTTTTGCCGTGCCGATAGCGTGGCGGTCTTTGGAGAGCCGCGAATTGCTGTTGCCATCTAATGCAATAAAAAAATTGGATTATATTTGTCCACAATGTACCGAAATAATACGTCTTCGCGGTGGTCCGGTGGTCTCGGAGCACTGTTACCACTTAACTCCCTCAGTGTGCACCGGACAGGGGGTTTGGCATGCGGCAGCGAAGCCCGATTATGGTCGGATATGAGGCCCATGCACGGACATAAAAAATCCCGCCATCCCTTATGATTTGCGGGTTTTTATGGTGGGCACGGGTGGTATCGAACCACCGACCTCTTGCGTGTGAAGCAAGCGCTCTACCACTGAGCTACGCGCCCGAAATTTTTTGCGGTATAGGTGGTGGGCCCAGAAGGATTCGAACCTCCGACCAACCGGTTATGAGCCGGCAGCTCTACCGCTGAGCTATGGGCCCAAAATAAATGGCTCCTCGAGCAGGACTCGAACCTGCAACCACCCGGTTAACAGCCGGGTGCTCTACCAATTGAGCTATCGAGGAGTGTTCCGACAGATGACATATTATCAGGCGATGAACTCGTAGTCAAGTGCCTGGATGTGGGTTTTGTCTTTTGAAACCTAAAGGAAATTTTTCACTAGGTAGGAAATTGGCAGGACGCGTCGAATCTTTTTGGTAGAGTAATTGAGGGAGGATTGTCGTGGCTGGCAATATTAAGGTGATTACCGGCGAGATGTTTTCGGGCAAATCAAAAGAGTTGTCGCGTCTTATCGAACGGGCACTGATCGCGGATCTCACCATTGATGTATTTTATCCGGTGTTTTCGGCTCGTGACAGTTCGCGCGACATTATACAACGCATTGCCGGACTGAGAGGCTCTTTGGTGGTGACGGGTGTTCCGGAGGGCAATGCGCAGGAATTGGCGCACCGAATCAATCCCGTGGCAGACGTTATTGCTATTGATGAAGCCCAATTTTTTACCAATGATTTGGTGCAGGTTGTCAAGCACTTGCGTCATGAGGGCAAGCGGGTGCTCATCGCGGGGCTTGATTTGGATTATCAGGAAAACCCGTTTGGATGCATGGGCGCTTTGATGTGTATAGCAGATGATGTCATGAAAGTGCATGCGGTCTGCACAGCTTGCAAAAAGTCGGATGCATTTATTTCCCATCGTTTGACGGCCGAATCAGATCAAGTGGTGGTAGGCGAAACCAATTATACGGCACTTTGCGTAGAGTGCTATGATCGGATTATTCGAACGAAACAGGAGAGGACTACGGATTACCAGACCGCTTGAGCGTAGATTACAATTGTTAAATGGGTGGTGCCAGCCTTATCGCAGGGTAGCTGATATAGGAGCCGGTGCTGGACGCCTCAGTCGAGCCTTGGCGGACCAGGGTATTATCGTGATGGCCACTGAAGCGAGCCAGAATGGGTTGGCCATGCTTATCGGTCAGCGTGAGCGAGAGGAAATTTCGGTTCGCAGCGGTGATGGATTGAGGCCTTTGATAAACGAGCCGCCATTCGATGCGATTGTCGTGGCAGGCATGGGAAGCGAAATTGTCCTTCACATTCTGGGGCAACGCCATTTGCTCGCCTACCAACCCATTTTTTTAATTCAACCGGTTCAGGGAATACTGACGGTACGCAAATATCTGCAAACGCAGCAGGCTTGCATTCAAAGAGCAAGTCTCGTCCAAGAGCGTGGCCATATTTATGCATCATGGCGAGTATTGTTCGCAGCCGACTGCGAGCCATCTGCAAAAATGCTCGGAGAATTTCACCATGATCCATTGTGGAGTGAACTCAGTCGGCGGGAAACGCAATTCCGTCAGAACAAGCTAAAATTTCCAATATCTGATGAAGAAGATCAGAAAACCCGTGACGAGCTTCAATATTGGTCAGAATCTGACGGTGGCGGGCACACGCTCCCCCAAACACCGCACTAGCGAGGGTATGACGGACCCTTAGCCTACGAAAGCGAAGGTTTTGCTATGGACACTACCGAGTATCAAGTTTACACCGATGGAGCGTGCAGCAATAATCAGGCTCCAGGCGGACAGCCGGGTGGATGGGCTTCAGTTTTTGTCAATGGCCCGAGTTTTTCAGGAGCTGACTTATCGACTACTAATAATCGTATGGAAATGACAGCCGTAATTGAGGCATTGCAAAATACACCGCCTCAATCGTCCGTGACAATATACAGCGATTCGGCCTATGTCATCAATGCGTTTGTTCAAAATTGGTTTAAAGGATGGGACCAGCGTGGATGGCGCAACGCCAAAGGACAACCTGTAGAAAACCAAGATCTGTGGCGGCAGATGCAGAAATTAGTCAAAGAGCGCCAAGTGCGATGGGTTAAAGTGAAAGGTCACTCTGGAAATCATTATAACGAAATGGCTGATCGTTTGGCCGTGGGCGCGATGCATCAGTTGATGGAACAAAAGAACAAAATATAATAATTTTGAGCGTTGACGCGCCGCCGTCATCCAAGTCATAATGAGAGTCCAAGGTGCGAGCCAGTTAAACGATCGCGGGCATAGTGCCGCAAGGCCATGCCTGAGGAAAGTCCGAGCTGCATAGAGCAGAGTGCTGGATAACGTCCAGTGGGGGAAACCCTAAGGAAAGTGCCACAGAAAACAAACCGCCCCGCAATAGCGGGGTAAGGATGAAACGGTGCGGTAAGAGCGCACCAGAGCTCAGGTGACTGACGCTCTTGGTAAACCCCACTCGCAGCAAGACCTAATAGGGGAAGGATGAGGCTGCTCGCCGACTTCCCGGGTTGGTCGCTTGAGGCGTTGGGCAACTAACGCCCCAGATAAATGATCGTTCACGACAGAACTCGGCTTATCGGCTGACTCGCACCGGATAATGATTCTTCTAATGGGCCTAATCAATTGTCATCAAAAAAAGAAGGTCGCATGAAGAGTGTCAAGGTACCCTCTTCGTACGTCCTTTTTTCACGGGTTTCCACTCGTCACATATGTTTGCAGCGCGTCACTCGATCGACTTGAGAGCCTCCTTCATACGGTGCATCGCTTCAGACAAACGGATTTCAGGGGTGGTAAGCGAGATGCGAAGCCATCCTTCACCATGCGGGCCATAAGCTGCTCCCGGAGTCACCGCAACATGGGCTTGTTCCACGAAAAATCGAGCGGCTTCGGCAGAACTCATGTTGTGAGGCGTCCGGAACCATAGATAGAAGGTGGCCTGAGGTCGAGGACTTTGGATGCCCATGGCAGTCAGTCCATTGACAACGATGTTGCGCCGGGTTTCATACATGTGGTTCATGGCTTCAAAAAATTTCTCGGGTTCGCTTGCCAGGCCTGTTATGGCGGCATCTTGGACCGCGGTAAAGGGACCTGAATCGAGATTGCTCTTCAGTGTGCCCAATGCCTTGATAGCCAGTGGATTGCCAACAGCCGCGCCTATCCGCCATCCCGTCATATTAAACGGTTTGGACAACGAATAAAATTCAATGGCTACTTCTTTAGCTCCGTCAATTTCTAGCACACTAGGCGCACGGTAGCCATCAAGCCCCATTTCCACATAGGCGGCATCACTGCATAGCAGCAAGTCATGGTCGCCTGCAAAAGCTACAGCTTCCTTGAGAAAGTCTCTGCTTGCTATTGCACCAGTAGGATTATTGGGGTAGTTAATCCATAACATTTTGGCCCTTTTTAGCACGCTGTCCGGAATACTTGATAGATCGGGCAAAAATCCCCGTTCTTCGAGAAGGGGCACATAATAGGGCTCAGCGCCAGCTAAGAGAGTTTGTGTGTAATAGACTGGGTAAGCTGGATCGGGGACCAATACCACATCACCAACTTCTGCAAATGCCCAAATAAGGTGGGCAATGCCTTCTTTGGAGCCGATCAAGGCCACAACTTCGGTGGCAGCGTCTACTGTGACACCAAAACGCTTGGCGTACCAGCGGGCGATCGATTGCCGAAATTCCATACTGCCCAAGTAATGGGGATATCGATGGTTGGCATTTTTAGTGACAGCTTCTTGCATGGCTTCCACCACTTTAATCGGCGTAGGCATATCTGGATCTCCAATGCCCAGATTTATCACATCGTGTCCTAATTGTCGTTGTTGATCTACGATGCGATCAAGTTCAAAAAACAAATAGGGGGGGATCATATTCATCCGTGAGGCCCAATTCATGGGGAAACTCCTTTCTTGGTTAGCACAAGTGGGATTTGAAAAATTGACTTGCGTGTGGTAATAGATTGTGTATAATTATAACTGGTTAATCGCTTGTTTGATAGAAAGGGGTGCAGAATATTTTATGACGGATACCGTTTGTTCCATGTCATGGCTTTCCCCGACTGCCCCTCAGTCCAACCTTCCTAAGCTTGTTCTGCCTTCTTCCAAGACAAACGCTAAGATTTAGCCGGTCCGCGCTAAATTTCGCGGCAGCCGGCATAATCAAATCTCCTTCCAATTTCATAGGAATACTATGACCACACCTTATTAAGTTTTGGAGAAATGGTTCGCTTAGCGTTTCTCGATTTGACCAAAGGAGGCATAACTATGCAGTGGCCTTGTATAATCACGGCCATGGTGACCCCTTTCACTGAGACGGGCACCCTTGACGAGACGCGTGCAGAAGAGTTGGCGCGGTGGTTGATATTGAATGGTAGCGAAGGATTGGTTGTGGCAGGGACTACGGGTGAGTCGCCAACACTATCTCTTGAAGAGCGTGAACGATTGTTTTACGCGGTAAAAAGAGGGGCTGGCAATGCCCCAGTTCTCGTGGGTGCAGGTTCTAATGACACTCATCATGCCAAGATGTTGTCTCAACAGGCGGCAAGCTGGGGAGCAGATGGGGTCTTGCTTGTTGCTCCCTACTATAACAAACCCCCACAAGAAGGTCTTTTCCGACATTTTGTGCATATTGCGGAGAATCTGCCGATTCCCGTCATGCTATATAACGTGCCAGGAAGAACGGGGGTAAATTTAGCCGCATCGACAGTCGCAAAAATTGTTACCGCATGTCCAAATGTATTCGCTGTTAAAGAAGCTTCGGGCCAGATTGGCGCAATGGAGCAATTGTTGGAAGAATGCCCTGATACGCTGCTGTATTCCGGTGATGATGCGCTGTTTTTCCCAGCGATGGCATTGGGGGCGCGGGGAGTGGTCAGTGTGGCGTCCCACGTAGTGGGACCAGAAATGGCAAGCATGGCAACGGCCTTGAGGAACCAAGATTTGCCCTATGCGCGAGCACTCCATTTTCGACTGCTGCCGATATTTCGGGATTTGTTTAGTTGGCCTAACCCAATTCCCCTTAAATGGCTCATGAATCGATTGGGACTGCCGGCAGGGCCGTTGCGGTTGCCGCTCGTTTATCCTGAAGATACAGGGTCATTGGTGCGGTTGGAGCAAAGCATCAGGGCACTCAAGATGGATACTCAGGTGGGTCAACACGCCTCTTAGGACAGTTCTACCAATTGTCCTTGGTGCCAGTGCAGCTGGCGGGGCTGTTCGGACATTTTCGGCCACAAGATGCGGGCGATGTGAAGAGCCTGTTTTGGCTCACCGGTGGTGTAAAATCGGATCGCCCCGTCATCTGTTGTATTAAGAGGTCCTAGGATGGTAGGCAGCAGGCGGGCGGTGGCCAGTCCAGGATCGACTATCACCGCTTGGTCCGCCACCACTTTGGCAAAAATGTGCTCCATGTGGGGGAAATGGGTGCAACCTAAGATCAAGGTATCGGCATGCTGTGCCAATAAGGAACGAGTGCAGTGCCTTACCCGCTTCTCCACTTGAGGGCCGTCGGTTTGGCCAGCCTCTACCATGGTGACTAAAACCGGACAAGGCGCGGCTAGTGCCTGAACATTAGCATTCAGTGCCTTAAGAGCGCGCGGATACACTTCTGCGCGATAAGTAGCTTCGGTAGACAATATTCCAATGACCCCGGTTTTCGATGATTTTAGAGCTTGTGCCACACCAGGTTGGATGACTCCGATGACTGGCACCGGCGAGTGGGCTTGGGCGATCTCAAGAGCGGCGGCAGTAGCCGTATTGCAGGCAATAATGATGGCTTTAACATGTTGGGAAATAAAAAAGTCGAGAAATCCCATGAAAAATTTCCGCACTTCTGCTAGAGAACGAGTGCCATAGGGAAAGTGAACTGAATCGGCAGCATAGAGGTAGTGCTCGCCGGGATAGAGATCCCAGGCTCTTTTGAGGACAGTCAGGCCCCCCTCTCCGGAATCGAACATGCCTATGGGGCGCGGATCTGGGTTTATGGGCATGCAGACACTCCTCGGCTAGTTCTCGTTGGCCTTTTCTCCACCAGGTGGACTTTAATAGTTTATGCGATTTAGACCGAATTGATAAGAAACATACGGTATATTTGAGCGCTAACATATATCTCTCTCAAAGCGAGGTGGAAATCAACAGTATACTGGAGGCTAAGATGACGGTGATTACGATGGGGCGGAACACGCCAGGTTGAATGCGATGGTGCAACTTTTTTCCCACCAGCGCTCCCGCCGTTATGGCGGGGATTGACGGAATAGACCACCAGAGGGTCTGCCAGGTGAGTAAATGATGAAACCAGAACAAGCCAAGTTTGCTGAGAGTCATGACCACGTAGAGCAAAGCCAAGCTTCCGACAAAACCGTCTGGAGTGACTTCGGGGCTCAAGATATAGAGCGAGAGCAGGGTGCCGCCAATGTTGGAAATGGCGCTAATGCCGCCGGCGACTATCCCAATCGGCATCCCAGCCCAAGTAGGCAGACTCAAAATCTGGCGGCGCATGGTGCGCTGAAACACTTCATAGCCCACAAATGCCAGGGCAATGGCTGCTATGATGAAATCTAAATCTCGGCTCGACTCATGAACCAAGATGCCAACGCCTCCAAAAATTCCCAAGAGAACCCATGGAATTGTCCGCAACGCCCGAGGAACGTTCCAACTGTGCCGATAGTTCAAGAGGGTGGCAATGGCGTTGGCTAAAAACATGGGGGTGGTAAATACCACCACTTGTTGCGCGGGGAACCACAAGGCCAATAGAGGCATCACCAAAAGGCCCCCTCCCACCCCGATAGTGTTTGTTGCTATCGAGGCCATGAATCCTGAAGCGCTTAAAGCAATGATCCAAAGAAATGCCATAGTTCACTCCTGTTTGACACGTTGACACCCACCATAGCATGGAGTTCTCGAATTGGGAATCCTGCGCAGTGGATCCCCCAAAGAATTCTCCACTCAGCGAAAGATATAGTGAACGATTTGTTCGGGTGGATTCCTTGAATTAAAGTGGGAAGTCATAGCAAGCAGGGGGCGAGCAAGGTGAAGAACACTGAAGACTGGGCAGATTGGGCTGAAACAATCAAAAACATAGCCATTCAATTAGCGAGCGCGAAAAAATATTTGGAACAAGTCAAGGAGCGGTCCGATGTTACTTTGCTCTCGGCCGCTCAAACCCATATACGGGAAGCTATGGAAATGTTGAATCAGGCATTGCAACAATAAACTGGTTTAGAGAAAAAAGTCTGGGACCCACCAACGCAAATGACAGATGCAATCATTTTCGCATCGATGACATCCTGAACAGGTATCCTCCAAACAAAGCGGGCTGCTGCAGTCTAGACACTGTGTGGCGGCCGCTTGTCCACAAGCACAGACGGGTTCGGCATTCATGCGCTACCTCCCAAATTAGAGCTTGGAAGGTAGCGTGTGACAGTTTAGGAAAGATTATACCCGGTTACTTCTTAAAGAATTGACCGCAACACATTCGGGTCGATGTTTCCTCCACTGAGAAGAGCCACCGCCCTTCGCCCTGAAAACCATTCGGGGTTGGTCATGAAAGCCGCCACGGTTGCGGCGCCTGAAGGTTCTGCCAACAGCTTGTGCCGGAACAGCAGCCACCGCACAGCCTGCATAATTGCTGCATCATTTACTGTCAACAAATGATCAACCGATTGTTCGACAATAGGGTAGGTGAGGACTCCCAAAGCCAGGGTTTTGATGCCGTCTGCAATAGTATCCGTGTGATCCAAGATGATTCGTTGATGGCGAAGCCGAGAGGTCCATGCTTTGGCCGCGCCTGCCGCTTCGACCCCAATCACTAAGATATCGGGCCGAATGGACTTAATGGCAGTTGCAATGCCCGAAATTAGTCCTCCTCCACCAATTGGAACCAGCACTACCTCAACTTCGGGCCAATCTTCCACAATTTCCAGCCCTATAGTGCCTTGGCCGGACATCACCTCAGGGTCATCATACGGAGGAACAAATGCGTAACCCCGCTCTTTGGCGATCAGCTCAGCGCGCTCAAGGCGTTCTTGGCTGGTGGTGCCGCAATACTCCACTTCGGCTCCATAGCTTTGAGCTGCGTGGATCTTGGACTGGGGAGCGGTTTTGGGTACTACAACAATGGCCGCCAGGCCAAAATGGCGCGCAGCCCAGGCGACTGCTTGACCATGATTGCCAGAGGATGCGGTGACCACGCCTTGCACTGAGCCCTGCTCTAAAACGGCAATTTTGTTAAATGCGCCCCGAATCTTGAAAGACCCCGTAACTTGAAAATTTTCCGCTTTCAACCGCAATTCTGCCCCTAGAGGCCACGGTTCGCTGTGCGTAGTGACGATGGGTGTCCGATGGATGATGCCGCGCAACCGATCCCCAGCCTCTGCAATGGTTTGTAGGGAGAGGCCCTCAGTCATGAAAAAATCCACCAGACGGGCCCATTTTTGGTGGGTGGCGCGCTTGCCAAATCTTGAATCGATCGTTTTTCCCTTCGAACTTTTTTAGCCAGGCCCACCGAAAATGCGCGTGTATCGTACTCGATGCGTTTAGGGTGATAATGATCCTTCATGTCTTGAATGAATTGGATGAGATCTTGGCTGGCTTGGCTCCAATCAGCCTCAGAGAGAAAGCTCCAATACCGACCTTTCCACATGCTGAGCCTTATGGTGAATTTGTTGAGCCACTCAACGGTTTGGGAACGTTCTCCCAATCCGTGATTCTCCAGAAAAGCGACTAAAGGGCGTGTGTCTTTGTCCTTGGGATTCCACACCACTATGTCTACGAAAATACTGCTGTTGCCCGACGATAGGGGGGGCTTGTTGTCATGAATGTACTCCATCTGCAAGAACTCCTCGTAAAAAGTACTTTTCCTACCTTATGTTGGCTGCTTAGCGATGGCCAGATTTCAACTCGATTTTTGGTTGCGCAATGACACGGGAGAATGGCGGTACGCTTTCCGTGAGCCAGACATTGCCCCCTATTACGCTGCCTTCGCCCACCGTGGTCGTCCCTCCTAAAATGGTGGCGCCGGAATAGATAACTACGTTGTCGCCAATGGTGGGGTGCCGCTTTTGCCCGCGAATGATTTGACCCGCTTCGTCTCGAGGAAAGTTTAAGGCTCCCAGCGTAACCCCTTGGTACAGCGTGACGTGATTGCCGACTTCAGTGGTTTCCCCAACGACCACACCAGTGCCGTGGTCGATAAAGAAACTGGACCCGATACGAGCCCCGGGATGGATATCTATGCCGGTTTGGCTGTGGGCAATTTCGGTCATCAATCTGGGCAAGAGCGGGACGCCCAATTCAAACAATGCATGGGCTAATCGATATACCATCACCGCATAAAACCCAGGATAGCACGAAACAATCTCTGACAGATCCCGTGCCGCAGGGTCGCCGGAAAATGCCGCCGTGACGTCTAGACTGAGTTTTTCCAAAATCCGAGGCAAGGCGGCAGCAAATTCCAAAGCGGTGTGAAAAGCCTGCAGCAATCCACTGCAGGGCACTTCCTGCGGGTCACAGCGGTGGGGCTTGGCACGATGGATCTGGTGTGCCAAATCCCAAACCACCACGCCCAACAGTTCTGTGCGAGCTTGCGCCTGTGTGCCTTCGACTGCCTCCGGCCAGGCGTGTTCGACAGGAAATAAAAGGCATTCCAATCGTTGAATGAGTCGTTCGGTTGCTTGACGGGTAGTGGGAGCAAAAGTGTCACTGCTTGCCAGCGAACGCCCGTCTTGCCGGTCCATATTCGCTACGATGCGGGACAGATGTTCGATGGTAAAGCCTTCTTCGCCTAATGCCTCCATATGCGCGTCTCCCTTTGTGCAATGTCGTCGCTTAATATCATGCTAACGAGTTGTGGACGCGAACTCAAGAGGATCTCGGGAGCCCAGGTAATCCCACAGAAGGGCGATGGTTTGAGCGCCTTTGAAAAAATTTTCCAAATGGAAATGTTCGTTGGGCGCGTGGAAATTTTCGTCTGGTAGGGCAAATCCCAACAGTAGCGTGGGCATCTTCAGAATTTCCTGGAAGGTGACCACGACCGGAATGGATCCACCCATGCGGATATAGGCAGCCTTGGTGCCATAAATTTCTTCAATAGCGTCTTCTGCGGCAGTGACCGACGGGTGGTTGAGTGGGGTTACCGTTCCGGGATCCCCTTCCCCCCGTTCAATTTCCAGGGTGACGCCCGGAGGACAGTGGGTTTTAAGATGGGTGCAAACTTCGGTCAATACGTGCTCTGGGTCTTGATGAGGGACGAGACGGCAGGTAATCTTCGCGTGTGCTGTTGAGGGCACAATCGTTTTGCGGCCTTCTCCAATGAAGCCGGACCACATGCCATTGACTTCAATGGTGGGGCGAGTCCAAACCTGTTCCAAGGGGCTGTAGCCCGGTTCGCCGAACAGCGTGGGGCTTCCGGTCGACTGGCGAAATGCCTCAGAGTCAAAGGGCAAAGAGGCAAAAGCTTGCCGCTCCTTTAGGGTCAGTTCTTGCACCCCGTCATAAAAGCCAGAAACCGCTACAGTTCCGTCAGGAGTATGCAGAGAGGCAATCAATGTGGCCAGAGCATGAGCGGGATTCATCACTGCGCCCCCAAATACGCCAGAGTGCAAATCTTGGAAGGGGCCGCGTACGGTGATTTCGAGTGCTGCCAACCCGCGCAACCCATAACAAATCGCTGGCACTCCGGCCGCAAACATGGGCGTGTCGGAAATCACCGCGAAATCGGCTGCTAATTCGTCTTGGTGGTTTTGGATATATTCATTTAGATGAATGCTGCCGATTTCCTCTTCCCCTTCTAAGAGAAACTTTAAATTAACCGGGGTGTCGCCTGTCGTTTTCAGCCAAGATTCGGCAGCGGCCAGTTGCATATAAACTTGGCCTTTGTCGTCACTAGAACCGCGAGCGTAGAGAACCTCGTCTATAACCGTGGGCTCAAACGGCGGGTGGGTCCATTGCGCCATGGGATCTACGGGCTGCACATCATAATGTCCATAAATTAATACCGTAGGACGGTAAGGGGCATGAGGCCCAGAGGCCACAACTACCGGGTTGCCCGGTGTTTCATCTAGATGTGCATTTTGAAAGCCTGCCTGAATCAAGCGAGCGACGAGCCACTCGGCGGCAAGCCGCACATCTTGGCGGTGTTCACTCAATGCAGAGATGCTGGGAATGCAAAGAAAATCATTTAAATCGCTCAGTTGCTGTTCGCGATGGGATTTCAGATATTGCACGGCTTGTTGGTGGTCGGACACGGTTCAGCCCCTCCTTGGTGCAGATGCTCTCTATCTTGAACTGTACATGTTCGAAGGGATGACGGCAAGCCGCCTCATGTGATCAAGGACAACACCGCCAAGATTACAAATAGGGACACGATGCCGAGGAGGCCCAAAAGACGTGAAGGTCCGATCGTCATAGGGCCCATCAGATGCAAGTCGCGGCCAATTACAATCAACATGATTAGACTGGCTGGCATCCACAGGGCTCCGAGCGCCTGCGCCCACAGTGCAATAGATCCAACAGCCAGGTGAGGCCATAACACGCATAGGGCGGCCAGGGTCAATGTCAATATGTGAATCCACCGCGAGCGCCCACCGGTCGGTGTGACCGCTCGCGGAGGTGGGGTGCCGTGCAAAACTTCGCTCAGCATCCAGGCCGATGAGAGTGAGATGGTACATGCGGCCAGAAAACCCGCATCAAAAATACCCAGTGCAAAAAGACGGCCGGAGATCGGACCTACTGCATGAAGAAGCCATTTCAAGGGATTGATTAGGGGACTGCCTGCTCCACTGGCCAACGCCCCAATCAGCATGACAACGGCGGCCATCGAAACTTGCGCTGCTACGCCGATTCTAATGTCTTTACGTCCGAAACTTAATGAGGGCACATTGCCCGACCAGACTGCATTTTGTTGCCAGTAGATCATCCAAGGCGCAATGGCATTGCCAGCCAGCGACAGCAACAAAAAAAACACTGAAGAGGAAAATCCATTTCCCAACGCATTATGCCATGCGTTGGGTGCCGGGTGCAGCCAAATGAGCGCTGGAATGAAAGCAAAGTTGAAAATCGCCAGAATTAACAGCAGCCGTTCTAGACTAGGGTAATGGCGGTATGTGGTAATCCCAATCACCGATGCCCATGAGATGAACAGTCCTTGCCACCAGGCGAGCCCCACAAGATAAAGAGCGGATGTCATGCCTAAAAATTCTGTAATTAAAATCATCGCATTCAAGAGATGGAGCACCAGGCCATTGATAGCGGTCCAAGCGCGCCCGAATTTCAACCGCAAGAGATGGCTGTAGGGCATTTGGGTAGCGATCGCTACCCTCAGAGCCAATTCTTGGATTGTGTAGGTTATCGGCACCATGCCGACTAAGGCCACTAAAAACCAGCCCAAATGATGGGCTGCGCCGGTGACCAAATAGGATAACATGCCTCCTGCGTCATTATCCGCGGCCAGCCCGAGAACGCCTGGCCCGATAGCCAGCACCCAAAGCATGACATGACGTTTTTGGTGAGCAGACGACTCCTTGGTGGTACTGAGAGACACCTTATCACTTCCTCTACTTCCGATAGCGGATCAACGTCATGATATGCGGGTCAGCGAGGCTGGTGCGGAAGGATTCGGCAGGAAATCGTTAGTTGCGTTTGAGAAGACGAGAAGCTACCATGAGGGAAATTGGCTTCTAATGGAGGCACAAGGATATGAATACGGCCGCTTTTGGATGGGTGGAAGTAGCTATTGGAGTCGTCGGCATGGTGTTGGGCGTGATGGGGAAAAT
The DNA here is from genome assembly GCA_021784595.1 of Bacillota bacterium. Taxonomy (GTDB): domain Bacteria; phylum Bacillota; class Sulfobacillia; order Sulfobacillales; family Sulfobacillaceae; genus Sulfobacillus_C. The sequence goes on along the minus strand of JAJYHT010000061.1, from coordinate 70,617 downwards.
GTCTCGCGCCTCGGTCATGATTTCAGTGGGGTTGCTGCTTTTCGGGATAAGCCACTTTGTATCTCGCCACTGGTATGGATTTTTAAACGATGGGGGCGCCTTAATCGTGTTGTTTGGGATAGGGATGTCTATTTCTTTGATGTTCCGACAAAGGCGCCAGCAAAAGCCGCCCCGCGATTGACGGCTTTTGCGGTGAAGGCAGCTCGGCTATGGCATTTTTCAGGGTTGTGCGCGAGCCCAATCGATCAAAGGCTTGGGATCAAAGCTTAACGGTTTGCCCCCAGCTATCAATTGTCTGCCCGAGACAAAAACTGCATCAATGGCAGTGGGGGATAAGGCGTAGACTAAATGGCCAATAGTTGGGGGCCCGGGCAGCAGGGAGGGATCCTCCAGGTCCAGAGTAACCGCATCAAACCATTGTCCCATTGCAAACGAGCCGCTGGGCACACCGAGACTTTTGGAGCCGACCTCTGTGCCCATGGAAAACACGGTGGCCGCGTCCAAAATATGTCCATCGCGATAAAAAACTTTTTGGAGTAGAGCCGCTTGCCGCATGTCATCGAGAATGCTGTGGCGATCATTGGTACAACCTCCATCGGTGCCTAAAGCCACTGGAATCTCTCGTTGCAACATTTTTACTACCGGAGCGATCCCGTCGCCTAATATCATGTTGCTGGAAGGATTATGCACGACCGTGGCACCCGAATCTTTTATCAGCTCCAAATCATGTTCATCAATCCACACGGCATGAATCGCCAGGCTCATGTCGGTCAAGGCGCCTAATCGGTATAAGTATTCGATCGGGGTCAGATGATGGGCCGCCATTACGGCGTCGCGCTCATATTCTCCCTCGGCGACGTGGATATGCAGGCGCGTATCTAATTCTCGCGCGGTGGCAACGGCGGCTTCAATCATCGCTTGCGAAGCTCCGTGCGGGCTGTGCGGCGCGACCTGCACTCTGACCATGGGATTGTCCTTAAACAGTAGTGCCAATTCGAGCGTATTGTCATGGGCCTCCTGGGCAGTCTCTCGGTAGCGTGGGGGAGCTCCCTCCCAATCGTAAAAAGTGCGCGCTAAGCACAGACGTATGCCAACTTCTTGAGCTGCTTGCGCAATGGCCAGAGCGTTTTCGATACCCTGATCGTTAAGGTAGAAAAAGTCGGCTACAGTGGTAATTCCGTGGCGCAACATGTCCCAATAGGCTAATTTGGCGGAGAGATGAATGTCTTGGCGAGTCAATCTATTTGATACGGGATATAGCACGCGGCTGCGCCAGTTCATAAATGTGTCGTCTTCTCCCATGCCCCGCATCAGCACCTGAAAACTGTGGTTGTGGGCATTGGCGGTGCCGGGGATGAGAATGCGGCCATGATATGTTTGGATGCGGGCATCCAGGTATAGCGTTGTTAACTGTGCTCGGGAACCTAAACCTACAATGCGTCCGGTATCGTCTACGGCAATCCCTAGGTTAGACTGAATCTGTCCGTCAAGATACATGAGATCAGGGAAATGCAACATGGTCATTGTTTGGATGCTCCTGTTCTGTGCTTTCGATAACACGGCGATTCCTAGGTGGCATCGAGCGCGTGTTCCATTTTGGCGTCAATCGTAGTCGGCGCGATATGGGTGACCTGCTGGCGAAAGAAGTGCCCAAGAAACTGATGCTAAACTGCCATCCTTCCTCGACATCGGTTAATCGGCCAAGGGAGGGCTGCAATGTCGTGGGCATCCAATATCCGACAGTGCATCCACTCTATCCTGTAAATTGCAGGAATCGATGGCAACCAATAGGGAGCCGTCTCCAATCTTCGCGTATGATATGACTATGATAACAAGATCATTCTCCGGGTGCGAGCCTGAGGAACCCGAACTGTCCGAAGATAGCCCAGTATCTACAAAGTCTTATAATGCGCATTGTTCAAAGGAGTGGTGACCATGCCCCCAAGTGATATGACAGAAGAGGAAAAGGTTTTTAAGGATCCGGTCCACGGGTATATTTACGTGCACGATCCAGTGATTTGGGCGTTAATCAACACAAAAGAAGTGCAGAGACTAAGGCGCATCCGCCAGTTGGGTACTTCATCGGTAACCTACCCTGGTGGCGATCACACCCGCTTTTCTCACTCGTTGGGAGTTTATGAGGTGATACGTCAAATCCTCTTGGCGTTTGACCGCAATGGCTATCAGTGGCCGCACCATTTGGACCGTCTTGCGATGGTAAGCGGACTGTTACATGATGTCGGACACGCGGCCTATTCGCACGCCCTAGAACAAGTGATCGGAATGCGTCACGAGAGATGGAGCGAACGTATTATTCTGGATCCGGGAACCGAAGTACATCGGGTATTAGAAGAAGTCTATCCGGGATTTGCTCAACAGGTAGCTGATGTGATTGGCAAGCGCTATCCGAATTCATTAGTCGTCTCTTTGGTCAGCGGACAACTTGATGCCGATCGGTTGGATTATTTAATGCGGGATTCCATTTTCACCGGAGTCGACTACGGAAAGTTCGACTTAGCCCGCATCATTCGCGTCATGTTGCCTAAAGAAGGTAAAATTGTGGTGCGGAGGTCTGGACTGCATACCGTCGAGGCTTATCTGTTGGCCCGATATTTTATGTATTGGCAGGTTTATTTTCATCCGGTCAGTCGGTCGGCGGAGGTTATTCTGCGCGCGATTCTTAGTCGCGCGGAAGAAGTTCATGACACATTATTCATGCCCCATCCTGCCCTGCAAAAACTGTTTGGGGGCCAAATTGGGTTGGCAGACTACTTGGCTATAGACGATTCCGTGCTCATGAACGCATTTAACGTATGGCAAACAGTGTCTGATTCAATTTTAAGCGATTTATGTCGGCGATTGGTGGACCGCCATCTGTTTAAGTATGTGGAATTTCCGGGTTCTAGCCCTAAGGTTTACCAGGAGATTGCGCATGATGTGGAGAGCCTGGGGTATGATCCAAGATATTACTGTCTTGTCGACGAAACTGGTACGGTTTATTATGATTACTATTTAGGTGAGGAAGGTACTTCCGGAAAGGAAGGAGCGTTGTTTTTGTGGGACGAAGAACGGGGCCAACTGATTGAGATGTCTCGGCTGTCTAAGCCCATCAGTGCCATTGCACGGGAACGGCAGATGGTGCGACGCTTGTATTTGCCTAAAGAAGTATTGACACATCCGGTTGTAGGGCCTCGTATTGTGCAAAGGATTCATCAGGACCAAGACCGGTTACACTGATTTGACAACGAATAGGGGGAGTTGGAGCTGGAGCTGGCGTCCACGGAGGGATTTTTTCGATATCATTTAATAGTGGGGACAATAATTGGCGCCGAGCTTAACCCTAAAGCCAAAAAACCGGCGTATCATTTGACTGTGGATTTTGGTGCCTACGGCATTAAAGAGTCATCTGCGCAACTTACCTTGCGTTATCAAGAATCGACCTTAATCGGCCGCCAGATAGTGGGAGTGCTCAATTTTTTTCCAAAACGAATTGCCGGAGTGCAATCTGAGGTTTTGGTGCTGGGCGCTATGGTGACCGATGCGGATGTCGTACTGTTGGCGTTAGAATCTCCCGTACCCAATGGAACACGCATCGGATAACGGACGAAAGGAACGAAACATGAACGTAGGACTCATTATTCCGGCGGACACTCCGCCGACCGGCGGCAACAATATTTCGGCCAGACGCATCAACGCTGGCTTGGAATCTCAGGGGCTTCATGCAGAAACGGTTTTATATCAGGAGCACTTGCCTCGTTTCGACGTATACCACGGATGGAATGCCAACCGAGTCGGTGTGCAGCTGGTCAAACATGGCATCAATCCCCATCGGATGGTGCTGACCTGGACTGGTACGGACTTGTGGCAGGATTGGGTCGCGGATTACAAGCCGATTGCGGATGCTTTGGACGATGTAGCGTGTCAAGTGGTCTTCACCAATGATGCACGGTCAAGAATTTTGGACGACATGCCTCAATGGGCAGAGCGATTGCATGTGATTTCGCCCTCGGTCGACGAGCATGTGTTTACGCCGCATCGTGCCGCCAAACCGTTTGCCCACCCTTTGGTTCTGCTAGCGGGTGGCGTGCGTCCGGTTAAAAGGTCGGGATGGGCGATTGATCTGGTGCAAGCCGCGCGTGAAGAGACGGGACGTGACATTCAGATGGCTATTGCCGGCCCCGTGCGGCATCTAGGAGAGTGGGGTATCGTGAAGAGCAAGGCGGTGGATAAGCCTTGGGTGCATTTGCTGGGCGAGGTGCCCAAGGAAGAAATGCCAGATTGGTACAACGCTGCGGACGTGGTGCTGAATACGTCTGCGGTGGAAGGCGTATCCAACGCCTTGCTAGAAGCGCTGTCGTGCGGGGCCTTGGTTTTATGCAGCAATATTGCCGGCAATCGATATTTGGTCGAAGATGGCGTCAACGGCTTGCTGTTTAGTGATAAGAGCGAGTTCGTGCATCAATTGGGCCAAGCCTTGGCAGGAGGAGAGTTTATCGCAAACATGCGCCATGAAGCGCATCAAAGAGTATTGGCCCGCCACTCGTTGCAGAGAGAAATCAGCGATTATCGCGCATTGTATGATCACTGCCAATTGTTGGTTGCGGAACCGAAGGGTTGCTCGCGATGAAAGCCATAGGATTAATCCGCTATGACGTGGAAGATTATGTCACCACAGAATCTCATGACGCATTGCAAGCAATATTGACTGCGATGCACCAGAACGGGGTGCCCGGATCGTATGGCCTGGTGGGCAAGAAGGCTGAGGCGCTTTGGCGTGATGGCTATGCGGAAACCCTGGCTTCGTTGCGTCAGGAACCTGCTCTAGGATTTCATTCATGGAGCCATTCCGAGCACCCCACCATTGCAGAGCAACTCGAACATCTCTCTTTTGAAGCGGCCGTTGACGCCTTCGTAGAACGCGAGGCCAAAGGGGTGTCGATGGTGGCTGACGCTATTCGTCCTCCAGAGTACTTTACACAGCCGGGCGCCAATTGGGTGCCGGCTGCAGTGGAGGCTCTGCCTAAATTAGGCATGGATATTTTTTTCAGCGATGCTTGGAATAGCTATATCGTGCCTCTGGCAGAACCCTATTGGCTCGGGTCGATCTTGCATTTATCCCCGCCAGTGATGACTCCCAAGCCGTTTTTGCTGAAATTTCCCGATAACTGGACAAAAGCAGTGGAATCCTTGGACCAGGCGGCGACCCTGTATCAGGGAGGAAAGATTTTCATGGTGATGGCGCATCCTACAGAGTTGGTCACTACTAAATTCTGGGATGCGGTAAATTTTGGCCATGGCGCCACGGCACTAGCTCTGCGTTCTGCTCCGTTGCGAAGCCGAACTGAAAGGGATAACACCTTGCGAGCCTTTGGGCAATATCTATCTTTAGCTAAGCATCACCACGACATTGAGTGGCTTGATGTGATGGAGTTGAAACATCGTCTTGTGCCATTGGGACCAGTTACGGCAGATCCTCATGCCTGGCTGCCCGCCATGGCTTTAGGATTGGGTCCGGCGATAGTGGAGAGACAATCGTTGTCGGCAGCTCAGCAGGTCTATCTTTTAGCAACCATGTGTGCGACAGATGCGGTGCCTTCGTCCGTCATCATACCGGTCATCAAGGCACCCTGGAACTGGGCGCCACCAATAGAGGATCGGCCCATGCATCCAATGCCGAAAAACGCCGTGCGTCGCGGCGGCAAATGGGTGCGGGAGCAAGTAGACCGTTTTGGACGCTTGCCTAGCCTAGTACCCTGGGAACACGGTCAGTGGCCGATTGAAGATTTTGCAAGCTATGCTCTCTCCATGTTGCAACAAAAAGATAAGGAGTGGATTTCGCCTCTTAAGCTGCCCTTGCAGTTTTTGAACTATGTGCAGGAACCTTCCAGGCTTCACTGGGATTGGCCGATTTTCTCCACCGACTTTCGTCCGTTTCGGCTATGGCAACAGACCCTCAGTGTGGTGTGGTCGTTAAAGCGCGCATGCTGGCGCTAACAAAAGCTTGCCAAATTTGGTACATTAGCAGTGAAAAGTTTGACAATGGAGGGATACGGTTTGCACGCCATAAGGATTTATGAACCAGGTTTGGCCGAAGTGCTGAAGTATGAAGAAATGCCGACCCCTGAACCAGGGCCTGGAGAGGTACGAATTAGGCTTCGGGCGGCTGGCGTTAACCACCGCGATATTTGGGTGCGCCAAGGCGCGTTTGGTGGATTTGCGACCCCTAAAGTGCCCGGTAGCGATGGCGCGGGGGAAATTGACGCGCTCGGACCCAATGTCAAGGGGTTAAATATTGGTCAGCGTGTGGTCATTAATCCTGGCGTTAGTTGCGGCCACTGCAGGTTTTGCTTAGCGGGCGAACAGCCTAGCTGCCAGGGTTTTCAGATCTTTGATGGGACGTATGCGCAATTTGCCGTGGTTTCGGTGAATAACGTGGTGGCGATGCCAAGCGGTTTGACTTTTGCAGAGGCGGCATCGGTGGGCGTCCCGTTCATTACGGCCGAGGACTTCTTTATGCGCTCCCAAGCATTGCCAGGGCAAACCGTACTGTTATGGGCGGCCAATGGCGGGTTGGGGTTGGCAGCTTTGCAATTAGCCAAGCGTAGAGGTCTTCGGGCATTGGCCGTGGTGCGGTCTAGCTTCAAACAACCTGAGCGTTTGCGACAGTACGGCGCTGATGAAATTTTAGTGTGGGATGGCGGAGAAGATTTGGTTGCTGAAGTGATGACTCTGACCCAGCAACACGGTGTTGACATCACCATTGACTCATTAGGGCAGTCTACATTTGAACAATCCTTGGCAGCGACTCGCCGCGGTGGAACCATTGTCAGCGTGGGCTCCACTACTGGCGGATTGGTCAGTTTTGAATTGGGACGGGTGTTTAGGAGACGACAAACAATACTTGGAGCATTTTTGGGCAGCAGTGCCATATTGCCCCGGATTCTCCCCTTGTTCGCACGAGGTGAGTTGACGCCAATAATTGACCACTCGTATCCGTTGGAGCAAGCAGATCAGGCTCATGAACACCTTGAATCTTCAGGGGTGTTTGGAAAAATCATTTTGGAAATCTGACAGGAGAAAAGGGCTTAGCCGCGCCTTTTAACGGATGCGCGGGTAAACCCTCAAATATTTCGGGCGGTCGCTAACGGCGACCTGCCAATTGTTGTTCTGCCATCTCAATCATCTTGCGGACCATGTGACCGCCTACTGCACCACACTGGCGGGAGGGCAGGTCGCCCCAATATCCATCTTCTACTCCTTGTATGCCGAGTTCGCGCGCGACCTCGTATTTGAATTGGTCGAGTGCGCGGGTTGCCCCCTGCACTAACGCGCGGTTACCGGTGTTGCTACCACGAGCCATATTCTCACCTCCATGAGACCGACGTGGCATTAGTATCACCGCATATGGCGCAATTACCCTGATTTTCATTCGCCAATTTCTAGTCTTGATAGATGGCTTGCCCTCGGGTGGATTAATTTGCCATACTGGGAAGGAGATTGGCATAGCAATGTATAAGTGACATATCAGGAGGTGGAAATTGTGAGTAAACTGTTGTCTGCCCAAGCCATGGTGGACCAGATTCCCGATGGCGCCAGCGTGACTATTGGAGGATCGTCTTTGTCCCGCAAACCGATGGCCTTGGTGCGCGCTCTAGCTCGCAGTGGACGAAAAAACCTCACATTGATTGTCAATGTGGGTGGACCCGAAGTCGACCTGTTGATTGGTTTGGGCGTGGTATCTAAGGTGATTTATGCCTTTGTGGGATTTGAAGTATTAGGCTTGGCGCCCCACTTTCGTGCTGCGCGACAGACTCAGCAAGTCGAATTTGAAGAATGGACGGAATATACGGTTATGGCAGGATTGGACGCCGCCATTAAGCGGGTTCCGTTTTTGCCTACCCGTGCGGGACTGGGTACGGATGTGCTTCATGTCAATAGGTCGTTTCGTACCATAGAGGATCCCTTCAGTAGCCAGACTTTGGTGGCCGTTCCAGCAATTCACCCTGACTTTGCACTGCTCCATGTTAATTATGCGGATGATCGAGGGAATGGGGTAATTTTGGGCGATGGACACATTGATGTGCTGTGTGCAAAGGCGGCTAGAACGACGTTTATGTCTTGTGAACGCGTCTTGAATGGCGAGGAGCTGCAAAAGTTTGGACGAGATGTCCAGGTGCTGCGCATTCATACCCAAGGGGTCACCGAGATTGCATGGGGTGCCCATCCTACCGGCTGTGCTCCCGAATACCGGGCCGATCTGAAACACTTGGAGGAATATATCGCAGCTACGGGTGATGCCGCGCGCTGGAACGCTTATAAAGACAATATGGTTTGGGCTGAGCACAACCAATATTTAGACCGGGTCGGCGGCCGTGAACATCTCGTGTCTCGGCTTCATGTCTAAAACGAGGGAGATGGCAGAGGATGGACTATTCATTGGATGAGTTGATGATAGCGACCATGGCTAAGAATTTGACTGGAGAAGTTCTGGTAAGTTCAGTTACTGCATTTGGCGCGTTGGCGGCCTTGGTAGCTCAAAAGACCCACGCGCCGGAATTGGCGGTGCTGGCAACGCCGGAATCAGGGATGGAAGTCACACCACTACCTACACTAACCCTAGGCCAGTTTTTGACGGATGTTCAACGGGGCATTCCTCTCACGATGGAAGAAATTTTCGATGCGATTTTCTGCGACTTGTTTCGGATATGGATTAACCCGGCGCAAATAGACCAGTTTGGCAACGTCAATATTAGCGCAATCGGTCCTTGGGAGAAGCCTAAGGTAGCTTTGGTGGGGTCGCGGGGCATTCCCGAAGACACCAGTCATCTGTCGCAAATTTTTTACTACGTGCTCCATCATAATCCGAGAAGTGTGGTGGCTAAGGTCGACTTTCGCAGTGGTGCGGGCAATGGGCCGGAACGTGATCAGTATCTGGGGCCATGGGGGGCACCCACCCTTTTAGTCACTGATCTCGGGGTTTTCAACTTTACAGGACCCCAGGGTTCGATGGCGGTGCAATCGCTCCATCCCGGGATCACGCTGGACGACGTGCAAGCCAAGACGGGTTTTGTTTTGGAGATGCCAGAGGGGGACATCGCGGTGACGCCGCAACCCACGCTGGAAGAATTGGACATCATCCGTCGCGCTGATCCGTTGGAAGTGCGTAAACTGGAACTGTTGTCAGGTGAACAGGCCGCGGAAAAGTTTGTCACCATCTATGAGCGCGAGCGTCAAGCACTGCATGTGGCATGGCCAGCACGAAGTCGATTTTAATGGGCTTTATTTTCGTCTACGTAATGGGTATACTGGTGGGGAGTACCAGTATGTAAGGGGGCCGTAGCGGTGTATGCCTATGAACAGCATCGAGATTCCCTTATGGCTCGATTGAAGCGAATCGAGGGACAGATCAAAGGCATCATGAAGATGGTTGATGACGGACGGTATTGCCCGGACATTCTGCAGCAAATTAGTGCGCTTACCGGCGCGATGGACGAGGTATCGTTGATTCTGCTGGAAAGCCACTTGTCCGGCTGTGTAACGGATGCTATTCAGACCCAGAACGGCGAAGCTTCGATCCAAGAAGTCATGCACATCATCCGCAAAGTCGTCAAGCGGTAGTGCGGAGGCAAGTATATGTCCCCACTTGAGACATCAGAGCATCGTGAACGGATGACGTTAGACATTGGCGGAATGACATGTGCCAGTTGCTCATTGCGCATTGAAAAGGAACTGCGCCATATTCCGGGAGTGGCAACTGCCGAGGTCAATCTAGCGATGGAAAAAGCCAACATTGTCTTTGATCCGACCACGGTGGAGGTTGGTGACTTTGTTCGCGCCGTGACCGATATTGGATACCAGGTGCGCACTGAGACGCTTCGATTTCAAGTCAGCGGGCTAGATGAAGCCCCAATCCGGACTAGATGGGAAAAAAGGGTGGCGGCGCTGCCTGGTGTGTCCAAGGTCCGAACTAATGCGGCTCAAGGCATCATCACTGTCGACGTGCTGCGGGGTCTGGGAGAACCTAAAGCGCTTCAACGCGCCATGGAACAAATTGGCGCTTTAACGATGGCAGGAGAGGATACCCAGGCAAAAGAGTCCCGCATGGCGCGTCGGCGTGTCTGGATTGCCGTTGTGTTCAGCCTGCCGGCATGGTGGGCGATGCTTCACATGCTGTTGCCGGTCGGTCCTGCTATATTTGTCAGTGGTGGATTGCAGTTTGTCACCGCCAGCATTGTCCAGTGGGGGCCAGGATGGAGTTTTACTCGGCGAGCATGGGTAAATCTCAGACATGGCAATGCCAACATGGATGTTTTAGTGGCAGTTGGGACGCTGTCGGCTTGGGGCTTGTCTATTTATGACATGGTGGTGGGCGGGCCACTGTATTTTGACTCATCAGCCACGGTGATTACGTTGATTCTGGTCGGAAAGTACCTGGAGTCTATGGCCAAAGGACGGACCAGTGAGGCGCTGCAACAAATATTGGCGTTGAGGCCCGCCACCACGGTTGTGCGCCGTGGTGATCAATGGACAGAAACTTCTCTCGACCAAGTGGTAGTGGGAGATCAGATTGAGGTGTTGCCAGGAGCGCGGATACCGGTTGATGGTCAAATTATCGAAGGGGCGGGTCTTATTGACGAATCCTTGTTGACCGGGGAGCCGCTCTTGCAAGAACGGCACGAAGGGCACGATGTGGTGGCGGGCACAGTAAACCAAGGCGGTCAGCGGTTTGTGATGCGGGCGGCAAAAGTTGGAGAAGATACTCTTTTGGCAGGCATTGTGCGTCTGGTCGAAGAAGCTCAGTCCTCCAAGGCACCCATCCAACGCTTCGCCGATCGCATAGTCAATATTTTCGTGCCCACTGTGATGGCGGTCGCCTTACTCACTCTGATTACGACCGGGGGATTGACGGGAAATTGGTCGGCCGCTCTCCTTCATGCGGTGGCGGTTTTGGTGGTGGCTTGTCCGTGTGCATTGGGTTTGGCCACTCCCACGGCCGTGATGGTTGGGTCAGGCGTAGGAGCACGCCACGGAGTCTTGTTTGGCAGCGGTGAGGCCTTGGAGCGGATGAGCCAGGTCAAATGGATTGCGCTGGACAAAACTGGGACACTTACTCGTGGGCAGCCAGAGGTTTTGGACGTGGTGGCCATGGGTAAGGATAACACAGCAGTCACTACGCTCGGGTTGGCCGCTGCCCTGGAGTCGCAAGCCAACCATCCATTGGCTAAAGCGATCTTAAAGGCGGCACCTGGAACAGACCAATGGCCCGAGATTAGTGGCATTTATCAAGAACCAGGACAGGGCATCGTGGGGGAAGATAGCCACGGCCAGATGGTTTTGCTGGGAAACCGAACGCTGCTTGACGCCTACGGGGTCTCCTGGGCGCCTTTGGGGAAGATGCAAGATGCCATTAACGAGTGGGAACAGCAAGGGTGCACCGTTGTTTTCGTGGCGCGCGAAAGGGATCTGATAGGTATGATTGCGATTGCAGACCAGGTGCGGGATGATGCCAAAGAGGCGATTGCTAACTTGCGTGCGATGGGACTCGAGGTGGCCATGCTGACAGGAGACCGGCGGGCTGCGGCCCAGGCGGTGGCGCGCAAAGTGGGCATTTTTCGGGTCCATGCGGAACTTTCGCCTGCTGACAAAGCGCAACTGGTTGCCCAATGGACGCGTCGCAACCGCCGTGCAGCTATGGTGGGTGATGGAATAAACGACGCACCTGCATTAGCTAAAGCCTATATTGGGATAGCTGTCGGCCAAGGAAGCGACATTGCCGTGGAAACCGCCGATGTAACCTTGATTCGTCCTGAGGTGGATGGCATTCGGCGTGCAGTGGTAGTTGGAAGACAAACGATGGCCAAAATTCGTCAAAACCTCTTTTGGGCACTGTTCTACAATATGGTGGGTATTCCGTTGGCGGTGTTTGGCATTCTGTCGCCGATGATTGCCGGGGCGGCCATGGCCTTTAGCTCAGTGTCGGTTGTAACAAATTCTCTCGCATTGCGGCAAATGAGGGTAGAATTGCCGGAGAACATCTTAGGGGAATAATCATACGGAAGGGGATTAGTTTCGATGGAAAAGATTGAGTTGGGGATTGTAGGCATGACATGCAACCATTGTGTGATGACGGTTACCAACGCTTTAAAAGCGGTACCTGGAGTTAAGGCAGCTAATGTCAGTTTGGAGAAGAATGATGCCAAAGTGACATATGACGCGGCGGTAGCAAGTGTAGAAGCATTGAAAAAAGCTGTGGCTGAGGCTGGCTACCAGGTTGTCTGAGGCAAGGCCATGGGCTGCGGCTTTGTCACTATTCGTGAACTGAGGATGTGATTGGAGCGGGCGGGATGCTTAGTGAGCGCCCGCCGCCTGTCCTCAATCTACTTACGGAATATTTGGCCATGTACCCCAAGGGTCGGATTGTGATGCCCGCTCCCAACCGGGGATCCCCGATTGGGCGAAGACTGCCATCATTTTGTGGCAACGGTGCCAACTCTGCAGTCTCGATAGTGGAAAGAGATCATTTGGGTTATAAGATGACGCGATTTGTAAGAGTGAAGGAGTGAGACTATGAAGGCATCGGAGTTTTCACCCCAAGTAGGGGCGCAGGGAGTGGCAAGTTGGGTAGTGGGGCCAGAGCATCTAGCGGATGCGTTGGGCAATGACGGGGTCATGGTGTTGGCTACTCCGATGTTGCTGGACCTCATGGAAATCGCGGCCGACCGAGCCTTATCGAGTGCGCTTCCCAAAGATTGGGTGACTCTGGGCACTCTGGCAGATTTCAAACACTTAAAACTTACCCCGCTTGGATTTCAGGTCACTGCCCGGGCGACTGTCACCGCAGTAGATCGACAAAAAATCCGATTTCAAATTGAGGTGCACGATGACCTCGATCTAATTGGAGAGGGTTGGCACGAAAGATTTTGCTTGCCGAAAGAGGATTTCTTAGCCATGGTGCAAGCTAAACGTGCGGCTCGACCCACAAGTGAGAAGTAACTAGCCCTTGTGTGTGACATTCTTCCAATGAACTTATCTGGAATTCGAGCAGTCGTACAAAAGAGATAAACAGCCTGTTTGACTGTCCATCTCTTTTGTACTGAGTGATTTTTTCTGGCAAGAAGGGTTAAAACACCCGTATCTCCAAGGCATGGGCACCAGTACGGTGAACCAATAGTGGAGTGCCTAGAGGAACTGAAGACAGCGAGGCATTGGGATGGTTTTTCCACACCACATTTACGGTGGTTCCTGATAACGGAACCGTCTGTGAGCCCAGTGGATTTTGCAACACCAATGCTTGAGAGGTGTCCGAAGTCAGCTTGCCCACCGCAAAGCGGCCCATTCGAGCCATTTTATCGTGATGTCTAGGCATTACCGCCAATGGCTTTTGTGTCAGGGGATCCATCACGACCACCACATGGTGTCCAACGGGAATCTTAGCCAGCCATTTTGCCATAGGCAGATTGGCTTCGTTAATCACAAGGCTGGCATTGGTTTTGGTTTTAACCGTAAGGGTGCCGTTTTGGTTTGAGACCACGGTGCCCTCCATGCGTTGGGGACGGGCCGCGATGACATTGGGGACTACCGTGGTACCACTCTTTTGTCCGAACACCATCACGTGTTTGTTGGGCGCCAGCGCTGAAAGTCCCATCAATTGCTGTGGCGCTCCCTTTAAGGTGATCGTCTCTTTGGAGTTGACCACTGTCCAACTGCCGTTTGTTTGAGTGAGCACTCCATGCGCTACGGGAATTACAATCAACTGGGGCGATGCCGATTTGACGTCGCATACCAAAACCCGCTGTCCGACAGCTAAAAGGCTTGATGAGGCGGGGTAGATTCCCGCGCGCACCCGCAGCGCGGACAGGTTTAAGGTTTGGCTCTTTCCACCCGATCTTTGGACCGTGACCGTCGTGGAAGTCACCTGGGTCACCTGGCTAAGGTGACGTTTCATGGCCCGCCGATGGTGGCCCCAGGCGATCTTGGATTGTGAGCTGTGGACAGTCTGGGTTTTGGGTGGACTGGCAGCAAAAGACGTGGCGCCCAAAACCAATACACTGCACGTAGCGACACCGGTCAATATCGGAATCAGGGTTCGTGTTTTCATAGGCAAATCCTCCTTGGATTGGTGAAATCCGTCAATTAGTCTGCCACACGATGCTGAAGCTCATCCCAAGTTAGACTAAAGATTGCTTGAAGATTAGGCCAAAGGCAGGATTACGCGGAATACGGCGCCATGTTGAGGAGCCGGTCGATTGGCAACCTCTACTTTGCCACCTTGGGCATGCACAAGCGCGAACACAATGGACAGACCCAGACCGGTTCCTCCCGAGGATGAGGTGCGCGCTTGGTCACTGCGATAAAACCGGTCAAAAATATGCGGCAAATCGCTTTCGGCTATCCCTGGACCTCGGTCTTTCACTTCCACAATGCCGTGTGTGGAATCCGCATGAATCACAATTTCGATGTGGGCTTCGGTGGGTGAGTAGCGAGATGCATTTTCGACCAAGTTGAGGAGGATTTCGGTCAGCCGATCAGGATCGGCTGATACTGTGACTGGTTTTACGTGATAGTCCAAAATGTGGGGTTGAGCTAAGGTCGCCAGCATAGGCTTGACGTTTGCCACCCATTGTTGGAGGTCTAAAGGCACCGGCGCCACTGCGGTGTTGGGGGCGGTATCGATTCGCGACAAGGTCAGCAATTGATTGACCAATCGGGCCATCCTTTGCCCTTCGTAACGGATGGTGGCCAAACCCTGTTGTTGTTCCTCGGGGCTTAGATCCCCATGATGTATAATGGAAAGAAAGCCATTGATGGCGGTAAGGGGCGTACGGAGCTCGTGGGAGGCATCGGCCACGAAGCGGCGCATTTGCTCTGCCAGTAGCTTTTCCTGGTCGAAGAGATCTTTGATGGCGAGTGACATGGTGTTGATGGCGTCTCCAAGTTCGGCCAATTCCGCAGGGGCGTCAGCAATCTGAGTGGTATGGCCAATGTCTCCGTGCGCTATCCGGGCTGTACTGGCACGGATTTGTTCCAATGGCATTAGGCTCTTTCGCACCAGCAGGGATCCGATCCAAGCGGCAATGGCCAGCATAAGGGCTCCTAGAGCCCCTACTAGTAAGAGGTCGCGGTCCAAGATGTGGTGGATGGGTTCCATCGGAGTCAAGAGCCACATGCGCCCCTCGGAAAAAAACGGATCGCCGAGCTTGCTGGTGACGACCAAATATCCCTGCCATAAAAAGTAATGTCCCGATACTACCGGCGGAGGAGTGGGCCCAATTAATCGGGCTGAAGTGGAGACCACTTGTCCCGCATTGTCGGCTATGATGAGATTGATGCCAGACGCGGTAAGGCGGGCACTTAAAATACTGGCCAAGGACTGAAACTTGGGTTGTCCATGGGAGATGAGCTGATGGTGGATGATGGGGGCCAACACTGCGATTTCCTGATGCAAAGATCGTGCCTCGGTCGAGAGCAAGACTGCGCGCAATATGATGTACTGGCTTACAGCAATAAAAAACACCAGCAAGGCCAGCAACAATATTTGACGTCCAATCAACTGGTCCGTAAGCGTCCTCTTAGCGTGCATCAAACACCTAAACGATAGCCAAAACCCCGCACGGTTTGGATAATGGTTTTGTCGTAATCTTGTACCTTATCGCGCAGACTAGAGATATGGACTTCCACTAAGTTATCGTCGCCGATATAATCGTAACCCCACACATGTTGCAAAATTTGGGTCTTCGACAGAACGATGCCAGGATTTAACATCAAATATCGCAGCAATTCATATTCTTTGGCCGTCAAATTGATGGGAGCTTGTCCCCGTTGCACACGGTGGCTGGCATCGTCCATAGACAAGTCCTGATAACGCCAGACATCGGTCTCTTCTTTTCGCACGCGACGCAGACCAGCCCGGAGACGGGCAACTAATTCGTCAAAGTCAAAAGGCTTGATAAGGTAGTCGTCGGCCCCTCCCTCTAGACCCTGAACTCGATCCGCCACGGCATCGCGGGCGGTCAGCATCAGAATGTAAAGGTCGGGATCCTGGCGCAAGCGCCGGCTAAGCTGAAATCCATTTTCACCCGGCAACATCACGTCGACAATCGCCGCATGAGGAGAAAATTGCGACACGATGCTGAGCGCCTCGGCGGCGTCGGCACAGGCTTGCACCACAAAGCCTCGGTGGCGCAGGCCCATGTTTAGCATTTCCCGAATGGAGGGCTCGTCGTCCACTACCAGAATGCGGGCGGTTTCCATTATCGTTTTCTCACCTGGTCCAGTGGATGCGCCGGTAAAAAGTATTCGCCTGTGTCCCACCCTGCGCGCGCGATGACGCGGTTCAGCAGTTGGCGGTCTTTTTCTAACCAATGGGTTTCGGCAGCGAATTCTGGCGCTGGGTCCCTAAGGTATGATTGAAAATATGTGTACAGAGCAATGCGGACATTAAGATGTGCCGCTACGCGGTTGGCTTCATCGACAGTCAACTCACTAAAGGGAAGTTCTTTGCCCAGGATGGCTAGGGTCACGTCTAGTTCATCAACAAAATTTTTATGTTGCACTTGGTGGTACCGCTCCACCAATTCATTTAAGCGTTGTTCCTGATATGATGTTACGGAGCGTTGTTTAGCATAGCCCCACGACCGAAGAAATGACACGCCGATTCCTCCTCGTTTATCCATAACAAACCATCGATATTGTTCCCACTGAGAAACTCTCACGGCTTATTGTGCCCCGATGTGGCGCGAGTGTCTAGACCGCACACAGAGATCAGGCTTAATATTTCTTAAAGAGATCAAACTTCCAGTACAATTGCAGGAGGCAATAAGGTATACGAGAGGATGAAACACATGCGGTGGGATGAAACCTGGCGGTCATTGGGGCCCCAAATTCTAGATGAAATGGGCCGCCTAACAATAGCCGATCAGTCGGCCTGGCTTCAGTACTGGAGGCAGCGAGCGCTTCCCTATCCCGAGTTTGTCAGGCTATTATGGCGGATGGCGGTAACGCCTAGGGAATCTGAAGCCGAGGCGTATTTAAACGACATTGCAGACATCGGGCTACTCATTGAGAATTTGGTGCGCCATCCAGATGACACGGGTTGGGGGATAGCCGAAGATCTTTTTGCCAGGCTGTTGCGACGACGTGGACCATTTTTAGAATCCTCTTCTTTAATAGAAGAGAACATGGGGTTAGAGCAGGCCTGGATGGCCAAACGGCCTGACGTAGCCGAGCAGGAAGCGCGCAACGTGATTCATCGCGAGGGGTTGTCTGGACTGATGGAGCGTCTGGTCAAACAACCAATTCAGCGCGATGTAGGAGGCATTTTGCCTTCTTTGTGGCGAGTGAGTGGAGATTTAGCCTCATATTGGGCCGGCGAAGATCCATGGTCATTAATGCGTCTAGCATGCCGTTGGCAGGCAATGGCCGCAGAGAAGTCACCGGTGCAAGGATTAGCTGGGTGGACTGTGGAGGAAGGCGACGTGACCCGGCCATTGGATTTTCTTCGCTATTTTCAGTCCATCCTCCAAGAACATTTGCCATCGATTTCGAGTGCCAACCCAGACCAAGCCTTGACCCAAGTCTATGATGACGGTCATATCCAATCTTTGCTGCAATATTTCGCTCGCGTGTCGTTATCGTTAAAAACCCAGGACTTGCGGTGGCTTATCGCCGAATTAATGGTTGATGCATTGGGAACGGTGAATCCGTCGATGTGGGAATTTTTCTCACGGCAGACTGTGGGCGTGATTGATTTGATGACGCTGTCTACCGCTCATCGCTCGGCTGGCGAGGAACGCCATTTGGTGTGGTCGGCCTGGGCATGGGGGATAGCTGCTATGTCGGTGGCTGGGTACCGTATCGCGCCCGCGATTCCCCGAGGGACTTCGCGCTATCCCGTAGAGGACTTGTGGGTGGCCATGGAACACGCCGATGTAGAGGCGAGTTATGCCTTGGCGGCAGGCTTGGGCGATGCGGTAAGAGAGCTCTGGCCCTTGTTGCGGGAAGAGGCCACCGTTTTGGGAAACCCCGTAGCAATTCGCGCAGTGGCTGCTGCTCAGGCGGCGCGCCGCATGGCACCGCCCATGGCTGGCCACCGTTTGTTGCCGGCAGTGGTGTCCCTTATGGCCGGAGTGCGGACGGCGGACTTGGTTGGTGACGTCGGACGATCTCGGTCTGTAAAGCGTCCAAAGTGATGCCATACCGGGTCCATAACACGCTCAAATGATATAACAGGTCTACACTTTCCCAGATCAGATCCGACTGTTGCCGAGGGGGGGAGGCGTAAGCCGCGGTGATGACTTCTATTGCCTCCTCCCCCACTTTTTTCACTAGACGTTCCAAGTCTCCTGTCAAGAGTGCCGTGGTGTACGAGCCATCCCGAGGTTTAGTCTCAGCTTGTTGGATATATTGCTGCAGTTGTCTGAGCGGATTGGGCACGTTTGGAGAATCCCTAAAGCAGGAGTCGGTACCCAAGTGACATACGGGGCCGGTTGGGGTTGCGAGATACAGATAGCTATCCTGGTCACAATCGGCTATGACTGAAGACACCAAAATCCGGTTCCCCGAAGTGTCTCCTTTACGCCATAGAGTTTGACGGCTTCGACTGTAAAAATGGGCCAAACCCGTGGAATTTGTCAGTTGTAGCGCTTGGTCATCGGCAAACGCCGACATGAGCACTTTCAAAGAATTTTCATCTTGCACAGTGACCGAATACAAGGTTTTGCCGTGTTCAACTAGACGGGCCATCGGACAGATACTCCTTCTTGGATTAAATAGGATTTGAGGGCAGCAATGGTGGTTTTTCCTTGATGGAGGAGCGAAGCCAACAATACAGCATGTTGCCCTGCCTTAAGGGCCTGCAGCACGTCGGCGGCAGAGCCCGCGCCACCCGATGCGATAATGGGTCGCGCGACATGCTTTTGGGCATACTGCAACATCGCTAAGTCGTAGCCCGCTTGTGTGCCATCGCGGTCCATGCTAGTGAGCAAAAATTCTCCAGCTCCTTGATCTTGGGCTGTGCGGAGCCATTCGCCCAACTCCCAGTCGGTACGCAATCTTCCGCCATTTTTGTATACCTGGTAGTGGTCTGCTTCACGGCGGGCGTCAATCGCCACCACCACGCACTGCGACCCCCAGCGATAGGCGATTTCGGCAATGATGTCGGGGTGAGACAAAGCAAAACTATTGATCGACACCTTATCGGCGCCGTGGGCTAGCAATTGTTCGACATGCGCCAAAGAGCGTATGCCACCTCCCACGGTTAAGGGGATAGCCAACAGAGCCCGCGCTTGGGCGATAAGGTTCAAGCTCAATTGCGCCTCTTCGATAGTCGCAGCAATGTCCAGCCAGACAATCTCGTCTGCGCCTTGATCCGCATATTGACTAGCCAAAATGACGGGATCGCCGCTATCGGCCAGTTCTTCAAACCGCACTCCTTTAACGACCCGGCCATGTCGAACGTCCAAGCAGGGTATGATCCGCGGCATTAGCATCCTAGCACATCCTTCAAATTGATAGATCCCGAAAGCCACGCTTTGCCCACTACAGCGCGCGAAATGCCCAAATCTTCAAGCTGTATAAGATCCGCTAAAGACAAAATTCCGCCCCCTGCGCCCACGTTGCCGGGCACTTTGGCCCATTCTCTCCAAAATGCGTCATCCACTCCTTGGAGCGTTCCATCCCGGGAAATATCGGTGACGTTTAACAACCGATATCCTAATGCAAAGCGTTGCTGCCATAGTAGATCTGGTTTGGGTCCGTCTTCTTGCCATCCGTGAATGCGCGTATGTTCCCCGGCAATATCAAGACTTAGGACTAAGTGATCGGGGCCAAAACGACGAATCGCCTGGGCCGCGAATTGTTCATTGGTGATCGCTTGACTGCCTAAAATGATTCTCTGGGCACCGTGGTCAAGTCCTAAGGCGATCGCCTCCAAGGTGCGGAAACCTCCCCCGACTTCGATGTGAAGGCCTCGGCCACTTAAGGTTTTTAGCAAGGACCACTCGCTGAATTGACCGTTTCGGGCACCCTGCAAGTCTATCAAGTGCACCCTCGGCAAAGGGCAAGGCAGTTCATCCAATAGGTGCAGAGGGTCCTGATGATAGATGGTCATTTGGTCGTAAAGTCCTTGCCGCAGTCGAACGGCCTGTCCTGAAAAGATGTCTAAAGCCGGCCAGACTTCGATCATTTCGTTATCGCACCTCCTCCAACCATTGCGCGAGCAGCCGGTGCCCGAGATGGCCCGATAATTCGGGATGGAATTGCACACCGTACAGGGGAGGGTCCACAATAACGCTGGGGAAAGGCTCTCCCTCATATTCTGTGATGCCGGCCACAATATGGGGATTGGCCGGCAGAATCCGGTAACTGTGAACAAAATAATAGGCGGGATCTTGGGGGATATTGACAGTTAAGGCGGTATGCGGCGCCAATTGTTGGACTGTGTTCCACCCAATGTGAGGCAAGACCTGGCTGTTTAATTCCGGAATGCTCCCTTTTAACCAGCCCAATCCGGACCCGCCTTCAGCTCCCTCTTCAAAAAATAACTGCATGCCGAGGCAAATGCCTAAAATTGGTCGCTGCCGCTCTAGATGACGCTCGATGAGGGCCCGCAATCCACTGGTCTCTAAATGTTGGACGACCGTACCCAGTGCACCTACACCCGGGAAGATTACGGCATCCGCGCCTGGCGCAGCGTCACTAGCACGTGTTAAGACCTGGGCTTTTACGTCTAAGCGCCCGAGAGCGGCTAACAAACTTCCTAAATTGCCATTGCCATAATCTATTACCGCGACTTCTAGCATAGCTACAGAGACCCCTTAGTGGAAGGCATGCGATTATCGACAGTGGTCACCGCTTGAGACAGCGCGCGCCCCAAGGCCTTGAAGGCAGCTTCATACACATGATGGGCATTAATGCCTTCCAGGTATCGAAGGTGCAGTGTCATGCGGGCATGTCGTGCTAGACCGTTGAAGAACTCGGGCCAGATCTCGCTGCTGACTCCATTAATAGCCCGATCGGGAAAGCTGCCTTGCCAATATAACTGACCGCGTCCAGAGAAGTCGAGCACGCAGAGAACCAGCGCCTCATCCATGGGAAGATACTGCTGACCAAATCGAAGAATACCGGTTCGGTCGCCTAGAGCCTGGTCTAAAGCCTGACCCATGGCAATGCCGACATCCTCCACTAAATGATGCGGGTCGACTTCCACATCACCGAGCGCGTGAATGTCCCAATAAAGACCGCTGTAGAAGGTCAAAGCCGTGAGGAAGTGTGTGAATAAGGGAAGATTGGTTTCAATGACTGAGGCTGTGTCGGGTGCATCAAGCCGCAAGGTGATAGATATTTTGGTTTCTCGGGTTTGTCGGATTACTGTGGACTCTCTCACCGCTTTAAGGTCTCCTTTCGGTGTCGTCTGACCCGCATAGATTTTTCATGATAGTGAAGACCTTCCATTTGGGCCAGTTTTTCGGTGTGGTGAAAATAGGTATCTGGCAACTCATCCTGAGTTCGGATTACGGACATGCGACGCATAAACGTGCGCGTGGTCAGGCCGGACAAAAATCGGCCACTGCCACCAGTTGGCAGTACATGGCTCGGTCCTGCGGTATAGTCGCCTAGAGCTTGTCCGGCATATTGCCCTACAAAGAGCGCACCTGCGGTGCGGATGTCGGATTCCAGCGACTCGGCTTCTCGACCCATCAATCCTAAATGTTCAGGAGCCATTCGGTTGGCCAAAGCAACGGCTT
Source organism: Bacillota bacterium (assembly GCA_021784595.1). Lineage (GTDB taxonomy): Bacteria > Bacillota > Sulfobacillia > Sulfobacillales > Sulfobacillaceae > Sulfobacillus_C. The sequence goes on along the minus strand of JAJYHT010000061.1, from coordinate 48,874 downwards.
GTTCGGGGCCTGATACCCAGCGGAGTTCGATCTGCCCTAATGGGGCGGTGTTTTGAGCCCGTTCCATAGCAAGAATGTTTTCTACCGTTTGATGTACTGCCGGGTTCCAAGAGACTAAAGTGCCCTTGGCATCGCTGGCGTGTTCGGCTTGGGCCAATAAATCGTATGCTGCCATCGGCGCCAACAAAGGGTCGCTGACGATCACTAAAACTTCAGAAGGTCCCGCGATGACGTCAATGCCGCACAGACCGCGGCGAAACGCTTCTTGTTTAGCTTCTGTCACATAGCGGTTGCCGGGCCCCGCAATGAGATCGACCGGAGGAAAATTGTTAAACCCATAGGCTAGGCAGCCAATGGCTTGGGCGCCTCCTATGCGGAGCACATGAGAAATGTTGAGCATTTGTAGGCTAAAAAGCCATCGAGGGTCCAGATCCAATCCTCCACGAGGAGCAATTGCCACCACGATATCCGATACACCGGCCACTTGAGCGGGGATGACTTGCATTAAAAGACTGGATACCAAAGGATATCCCCCATTGGGTACATAAATCCCCACCCGTTTTAACGGCACATAGCGTTCTGCCAATTCAATGCCGGGTTCAAGCGAAATCAGGACATCTTTTGGACGGGTCGCTTCATGAAATTGCCGAATATTTGTGGCGGCAAAGGCCAAAGCTTCCATTTCTGCTTGCGGCAACGTGACAGGAGGAACAGCCGTGGGGTCCCATAAGACTTGGGAGGGAGAGACTACCGCTCCGTCGAATTGTTTCGTATATTCCAATGCGGCGTCCAATCCCCGGATCTGGATGTCGTCTAGAATTTGGCTAACGCTTGACATTTCCCACTTCCTCCCTTTGATAAGCCATAACGTCGCGAAATTCCTGAGCTTCTGCTTTGGTGTACCAATGCGCCGGATTGGCAATCAGCCGAGCACTGGATGCCATAATCGTAAGTATCTCATGAAGGTCGTGTTCGGAAAGGGTTTGGCCGGTATCAACAATGTCTACGATATAAGGGGCAAGTCCCAATACCGGTGCCAACTCCAAACTGCCGGACAGCGCCACCAATTCCCCGGAAATTTGATGCTGTTCAAGAAATTGCCTGGCAATGCGCGGATATTTGGTGGCAATCCGCACGGGACCCTCTGGCCAGCTATCATGGCTTCCGGCCATGACGATCCGGCATTGCGAGATTTTCAGATCGGCGACTTCCAAGATGTCCGGTTGGGGATATTCCCGCAATACATCGAGGCCTACAACACCGAGATCAGCCACTCCAAGCGAGACCATGGTGGGAATATCGCGGGCCCGCGCAATGAGAACCCCGGGCGTTTGGGCTGAGGGCGGAAACCATAGTTGGCGGGTGGAGTCCGGGATTGGCCACACGTTCATAGCCGCCTCCCATAGAGGGCGCATCGAATCTAAAATCCGCCCTTTGGCAATAGCAATTGTCAGTGTCGACATGGCTAGATCACCCCTCGTGCAAATAACTCATACGGGCCTACAAAAACGGTGAAGCCAATGCCGCGCCAAACCCGCTCGCCTAAGGTAAGTTGAAATTGCCCACCTCTGATGAGAGGCTGCCCGATGTTTTTACCATATAAGCTAAACACAAGCCCATTATAATAGGGCCAGGTGCCGACTGAGGCCAAATCCCACGATACGTCGCTGAGGTTGCTTAATGAAGCCATCCAACGCTGTCGGTCGACGGGAGGTGCAAAGGGTCCTTTCATTTCCAAACCATCCCATGATTGAATATGGAAAAGACGTTGGTAGGAAGGAGCTCGGCGAGCTAGCAAGGATTCGGCATCAACCCGGTTGCCGGTCCGCAAGTATCCCACGAAGGTGTCGATGTCTTCCTTGGTTATCCCGCTGAGTGTAAGGGTTTGGGTTAGGATTTGAAGGTCCCCTATCACCATGTGGGGACGATTTTCTCCATCGCAAAGCCACCGCAGTAAATCGTCCACAATTCCCAGCGATTCAGAGTCCGAACCACCTAGGATTTCAACGTCTAGTGTTTCGGTCCACTGCGACGATGTGGGCTGATAGACCGGTCCCGTTGAAAATATTTTCAAGGGACCGCCTTGCCCCATATCGGGGAAGCGGTTCAACGAATCGATGATGGCCAGAGTGTGATCCACGCGAAATGTCTGCTGACCAGTGGGTGCGGTGGGTATGGGATAAAATCCCCGATCCAGCAGTCCTGTCAGCAGCCGCACGAGTAATTGATATTGCTCCAAATTTTGACGTAGCCATTGATTCAAACGAACACCTCATCTAAATAAAGCGTCACTGTACTAAAGTTCTTGTGCTAGATTATACCTTTGCCAACTGTCCTGTCAAGACCTGTCACGAGGGTTGTGGGGGGCTGATGTCACGCAGCGCATTAAGAAATCCCCGCATGATGGGCTCAGGAGCCAGGCTGACACGAAGGTGGCCGGGCAACCCGAAACTGTCTGTGGCTCGGACAATGTATCCGCGGCTCTCCAAGGCCTGGGCCCAATAGGTACTGGAACCGGGGACCTTAAAGGTCACAAAATTGGCTTGGCTGGGCCAGGTAGGAAAGGACAAACGTTCTAACTCATCGATTAACATCGTGCGCATTTGCCATGTCTCATGTCGGGCACGCGTTATCCATTCTGAATCCTCGAGGGCAGCCATGCCGGCACGCTCTGCTGCCAAGTTAACCGAAAACGGTTCCCGCACCCGGTAAAGCCAGTCAATGATGGGGGCCGGGGCCATAGCCCAACCTAACCGCAATGCAGCCAGACCATAAATTTTGGAGAACGTGCGCACCATGATAAAGGACCGGCCTTGGACAATAAGCGATTCGACATTGGGATAATCCGGGATTTGGACATATTCCCGATAGGCCTCGTCGACTACCACGGGTAAATTATCCGGCACTTGGGCCACAAAGCGCTCCCACTGATCTTGATTAAAGGCGCCGCCTGTCGGGTTATTGGGATTGCAAAGATAGATTAGCCGGGTCTTAGCCGTGATGGCTCGCAACACTTGGGATAAATCTACGGCTCCGTCGGCGGTTAGGGGAACAGCCACGCCATGACCTCCAAATATTTGCGTGGCATGAGCATAGGCGGCAAAACTGGGGCGCGGATAAATAACCTCGGTGTCGGGATCTACGAAACAGGAGGCGACCAATCGCAGGATTTCGTCGGCCCCATTGCCTAAAAAGAGCAGCGCGGGGTCCAGCCCGTGAGACGCACCTATGTGATTTAGAAGATTGCTAGGTTTGACTTCTGGATAATACAGCAAGGTTTGTCCGAGGTCTTGGACGGCCTGGACAACTTTGGGTGAAGGTCCCCACAAGCTTTCGTTGGAGGCGAGCTTGACAATATTTGAAAGCCCAGTGGCTTCTTTTACGGTGTTTATGGAGCGCCCAGGAGTATACCCAGGCAATAGCAAAATATCTTTTCGCGGGTGCAACAGATCTCCTCCTTGAGGTCAACGATGTGGCTTCAGGATATGCGATTGGAAGAATTGAGGCAACATGTCTCCTTGGTTGGAATTTGGTATACTAGCACTGGAGTCCCAGGAAATTCCTGAAGCAGACGGAGGAGGTTGGACAATGGCAGAGGATCGCAAATTTCGTGATCTCAAAGAGAGTTGCCTCACCATGGAAGGCATCAGCAAAGAAGAGGTCGACCAACACTATGGGATTTTATACAAAGGATACGTAAACAAGCTCAACGAAATCCGTCGCAAGATGGAAACAGTGGATTTTTCGGCGGCGAATCAGTCTTATAGCGAACTGCGGGCGTTAAAGACCGAGGAAACCTTTTGCCTCAATGGATCCAAGCTCCACGAATGGTATTTCGACAACCTTGGGGGACATGGCGGACAAGCTCAAGGACGAGTTCGTGAGCTCATAGAGCGTGACTTCGGATCGTATCAAAAGTTCGAAACCGAATTTAAGGCGACCGGACTGGCAGTTCGCGGATGGGTCGTGCTAGCCTACGATCTCGATGATGAGAAACTTCACATTTACGGTCAGGATGCTCACAACGTAGGAGTGCCGTGGGGTGCATATCCTTTGCTCATTCTTGACGTCTACGAGCACGCTTACGGGCTGGATTACGGAGTCAAACGTGCTCCATACATCGACGCCTTTATGAAGAACCTGGATTGGAACGAAATCAACGTCCGGTTGGCCAAGTACCACATCTGAGAATCGGACAACATAGAAAAGAACTCGGCTGTTAACTCCGAGTTCTTTTCATTTTTGAGTGGAGCCACGACCGCAACTGAGGTAAAAGCAAGAAGAGCATCACCCTGGGTTTAATCACCTCGTGTTTTCGCGATGCCCCCTCTTTCGGCTAACCATTTATCCGAGTAAAGACAATGGACTCGGTGTATAAGCTCATGACCGCATCGCATGAAAAATACGGGACGTCATCGGTCGATTGGAGGATAAGCGCTTGAGCCGCCGCCGGTCTTGCGCCCCTACACAATCCGGGTGTGCGTCCGCGTGACGACATCCGAAAAACCTAAATGAGCCATCAACAAACCCGGATACTCTTTTCATGTTTGCTTATTTGCATGCGCAAAGGCTAAATTTGGGCATCCTGACAATAGCAAGAGAAGATGTGAGGTTTTTAATGAATACTTAACAAGATGGATTGACATTGAGTTAAACTCCTACATATACTTAATGTCATATTGATAGTTTTTGCTCAGAAGTTGCCCTTCCGGGCGAATTTTGTTAAACATGAGGAGGATTCGCGTGAAAGCTGAAGACGTCTTGCGCTTGATCCGTGAGAAGAACATCGAGATGGTTGATATACACCTAATAGACCTACCGGGAACCTGGCATCATGTCACGTTGCCAGTGAGCGAGATCGACGAGGAGACCTTTACTAGCGGGGTGCCGTTTGACGGGTCCAGTTTGCGAGGGTTTCGGGGCATTGAAGAGAGTGACATGCTTATGATGCCGGATCCTTCGACAGCTGTGGTGGACCCGTTTTTTGAGGTGCCGACCCTTAGCATTATCGCCGACGTCACCGATCCGCAGCACGTCAACTATCAGCGCGATCCCCGCCGCATTGCACAAAATGCCGAGGAATATTTAAAGTCCAGCGGTCTTGCGGACGTCTCCTATTGGGGTCCGGAGTTGGAGTTTTTCATTTTTGACTCGGCTCGATTTGTCAACCGGGGACACGAAGCGATGTATGCGATCGATTCCGGTGAAGGGGACTGGAATTCAGGACGCGAAGGTGGATTAGGGCATACCCTGCGTGTGAAGGAAGGATATTTTCCCACGCCTCCATTGGATTCCACTCATGGCATTCGGTCGGCCATGGTAAAGACATTGCAAAAAGTTGGCATTCGCGTCGAGATGCACCATCACGAAGTGGCATCAGGAGGGCAAGGCGAGATTGACTTGCGTTTTTCTACCCTGACCAAGCAGGCAGACACTGTGATGATGTATAAGTATGTGTTGCGCAACGTGGCACAGAGCTTTGGAAAGACGGTCACTTTCATGCCTAAGCCCATTTTTGGGGACAATGGCAACGGAATGCACGTTCACCAATCGCTGTGGAAGGACTCCAAACCTCTGTTCTATGAAGAAGAAGGCTATGCGCACATGTCACCTTTAGCCCTCAGTTATATTGCGGGTATTCTGATCCATGCGCCGGCTTTGCTGGCCTTCACCAATCCGTCCACCAATTCGTACCGTCGTCTAGTGCCAGGATATGAGGCGCCTGTCAACATTGTATTTTCGCGAGGAAATCGCTCAGCTGCCATTCGGATTCCGGTAACCGACAAGTCGGTGGCCAGCCGGATTGAATTCCGCACACCGGACGCCACCAGCAACCCGTATCTGGCATTTGCTGCGATTTTGATGGCTGGACTAGATGGCGTGCGCCGCAATTTAGACCCTGTGAAATTGGGGTTTGGTCCGCTGGACAAGAATATTTACGCATTATCTCCTGAGGACTTGGCGAAGATAGGCAGTGTTCCAGGCTCGTTCGCAGAGTCTTTGGCAGCACTAGAGAGTGACCATGAATTTTTGTTGGAGGGCAACGTCTTTAGCGAGGATCTTATCCAAACTTGGATTAACTACAAGCGAACCAATGAAGTGGATGCGGTCAACCTCAGACCCCATCCGATGGAGTTCGAGCTTTATTTTAATGCGTAATGCCCTAGGAACATTCGATGCCGCGGCAGCCCTTAAAAGCTCTGCCGCGGCATTTTTCCATCTTAAGCTATTCCTGTGCAATGGCAAAAATCCTTTGGCAGGCATGTTAGTATAGAGTCAACAAACGAAACGACGGGTCGACCTGACCCCTAAAGGAGCGCGCAGTGTATAAGGCTATAACATTATTAGTATTGTCGCAGTTTGTGTTTTATGTGTTGATCTATGTTTTTTTACGCATGTCGTGGCCACTGTGGAAGTATATGTTGATTGTATCTCCTCTGTTTATTTTCACCGTCGGGGCGCCGCTTTGGGCTATGAGAGCCACACAGCAACATCATTGGCCCTTATTGCCCATACAGCTAGTGATGTTCGCGGCGGCGGTAGCGGCATCTTTATTTGGCATAATGGTGTTAGCTAGGCAATCTCCCACGACGTATGGCTGGGTGGGATTGGCGCTGGTGATTGCCGGGGTCGTAGTGTCTTCAATCAAGGTCTGAAGCAGAAGTGGTTCATAACCAAACCTAATTCCGGGGACGGACCGATATTACGTCGTACCGGGCTCATGTGAAGCCATCCTTCCGATGAGGGGCCGCTGCGAGTGCAACAAGCCCGGATGATCCGAGAGGAAGATCTGGATTATCGGTTTTCGCTAGGGAAACGATAACCCTTCATTACAAAAAAATTCTAGCACATGGCACAGGTGATATGCCTGATTTATGGGTTGTACAATAGGAGTGCCGCGTGAGGTTCAGGCTCCAGGCTTGGGAGGCGGCGGGTCCGATGCTCCGGGAACCGGATGGGAACCAGGGGGCAGGAAACAGCGGGAATGTGCCATCGCTTGCACCCACCAGGATGGCTGAACTGCACGATCGGGATAAGGTTTTGGCATGAACCCATATTTCGCTAATTGGGCGTTACTTGCCGTTGCAGGATTAAACCCAGCCGGCACGGCAATCGCATTCGGTGGGCAACCATTAGGCGAGGTTGTCGAGCCTAATGCCAACATCCCCATCAGGAGCATGCCTCCTAGCAAGTAGGTACGGCTTGTCATGGCTCCACTCCTTAGTCCTTGAGAAACCATCGCTACTATATTAACGAGAAATCGGGGCATGATGTCACAAAGCAATCATGCAGCCCTCAGGAATTTTTGAAAAACGTTTTTGTCTGGTCTGGCGGCAGCACTGCACGGCCAGACTCCGGGATCCGTTTCTAGGAGTGCTGCTTGAGGAGAACAAAATTCTGCGATCCAGGAATAGGTTTTAGTCCGTGAGCTAAACTATGCAAAGCAGGGGCCGGATGATAGTGGGAATCCATTGCAAGAGCATGCGTTTTCATTGCTGGACTCCAGCTGGTCTCTTATAATGCTCGTTATCCTAGTCTTTACTGTTTGGAGGTAATGCTCCCGTGGACATGAGTAATAATCCTACTGCTGCGATATTGGCCCTGTTTTACGGGTTATTACTCAAAGAGCTGCTCGCGGTCGCTTTTGTTGCCGTCTTTATGTTTTTGCTTCGCAGACGCCATCAGGATAGAGTCATCAGTCATGTTATGGAGGATGAAGTGCCGGGCCGCCGCCTTTTACGCGGGGCTTTTGGCGGTCTTTGGATTTTGGATGGCCTGCTGCAAGCCCAACCAGCCATGAGCAGTGAATTTGTGCCCCATTATTTGGTGCCTATTTTAAATGGACAACCTATAGGCATTGCGAATCTGATGGAACGCGGCATCATCGTTTGGGCGGGGCACCCTATCTTTTGGGATACCATGACGGTGTGGGCCCAAATTTTTTTGGGATTGATGATTCTAGTGGGTCGGGACACTCGGTTAGGCCGAGTGGGCCTATGGGCTTCCATCGGGTGGAGCCTTATCGTGTGGGTCATGGGTGAAGGACTGGGAGGGCTCTTCGTGCCAGGAAACAATACATGGCTGACGGGCACTCCCGGATCTGTGGTGTTTTATGGTATCGCGGCCTGGCTACTGTTGGTGTCGCCCAACCGATGGAGAATTGGCAGCATCCAAAAGCGAATGCGGTGGATTGTGGGTGGTCTATGGCTAGGCTTGGCGATGTTACAAGCGTGGCCTGGCAACGGCTTTTGGTCCGCTAGAGTATTGGCTGGTCCTACTATTAATATGGCAGAAATGGCTCAACCATCGTGGGTGTCTGCACCACTCTATGCGACGGGCAATATTTTATTGCGGTACCCGCATGCGATGAATGGGATTATCACCATAGTTATGGCGGTGCTTGGGATTGGCTGGTTGTGGAAAGGGGGCCGGCAAATCGCGATTGCGTCGATGCTGTGGGCGTTTATCACCTGGTGGTTGGGACAGGATTTTGGCGTTTTGGGAGGCCTGGGCACGGATCCTAATTCCGGATTGCCTATGATCTTTGTAATGAGCGCTTCGATCATGGTCAGCAATGCACCGCAAAAACTTAAGAATCCAACGGGAAAAGACGTCGAGATGGGTGCCGTATCCATGACAGACGGCACAGGGTGACCCGATGTGATGCGCAATGGTTGGCTTTCGTTATATCGGCGACACAATCTAAAGCATTTTGCGGCGTTGGCCACGCGGTCAGCGAAATGGCCCAGTCACTGTTTTTAGGGACATCTGGCTGTTGGTAATTGGGGATACCACGCATAGAGACAAGTCCGCTTAATGCCCGAAAATTTTTAGGGTAGGGAGCTAAACATGATAAGTGATATGAATTCAAACTTTTCTTGTTAGGCGATCACGCGATAATACCCTTTTAGGGGAAGTGGGCACACGATGTTCTTGAAATCATCACCATGTTTTTGACTCGGTTGTACGGCAGCCGCTCTCGGAAGAACCAAAAGTTTTTGGACGGCGTGAAACACGCCCGTCCAAGGGGCATAGTCATGATTCTCGCCCATAAAATCGCGTTAGACCCTAAGCACGGGCAAGAGACGTATTTTCGCAAGGCCGCGGGAACCTCGACACAATTTTGAGGTGGACCCTTCACAAAACGCTAAAACATGTGTTGAATCAATCACCATCACCTGATATAATAAGCGAGTCGGCGCCGAAGTGGCGGAATAGGCAGACGCGCGCGACTCAAAATCGCGTGTGGTGATCCCACGTGCCGGTTCAAGTCCGGCCTTCGGCACCAAGAGTTTGAGAGGAGTCCAAGTGACTCCTCTTTTCATATTATGCGGACTGCGAACCAATAGCGTCTCGCATTTCTTAATAATCTAGGCGCATATTGAAGAGGGAATCTTTTCCTTCTTGCAAATTTTCGCCTTGCAGCACCCTGTTATACCGGATTTGACGCAGACTTATTCCCACGAAAGATCCCATCCATGTTTAGATGCGTGTGCGATCAGGTGAATTTTACCACAACCCATCGACGAGTGATTCTGATGAAGGAACCGTCCGGTTCTGTAAAAAGCGCCTTACGATGGCGTTCCATGTAAACGCCGACTCAAAGTATGGAGAATGCCCGGCTCCCGGAATTTCTACAGTCAGTGCTCCACGCACAGATACCGCTAAAGCCTTGATCAATGGTGCGGGGATAACCTGATCATTCTCACCGAAAACGAACAGCACTGGGCAATCAATCTGGGCGATCCGATCGGGGTCATACGTTGTGGTTAGAAGTTCGGCCATCAAGGAGGCATTAGAACGTTCTGTGCCGAAACTACCGAGTACTTGGTACAAATAGGAAAGGGCAAGATCTCGTTCAACGAAACGCTCGTCTAGGGCGGGATGTTGCCCTAGGAACTGGGTTTGCGGTCGCTCAGGGGCGGGTTCTTGTGTAACACTGCGAAGGATTTCGGGTGGCAATGGGATTCCCCCGGTTGTGGAAGCCAATACGAGGGAGCGCACTCGTTCAGGCGCCCGTACCGTCAGACCTAATGCTGCCCAACCACCCATCGATTGACCTATGAGATGGGCTCGCTCAATGCTGAGATGATCGAGCACGCGAGACAAATCTTGCACTGCGGTCGCTGGGCTAGATCGGTGCTCATTGTCTGTCGATCTGCCGAAGCCCCGTTGGTCCCAGACGACGACGCGGTAGTCGCTTGCGAATGCCGCCACTTGCTGATACCAGATACCGCCGTTGCCCCCTAGCCCATGACAAAAAACTACGGGTTCACCCGCGCCAACCGCTTCATAGTACAATTTCTCGCCGTCGACCGAAAGGAAACCCGATTTGCGGGGAATTGCACGTGTATCCTCTGAATTTGTCATTTATCCATCTTCTTTCGCAACAATCACGTACCGATGCGCGTATTTCATCGTATCATGGATGAATTAAGTCATACCATACCTTTTGAATAATCACTGATGGTGTCTTGGGTATCCCGCAAGACGGTCGGATCCGGTGCTTGGATGCACCCGTGTTCTTATGTCCCGGCTAGCGCGATCTCACTGTCCCAAAGTTGTCCTTATGGCGCCCAAAATGTCGTTGAATTTTTCAGGCTGTTCCAACATCATCAAATGGCCGGCGCCAGCAATCTCAAAGACCGGCAAATTGGGCCATATGGTCAAGAATTCATTGGATAACGCTAAGGGCGTCATTTTATCCTCAGTGCCGCGAATTAAAGATACGGGGCAGGTAACGCGGTGCAATTGATGGCGGACATCAAAGAACTGGCACGCGGTGAATTCTTGCAACGCACGTTCTTTAGGCACGCTTTGCGCCATCTCGATGCTAACTTGCAACAATTTAGGGTCGGCGTCGCGACTGACTGACCAACGAGCAATTTTTTCTAATGCTGCGGCCGGATCATTGGACAACAAGTCCAGCAACTGGTTGTTGACCGGCAACTGTGGCCCTGTCCCTACCAGCACCAGGCCTGCCACGGCGTCAGGTTGTTTTAGAGCCATGGTCTGGGCGATGGCGCCGCCCATGGAATGGCCCACCAGAATGGTGGGCGCGCTTAGTTGCGCTAAACACCAATCAGCCAGATTTTCGATCAGGTGTCGAGGCGGGACGTAATTTAGGGTGGGCAGATCCGGCATCCAGGTCTCCCATGGCAGGCGGCGTTGGCGCGCCCAAGTATGGTGGTTGGCGGCAGCTCCATGAATGAACATCCATTGTGGCATTGCGGAAAAAACCTCCTCAAGAATATGGCTTTTTTCTTCCGTTGCAAGATGATGGTTGTTTTCTTGCCTTTTCTTGTTGATCTGTTCAAATCTTGTTACCATAGACTATATCATTTAAGGAGCCCAAAGATGGCCACCCAGCTTCTAATCGATGGACACAGTCTATTATATCGGGCATATCATGCACTGCCTGCCCTGGCGACTACCGAGGGCATTCCAACCGGGGCGGTGCATGGATTTTTCAGCATGCTGCTCAAAGTGGCGGAAGCGGAACACCCAGACCGCGTGGTGGTGGTGTTTGATGCGCCAGCAAAAACTTTCCGCCATGAGCAGTATGCCGAGTACAAGGCTAATCGGCCCGAAAGTCCCGAGGATTTTCGGCAACAGGTAACCGTGGTACAAGATCTCTTAAAGGCACTGGAGATTCCCGTGATGGCGGTGCCCGGCTATGAGGCCGATGATGTCATCGGCACTTTGGCTGAATTAGGACGTCAGCGGCACTATCTTACCAAAATCGTGACGGGAGACCGGGATCTGTTGCAGTTGGTGGACGATGGGGTTGAAGTACTCTTGACGTCGCGTACGGGAATAACCGACGTGGACCGTATGACACCGGAGGCGGTACGAAACAAGATGGGCGTAGAGCCTAAGCAGGTACCCGATTTGAAGGGATTGATGGGGGATGCCTCTGATAATATTCCCGGTGTGGCCGGTATTGGCCAGAAATCAGCCCTCGCGTTATTAGGCCAATTTGGCACGGTGGAAAATTTGTTGCGGGATTTAGGACAAATTACTAATACTCGGTGGAAAAAGGCGTTGTTGGGCCATGAAAGCGAGGCCCGACAGTCGAGGGATTTGGCCACTATTGTGGTCGACGCCCCGGTGACCTGGCCAACTGTGGAGGAACCATTTCGTCTGCAATCCAGCGACACGCTCAACCAATTGTTGGATCGCTACCAATTGGTGGCGCTTCGACGTCGGGTTGCCAGCGCCGATCCGAACACCAGTGACACTCCTTCATCCATGGCAGAGACTGCGCCCACAGGAGGAGCAAAGAAAACCGGTATGGTTATTGCCGGGCAATTTCCGTTGATCAAAGACCGCGCCTTTGTGATCTGGATGGACGAAAACGATCAACCATGGATCATGGATCCGGTGCTGCGCCAGTATATGGCAACAACTTGGGAAGAAATCTCCAAAACGATGATGGTCTGGGCTTGGGGCAGCAAGGAGATGATGCGGTATGCCGTGAACCATGGCTTTGAGCCCCCTGCTGTTATGGAAGATGGGAAAATCCAGGCTTATTTGCTCAACTCCGAATTATCGCGATATGACCTTTACGATATAGCCGCCCTCCATGGCTATTCGATGTCCAGCAGTCCCGAACACGTGCTCCCTTTAATAGAAGTCTTGATTCAGGAGCAAAGCCAATCGATCGAGGAAAAACAACTGCGACCTTTGTATCGGAATGTGGAGGTCCCCTTGATTGTTGTGTTGGCTCGCATGGAAGCTACGGGAATCAACGTGGATGCTGACCGATTGCGCGACTTGGGCCGACAGTTGAAAGAGGCCATTTTGTCATTGCAAGACGAAATTTATCAGTTGGCTGGCACGACCTTTAACATTAATTCCCCTTCTCAACTGGGCGACATCCTATTCAACAAATTAAACTTGCCAACGTTGAAAAAAACCAAAACCGGATACTCCACGGATGCGGAAACACTCGAAGAGTTGGCGCCATTGCATCCCTTGGTGGATAAGGTGCTCTTATACCGCCAGCACATGAAAATTCAAGGGACATACGTTGATGGCCTATTGCCGTTGATTGCCAAAGATGGTCGTGTCCATACGACCTTTCACCAGACGGTTGCCGCAACCGGGCGACTCTCCTCGAGCGACCCAAATCTGCAAAACATCCCGGTTCGTCTGCCTTTGGGTCGGCAGGTGCGAGCGGTATTCATCCCATCTCAGGGCCACCGCTTATTGGCGGCTGACTATTCCCAAATTGAGTTGCGAATGTTGGCCCATTTGTCAGGTGACGAAAATCTGATTGCGGCGTTTGTACGGGGAGAAGATATTCACCAACGTACTGCGGCCGAAATTTTTGGTTTGCCGATTGATCAAGTCGATGCCGTCTGGCGCAATCGGGCTAAGGCAGTAAATTTTGGAATTGTCTATGGCATTTCCGATTTTGGTTTGGCGCGCGACACCGGAGTATCGCGGGCCGAGGCTAAAGAATACATCGCCAAATATTTTGCCCGTTATCCCCGGCTGAAAGAGTACTTTGAGGGAATCATCCAACAAGCTCGGCAAACAGGTCAAGTATCCACTATCATGGGCCGGATTCGTCCATTGCCAGACATTCATGCAGCCAACCGGGCCAAAAGGCAGTATGCGGAGCGAATGGCTATGAACACAGTAATTCAAGGCAGTGCGGCAGACTTGATCAAAGTGGCTATGATCCGCATTCAGAATGTCGCTGACGAACGCCAATTGAAGAGCCGCATGGTGCTGCAAGTGCACGATGAACTAATTTGGGACGCGGAACCAAGCGAAGTCGAGATTTTGTCCCAAGAAGCGGAAAATCACATGGTGCATGCTCTAAGTTTGAAGGTGCCCTTAGTGGTGGAGTTCAAAATAGGAGACAACTGGGAAAACATGGTCAAATGGGAGCGGACTTGGTGATAAAGCATGCCTGAACTACCTGAAGTGGAAACCATAAGAACCTATTTGGCTGGTGTGTTGCCCAATCACGCGGTGGTGAGGGTTCCGCATTTAGATGGAAGAATGGTAAAAATGGGCACGATGGCAGCGGAACTTATTCGAGGACGCTTGCCAGGCCTTGTGGTACAATCGATAGGACGCCGGGGCAAATATTTGATTATCCAGTTTCACGACGGTTCGGCCCTTGTGATCCACCTCGGTATGAGTGGCCGGTTGGTGGTAGAGCCAACAACCACTTCATGGCGCACCCATACCCATATGGTGCTTGGATTGCCTGGGGAAGCTGAATTGCGATTAGTGGACCCTCGCCGTTTCGGTCGTATAGGATATTTTTTAGAGTTTGGGGAGCACACCCTCAAGTTGGGACTCGAACCATTCGACCGCAAGTTTACCGGGGATTATTTACGAGACCGATTGTCAGCGCGAAGATCGTCGATTAAAACATTGTTGTTAGACCAATCACTCGTGGCAGGATTAGGCAATATTTATGCGGATGAGGCGCTGTTTGGGGCCCGCATCCATCCCCTGACCGAGGGTGCGGCCATTTCACGGCAAGCGTCAAGACGATTGGTCGGCTCCATTCGACGGGTTCTGCGTGTTAGTATTGCACACCGAGGCACTTCGTTCTCCGATTATGTGGACGCGTTGGGACAACCTGGTGAAAATCAGGCATATTTGGCGGTTTACGGACGCACAGGCGATCCCTGTGTCAGGTGTGGGGCACCTATTCAGAGTATGGTGATCCAATCACGCACCAGTCACTTTTGCCAGCAATGCCAACCGATGCTGGAAGACTTGGAGGGTTAGCATAATGCAGCAGTTTAGTCTTTTGCTCGAGTCGAGAGAAGAAGCGGATCAAGTAGTGTCCATGTTATGGGATAAATTAAGTATTCGCGGGGAAATCGAGGTTATTCCGCTTGAGGGAAAAGTTAAGCTCGACGTCATATCGGAAAAGGATTTAACGCCACAGCAATTGGAGAAGCTGCCAGGGAAACGAGCCTAATGAATATTCGTCTTTGGCCATGGGCCTTATTGGGATTGGCCTTGGTTCCTGCGTTGCTAATTACCATTCCCAAGCCTCACGTGGTTGAGCCGTCACCAGCCCAAACCACTTTGGTCGAAGTGATTTGGGCGATGCCCCAGAACCTGGACCCAGCGCTAGCCAGTACCCCGGCAGATTGGCAAGTCGATGACAACGTGTTCGAGCCTTTGTTGTCTGAAACCAGCGCTGGTCAGGTTGTACCCGGCGCGGCGTCGTTGGTGACATTTCAAGGCCACACCGTGACCGTAGTCGTAGGCAGTCACAAGCTAGCCAACAACCGGTCATTAACAGCGTCCACAGTGGAAGAAGCGTTGGCTCGACCGTTGCTGCCCACCGTGAACTCCCCGGTTGCCCGCGTCCTTTTGCGCAATGTGGTAGGATACCGAAGCGTCATATCAGGACACCAGAACTATTTGTCGGGGATTCGGGTGGTCAGTAAAAACACGTTGACTATTACATTAAAAACCCCGGCCAGTTTGGGTTTTTTGCGAAATCTCGCCAATCCCGCACTGTCCATCGTACCCCTGTCAGATCAGGTGCAGGGCGGTCCAAATTGGCAATTCACCAACTTGCTGGGCACCGGCGGCTATCGTTTAACTAATTGGGTTCCTTTGGACCACTTGAGTTTTCAACGTGTGACGGGCAGCGGTCCCACGCGCGTTGATCTAGAACTCTACTCGTCGTTTCATTTGGCACTGTTAGGGTTCATTAACAAGACGGTGACGGTGTTGCCAGTGCCCGCCAACCAACTGGCCGCGATGCCAACCCGCCTCAGCCGTCAAGTAACCTTCCTGCCGACGCCTGGGACATTAAGTTTGTTCTGGGGAGCAAAGTCCCCTCACGCCAGCACCTACCCCGTAAAGGCGCCGGTCCGCCAGTGGGTTGATCGGGCTTTCGCCGGACGGGTAAGTGCCCTGGGGTATTCGTGGCCTTCGGGAATGCCGGCGGGACATCCGATGACGGTGTGGGTTAATGGACAGGATACAGCTGCTGTGGTCCTGGCTCGTTCGTTAGCGCACCTAACAGCGGGCAAAGTTTCGGTGCGCGTGTCAAGCGCCAGCCAAATACGCGCGCTGGCCTCATCTGGGCAGATTGCCGCCTACATTGGGACGCAGAATTGGTTTAAGGCGGGCAAAACACTGCCCTTGATGCATAGAGGGAATTTTTGGCTATGGAATCAGGACGTGTTGTCTGCTACGTCGTTTGCTAACGGGGCATTGAACTGGCATTCTATCACATTTCGAGGTTAGGTGAATTTGATGCGGGTGATTGGACTCACCGGGGGCATTGGGTCCGGAAAATCAGAGGTCAGCAACATACTTAGAAGCCTCGGCGTGCCAATCGTCGATGCCGACGAATTGACCCATGCCGCTCAGGCCCGTGGCGAGCCGGTATGGCGAGAGATTTGGCAGAGATTTGGCTGGTCCGTTTTGGGACCAAACGGGGAAATTCACCGTCGCAAACTTGGTTATTTGGTATTTCACGATAGTCAAAAGAGGCAGCTTCTCAATCAATTGGTTCATCCTAGAGTGCGCGCCATGATGGCGGAACAGCTGGAAGTTTTACGACAGCAAGGAGTCTTGGCCGCCGTTTTGGATGTTCCTCTCTTAATTGAGGGAGGCTTGCATACAATGGTGGATGAAGTGTGGGTTGTTTATGCGGACCCAGCATTGCAGGAAAAACGGGTTACAGAACGGGATCATCTGGATGCCAGTGAGGCCGGGCGGCGTATCAGGGCGCAAATGCCATTGGATCAAAAACTGCAGCATGCCCATTTCGTTATTGATAATCGAGGAAGTCTTAATGCACTGAAGGACGAGGTAACCCGCTTATGGCAAAACGCAAAAAAACGAGCAGAACTGGTCGATGGGTAATATTGCTGGGATTACTAATTTTGGCGGTGTTTTCATATCGTTATTTTTTGCCATGGCCATATCGTGCGACGGTGTTGAAGGCGGCCCAGCAAAATCAGATCAGCCCTTATTTGGTAGCGGCCGTAATTCGGGTGGAAAGCGGTTTTAGACCGAACGCGGTGAGCGGGCGGGGGGCGGTCGGCTTGATGCAGATTATGCCTCAGACTGCCCAGTGGATTGGCGCAAAAACCGGACAACACAATATTACTGCAGAAAATTTGACTCAAGTGGATCTGAATGTGGAGTTGGGAACTTGGTATTTGCACCATTTGTTGACTTTGTACCACGGCAATTTGGTGTTGGCGCTAGCCTCTTATAACAGTGGGCCTCGAACTGTGGCCACCTGGTTGACCCAAGGTGTGTTGCACCAGGCCAATCCCAATTACCTAGATATTCCCTATCCGGAAACGCGCAACTTTGTCTATCGCGTCATGACCTATAAACACTTTTATCGCGTGATGTATGCTTGGACAATTTCTACAAACACTGAAGCATGGGGGTGGTAAAGGTGGCAAAAGTCATGTCGGAAGAAACCAAGATGAAGCTCGGGGAGCGTTTAGGCGTAGCGCAACTCGTCCGCGAAGAAGGATGGGGCGCTGTTTCCGCCCGCGATTGCGGCATGTTGGTGAAAGAGGCGATACGCCTGGCCGAAGAACAAATGCAGCGACGTTAGCCCGGGAGGAAGGGCTCACCTGAAGGTGGGCTCTTCCTCTTCCCCCCATTCAAATTGACGCAAACCCCACAAATCTTCGTCAGTTAAAGACAGTCGGCTCGACAAAATAGCGTAGTGTTCGGTGCGGCGCAATTCGCCGGAGAGAGCGAGCGGCAGTGCGCGGTCGGGGTCTTGGGAAAAACAAATGATCGGGTGTTCAAACCTGGCTATGGGATATTGCGTGGCAACGTTGGCTTCCCGGTCTGGTACCGAGCGCCGAATGCGAAGAATATCCGACAGAATGCTGGTCGCGGTAGCCAGACCCCCTGCACCTGGGCCTTGGAACCAGAAGGTTCCGGCCGCAGTCACCACCTGCACCGCATTTTGCGGGCCTTGCAATCCGAGAAATGGATGTCCTTTTCGAAATACGGTGGGGGTGACAGATAGCAAGAGGCGATTGGCTTGGAGAGCGGCGCTTCCCACCAGCCGCATTCCACAGCCAAAAGAGGCTAATCGACCGACGTCACTCGCGGTCACGCCGTCTATGCCCCGGACCGCAGGGAATTCAGCCGCCACTTCGGCATGAAATCCCAATCGGGATAACAGTACCAGCTTTCGCGCGGTATCGAATCCCAAGACGTCAGCTGAGGGATCTTGCTCGGCATACCCCATGCGTTGGGCCTCTGCTAAGGCCTTTGGGTAGTTATCGCCCTGTTCCATAAGCGAGAGAATGAAATTGCATGTGCCGTTGAGGACACCTTCGATACGGGTTGCTGGCACTAACGCCAAATGATGGGATAGCGCATCTAAAAGTGGGATTCCTCCCGCTACGCTAGCTTCATACAGCAGCTCTCGGTGATGTTGGTGGGCCAACTCTAGTAGTTGTGGACCGCGATACGCCATGACTTCCTTGTTGGCGGTCACTACGTCCTTGTCCCGTTGAAGTGCGGTGGACAGCCACTTGAAAGCAGGCTGCTGACCTCCCATGACGTCGACCACAATATCGATAGTGGGATCGTAAAGAATATCATCGGGGTTGATGGTCAAGGGAACTAAAACTTTTCGTGGGCGGTCCGTCTGTCGAACCAGTGCCCTGGTGATCTGGATGTCCGGGTAGGACTCTTGGATGAGTTGGACCAGGGCTTGTCCTACAGTTCCCAGTCCTAATAAGCCTATGGTGATTGAGCGCACTGACGACCTCCTCAATGAGATACTTCATGTTAACGAGTGCGGGGGGACGGGTCAAGAGACTGGGTTCACCCACTGCCCAGCATAAGCGAAGTGGCCGTGGCGGTCGGCCAGCGTAGTATCCGGACCTATCAGGACAGCGCCGTTGGGAGTGCTTAACGAAAGCGGGCCAGTTGTTAAGTTCGCGCGCGTAGGACGTAAGTCGTGGAGCGGAATGTAGCCAATGCCCAAATGAGCACCAGACCATTCAACCTGTCCCCAATATTGGTGGTTGGTTCGACAAATGGCATCCAGCACGGTGACCGTTCCAGACCAGGCCTTGGCTAATATCGGCGATCCCTCACTCGGCAGCAAATAGACGAGATGAGGGGAAAATAAAGTAACCGCTTGCGGCGAGATTTTGTGCCATGGCGAGTGAGTTGACGGATTGAGAGTTTCCAAGAGACGGGCGCGGCCGGTCCAGGTGGGTATGGGAAGGCCAACTCCGGCCAATAAGAGTCTTCCGTGAGGTGTCATGCCATAAATGGGGAACCGGCCATACAGAAGGATAGGTTGTATGTCTTTGCGCGACGGCCATTCGAGCCGTTGCGCCCGAATAGGGCCCCTAAGAATAGGGGGCGATGGCCTAAGAGGATAAAATCCGACTTGCCAATATTGTCCGGGAATCCCGCACAGTGTCAATTGACCCCATGGGTTGGCCGATGCCACACGGTACACCTGGTTGCGGTACAAAGTGAATTGTCCATTGAGCGAGGCGATATTTCGGTAGTGGACAATGACCAGACTGTCCTGCCGAGGATGCCATGGTACATGGCCGCAATGACTTTTGGCATGGATATGAAGAAATGCCGTGTCCAGTGTCCCTTGCGCCAAGACACGCCATGGCGTGTCTTTATGCGCCGCGTTATGGGCATCCAACAATAAAGGATGTACATTCACCACCAAGGCTATGTGGGACCAATACGTAGGACTAGCTGCTTGACCTAGTCTGTTATAGCGAAACAACGCCACATCTCCCACCCGAACTTGCGTCTGGTTCTCCACAGTGGCATAGCCGTGGCTTAGCATGAAGTAAATCTGGCAATCCACATTGACCAAAGTCGGCCACCCAGGATTATGGGCGTCCACCAGAGGAATCGGTATGCCGGCCGCCGCTAATGACCTGCCGACAAATTCAGCGCACTGAAAATTAGGCTGAAACCACCCTGGGGCAGGAACCTGGCGTCGAGTTTCGATTCGTTTGCCTAGTGTGGCTTGACTAGCATGACCGGAGGCTATCGTCCAATTCCAATGCTGGTGGGCATATTGCACGGCTTGTTCGGGATTGTATACGGAGGCTTCCCAATATCCCAAGCAGGCCAGGCCCAAAATGAGGCAAATCCTAAGAAGACTCCGCATCTGCACATTCCCTTCGCATCATAATTCCTTTGTGAAAAGAGTTTTCATATATCTAACGGTCCGGCCGTTGCTCCAACATCGCTCTTTTATGATGCGACGGCATCATCCAGGGAATACCTGTTTGTCCTGAAGTAAAATTTTGCAAATCGTACATCCTAGGGGTGAACACTGTGAGATAAAGGAGAATGCTCATGCTGCGGTTATGGTTTTTGACTCTCTGGCTGGCTATTTGGCCCAATTCCCCGGTTCCTGCCCTGATGGCCCCGCATGGCGGTGCGCTCTGGACTCAGATGGAGTATCACGCCAATAGTCCCGTAGTGGGTGAAAAAGTGCCTGGTGAATCGCAAGCCAGAAGCGTAAAGCTTTCTTACTTGCTCGGAACCCGAACCACTAACTATTATCACGCGACACCAAGCCAAGCAAAGAATATCGAGCTGTCGGCACAACGCTTAAATGGGGTTATGATAAAACCAGGCCAGATTTTTTCGTACTATGCGGTGGTCGGACCGTATACCGCAGAAAATGGTTATGGATGGGGCCGGGCATTTGTCGGGGAGAGGATTGTGCCCTCAGTGGGCGGTGGTGTCTGCCAAGGCGCCAGCACATTGTACTCAGCGGTATTGCGCACAGGGTTGCCTGTTGTGGAGAGGCATCAGCACGGTCTAACGGTGCCATACTTGCCGCCTGGCGAGGACGCTACCGTGTCTTCGGACTATCTAAACTTTCAATTTCGCAACAACCGCACCAGTCCGGTTTTGGTCACGGCCCAGGCTGGCAACCGGCATCTGACCATCGCATTGTGGGGCGCCAGTCCGGGTCCTGAAATTTCAGTCCATCATAAAATTTTGGCGAAGTACCCGTTTCGCACCATCACGCGCATTGATCGCGATCTGAAACCGGGAGAAACCAAAATACTGGCTCCCGGTCAAGAGGGAGTGCGGGTTTCTTCTTGGCTAGAGATTCAAACGCCCCAAGGCATCGAAAGAAAAGATTTAGGGATTGACCAATATCGGCCCAGCCCACGAATTCTTGACACCAATCCAGCGTCCTCGCCAGGCTAAATGCGGATCTTTGTCCATAGAGTAGTCCGGGGGGACACATGGTGGTGTGGTGGATATTAGCGCGCCTCGGGCTTCTTAGCAGTGAGCGGGTATTATTTCACGGTTTAGGGGACAATCGCTCGCCATTGGCCACTATGGTGGTGGCCTACGGAGGAGCGGCAGGGATTTTATGGCTGGCGGCATGGGTTATGGGAGTGGGTCGCTTTGTTCCCCAGGCCTTTTGGCCAGGCGCGGTCTACGCCTTGTCTTTTGGCCTTTACACCACTTCACTGGCTAAAGGGGAAGTGGGGCAAGTGAGTGCATGGGCCAATGCCACGCCCGTCATGTTGTTTCTGTGGCATCCTACGGGAACGTACTGGGCGTGGGTGGCCGTAGCGGGCTTTGTGGCCGGGGCTTTTTGGTTGGGCGGTGTAGGACGCCACTTTAGTCGTGGGGTTTTGTGGATGGTGCTTAGTGACCTAGTGCTGGTGGCGGGTCGCCTGATGGATGTTGCTCATGCCGGTCTGAATCCTTTGGGTTATGCCGCGAGTCTGTATCTTACGGTGACATTATGGATGGCGGTCGTTGCTTTAGCCTACGGGCAGTTGGGAGCTGCTGGCAAGTTGCTCAGAGAACGGCCTCTATGGGGCGCGGGGGCGGCAGCGGCGAACGGAGGTTCTTATCTGACGCTCTTTTTTTTGCTAGGGATGATGCCGGTTACGTTAATCGAAGTGATATCGGCATTGGCGGGTGTAGGCGCGACGGTGATTGGGGTCATCGGATTCCATGAACAAGGTCGCAGCCGAAAGATTTTGTCTGCCACGATGATGACGTTGGCGGTCGTGCTGTTGCTGTATGATCATCGGGGACTACTTCGGGTACAATAAGCCATAACAGGATTGCGGGGCCAAGGCGCTGGATATCTGGGCGTCCTTACCCAAAAGTGATTTTTATGCTTTTGAGGAGATATCTCCGGGGCAACTCTCTGCATTTTGATGAACGCACGGCTGGCCTGTATTGCCAGCGTGTCAAGGGATGTGTAAGGTTTAGGCTTGCAACCGATCTTCGATTCCACCTATGGGGCTTGGAAAGATTCGAGGCTGATGGGTCATGGGTATGAAGCAACGGGAAAGGCAGGAGGAATGGCTATGAAAATATATACGCGGACCGGCGATTTGGGACAAACCAGTCTTTGGGGGCGTGCTGTCGGAAAACGGGTATCCAAGGATTCTGTGCGCGTTGAAGCATATGGTTCGGTGGATGAGGCAAACGCCGTGATAGGTTTGGCAAGAAACTATACCGACAAGTATCCTCAAATTGATCAAGTCTTGGAACGTATTCAACATCGGTTATTTGCACTAGGAGCAGATTTGTCCAATATCAATCCAGACCGGGAGAACCGGACGAATGAAGATGACGTATCATATTTAGAGACTGTGATTGACCAATGGGATCAGGAATTAGAACCCTTGCGCCATTTTATTCTGCCCTCAGGATCCCCGGCCGTCTCTCATTTGCAGGTGGCGCGCACTGTCGTACGGAGGGCGGAACGACGGGTGGTCTCGTTGGCGCTCGAAGACCCCAACTTGACTATGCATGTCAAGTACCTGAATCGGTTGTCGGATTTGATTTTTGTGGCAGCGCGCCTAGTGAACCACCTTGACGGGGTTGGCGATGCTGAGGCAAAATTTTAGGGCAAGGAGCGAGGAGGGTCATCATGGCGGTTAAATATTTTTCTGTAGAAGAATCCAACGCCCTTGTACCGCGTCTTACTGAACAAATGCAGTCGCTTCAAGCGCTCCAGGGAGCCGCTCGGGGGAAATATGAGGAAATGCGGGACATTCGCGAGGTGGGTTACCGAAAAGACGGCAATCTCATTATGATGACCGATTACCAAGTGGCCAAGCGGGAGTTTGATGAAGTGGTCGCGGACGCCAATAAAATTTTAGGCGCTATCTCAGAACTGGGATGCCGCGTGACAGATGTAGAAGTGGGATTGATAGACTTTCCCGCGTTGATCGATGGAGAAGAAGTCTATTTATGCTGGCGCATGGATGAACCAGTGGTGGGATATTTCCACGGGTTGGATGAAGGCTATGCCGGCCGGCGCCCATTGCCCGGAAAATGAATCCCTAGCCGAGGTCGGCTAGGGATGAAGTCCTATCGCCTCGGCGTGGGGTTTTAGGGATGCCACGATAAACTCTATATATTCTTCCAAAGTCACGCCAAGTCCTTGCACGCCATCGTAGACATCCTGGCGATTGACTCCTCGCGCAAACCCCTTATCTTTAAGCTTTTTCTTTACGGAGGCCGTTTTAACCTCTGAGAGGCTTTGTTGTGGGTTTACCAGCGTGACCGCAACAACAAAGCCAGTCAATTCGTCCGACGCGTAAATGCCTTTCTCTAATAGCGAGTCGCGGGCGATGCCATTTTCGGTCACATGAGAGCGGATGGCCTGGATGATAATGTCGGGGAATCCATGTTCAGCAAGTATTTTTCCCCCTTCTATCGTATGTTGGCCAATTTCGGGAAATCGTTCATAGTCAAAATCGTGCAATAGACCAACCAATCCAAAGAGATCGGTGTCTTCTTGATGTTGTTCGGCTAATGCTCGCATCACGGCTTCCACTGCTAAGGCATGTTTAATCAGTGACGGGTTTTTGGTGTATTCGTTTAATAAAGCCCACGCCTGATCTCGGCTAGGCCAGCTTTGGCTCATCATGGCGCCCCCTTTTTGGCTATTATATCAAATTAAGTGAATACTTCAGATTTTGACAGTGGCGTTCGGGGTTCGGTACACTAAGGAACGGCCCTAAAAAGTACGACGACATAAAGGAAGCGACACACTAGATGGAAGAC
Source organism: Bacillota bacterium (assembly GCA_021784595.1). Lineage (GTDB taxonomy): Bacteria > Bacillota > Sulfobacillia > Sulfobacillales > Sulfobacillaceae > Sulfobacillus_C. The sequence goes on along the minus strand of JAJYHT010000061.1, from coordinate 24,829 downwards.
ATCATCATTATTGGCGGAGGTCCGAGCGGACTTTTCAGTCTTTATATCGCAGGTCTGCACCATATGCAGGCTACTTTGGTGGAGAAGTTGGATCGGGTCGGAGGCCAGTTGGAGCATCTATATCCCGAGAAGCCGATTTATGATGTGGGCGGGTTTCCGATGATCCGCGGGCATGAATTGGTTGAACGATTGAAAGAGCAGGCGGGACAGTATCCTACCCGTATCATGGTCAATCAAACCGTAACCGGCATTCAAAGGATGGACCAGGGATGGCGGGTAATGACAGAAACTGGTGCTTACCAGACTCTAAGTGTACTCATAACGGGCGGAATTGGGGATTTTCTTCCCAGGAAGTTCAACGATCCGGCCATTGACCAGTATGAGCACCAAGGACTTTACTACGTGGTCAACCGTTTGGAAGATTTTCGCAACCAAAGGGTTCTGGTTGTGGGCGGAGGAGACTCAGCCGCCGACTGGGCAATGGCACTGTCAGATGTCGCCCAAGAAGTGACGATGATTCATCGTCGTGATAGTTTTCAGTGCCACGCCGATAGTTTTTTTAAATTGCAGCAAGCACCTCAGATTCATCTGGTTCCCAATGCAGAACTGAAACGGGTATCGGGGGTTGGACATGTCCAATCGGTGGATGTGCTCAGGCGTGATCAGGACCGGGTGCAGACCTGGCCCATGGACAAGGTAATCGTGGCGATTGGTTTGGTGGCTGGAACTGCTGTGTTTAAAACCTGGGGACTGGAGATGGAGGGACACGAAATTCATGTTGCATCGTCCATGGCGACTAACTTGCCTGGGGTGTTTGCGGCCGGCGACATTGTCTCCTATCCAGGGAAAGTCAAGTTAATTGCGGCAGGTTTTGGCGAAGCGGCGACGGCCGTGGAAGCGGCCCGCGAATGGATTCGAAAGACTGCACACTAGATTGTAGGAAGCGGCCAGGCGTTCCTGAGTTTAATCCGGGAGCGCCTTTTTGCTTCGTGCCCCCATTCTGGCCGTGTGCTTTAAGGTGAAATCCTGAACGGGGGATGACTGGTTCAACCATAAGCCTCATGCACAAGGAGGACCCTGGAGAATCGAACGGGGCGCTTTACCGCCCTGTGAATGGCCGAGCGGGAGGCCAAAGCTCTCCATGAGTTTTAAGACAGACTGGCTTGGTATTCGCGAATCGCATCCCCGGCCATCGCTGCCGGGTGCCTTCGGCTACGCAGCCCGACAACGCCGGTACCTCGGGCAATAAACCCGCCCTCTTCGATCGGTCCACAGCATTGTGCTACATCTTATCCTTCTATCAGGTGTGGGGGCACTGCGGCAGGCATGGCAACAAATGGCAATCAAGAGGCAACACTTTGTTGCCCGGCGATGTCATGAGTCTTGACTAGTTCCGGGCGCTCTTGCGCCGCCCTCACGCCCAGCCACGGATCCGCGATGAGCGAAGCCTCATGCCCCTCACTGGTGGCGGTCACGTGAAAGATGGCGAGGAATTGTCTTGCTCTGATAGTCGTGAATATGGCCGAGCGTTGACCCTGGTCGGAGAGTGCGCGAGCCACATCGGGAAATTTTTGTGTGACCCTATGCCACAGAATGTTGGTTGGCCATCCCCGCCGCTCAGCTGGTTCCACGATTCGCGGTTGGCTGTTTTTGGCTCGACGTTTATATCCTTTGATGGCATAATAAAGATGTCAGAATGTGGGCAATAAATTTCTGGCAATCTTTCGAACCAGCCACTGAGAAGGCTTCGACTGACGCCAAGGTATGGTACAATCGTAATATTCTAACAATATTTCCACCTGAAAGTTCTGGATCATCATACCCGAAAGGATTGAGGACATGGCTGGCCAAGCAACACGAGCCCATTTGGATCAACTGAATCTTTCGACCGGGAAAAAAGCCCGATTGCACCGATTGCTGTATGGATCAGGCCCTGCTAATGGGACCCTCATGGTGTTGCCGATCGACCAGGGGCTCGAGCATGGACCGCGCGACTTTTTAGAGGCACCTGACAGCGCCAATCCCACATTTCAATTTCGCATTGCGGTGGAGGGACGATATTCGGCCATAGCTGTTCAAATAGGGTTGGCGGAAAAATATTACCCAGAATACGCGGGGAAAATCCCTCTTATTTTGAAACTTAATGGCAAAACCGAAGTTCCCCCGGATGAAGCACCGTTATCGCCATTGAATGCCACCGTCGAGGACGCGGTGCGCCTTGGGGCAGATGCGGTAGGCTACACGTTGTATGTGGGCTCGGAACGCCAGGACGAAGACTTCGAGCAATTTCGCACCGTACGCGAAGATGCGGTAAGATTTGGCATGCCGATTGTGGTATGGTCCTATCCGCGCGGATCTGCCATTGAGAGCAAAGGTGGCAAGGATACCATTTACGCGGTGGATTATGCGGCCCGGGTTGCTCAGGAGTTGGGTGCCGATGTCATCAAGTTGAACGTGCCCAAAATTGATCCGGCCAAACTGGCTAAGGCGCCTAAAGCCTATCAACGCGAGTGGACGGTGGAATCGGCATTGCGTCAAGTAGTGAACTCGGCTGGGAAATCGCTGGTCATCTTTGCTGGAGGCGAAAAAGGTTCTCGTGAGGCTAGCCTGTCCAAGGCGCGCCAGTGCATGGAGGCTGGTGCCAGCGGGTTGATATTTGGCCGCAATGTATGGCAACAATCCTATGCTGACGCGATGGAATTGACTCAAGAAATTCACCAGTTATTGTCCCATTATGCGGGATAGATCTGGGCAATGGACAAAGAACCCGCTCTGCTTCGACAGCAGGCGGGTTCTTTTACGGCGTAATCACGCTAAACTCCCCAACTCTGAAACAAAGCTTGGCGAGTGCGCAATCCTAATTCCGGGAGGGCAATATTAGCGACGTACTGTGCGCCTTGATGCCGATTTTCCCACATGGCCTGATGCGCGTTTGCCAAGTGATCAAATGGCACCACCACAGGTTCGGTTATCTCTAGCAGCCCCAATTCGATAAGATGGTTCATTTCCTGGACCTCGTAGGCATTGGACAGGTGGGTTCCTTTTATCGATGCGGTGGGCATAATAATTTGGCGTTGCCGCATCCACAGTTGCGGAGCATAAAAACTGAGTCGCTGTCCGGCCATCTCTTCAAAATACAGCACACGGCCAGTAAAGGGTCTGACTAGGCTGACGCTATGGGCTAGACTATCATACCCTAATCGTTCAATGATGATGTCGGGATAGCCGCGGGGGTTGGTGGTGGAGCGAAAGTAGCGAGACAGTTTAGATCCCAAAGGTTTGACGACCATATCGTTGTAATGGCGAATTGTCTCACGAAAGGCCTGGGGATCCTCTTTCGGATCAGGCAACTCGACAAATCCATCAGGCCACTCCAACGGATCCTGAGTTTGTTTTCTCAAGTGTTCCAAACTGAGCACGCCGCGCACTTGATCTCCCCAACCCAGTCCTTGGACAAAATGGCTTTGGTCGTCGGTGTGCGTAATCACGACAATGTCTAAATGTCTAGCGCGCAAGGCTTCTATTGCTTTAAGACCCATCTCATCATCGACTTGACGAGGGTCAACTCCATAGAAAATTACGGCACCCATCCCTGGTTTGACGGCGGCCTGTTCCAGCACGGCCTTTGGAGTGGACGCGCCGGGTTTGGCTAAAAAGGTGAAGTGATAGCCGGTCGAGGCTCCAAAAAAGGCAATGGTTCCGCCCTCGGCCAATAATTGAAAACTACGCGGAAACATTTTCTCTCCTGCGTGGGATATAATGTAGTCCGCATCATAGCCATGGTTTTCTTGACGATAGCGAGAGACCCAAGACGCTCCGGCCTTCTCCCAATCTTGCCATTTTGCCGGGTCGCGGGGAACCGCTGTGAAAATTTCGGAAAACTCTGGGTCGCGGCGATTGATGGTGGCATGCGCGCCATGTGTCAATGTCCGTTCACCCCGAATGGCGTCCGAGACCAGTGCCGTAACCTGAACCCCCATGGCTGCAGCGCTTTTAACGGCTTCGAGTCCGGTGCCCGTACCCCCGCCTTCCACAAAGAGTCGTTTGCCCGGCAAAATGGCCAGTGTGTTGTGCAAGGTGCGAAATACTGTGCCTAGTGCGAGAGTATAGCTTGCGGCCGCTTCTATTGTCAGATGGGATGGCTTGGGATGCACTTGTGGAGCATCTGCTAAGAGAAACTGCGCATGAGAGCCATCAGGAGTGTCATAGCCTTGAATGTGAAATCCTGCAAACATGGGATCTAGTCCCACATCAGGATGCAGAACATCATTCTGTCCTGAATAGATAGTTACTAATGCTCCCAGTGCTAGACGGCCTTCGCGCTGCACCTCGGATCCCATCGCCGCCACAATTCCAGCGCCGCCACTGCCCGTAATATGAATATCTTTATCATGCAGATCAAAAGGTGATACGGGTACGCCTGTCAGTGCCCAGATGTCGTTGAAATTGACCTCTGAAGCCAGCATATAAAGCAAAACTTGGTTAGGGCCGACCGTGGGCACTTTGACGATGACTTTGCGCTCCGATACTTGGGGATCTCCGTGCAGAGCAAGACCAGTGGCAGCATCCTTGGAAACTCCCTGTGCCCATTGAAATAGCGGGATGGGAGTGAGGCCGGGGATGAACGGGTGGCCAATAGGCAACAGAAGGCCCATAGATTCCAGCTCTTCGGGATTGGATTGGGAAATATCTCGGGTTGGTAATGGCAAGCTGCGTTTTTCTAGAAATCGCGTGATACCATCGCGGCCTTTCTCAGGACTAAGCACCAACTGGGTAAAGGTGTTGGCTTCTTTTGCCAACCCGACTTCTAGACCTTGGACCCAACCGTCGGTCACTAAATGCAAAATGGCGGCAGCCACGGTTTCCCGCGGGGTATGGCTATGATGTGCGATGGCGCGTTGGACATGGTGGTCCAATACAAAGTCTTGGGGCCAAGGCGCAGGGCTTCGCCACGCCGCTAAACGTTCGGACCGATGAGCGAAAGCTGACTCAATGGCTCTTTTCCCGTCCGGTGAACGATACCAAGTCAAGGCTTCCGATAATGCTTGGCCGGAGACCAGACGGTCGATGTATCCCAATTGAAAAGCTTCTTCTGCACTCATGGTGCGTCCTGACAACAAGAGCCACAACGCTCTGTTTAGGCCATGGGACCCAGCGCTGTCATGGAGCCAACGGGGTAAGCGTTGTGTGGCCCCATATCCTGGGTTAATGTAAAGGTTGATTTCTGGCTGTCCAATTTCAACTTCTCGATGGGCGATGCGCAGATCCGTAGCCATTGCTAGTTCGTTGCCACCCCCTAAAGCTGCTCCATCAAGGCAGGCAACGGTAGGGCAAGGCATTTCCTCCAAGGCCTTGGCCACGGCTTGTGCCTTACGTGGCAGCACGTGGAGGGCATTCCAATCGTCAAATCCATCTTTCAATTCTTTAATGTCGGCTCCTGCAACAAACACACCAGGAATTTCGCTGGCCATCACCAACACACTTAAGGCATAAGGAGCGGCTTGGACCTCGGACAAAGCGACCAGTATTTCATCCAATACACGTTCGGATAAGGCATTGACGGGGGCATTGTGCAACAAACAGACTGCGATGCGGGCGTCCCGACGGTAGGGATCGGGGGTGGTGCGGATGGTCACAAAGCGGCCATCAAAGGCCAAGGAGGGATTGGGGCGTTCACGCCGTTGTTCTTGTTGGCGCCAAGTTTGGGCCAGGCCGATAATGTCGGGCAATACCTCGGGATTTTTTAAGGTTGAGGTGTCTCCGATCGGTTGGCCATGAAATATCTGCGCTACCAGACGGCGTACATATTTTCCACTGCGCGTCTCCGGAAAGGCTGACACCGCCAAAATATCGTAGGGTACTGCGACAGCGCCTTTTTCTTGGCGCACCAATCCCTTTAGCCGAGCGATGTCCCGCTCCAAAAGGACGCGCCCAGGTGCTGTGGCAATCAGGGCAATAGGCACCAATCCTTTCTCGGGGTGAGGGGCACCGATCACCAAGGCGTTGCCCACGGGTGACTTTGGGTTATGCACCCGATCTTTTAAGAGGGCTCCTTCAATCTCTTCCGTTCCCATGCGATGACCAGAGACATTAATCACATCGTCGGACCGGCCATGTAACGTAAAGCTGCCGTCCAGGTGCGCGATGGCGAAGTCCCCTTGGATGTACACAAATCCATCCCCATGACGACGAAAATACGTTTGTTGGTAGCGATCTTGGTCGCCCCGCCAGCCGGGTTCTCCAAAGTGTTGAACGTCTCCCCACACATAGCGGAACAAACTCGGAAAAGGGTTGGCAATCACCAACTCGCCTTTCACGCCGAGCGGCACCGGCGCTATATCTGATCCTTCGGCTTGACCGACCCAGGCATCAATATAAGGCAAGGGGTAAGTTTTCGTGTCTGGCAACACGGTGGCGCGAGGTTCTACCGAAAGCACAATGGCCCCATGTTCAGTGGCCCAATATGAATTAATGTATCGAGGTGTCACGTTATCAATCGCAAAGGACTGTACTGCTGGGGAAACAGGCTCTGCGCAAAAGGTAGCGGTGCGCAAATGTCTCGTGGAATAGCGCCGCATTAATTGCACACTTTCTGGATTGGCCAGAATGCTTTTCATAAAGGTCGAGCCAGCTTTAAAGAGAGTTACCTGATGCCGGTCAATGATGCTGGTAAACCGTCCGGCATGTGGGAAAATAGGCGAGCCTTCCGTAATTACCGAGGGAATGCGACGCCCTAGGGCCCCTGCTATCATGTAGCTTTGACCCGTTATCCACCCGGGATCGGCCACCACGTAAAGAACATCTCCTGCCGATGGCTGAGCGTCGAAAACCTGGTCCATGGTGTCCAAAACCTGACTCAGGTAGCCGTGGCAGTGCACGATACCTTTAGGTTTGCCAGTACTGCCGCTGGTGTAGATGATAAACAGCGGTTGATTGGCTTCCACGGGTTGAGGAGGCACCAGTGCCCAAACGATCTGCACCAATTCACGATCGCCGAGCGTGTGGAGATCGCTGATGGTCTTCACGCGATGTCCGAGACGCTGCGCCGTGGACAAAAGCAGGCGGTCTGCCTCGGATAACAAATCATGGTCTAGATGGTCGCGGGCTGTGGCGACAAAGTCCTGGTGGCCGGTGTGTCGGATGACAATCACCCCATGGGTGACCCGCGCGGGCATTTGTGCTAAGCCGTCGAGAACCTTTCTGCGAAGACGATAACTGATATCGGCTGATAGGTTAAAGTGGTTAATGAGATGCCCCAAGGTTTGCATGACATCGGACGGAGCAACCGTCAAATCGTCCCCCAGACGCTCTACCGACACGCCGTGAGCTTTGGCTGCCAAGTCGGGATCCAGTGCATCTTTCAACTCAATTTGGAGGATGGACAGAGCTTTAGCTGTGGAAACGTAGTTGTCTAGTGCAGGGTCGGTATACTGGCTTTTATAAGGCACATATTCCGCGTTGCGGTATCCACCGTCTGCGGTGATGACTAAACTGGCTTGGGAATCTTCAATGCGATCCGACAACGTCTTATCACTAAATCCACCGAACACAGGCGTATAAATGATGCCCAGACGCTTGGCGGCTTCCATGTAGTAAATTTGCTCGGGAATGTTAGGGCAATTCAGAGCAATTCGGTCGTTTGTCCGCAACCCCAAAGTTTTAAGAATGACGCTACGTCGTGCGGTTTCCCAAAACAAATCGCGCCGACTGATGCGGCGCTCATCTACGGGCCCGCCCTGTCCTTGATTTTTATCGGGGTCCCAGCGGTCCCCTTCGAAACGGAACGCCACATCTTGACCGTGGTTGTCTAGCATGGGCAGATCCACTTCGACATACCCGGCATTGGTTAGACCACCCACAAACCATTGGTAGAACGGGGCCTCATGATCATCGAAAAGGCGTTCCCACGGCGCATCATGCCATGGTTGGAGCAGGGAAAGGGGCGCAGCGTCAACAACGCGATATCCTTTCCACTGGGCGTTATGCGGGTCATATTGCAGCCAAGCGCGGTGTTCAGGACTATACCAGGCTAGAAGGCGCTGGGCCGCTTTGCCGTGATATTCCAACTGGTCTTCCCAACTGAAGTGCGATAAAGAAGACCACTGAGGTGTGGAAGTCGTCTTAATTTCTGATGATGCCATCAATGAAGCCTCCTTGAATCACTGATATTAAACACGGGCTAATGATTGGTAGAGGCGCACGATCATGTCAATGTCAGGGACTTTGGGATTATTGGCGGGACTTCCGCTGGAAAGAGCTTGGCGTGCCATTGCGGGAGCCTTTTCCATGAGATGGTTGCGCACCTCATGTTGCACGGGCCAGGGAGCGACTTTCATCTCTTTCAGCCACTGTTCAATGGCATCCGCCAAGGACACCGCGGGCGCCAACAGCAACGCATCGCGAAGCATTTGTTCTCGCTCCGCTGTTAAATGCGGCAGACTGAACCGCATTACAGCCGGGAGCAAAATGGCGTTAGCGTACCCATGCGGTAAATGAAACCAAGCGCCTAAAGGTCTGGACATTCCATGTACCAAAGCGACGGAGGCATGGGCAAAGGCAAATCCAGCCATGGTCGCCGCTTCCATTACAGTTTGGCGGGCAGCGATATTGGAGGGTTCGCGGAGGACTACGGGCAACATTTGCCATAGTTGGGACATAGCGGCCACCGACCAAGGGTCCGACCAGGGGCTGGACTTGGTGGACAAAAAAGCCTCCAATGCATGGGTAAAAGCGTCTATGCCGGTGTTTCGTGTCACGTCCTGGGGCAGGTTTAGGGTTAATGTCGCATCAAGCACAGCAATTTGTGGAACCAAATATCGACTGGTTAAGAGGCGTTTTTCTGCGTTGGTGGTGTCGTGAGAAATGGTAATTGTCAAATACGGCGTCACTTCTGAACCCGTCCCGGCTGTAGTGGGGACCGCGATGACGGGAAGTGCCGCGGTGATAAGAGCCGGACTTGCCAAGACTTCTTTCAACCCAATTCCTTGGCCGCGCAGGGGCCACAAGACACCTAGCAGTTTTGCGCTGTCTAGGACTGATCCGCCGCCGATCGCAAGGATAGCGGTGGGATTCGCTGGATAGCTTGCCAACTCCAAAAGAGTAGCTAAATCGGGTTCTCCTCCGGGATAGGCAAGCAGCTTGGCGTTGTCGAATAAGGTATGGATATGGGCTGCAACTTCAGACTGGGACTGCCCATAGAGAATAAGGGGGCGGGGTCCCATCTCAACAGCCAAGTCTAAAAGGGCCTCGGACAAGTGTCCATGCGCATGCATTACACGTAGAGGGTAGCCCAGTGTGCGGGTTGTGATTGCCATTGCAGTCCTCCTTGCTATCGCATTTCCGTTCCTGCCGACACATTGAGCGCCTGTCCAGTCATGGCGGAGGATTGGGCAGAGGCTAAAAACAATGCCACATTGGCGGCTTCCTCTAATTCGGGAATACGTCGCAATGCAGCCATGCGCACCATTTTTTCCTCAATAGCCTGCCATGGGATGTTGCGCACGCGGGCTCGCTCCTGCCACACACGTTCGATGCGATCCCCTTTTAAAGGGCCCGGGCAGATGGCGTTGACACGGACATTGTGTTTACCGACTTCTAAAGCCAGTGTTTGAGTAAACCCAATGAGTGCCCATTTGCTTGCCGCATAGGCACTGCGATAGGGATATCCTCTTTTGCCAAAGATTGACGAAATGTTGATGATATGACCTTTGCCCTGTGAAATCATTGAGGGCAATACGGCTTGGGAGGCAAGAAAGGCTCCGGTCAAGTTGACATCCATGGTATGGTTCCATTCTGCAAGGCTGATTTCCGTAACCGCCTTGGTAGGGCCAGAAATCCCGGCGTTATTGACGAGAATGTCTATTCTCCCAAATTGTTCCATGGTCATGTCCACTAACCGTTGTATATCCATAGGTGAGCTGACATCACACGAAATCGCCAGCGATGTTGTGCCTGAAAGCTCAAGATCTTGGCGAGCTTGTTCTAATGTATGGCGGTTGGTGGCGGCCAGGACTAGATGAGCGCCGGCTTCAGCAAATTTAAAGGCCATAGCGCGACCCAATCCGCCGTTGCCGCCCGTAATGATGGTTACCTGATCTTTCAGCAATTGTTGGGGATTAATGGTCGCAGTCACCATGGGAGATTCCATATGGGGCCTCCTGTCTCAAAGTGGTTAAGGTGCGGTGGATTGCTTTCATTATTGCCAACATTGATGATGGCGCCACGATTCCCGGTTGAATTGCAATAAATGGCGCTTGAATTGCCATGTACATGTCACTGTCGGGCTTGGTGCAAAAACATAGGGCACCTCTGCGGCAAATTTTTCGCTGGCCCTGACAACCCTGATATGATTCCATATCATGAATTCGGGGGTACAAGCGTGAAACGTGTTGAAAAGAGCTTGCGAGTTAAAACCCGCTCCCATACCGTGAACAAAGATGTCAATCCTAGACCAGACAAGCAACCATAGAATGTATGCATGGCTGTGTGCCATCTGCAGTTGGAATGTGAGGTCCGCACTCGACGGCGTGCGATCCCCCGCCGGTTGGAGCCGGCAGACGACGGCTCGGTGGTGCGGCCACTGCTTATCGTGGGTCACAACGATGGTTGAGGCCTAACGCCCCCGAAACTGCATGATTCACACCGCGAAGTAAATCCTCGGATCGTGCTGCGCAATCCGAATTTGGCCCTAAGCGGCGCCGTGCCGTACTGGCGATGAACCACCGCGTTGGCGACGGGCGCCATGATGGGCGGGGCCACGCTGACCTCCGGCAGGAAGGGCTGGAGCCGGAACCCATACAGCAGGACGCTTACTTTTCAACTACGCCGCGCGTTGGGGCTCATCACCGTCCGGCAAATCCCCAGTTTGGTGGATGGCGTCGCGATGGCCTGCCAATCCGTATGGCTCTGCCGCCTCTGGGGATGGAATCGCCCGACCGACGTGCCGGCCGTGGGTACCTTTTACGCCTTTCTACGGCGATTGCATCCCGAAACGCGGCATCGACACGGCACTCTACGCCGGTCATCGGGACGTCGACTGAAATTGAAGCGGGGTCAAAAAATGCCCCCACGCCGCCTCGGGGGCCATTGGACGGGTCCAGCGCGAAGCTATGCCGCTTCTTTTCCAGCGATAGTAGAACTCTCCAATGACGGCGTGGGGTGGTTCAATTTAAAAAACCCAGGGTCCAGTTTTCTTTCCGAGATTACCCAATCGTGCCAAGAGGTTCCGCTAAACTTCAGGTAGCACGAGCAGGGGCTCAGCATACCGTACAGTACTACCGGGAGCAACGCAGTAACGGGGTCAAAAAATCGACTTTAAAGGGGTGCCGCCTTTTGATAGGAAAGCCATCTAACCCGGAAATTGGTTCGACACAGAACGGTGTGGGAACATGGATTGAGAAACCAATGCGGGAAATTGGGGCTCAACGATATCAACGCTATGTGTTGCGCACGCATTTAGTGCGTGCGGGTGAACGATTGGATCACACCCTCTTGCCCTACTTGGAAGGTCGGGTAGCAGCGGGCGACATTGTGGTACTTGGGGAAAAAATTGTTGCGATAGCGGAAGGACGCGCTATTTTATTAAAAAGTATCAAACCTAGGCCTATTGCCCGAGTTCTCTCGCGCCATGTCCGTCAGTTGGGTTACGGCATGGGCCTGCGCCGCGCAGAAACAATGGAAATGGCTATCCGCGAAGTGGGATTGGGACGTATTTTGTTGGCGGCTACAGTGGGTGCTATCGATCGGATATTAGGGCGTTCGGGGGACTTTTACCGAGTGGCGGGTCGTCAGGTGGCGGCTATTGATGGACCAGGGCCTACCACCATCCCCCCTTTCAACCAATATATTGTGTTGGCGCCTGCTAAAGCGCAGTCACTAGTCGACAGTCTGAGTAAAAAACTGGGTGCAGGGGCAGCCGTGGTCGATGTAAACGATGTCGGCAGCGAGGTGTTGGCTTGGTCTAAGGGCATTTCTCGAGAACTGGTGGAAGAACTCTTGCGAGACAATCCCATGGGCCAAGGAGCACAACAAACGCCAGTAGGAGTCTTGCGTCCCGCGACCGTTGCACAAACTGATCCCGCATGGCCAAAGGTCTTGCCGCCGCAGCGCGATGGCGGCTATATTTCTCCCGTGCCTGGGATGGGTGACAGTGCGGCATTTTGGGCCGGAAGCGAGGTCGCATCGGCAAACACAGGGCGTTCTCCATTAGGGAAAGGCGAGCATGGGAAAGTTGATAGTCGTCGGCTATAATATAAGCGAAAGTTGAGCGACGATGATCGTACGCGACATCGAGAGGAAGACGACAATAGTCAAGGGCGGTGAAGCACCGACGATGGAAATCTTCAAGGAGATGGAAAGACGTGGGCACGAGCAGATAATTTTCAATTATGACAAAGCATCGGGTCTTAAAGCCATTATTGCCATTCACGACACTACTCTGGGACCGGCTCTAGGTGGCTGCCGGATGTGGCCTTATAGCACAGAAGATGCCGCATTGGAAGATGTGTTGCGGTTGTCTGAAGGCATGACCTACAAGGCGGCAGTGGCAGGATTAGACTACGGCGGCGGCAAGGCGGTGATGATTGCGGACCCTGCCCAGGCAAAGTCAGAAGCGTTGTTTCGAGCTTTGGGACGCTTTATTGAGACGCTTAACGGACGTTTCTCTACGGGCGAGGATGTGGGCACCACGGGAGATGATTTTGTTTATTCTTTGAGAGAAACCAAGCATCTGGTAGGGCTTCCTAAAGCTTATGGCGGAGCGGGCGATACCGGAGACATTACGGCAGAAGGCGTTATCAACGCGATTCACGCGGCTTTGATGTATCGGTTTGGCAATACCAGCCTGGAGGGCCGCAAGATTGCGATTCAGGGCTTGGGAAAGGTGGGCTACCACGTAGCTAAACGTGCTTTGCAAGAAGGCGGTGTGGTGGTGGCAGCCGATATTAATCCGCAATTGGTCGGAAAAATCGTCTCGGAACTGGGCATTGAGCCCGCTGATCCTTGGGCCATTTTGGAGACTCCTTGCGATGTACTGGCACCTTGCGCATTGGGAAATGTCATTAATGAGGAAACAATCGACAAGCTGCAATGTCAAATTGTGGCCGGTTCGGCCAACAATCAATTAAAAGACCCGTCGTTTGGAGATCGCCTCCAAGAACGGGGTATTACATATGCTCCTGATTTTATTGCCAATGCTGGTGGGTTGATTCAGGTGGCTGATGAAATCCAAGGTTATCGCAGCGAGAGGGTTCACCATCAAGTAGACAATATTTACGATTTATTACTTACGGTGTTTCATCAAGCGGAGGCTACTCATCAATCAACAGCCACCGTTGCAATGCACATGGTCGAGGAGCGGATCGCCCTATATCACGCCATTCACCGTATCTATACCAAGGCTCCCTAGTCAAGGGGGAGCCCTGGGTCATGAGCTAGCGTTACGGCGATAGTTTGTACAGCAGCTTTTTGTCGGGCAGTCAGTCCGTACCACCACTTGGGCATGGATTCCTCTTGGATTGCAGCCCCTTTGGCGGGATCGTTCATGAAGGCTTGGAGAATGTCATCTAGACTCTGGGGCAGCCTCTCCCGTGTAGAGGGGACCGACAGGGCATGCCAACGGTCGCGGACCAACCCATAGACAGCGATAAATCCATATTCTGTTACTGTTTGTCGCAATTCGGGCGAAATCTGGTACAAGTCTTCCAACCAATTGGGATGAATATACAGCGTTTTGGCAAAGGTATAACGGTGAATGACATCGCCGATGCCGATCCACTGATGGGCTAAGTTCAGCCAAGCATCGAGGTCATCCAGGCCGGGCCAATCGGGATACGGGATCTCTACATCGGCCATGAGCGCCAACTCGAAGGGAGACCAATGAAAAATGTGTGACAACATTTGCACTTGGCGCGGTCGAGGGAAGCGGTAGCCGTCTTCCATGTAGCCAATGTAATAATCTTGAACAGCTAGGCGGCTGGCCAATTGTTGCCGAGACATTTGATGCGATTCGCGCAAGTATCTAATCACGTGGGCATAAGCGGGAATTTTGCGAGCCACCCCAAACACCTCCTTAACCATTATAATGAAATTGTGAAAAAGTCGCTGGAGATCAAGAAAGGAGCATACTATGGCAACGGAGGGAAAAGTGGACGTCCCGATACAGGGAAACACCGATCCATATCAAGGGAATCGGGAATTTCGTACATTGTCTGGCATTCCGGTGCGCGAGGTCTATGGAGTGGAAGACGTAGGCGATGCCATCATTGGAGAGCCAGGCCAATATCCATTTACCCGTGGAATCCATCCCAACATGTTTCGGGGACGTCTTTGGACTATGCGGCAGTTTGCCGGCTTTGGCACTGCCGAACAGACCAATCAACGGTTTCAATATTTGTTGGAGCAAGGACAGACCGGACTGTCGGTGGCTTTTGACATGCCCACGCTTATGGGATTTGATTCGGATGATTCCCACAGTTTGGGAGAAGTGGGACGCGAAGGCGTGGCGATCGATACCATTGAGGATATGGAGCAGTTGTTTGCGGAAATTCCTTTGGACCAAGTGTCGACTTCAATGACCATTAACGGACCTGCTCCCATAGTATGGGCTATGTATTTGGTGGCCGCCGAACGTCAAGGCGTCTCGTGGGATAAAATTCGGGGCACGTTGCAGGCCGATATCCTCAAGGAATACATTGCGCAAAAAGAATGGGTCTTTCCGCCCCGCCCCTCCATGCGGGTCATCACTGATATGATGACCTTTGCAACGCATCAAGTGCCGCAATGGAACTCCATCAGCATCAGTGGATATCACATTCGAGAGGCAGGAGCTACCGCTGCGCAGGAATTGGCGTTTACCTTAGCTGATGGCTTTGCGTATGTGCAGGCTGGCATTAAAGCGGGGCTGGATGTGGATGCATTTGCGCCCCGATTATCCTTTTTCTTTAACTCGCATATAGATTTCTTTGAAGAGATTGCTAAGTTTCGGGCAGCTCGCCGAATATGGGCCCGTCATTTGAAAGAAAAGTATGGTGCCAAAAATCCACGATCGTGGATGATGCGGTTTCACACCCAAACTGCGGGCTGCTCCTTAACCGCACAACAACCGGAAAACAACATCGTGCGAACGGCGTTCGAAGCGTTGGCGGGAGTTCTGGGCGGCACTCAATCTCTGCATACCAATTCTATGGACGAAGTGTTGTCGTTGCCGACCGAAAAATCGGTAAAGATTGCGCTCAGAACACAACAAATTATCGCCTATGAAACGGGCGTGGCCAATACCGTTGACCCATTGGCCGGCTCGTACTTTGTAGAGGCGATGACAACACGTTTAGAAGAGGAAGCGGAAGCCTATTTCCAACGCATTGACGAAATGGGAGGGGTTCTGGAAGGCATTGAAAACGGGTTTTTTCAGCGTGAGATTGCGGAAGCGTCGTATCGGTACCAAAAAGAACTGGAAAATCACGAACAAATCATGGTCGGAGTCAATGCTTTTGTGGAAGCAGAGACTGACCGCATACCCTTGTTGAAGATCGACCCCCAAGTCGAGCCGCAGCAGGTTGCCCGATTGCGAAAGTTTAAGCAATCGCGAGACCTTGCCCGAGTTCAGGCGCGACTCAATAGCTTACGGTTGGCATGCCAAGATCCCAACGCCGCCATCATGCCGGAAATTATTGAAGCGGTGCGGGCTGGCGCAACCGAAGGGGAAATTGTACAATCAATGAAAGACGTGTTCGGTGGATGGCGCGAGCGTCCGGTATTTTAATCGGGGGGGTGACCAAACATGCCGTTGGGCAATATGTCTGGCGTGTTGTCCCTAGGGACCATCTTAATTATTTTAGGCATCATGCTAGCTGTGGTGATGCTATTTGAGCATAAAACGCCAGGATTTGGTAAAGCAATTCCGTTTTATGGGATTTTGGGGGTCGCTATGGCTGCTGTCGGCTTGGCGATCGTATCGCTTGGCCTATAAGGCAGAGGGTACGCCCTCCCGGTCACCACGGCGGGGGCGTTTTTCTTTTTCGGCAGCGCTGGCAAGAGTTCGACGGTGGTTCTTGCGACTATTGGGCAAAACCTTGAAGCGGCGGAGCATGCAGAAATTAATGTGGTGGACCCAGGCTAAATTTGTGTTAGCTGTGGTGGTGGTTATCTTCCATCGAAACCGCATTCTGCTTTTGGAGCACAGTTATCGACCTCGATATCCCTGGGGCCTGCCTACCGGATGGGTCCATTATGGCGAAACACTGGAGGACGCTGTCCGCCGGGAAGTCTGGGAAGAGGCGCGCGTTGATCTAGGTCTTGTGCATTGGCTTTATGCGGAATTCCCATCCCGCCGCCATTTGGAAGTAGGGTATTGGGCCGAAGCCGCAATCGCTGCTGAGGGGGTGCTGTCGGCAGATGGAGAAATTGTCTCTTCCAGTTGGATTCCCTACGATGGAGAATTGCCGGAAAAGTTGTTGCCGACGCAACGTGTCATTATCGAATCTGCGGTAAAAGCGCGTGCCCAACAATTGCCGTCGGCGCCTTGAAAGTCGTGTCGAAACGTCGCACAATAGGGGTGGGGGTGTCGACGTGCGAACCGCAAGCTGGTCATGGCTGGTTGCCAGTATATTGTTGTTTGGTGCTGGCGGCTGTGGGTGGTCGTCGAGTGCATCGCCTTCACCTAGCCCGCTGGCATTGCCCGCGAGTTTCCCGGGCGTCGGTCAAATTTCCCTAAAATCATCGCAGTCCCTATTGGAAGGCCGCGTGGCTGCTATGGTGGCAGATAACCATCAATTGGCATTGCTGGTTCAGTGGACCAACGTTCCCGGGGCCAGCACCCTCATGCGGCTGAATCCGATTTCAGAAAACTTGTTCGTTGCTCCAGGACCGGTCTCAGCCAGTGCCGTCGGATTGGGGAGTGGCGGGCAATTATCGTGGATAGGGTCTGGCAACCAATGGCATGGTCCAAAGGGAACGATTTCGCTCGAGCCTGACGCTGCCGGGACATGGAGAATTTTTCCGCTAGGGTACGACATCTGGGCGGTGGTTGAACAATTGCAAGCCAATCAATGGCGCTATTGGCTTATCAAAAACAATGCGATTGAACAAACCGGCACCGAAATAGGGACGCCCATTTCGATTAGTGAAGCGCCTGATGGGGCGTTGATGGCGGCGGTGTCAAATCCCGACCGGATAGTATGGCTTCAGGCTGGCGGCAAAAAGACATCTTTCGCTCTGCCGGGTGTTCCGGTGCAGTTGGGGGTCCAAGCGGGCCAAATGGTCTGTCTGGTCAGTACGGTGGCGTCTTCCCCTAAATTAGCTAATCTTCTGTGGACACAAAATATAAAAACTGGCGACCATCATCTGATAGCAGTGCCTGCAGCTTGGACACCTAGCGCAACCCATGTAACCCCGTGGGTTGGCGGATCCACAAACTTTCTTTGGAACAACAATTATTCTGTTATTTTGAGCCTGTGGGACCCGGTATCCAGTCAAGTGGCATTGGCTATGGTCAACTTGTCGACCAGGACTAGCCGAATTTTGCCCCAAAGTCTTTTTAGAGCTTCCTTATCCCAAAATCAAGAACCGGTATTTCCTGCGGCAAAAGGACCCGGCCAATCGATAGCAGTTGGCAACGGATTTTCTTTAGCCTGGTATTTGCCCACCAAACCACAGCTGCCTTCATGAACCGCAAATCTCTGCATATGGTTGGAGTATGGATCCTGGTGCAGGGGGGAAGCGCAATGAAGTATGCCGAATTTACGAATAAGGTTGCCATTGTGACGGGAGCCAGCCGTGGTATTGGGCGCGCTGTGGCTGAAGTTTTGATCGAATCGGGAGCCAATGTTTTGTTGGTGTCGCAACATGCAGCCACGCTGCAGGAAACAGTCCGCGCGCTTTCTCTACTGGGTCCAGGCCAAGCCGTGGCTGAGGCGTGTACGATTGATGGCAGCGAAGAAACGGCCAGTATGATTGTTCACGCGGCGGTCTCCTTATGGGGAAGGCTTGACTATATGGTTAATGCCGCCGGCGGGGCAAGAGTGGCAACCGTCATGGGAGCCAACTGGAACAACTGGCATGAGGATTTTGACGTCAAATTTTGGGGTTATTTGGCACTGATGCGAGCTGCTATTCCCTTCATGAAACGGAGTGGAGACGGCGTGGTGGTTAATCTAGTGGGGGTGGCCGGCAAAGATCCTAATCCTCAGTTGGCTATCGCTAGCGCAGTCAATGGAGCTCTGCGTGCGGTAACCAAAGCGTTGGCGGACGAAGTCAGCCCAGACCACATCCGTCTGATCAATGTCAATCCCGGATCAACCGAGACTGATCTGTTGCACAAAATGGCTGAAAGTTATGCGCAAATTCGCCACACGGCAGTAGATGTAGTGCTGGACGACATGCGTCGGCGGGGTCCGTTGGGTCGCTTGCCGACTGCGCTTGATGTGGCCAATGTGGTGTGTTTCTTATTGTCTGATGGCGCTGCCCTGGTCACCGGAACTTCCGTAGATATCGATGGCGGCGTACATCGGGGATTGGCATAAAGGGAGAAATGGGTGAAAGCTGATGGCCTATCAATATTGGACGAATTTCTCGTCACATGTGCACGGCGTTGAAGTAATGGTCACCGATGCAGGGAGCATTGTGGAAATCGGACCAGCGTCGCTGTTGGCTATGAAAACTGGACGGGACGCGGTGGTGGATTGCGAAGGGGCCTTTCTTACCCCCGGTTTTTGGGATAGCCATATACATTTGTTGGAATATGGGCGGAGTTTTCGCCGTGTGTCGATTCCTCCCGACGTCTCACGGTCCGAGGCAATGGATCTAATCCGACAATGGACACAAAAGCGTGTTGACGGAAGAGAGTGGGTTTTGGGTGGGGGTTGGAATTCCCACAATTGGGACCAGCCCCCCACGGCAAGCGCATTGAGTTTGGTGAGCCTGGGGCATCCCGCCTTGTTATTCAGCCACGACCACCATTCCGCCTGGCTCAACCGTGAGGCGTTGGAAATACTGGGACTTTCGCGCGACACAAAGCCCGTGGCGGGCGGCGTGATCGAACGCGACCATCATGGCGAGCCGACTGGGATCATACGAGAAAAGCAGGTGCAATGGGCCTTAGCAGGCATGGAAGAACCCTCTTTAGAAATCAATCGCAAAGATGTGAAACGGGGGATGCACGAGGCGTCCCGGTTGGGACTGGTAGGGGCGACCTGCATGGAACAGCCGCCGGGATTGCAAGCTCTGCAAACCATTGATGAAGCCGACTTCCCGATGCGGATCGATGTCATGTTGCCTGATACGGCTCTGGTTCCGTTGAGAGCCAGTGGAATTAGGGGAGGATTTGGGGGGGACAGGCTTCGGATAAAGGGAATAAAGCTGTTTTGGGACGGGGCCTTGGGCTCCCAAACGGCGTGGCTGAAAACTCCTTATGAAGGTCAGGCCGACTACCGGGGAGTACCCGTGCTCAGCCCGTCTACGGCAAAGGCCTTGGTGGATGACGCGGGTCGCATGGGAATGGCGGTTGCCATGCACGCGATTGGAGACGAAGCCGTCCATCAAGCGCTTGCGATATTAAGCCTGGCTAGGTACTCTTCCCCGTTGCATCGCGTGGAGCATGCACAATTGCTGGATAGCCAGGACCTAGAGTTCTTAAGCGATCACTTTGCCTTGTCCATGCAACCGGTGCACATGGTAGATGATTACCCGATCGCCCAAGAGTACTGGGGGAATCGATGGACAGACGCATTTCGGTTTCGGTCAATATGGCAACATGGAACAGTGGTGGTCTTTGGCTCGGATGCACCGATTGCTACGCCTGATGTACGATGGGGACTATGGATGGCCGTCCACCGAGCGCCCCCGGACCGCCCACAGGACCTCTGGCCTGTAAATGAGGCTTTGTCACCCACCCAAGCCCTGGATGCCTATACGCGATTGCCCGCATTAGCCGATGGGCGGCAAGCTGGGGTTTTGGCCCCCGGCTTTAAGGCAGATTTTACGTTTTGGCGTCATGACCCGGTGGCGGCACTGATGCAACGTTGTTGGGAGAATCTGACAGTGGTGGGAACTGCCGTAGCCGGACAACGAGTTTGGTGGCAAGGGGTGTAAGTTCGACAAAGTCCTGTCAAGATTTGTGGATATGTTGGGGATAACCGTGTGAAAAAACTGTGGATGAACTGTGTATAAAGGCAGGAAATGGCTTGTTCAAAAGCGAAATTCCGAAATAGAAGAAATGTTCCCTTACTTTGTGGGTACTGAAATGGAGGGTGGCATAGTGGACGAACGATGTCCGATTTGTGGATCGGAAGATGTGATTCTCACGGGTCCGCTGAATATTGAGGGAATACGGGCGATGGTCACCGTTGTCGAAGGCCGGCAATGCACCTTGTGCGGGAATCTCCAGGTGACCATTCCCCAAACTGTACTGGTGCGTCTGTACCCACCCGGAGTGCGGCATTTGACGACGGCACGACGATACCGGCAGCAAATGCGTAAAAAGGTCAAACGGCAACACTTTATTCCGATTTGACCCCCTTCATAGGGGGTCTTTTTACCGAACCGGGGCGTTATCCTTGACAGGCGATCGCGTATATGCTGGCGAAATCTCGAGAGGGAGTGTTCTAATATTTTTATGCAATCGTAGATTAAATCGGTAACCCTGATAAGATAAAAGACGTTTAGCGGGTAGAAACTTTCCGAGAGCCGTGATTCCGATGCCGAGCAAGAAACGGATAACCTAAATTTACGGTTGTAGACCGTGTCTTTCTGCCTGGGATCAAGGACTGGCTTGCTCTCAAATCACATGGATGTCTTTGCGTTTCTGACCACATGAAATGGCCCGAGGAGATGGGGAATCGGGTTGGCACCACAATATGGATTGTCTTAATCAGTTCGTCTAGGAGCAGTGGTGTGGTTTCAGATTCAGGGAGGTTTGAAAAATGCCGAAACCAGTTTCGGGCCATGGACGCTACATGGGAGGATTGGACGGCCTGAGAGCTATCGCGGTGCTCGCAGTGATAGCCTATCATCTTAACTTCAGCTGGGCTTCTGGGGGACTTTTAGGAGTTGGGGTGTTCTTTGTCCTTTCAGGATATTTGATCACAGACCTTTTAGTAGCTGGTTGGGAACAAAAAGGACGGATCGATCTTAAGGATTTTTGGACCCGCAGGGCTCGCCGCTTACTTCCTGCACTTTTCGTCATGCTGGCAGTGGTTGTGGCTTGGGTGACCATATTTGACCGTTCTCAATTGGCGTTCCTGCGTGGAGATGTCTTGGCAGCAGTGCTGTATGTTAGTAACTGGTGGTACATCTTTCATCATGTTTCATACTTTGCCAGTTTCGGGCCGCCTTCTCCCTTGACGCATTTGTGGTCATTGGCGGTGGAAGAGCAATTTTACCTTATCTGGCCGTTATTGTTGGGGTTGGGTCTTCGATATATTCCACGAAGGGGCTGGCTTTTGGGAGCCACGTTGACACTGGCGGCAGCGTCGGCCTGTGCGATGGCCCTGATTTACCAGCCCGGAACCAATCCCGACCGCGTATATTACGGTACGGACACCCGTGCATTTGGATTGCTGATTGGAGGCGCATTAGCCCTAGTGTGGCGTAGCGGGAAGCTTTCAAACAGTGTTATAAAACCTTGGGTTCAAAATGTATTGGATGTTGTCGGTGGCATCGGGATCATGGTGGTGCTCTTCATGATGTGGAAAACCAACCAATACCAACCCTTCTTGTATCGGGGAGGGTTGGTGGTGCTCTCGCTGGCCACCGCTGGGGTTGTGGCGGCGCTAACGTATCCGACGTCTCTTCTAAGCAAAATACTTGGATTCAAACCGTTGCGATGGATTGGCGTGCGCTCCTATGGAATTTATCTCTGGCACTATCCTGTCATCATCTTGACCAGCCCCACCGTGGATACCAAAGGGACCAATCTTCTCGGGGCAGGTCTTCAAGTCGCTTTCAGCGTGGCATTGGCTGCGCTCTCCTGGAAGTACATTGAGGAGCCCATTCGCCATGGCTCGCTTGGCCGATGGTGGCACAAAGCTCGCCTAGAGGGATGGCATTGGGTCCCTGGCCTGCGGTGGATTCCTCTATTGGGAGGCGCGATGATATTGGCAGTGGCCGGAGTGGGACTGATGGGTCTGGTGCCTTCTTCGATGCCAAGCGCGGGCGCGTTCCCGGTCTCCTCCCTAGGCTCTACAATCCCTATTCCCTCACCCTTGTTGTTTAAGACACATGACGCAATCGGACATAGTGGTGGCGCTCTAAAAGCAAACAGTTTCGGAGCGGGCGAGGATGGCCATGGGATGACGGCGGAAGTTTCGCAAGCCACGCCCACCGTTACTGTGGCGAAACCCACGCCACAAAGCGGTGCGGGCATGACGGCCATTGGCGATTCTGTGATGATTGACGCTTCGCCATACCTAAAGCAGTTGTTTCCAGGAATTGTGATAAGCGCCCAGGTTGGACGCCAGCTCTACCAAACGCCCGCGGTGATTGCCCAGTTGCGCAGTAAAGGGGAATTAGGGCGGCGGATTATTCTTGAATTGGGAACGAACGGGCCATTCACCCAAGGGCAGTTGGTCTCTTTGCTACAGTCCTTAGGACCAGTACAACAAATTATTTTGGTCAATACGCGGGTGCCTAGACCGTGGCAAAATGTAGTTAATGCGACACTGGCTCAAGTAGCCGCAACATTTCCGCATACGACGCTGGTCAATTGGTATGCAGCAAGTGCGAACCACAACCAATATTTTTATCCCGATGGTGTGCATTTGAATCCTAGCGGAGCCCAAGTGTATGCAGAGTTAATGGCTAAGGCGGTCAATTCTCTCCATTCCTGAAAGAAATGGTTTCGTCGATAGGGTTCTCGTTTTCTCAAATCAGCTCCCGTTGTTCCTTATGGGCGTTGGGCTGACCTTGCCTCAGGTATGGGTCCCTAAGGATTTTACGGTTCGTAGTCCACGGTGGTGGCGTGATAAGATCGGTGGCACCATGGCGGTTTGTCAAACGTCGCAACGACGGCAGGCTCCCTGGATTCAATAGAGCGTTTTCCATAGGTAGAATGTGGCATAGGCCTCCCACCCAGCCCATCGGGAGGCTAATTGCCGCAGGTCTGACACGGTGGGTTTCTGCTTGGTGCCCATTTGGGTCTTTACCGCGTTTTGCAGGCCGACATCTTGGACGGGAAATGCGGTAGGGTCTCTCAAACAGCGCATCAGTACATAATGAGCTGACCAAGGACCGATGCCGGGCAATTGGGTCAATGCCGCTTCCATCGCGCGAAAGTCTCCCATATTTAGGAGCTGGGATTTAGATAGATCTCCCTTCGCCAATTGATTAGCGACCGAGATTAGATATGTGGCCTTTTGACGGGAAAATCTGAGCTCGCGAAGTGTCCCCAAGTCGACTTGCGCCATTCTCTGCGGGCTGGGGAATCGCCAATATTCGCGGCCTTGAATGGTGCGGCATGGCCCGAATGTTGTGACGAGGTCATGCTTTAACATATAGGCGAACGACAGTGTAATTTGCTGTCCGATGATGGCCCAAGCCAGCGCCTCAAACAGGTCAGGAATCCCGACTAGACGCAGTCCCTGGTGTTTTTCTACCACTTTGCCCATGATCGGACACTGGCGCATCTGTTGATAGAAAGGAGTGAGATCTCGATCGAGATCCAGCCACTCTTTGACAAATTGGACTACCTTCTCTTGGACGGTGAGTGATGGCAATGGAGAGTCTACAAACCTAATTTGAATATAACGGTCAGTTCCCGTGATTTCAATCGCGGCTTCTTCTGCACCAACAACAACTAGTCGATAGATGACACCGCTTTCCACCCCAAAAAGGACTTCTTGGGTGGAACGGCTGAGATATTGTACAATCTCCTGAAATTGAAATGGCGGCAAAACTGGCAGGGTCCAAATGCCGTCGGGGAACCGAAGGTGTTCTGTTTCATCCATTGCCGTCATGACGAGCCCTACGGTAGAGTGCGGGAGAAACGTTGAAAAAACGTTGAAATCGGACTGTGAAATGTGAAACGCTGCGAAATCCCACCTGTTTTGCAATTGTAGCGATAGGCAGGGAGCCCGCTAATAACAATTCCTGGGCCCGAGCCATACGAATGCGGGTCAGATGCTCAGCTGGAGAAAGTCCGGTAAATTCTTTTATGGTGCGCTGTAAATGGGTTGGACTGATATAGAGTTCTTGTGCCATCCATTGTAGGGTAAGCGGTTCTTCGAAGCGCGACGTCATAATCTTTTCGACGTTACGGAAAAGTTCGGCAGCTGGAGACTCGCCTTTAGGTTGTTCAGGGCGGCACCGCTTACATGGCCTAAATCCGTCCTGGGTCGCTTCCAAAAGAGTGGAATAGGCGCGAATGTTTTCTCGTTTGGGTTGACGGGAGCGACAAGAAGGAAAGCAAACAATTTTAGTGGATACAATCCCGATATACACCCTTCCATCGAATGTCGATGTACGGCGGCAAATGGCCTCATACAACTCGTCGCTTACCGTCAGCATGATCGTTTAAGATCTCCTTTAGACCGTTTCTTATGATTATACGGTCTCATCCGATGCTGTACCGCATTTAGAGCATATGACAGCAAGATTGCGACACAATGGCCATGCATCGCCCGAAATGGGGCCGCCACCCTTTTTCCGCCCTCTCAAACTTAGTAGAGGTTTGGTATTCAGTCCATTCGGTCCACTTAAGGGACACAGAGTTAAGGAGCGGGTTGGGATAGGGTCTGTTACGGAAGCCTTGGAAATGGTTTTGGGGATAATCGGGCGGATACTTAGCTCGTGGTTTCAATGATGGGTGGTGAGGGGAGTTCTTGCAGTTAAATAACGGGGA
>JAJYHT010000060.1 GCA_021784595.1 Bacillota bacterium | reverse complement strand
ACTGACATAATACTGCACGTTCATATGGCCCATGTGGTCGATATAACTGGAACTGACAACGCCTTGAAATGTGGGTGCCGAGTTCTGAGGACCCATCGTGCGACCGCTCCTTTCCACGGTGCTGGAGATAGCCCCGAATTTCGTGGAGAGGCTAACCATTCCGAGGTGTCTTGAGTTTAGTAAAAATTATACTCTATATCAGAGCCTGCGACATTGCCGTATCAGCAGTACAGTGACTGGTGAACAAGAGGAGAAGACCACTTCATTTCAATCACACCATGCGGATACCCATTGTTTCGAGTACTCAAAACCGCTATCTGGTGGGCGGTCTTGCTGACGATGGCGTGGTTCGTCTTGCACCCCGTTGGTGCGTCGTCAATCGCGCGGAACAGCACGCTCATCCCAGAACCATGGACAAGGGAGTCCCAGTCCACCGACTTGCTGCACCGATTAATTTTGGTTTCCCTGCCCAAAACAGGGCTGTTTAGCAGGAAATGTCTGGAATCTTGTCGAAACTTACCTGTGATGGAACGGTTACCTATACTTAGAACGACAATGAGAAGTTCACAGTAAGAGTTACGACTGCGGCGCAGAACGGCGCGAACGTTGCATGACCGACGCCCCATGACGAAGCATTCGGGGTCAATGCAGTACAGTGCCTTGCGGAAGCTTGACCCATGATACTCGGGAAAAGGATCAATACAGTGAAATCCATGCATCGCATTAGTATTGTGGTACCAGTGTACAACGAAGCCGCAGTGCTTACCGCCCTGTATTCACAACTCGTAGCGGTAGTCGAACTGTATGAATATGACTATGAGATCATCTTAATCGATGATGGTTCTCATGATGAATCTCTTAGGATCTTGCAAACCTGGGCAAACCACAATACCCGCATCAAAGTGTTGGCGCTTTCCCGGAATTTCGGACATCAGGCAGCGGTGTCTGCAGGACTCTACTATGCCACAGGGGATGCCGTAATCATTATTGATGCCGATCTGCAAGATCCACCGGAAGCCATTCCGAGCTTCGTCGCCGCATGGGATCGAGGTTACGACGTGGTCTAGGGAGTCAGGCAGGACCGCGAAGGCGAGAGGTGGAACAAAAAAATTACAGCCCATTTATTTTATCGATTCCTCCGCATTGTGAGTGACGTGGATATTCCGATGGATTCTGGAGACTTCCGATTGTTGTCTCGCGCTGTGGTCAACGTGATTAACGCGATGCCAGAAAGTCAACGCTTTGTGCGTGGGATGACGGCGTGGGCCGGCTTTCGGCAAATCGGAATTCCCTACCATCGGGCCCCCCGCGCCGCCGGCCAAAGCAAATATCCGTGGGCCAAAATGTGGCATCTTTCTATCGACGCTATTACGGGGTTTTCTGTGGCACCATTACGCTGGGTAAGCCGCGTCGCCCTAACCGTCGCTATGGTCGCATTTATTGCAAGCCTTTGGCTCATTCGGGAAAAATTGGTGCATCCCCATAGTCTGGTTTTAGGGTGGACTTCTGTGATGGTGGCGCGCCAATGAACTGGTGGTCTGTGGTACAAGCATACGTAGGATTAGCGACAACCAATGAACTGGCAAGAGCAACCACGGGAACGCCTAATTTGAACAGGGATCGCATCATCGTAAGCCCTCCTTCCTATCACGGATCGATGGTCTTTCACTCTTCACCGCAGACCTTGTTTAAAGTTAGCGCATATGCGGTGCTCCCCGGGGTGACGCTACCTAGGCGATACGGGGCACTTCGACGATGACAATGGTGTCAGCCGATACGTCGGAGCCAGGTATCCTGTGATATGAAATACCACGATACCAGTTATTTCATGGAAAAGATTTCCTTGGCTCTAGTGTATCCCTCACGGATTTTGGAATCGGCTGGTGTTGAACTCGGCGCGACACAAATAAACGACACAATCCGCCATGAGGTTCCCGATTTAGGGTCATGGGACCCTATACGTAAATGACGGGATTCTAGAGAATGCTTATTAGGGGAAGATGGGTCCATGCGAAGAATACCAAGCCAATGTGATGAAACCGAACTGTTGAAGATGGTATCTTATGGTAGGGAGCAGGGAATCAGTGAGGTTTAGCCAGTATTCCCGTGAGTCCCTGATCGAGCTCGTCGAGGCCCTGGGACGAGTCGGCATTACTGACGGATGCCGCAAGGAAAATTCTCACATGTACGCCAGCATTCGAGGCACTGGTCGGCTGTCCCCTCCGTCGGCTCCGGAGAAAAAACCCCAAACTCAATGGAGTGGGACTGATGAGTGATGAGCTGTCTGTCAAATTACGGGATCAGGTGAAGACGGGAAAACCGTGGCGGGGCGTCTTGCAAAACCGTCGGCAGGACGGGGCCGTGTGGTGGGGGTACACGGAGATTTTCCCCATAGTCAGGGATTCGACTATCGAGGGGTATTGGGCGCGGGTGCGATCAGTGTTTGCCCCCGATAAAGGGTCTCGGGCGGTCTCTGACACTATTTTTGACGGGTTAACCTTGCTTCCTGTATTCCACCCTCTTGTGATCGTGGCGGACGGTGCACCTTGGGGGCTCGAGGCGTTGATTATTCGTCCTCATTTTTTTGACGTAGCCATCCCTCCCCTGGATCTTTACACCATGGCAGAATCGCTGGACATGGTCGAAACGGTGGATCGGTGGGTGTTAACTGCGATCAGCTGTGCATTAGCGCACAAAATTTGGCCCACACAATACCAGTTATCATTAAACGTTGGATGGCGACTTTGGCTCATCCAGAATGGCTCGACAGCTTTCTGGCGGAGAGTAAGGTGCCCCAACACTGCATCATTGTGGGGATTTCGGAACGGGACGACCTGCCCAGTGATATTGAAGGATGGGGCCATTTGCGCGAACGGTATCCAGCGATTCGCTTTGCGTTGGACGACTGGGGATCTGGCCACAATGACACGGCCCGGTTGGTGGAATTGCGTCCGGAGTGGGTAAAGGTGGATCGAACCTGGTTAGTGAAAGCTCAGCACGATGACGCAGCCAAAGTCCTTCTACGGGACTTTGCGACGTGGGCCAGACACACGCAGCAGCCCCGAGTGATCTTGGAAGGAATAGAACCGGTCGATGATGTGCAGTTAGCGTCATGGTGCGGCATCACCCTCGGCCAAGGCTACTTGTGGGGCCGTCCGCGGCCGTGGGAGGACTTGTCTTGGCCTCACCTTGACCAAAGGACTGAGGGGGCACCGATCAGTTTTGACGCAGGATAGACAGCAATGCGCGCGAGGTATTTACATGGTGGTGGTATAATCTAGACAAAAAGCGCAAAGTGCCGGAACCGATGGTTTGTTGCTTGGATTGGGGAGGTGGGAGATGGATGAACTAGGAAGGGTGGATGAGGAGATATCTCACGCGACGGAAGCGTTGTTCGTTTATACCAGCCTCTACCGGACTGGCCATCCACTGATTGATAGCCAACATCAGGAACTTTTTCGGATTTTGGGTCGGATGTTGACGTCTTCAGTGCAGGACGTGACGGTCCATTTGCAGTCGCTGGCGGACTATACCCAGTATCATTTTTCAACAGAGGAAGCCTTGATGCGCGAGGCGTCCCTCCCTGATCGACACACGGGGCCCCATCAAGAGGCCCATCGTCAGTTTCAAGAGTTTGTGCGACAGGCGCAAACGACAGCCGCTGCTCATGCGGACCTGGTGCAGGGGACCGTGGTCAGCTTTTTGGCGCAATGGATTGGCAATCATATTCACTATACCGATATGGCATTAATCCGAGAAATCAGCGGACTCCCATCGCCACCGTCCCGTCATCCAGTGCTCCTCGACACGCCGCCGATGGCGCCGGAGATGCTTAGGCTTTTGAGCAACCTGTGGGATACCACTGGCACCCAGCTCTTTCATCTGGTCGCTCAGCTGGACCGTTTGGCCCGTCTGCAGTCCTTGTATCAAGCGCTGGCCGGTAGCGTGGACGCGCTGCTGAATGCGACAACGGAAGGGGTCCTTTGGCAGGAATTTTGTGAGAACTTAACGCACGAGACGCCATTCAATGCTGTCTGGATCGGGCACCCGAAGTCGGATGGCGTGTTTCAGGTGTTAGGCCGGGGAGGACCGCAAATCGCTCAAATCGATGAAGAGCGGCCGGTGCTGTCTGAAAACCCACAAGCGTCGGTGGTGGTGCAGGCATGGCGCAGGAGGTCGGCGGTGTGGACGAACGACACGTTGGCGGATTGGCAGTTGGAGCCGTGGCATGAGTCCTTTGCGCGGAATCAATGGCATAGTCTGTTGGCGATTCCAGTCAATCGCAATGGCAACCCGTGGAGTGTTTTGGCCTTCGCCTCCAACTTTTCGCAGATTTTTGATACGGACACGGTGGACTTGTGTCGACGCCTCAGCTTATTGGCGAGTCATGGGATTGATGCGTGGGATCTGCATCAGTCGTTACATCATCAACAGCGGGAGCAGGCCAAACTGGCTCGTACGGACGCTCTCACCCAACTTCCGAATCGGCTGGGCCTGGACGAATATTTAAAAACAGCGTTGGCTGGTGGCGCGCCATTCGCTCTTGCATTGCTGGACTTGGATGATTTCAAACTCATCAATGATCAGTGGGGCCACGATGTGGGGGATCAGGTCTTACAGGCGGTGGCTCGTCGATTGCGACGCGCCGTGCGTCGGGAGGATTTTGTGTCGCGGTTTGGGGGCGATGAATTTGTGCTCATTGTGCCTTTAGATAAGAGGAGGAGTACGAGGCCACACCAAATAGACGGCCTCGTGCAACGATTGATCCGCGTGATGAGTGAGCCCTTGCGACAGACGGTGGGCACTGGATCCTATAGTCCTCGAATGACTATGGGGGTCGCGTGGTATCCATATCACGGCAGGACGGCTAGCGAATTACTGCGGTTAGCGGATAAGGCCATGTACTACGCGAAGCGCAACAAAACGGACCGAACCCAGTGGTGGCGCATCGCATCTTCCATTGATGACTAATTGGTCGAAGATGGTCGGTCTGGTCTAAATAACCAACTACGGAACACTCGTAACCAACCCCGGCATCGTCTCCCTCCCTTTGAAGGACGATACGCGTAGCCATACCAGTGTTTTGCGCGACCGCCCAAAGGGCGGGCCACTGCCCAACGTCCATGGCTTCCCAGTGAATCTGCACTTGTGGTCTATCCCTGAGTTATCCCCAGTTTTTGCCAATGAACATAATGGTAAGCGAACTTTTTAGCGGTTACTAGAGCGTCAGAGAGCGCATCGATCGCGGCGGACGCCGACTGTCCTCTCAGAAAAACCAATCAGTGGTATTGAATCCGGTTGTACAGGGTTATGCGGGCAGGCTGACGCCTGCCGTGCTCGAAGGAGCGCCGATCCCGGGGACTCTAGTAGTTTTACGGGGGAGGGTTACGTGGGGGCAGAGGCGATGCCGATCGGTGGGATTTGTTGGGTAAACTGTGCTTGGCGACGGCAAATGGCACGCCATGTGAGTCCTCCCTGGGTTAACGCCCAAAAGCCCAGTCGCCATAAGGCATGGGTGCGACTTTTGACGGTATTGGCCCGCCAAAGTGGGGCGTGGCCGCGGATTTCGACGTCCCATCCGACGACGTTGAGCCAATAATAGGCCCAGGCAAAGATGAGCCATAGGCGATCCCACCGATCCGCGGTCCCAAGTTTGACGCAGTCGAGATGAAACCCCGCGCCGGGGTCGTTTTTCTGATCCTTGTAGGACTCTTCGCAGGTAAACCGTTGTCCATAGGCGGCTACGATGTGGCCCCAGGGATAATCCGCTAC
>JAJYHT010000063.1 GCA_021784595.1 Bacillota bacterium | reverse complement strand
CATGTCTTGCAACAAAAGCAGACTACGCAGTTATGGCCTCCACGGGCTCGACAAACGCGAGGCCTCCGTAGTATAGAAATAAGGCTTGGGAATGGAATAGCCTGCCATCCGGTGACCATAGATCCAGGTGTCCATTGCCTCCTGAGCTCGTGTGACGGCTTCCTCGTAGGTGTTGCCGTGCGTTTTGCATCCCGGTAATTCTGGCACTTCAACAACGTAGAGTTGATCCTCTTCGGACCATCGAATGAGCATCGAGTATCGTAAGACGTTATCGCTCGTATCCATTGTCCCGTTCCCGTCCTTTCACTTGGGCCAACACGTGTCGCACATCCCGTTCTTGATACGGTTGGGCATCATCACCCGCTTGCCCGGCCAGGGTCACTGCCGGAACCTCGGGATAGTCGGGATGTTTCCATAGGGAATGACTGCCCTTGCCCCTGCGGGGCAACTCCATAAAGCCCGCGCGTTGCAAATCCGCCATTAGCTGCCTGATTTTACGCGGCATGGCAATAATCCTTAATCATACTATACACCTCTCATTTCTCTGGATCGCCAAAGAAACAACGCCTGACGCATGGTCAGACGTGTCAGACGCTTGCAAAGGCGATGGCATCTCACCCTAAATGCGGTGGCCTACCGGATTTTCGGTGTAAACATCCACAGGCCTCTACTTTGCGTAAACCAATTAAGGCTCTGCCGAATTGGAGAAGGCCAATAATCGTTCTCCCTCATATTTGGTGCAGAGGCCCTGTTTGCGAAATTTTGCCGTGAGCACTGCATCCATCGGATATCCCGCCGCCAGTCCCATCGTGAACACAAACGATCCCACCCCGGGTACATTGAATAAAGGACGCATCAACGGTTCGAAATACACCCCTAAGTAATGCACCATGCCGGTCGACAACAGCACATCGGATAAGATAAAAAAGGGTAACAACGAGGGGAACACGACTTCAAAAAAAAGCTTCAGAGCACTGACCGTGGCATGATATCCATGCTCGGAAAACACGATCAAGGCAATTGTCAAAAGGAGCATGGTAAATCCGGTGATAACAACCGCAACCCGATTGGGTTCTCGTTCCTCCATTCACGCCACCTCGTCCTTGGGACTTCCTTTCATGCTATGTCCCCGAAAAAGAGGATATGACGTGACGCCGTGGTCTATGGTGACGATAGTGTTGAGGCTCGGCCAAGCACATGCAGGATGCCTTATCCGTATGGAATTCCGTTGCATATTAGTCAGGGAGAGTGCGGCATTGACACGCCACAGGACGTAGCGGAGCAATGTCTGTCTACATGCCAAAGAGTCCCGGCACAGACTACGAAAAAAAGAGCAGATTGACCTTCGACACTCGCCCACGCGGGCAGAGATTCAGTTCGCCATGTTCGAGGTCCATGGAAATCTTTTTATCATCGGCAGCGGTTGCATAGCACTCGGGTATCGGACCCCCACGCGATGTGTACCGAGAAAATAACCCCCATTGCCTCCTTGGGAACTTAACCGATGACTCTGCTGTCCGTGCCAAACGCCGTCCTGGCCAGCGTCAGCCGCCATGTGGACGAGTCTTGCCGGGATGCCGAAGGGCCCGCGATAATCTGCCCTCCCCAAAGGATGGAATCGATTCCACTAGCTTGATATTTCCACGAGTTTTTGGTGTCCATTCTATTGACACAAGTACACTTCTACGACACGTCTCTGCTAGACAAACTGTTCCGCAAGAGCGGTGCGCCTATGGGCACTCACCCCTTCCTTGAGACCTTGAGGAAGGAGTAAAAGCGTATGGCTTTAGCCGTCACTCCGACACGCTGGGCTAATTGACCAATCCGATACCGTCCTTGAGATTCGCTCACAGCACATGCCTCCATATGGAGCCGCTTTCACCATCCGGCATTCTCAACCCTTGGTTTTGAGACTCTCGCATCTCCATTATAGTGCCCAACCGTTGTGTCCACCTAGAGATCGGTGTAGGCAATGCCTTGCTTTGGTATGGGAATGCATGTGCGACCGTCACCAGTCAGAGTCGCTGCCTGACGGTACCGTCTCGTCTGAGATCCTCCCTAAGAGCGCGGTGTTCCTCCAAACGGGAAAATCATAGGGGCCACCACGATTGATTTGTTCCCAACCGGGTGCGCAACACCGCGCCAAAACCGACCAGTCCTAAGAACACGGCAGCGATCCAACCCACCACGGGAATAATTTCCGCGCACGTGAGCACCAAAGTGCCAATCAGCAGCTCTTGATACGGGTGCAGAGATTTGGCGGGCCATGCGGTCTGTCCCACGCGTCGGCCAATCCACCAGATCAGCGCGGCATTAGCGAAAATCATCAGCAGAAAC
Organism: Bacillota bacterium; assembly: GCA_021784595.1. Taxonomy (GTDB): domain Bacteria; phylum Bacillota; class Sulfobacillia; order Sulfobacillales; family Sulfobacillaceae; genus Sulfobacillus_C. The sequence goes on along the minus strand of JAJYHT010000063.1, from coordinate 3,497 downwards.
CATGCGATTCCCAGCAATATCGCAATCGGAATACCGATAATAATCACGGTGAATCCCAATATGGCAATGAGAAATCCCACATTCCCCACACACCCTAGTCCTGCCGCCTCGATCGGCTTGCGCTCAATGTCTTCGGCCACACGGCTCATCGCTCCGGGAAAGAGCGTGATTAATAGGCCAGTAATGACAAGGTTGGCAATCAGTTTCAGCACGCTGGAAAATCCCCAACCCAAGAAACTGCCGCCCATCCAATGGACAGTCATCGGACCGCCTAAAAACATCGAGGGACCAATGCCTGCTTCGCCGAAGCCGACGGTCCGCGACCCAGTAATCCGCCCTCCTGACGTGACATCAATCGTGCCGGTCCCTACGCTGACATTTCCGTCCACCAGGCCAGAGACTGTGACGGTTCCTACTTTGACGAAAATGTTGCCATCTAACGTGCCGCGCACATCCACCGTCCCCGCATCGATTCGAATATTGCCCCGCATCGTCTGTCCCTGATGCACCACATAGGTTCCGGCGGTGAGCGAAACGCTTTGGGCGAAAGCCACGCCTCCCCACACCAATAGTCCCCCCATCATCAGGAGGGCAATGAGCCCTCGCACGAAACTCCTCATCGTGTCGCTCCTTTACTAAGGCCAATAATGCGCCAGATAATGCCAATGAAGACCGCCATGAGAGACGCAGAAAGTACCCAGAGGAGATTGTGTGTCATCACTAAGGTCAGCAGCCAAGGCCATATTCCGCCCACCAAAATACCCCAACCCATCAGAATAGGCTTGGTCCAAAAAGCCATAACCGATAACGTCCCCATGTAAAACGCCATAAAGCCGATAACCCAATGCCGAGCCCGCTTGCGCGGAGTTGCCATGAGTCGGACTCGCTGCATGATATGGTCCAATAGTTGTTCTGAAATCTCGTGATCACTTTCCGGATACATCGCGGCCACCTCCTTGGGCAGTACGAAACAGCACTTGCAATCGTTTTCTTAGTCGCCATATGCGGGTCTTAAGCGTCCCCGGAGAAACACCGAAATCGCGAGACAATTCTGCAACACTGCGTCCTTCAACCAAAGCCGCCTCAAACAGGCAGCGCTCATCGGGATTGAGCGCATCATGGGCAGTTTGGCACAACTCCACCAATCCCTCGTGTCCCACACTTTTTATCGATGCGCTCCATTCAAGGGGGACGTGCCGCTGCGCGCGTTGCTGACGCTGGTGAGCCAAGCGCTGCGATTCGCGAATAACAATGCGAGTGGCCCAGGTAGAAAAACGCGACCGTGCCTGAAATCCCCCCAAACCTTGGTAGCACTGGAGAAGAGCATTCTGGACTGCATCTTCGGCGTCTTGCCGATCGCCGGTCCAAGCGGTCGCCATTTTCAGCCAAATAGCCAAATACGGGCGGATTAAATCCGCATAAGCCTCCGCCTTGCCACTTAGGACGGCTTGGATTAGCTGCCCTTCTTCCTGGTTCACTCGCACTCATCTCCCTATATCATTAGAGGATTGCAAAGTGAAAAAAGTCACGGCACTAATCCAAATTATTTGGCGTATGCGTGTGATTTGCCATCATCTCCCGGCTAAAGGCCGTATCCTGGCGGTCATAAAGAATGTCTAGATTAGCTGGCGCATCCCCATGCCGAATGTGAGCATGCTTGCCCACACAAAACCAGTGGGGATCGCTTGCGACTCTGCTGTAAGGAAGCATTATAAGTCACCGGCAGGATGAACTGCTAGGTTTTCAGATTCGGGTCCCGCATGTGTTCGAAGGCACGCACCCAGCGCTGTTTGAGCGTGAGAGACATGGGCAGATGTTTTAAAAGGGGCGAGAATCCATTATCCGGTATATCACGGACGGCCCACTTGGGGCCATTTAAGTTCACTGCCGAAGAAATTCAACGATAATAGCCAGCGCATCCAATCCCACAATCGCAAAAAGTCCTAATCCATGGTCCATTCCGCCCGCTATGGCAAGCAACGGAATCGACAGCACCAAAATACCCGACACATGATTGCGATGCGAGTGATCCCGATAGCTTTCGCCCGTCTGTTTCCAAATTTTCCGGCGCTCTTTGGCTGGCAAAGAGGCCAAATACTTTGTCACATCCTCATGTGTTAAGGATTGTTCCTGATCAGAAAAGAGACTTAAAATTTTCTCTGTCATTTCTTCTTCATATTCGGCACCCAGCTGATGATGCGCACGCAAAATCGCTAGGATTTCCTGCGCCTTTCTTTGAGACGATAAGGCCATTTCATGCGCTCCCCATTTAATTGATAGGATATTTCTATTATTTAGTGTGCCATTCCCACCCACGCTTTTCAATCACCGATCGCTCCGCTCGGTCCAGCAGTCTGTCAAGGCGGTCAGACTGATCCAGAAGCCTTTTTGCAATAATAGGTGTCTCGTAATGCCACAATGATAGTCCGGCGCTGCTTAAGTTGTGCCGTATCGCGTAAAATCAGTACGAGACACAATTGGATGATGCCGGAAGGAGTGGCTTTATGCGACGGTATCGCATTCTTTTCATATGAGGCGGCAATGCCTTCCGCAGTCAGGTCGCGGAGGCCTATGCCCGCCAGTTTGGCGGGCCGCAGGTAGAGGTTTTTAGCGCCGGGGTCGCGGCGCAGCCAATTGACCCCGATCTGGTACCGATTCTGCAGGAAGACGGCATTGAGGTGCGAGAACCCCAGAGCCGATCCGTTGAACCCGAGATGATGCGTCAAGTGGATATGGTGGTCACCTTATGCGATCCGGACAATGCAGCGTGTCCCATCCCACCGGCTGGCGTGCAGCATGTCAACTGGACTATTCCGGGCTGGAACAAATTTTCGTCTAATCGTCAGGAGGGTCTGCGTGCCCTGAGAGACGCCATTAGAGACCATACCCGCCAACTCATCAACGATCTGATTACGCCCCCCGGCCCCTAAATGCGACATTCATCAGGTCCGTATTCGGTCAAGCGCAACCTCCCGATTTTCCCTCGTGTCGGGAGGTTGTGGCTGACGTCGCGAATTGCCGCGTATTAGTGCGATAGCACGTTGAAGGCCTGCCAAATAGCGCCAATCCGGCACCAGTCGTGCCTCCACAAGCAGGTCACGCTCATATTCCCCGAAGGGACCAAGAAGCGCGGATTCATTGAGTCGGTAGCGAATTCCATGACAACTATGCCACAAAGTTTTCCTCTACAGTCCCTGATTTCCTGTCATCACGATAGATAAACCGGCTTCCCAATCAAATGCGGCATGGTGGGCAAGCCAGTTTTGGCGATCTTCTATTAGACGGATCAATTCTTCCCATTCCTTGCCCTGCAATACATGTTTCCACTGTGGATCTGCCTGCAGTGATTGGATCAATTCTTGTTCCTTAGCACCATGGTCGCGAATCCGTTCCGACCGGTTCTTATGGCGCGAATCATCATCAGCAACCACGTATCCCCACGCATTGATGCGTAAGTTTATAATTCCTTCTTGAGCCATCAAACCCCAAAGTGCCGA
>JAJYHT010000008.1 GCA_021784595.1 Bacillota bacterium | reverse complement strand
ATAACTGAACCGTTGCATTTTGGTGAGTTGGATGACCGTGGGGTATGGTGGAACGACCCTGAAGCGGGGGAGATGCGGGTACCCTTATTGGGCGCGTATCAAATTGAAAATGTGGCGACGGCGCGCGCGGCTGTCTCAGTATTGCACGAGTTAGGCTGGGTTCGAGACTGGTCTCAGTTTCGCCGAGCTTGGGCGGCAGTCCAGTGGCCAGGAAGATTTCAGGTAGTGCATCAAGATCCGTTGTGGATTATTGATGGCGCTCATAATCCTCACGGCGTTGAGGCATTGATAAACACATTGCGCCGTAGTCCGTGGGACCGCTACCGCTGGCACTTGATTTTCGGAGTGCTGGCAGACAAGCCCGGGGAGGCTATGCTGGAGCGTTTATTGCCTTTTGTCTCTGAAGTGATTTTAACGAGAGTTCCGACCGAACGGGGAGCAGATCCAAAAAATCTCTATGCGCGTTTTGCTTGCAAATTGCCGATCAAAGTCGTCGAGGATCCGGTACAGGCTGCCAGTGAGATGAGGAGTCAGGCCATGAACGGTGGGGATGCGGTGTTGATATGCGGCTCGTTAGCGCTTTTAAGCTACTTGAATCAACAAGAGGTGTTCTTGGTGAAGATGCAAACTTCTTCCAATATTGTCGAACAATAGAAGACACAACGGGGAATTTGACCATTAGTGGAAGCTTTTCAACAATTGCCCTCGAGACGTGTCGGATGTTATGCTGAACAGGACCCAGTATTCAGTGGCGGACAATAGACAGCCGTCCAACCATGCACAACCGGGAGGTTTTCATGCGCCATCGCCATCAAGGCTTTCTCTTGGCTTTGCTTTACGCTGTGATCGGGGCTATCATCGGATCAGTTTTGGGACGGATGCTGGCTCCGGTATGGAGTCCATTGGGCCACAACTACTTTCAGTTCGGAAGTTCGCCTCAAGCACCTTGGACGCTAAACTTAGGTGTGATAGGGATTCAATTGGGCCTATGGTTAACCCTCAATTTAGGGGGGATTATAGGGTTGATTGGCGGACTTTTTTGGTATCAACGGCGAGGGTAGGAGGACTTCGGTTGGACGCGGCATATGTGTTGGCATCACAATCACCACGGCGGGTCCAGCTCCTAAAACAAATGGGAGTGGAGTTTGTGGCTGATCCCGCTCAGACTGATGAAACGCCGCGAGACGGAGAGCGCCCAGACTGTTTGGCGCGCAGGTTAGCAGTGACCAAGGCCATCGTTGTAGGCCGCCGCCATCCGGGGTCCCTAATTATTGGGGCGGATACCGTGGTTGCCGAAGGCGGCCAATGGTATGGCAAGCCGAAAAATGATCAGAATGCTCGCGAAATACTGAGGCATCTCAGCGGTCAGCGGCACCAAGTGTATACTGGAGTCGCGGTATGGGATCCCGCACGGGGTTGGGGTTCAACCAGTATTGCAGTCGCCCATGTAACCTTTCGGCCTCTGTCAGCGTTAGAAATCGCGGACTATGTCCAAAGCGGCGAACCGTTGGACAAGGCCGGAGCATATGCCATTCAAGGGCGGGCTGGACAATGGGTAGTGGCGTTTGAGGGGAATCTGGAAACGGTCATCGGATTGCCTTTGGACGTCTTGCAAAAGTTGCTCAGCTATGGAAATTCAGGGAGACGGCCTTGACTTATCGCGTGAAGGACATGCCGACCGACGAGCGACCGCGGGAACGACTTTTAGCGCGGGGCCCAGCTAGTTTGAGCGATGCAGAAATTATGGCAGTGCTCTTGGGGACTGGGACGACAGGACAATCAGTGTTGGAGTTGAGTCATAACTTATTGAACGAAGGCTGGACCGGTTTGCGACGGCGTAATGCGAGCGACTTGTTGCGCGTTCGTGGCTTGGGAAAGGCTAAAGTTGCCTTGCTGTTGGCGGCTATGGAGATAGGGTCTCGGCTGGCCAAACAGGAAGTCGGCGGAATCATTGAGGGACCGCTAGACGCGGTTATGTTGCTGTCGGAAATGATGGCCTTGGAACAGGAAGAATTTCGGGTTATTTTGTTAAACACCAAAGGACGTGTGCTGGCCATCAACACGGTGTTTCGTGGTGGGTTGGACAGCGTGGAAGTGTTCCCGCGCGAGGTCTTTAAACAGGCGGTGGCACATTCAGCTGCCTCGGTCATCGTGGCGCACAATCACCCTAGCGGAGATCCGACGCCGAGTCCAGAGGATAGAAAATTGACACGAAGACTGGAAGAGGCTGGCGCCATCATGGGCATCATGGTGCTGGACCATATTATTATTGGACGCTCGGAGCATATTAGCCTCAATCAGGGGCAAACGACTAAATTGAGTTAAGGGGGATTCATTAACCCATGAAAAGTATGTTCGCGGCCTTTTCCAAAGACATGGGAATAGACCTGGGAACGGCTAACACCGTGGTCTTTGTAAAAGGAAAGGGTATTGTGCTGCAAGAGCCCTCAGTAGTCGCTATTGATCAGATGTCGGGAGAAATTATTGCGGTGGGCCAGGAAGCCAAGCAGATGGTGGGACGCACTCCCGGCAATATTCGTGCTGTTCGTCCACTTAAGGACGGGGTTATCGCCGACTTTGACACGACGCAAGCCATGCTGAAATATTTCATTAAGAAGGCCAGCAACAATAACCGATTGTTTCATCCTCTGGTGGTCATTGGAGTGCCTTCTGGTGTCACGGGTGTTGAGGAAAGGGCCGTTAAAGATGCTGCTCAACAAGCGGGAGCCAGAGAATGTTTGGTGGTGGAAGAGCCCATGGCGGCAGCGATTGGGGCAGGATTGCCCGTTAATGAACCAACCGGCAATATGATTGTGGATATAGGGGGCGGAACCTGCGAGGTTGCGATTATTTCCTTGGATGGCATTGTGACGTCGAAATCGATTCGGGTTGCCGGAGACGAAATGGATGAGGCTATCGTCAATCACATCAAACGCACCTATAACATGATGATTGGAGAACGAACCTCGGAAGAGGTCAAAATCACCATTGGTTCTGCGTACCCACCCGATCATGAAGAGACGATGGATGTACGTGGACGGGATTTGGTCACCGGGTTGCCCAAAACTCTCAAGGTGAATTCCACTGAAATTCAACGCGCACTGTCAGAGACCGTCAATACCATTGTAGAAGCGATTAAGGCTACGTTGGAAAAATCGCCGCCAGAATTGGCAGCCGATATCATGGACCGGGGCATTGTGATGACTGGCGGAGGTTCGATGCTCCGCAATTTCGATAGGTTGGTCAGCTCCGAAACCGGGATGCCGGTGCATCAGGCTGAAGATCCCCTACTGACGGTAGTGCGGGGTACCGGCATGGTGTTGGAAGATCATCATCATTTGGATGCTCTGCGCCGACGAAATCATCGCTAAGGGTTAAAGCATCTGTTGGGGAGGGAAGGATCATGGGCGGGTTTTTCTACCGATGGCGCCGCCCGCTCATCACCATTCTGGCCGTAATGGTTTTGGCGGTGTCCTTAAGCTATACAGCCCATGTTCGCGGCCGTGTTGTGGAACTTAGCAATTTGGTCGGGACAATTGTCTCGCCGGCTTCTTCGAGTTTAGCCTTTATTGGGCATCAGGCAGGAGTCGGCATTAGCACGGTTGGGCAATTGTTCACATTGCAAGCGCAAAATCGTGAGCTGAAACAAAAGTTGCTCCTGTACAACAGCATGAAACTGGAATTGTCCGAAGTTTTGGCGGCTAATGGACGGCTTCGAGGCATGTTGGGCTTGCAGCAAACCTTAAGCAATTGGAAGCTTATTCCTGCGGGAATTATCGCTAGAAATCCAGACAATTGGTTTAGCACTTTGGTTATCGACCGAGGATCGGATAACGGCATCAAGCCAGGAATGTCGGTGATTGTGCCCCAAGGAGTGGTGGGACGCATCATTGCGGTATCCTCGACCTCGTCTACGGTCATGTTGATATTGGACCCCAACAGTGGCGTAGGCGCCATGGACACTCGGTCGCAAGCGGCGGGCGTGTTGCTCGGGCAGGATCCTATTACGGGTATGTTGAAATTTCAACTGTTTTCGCATCGCCCCGATATTTTGCCGGGCGACGCCGTGGTGACTTCAGGGTTTAGCCAGTACTATCCCAAGGGTTTGCTGTTGGGTCAGGTGATATCGGTGTCCAGAGTGCAATTCGGACTGACCGAAGTTGCGATGGTGCAACCATCCGTGGATTTCAATCGATTGCAATCGGTGATGGTAGTGTTGTCCCATCCTCAAGGGACTAGCGCGCCTCCCATATTTGGGGGTGGCAACAGTTAATGTGGCAATATCGTCCGCTTACCTGGTTTCTATTGTATTTATTGGGCATTTTAATCCAAACCGCGTTGTTGCCCCAAATTTTTCCTATTGGCTATGTTCCTAACGTCGTGGTATCGGTAACCGTTTTGATTGCGTTGTATGAATCGCCTTCGCGGGGGATGCTGGCGGGATTGATGGGCGGGTTGATGCAAGATGTGTGGGCTGGGCGAATGATTGGATTGAATGCGGTGACATTTGCCCTGCTAGGATGGGGGATCGGGTATCTTCAATCGAAAATCGTACGGGATCCGGTATTTGTTCCAGGCCTGGTGGCGGGCATGAGCCAAGTGCTGGTAGTCCCCTTCCAATGGGTGTTGCTGCTCCTAGCCGGCTATCATTTTGCTTGGTTGTCATTTGTCAAACCTCTGCCCGTATGGATTTTATTTTCTATGTTTTTTACCCCCGGACTTGGGGGAGTGCTCGGATTTCGGTCGCGCCGTGAATTGGAGGCTGGATTTTCGGCGATGGGATAACGCGAACATCTGAACATAATCGCCAAATCCCGACGGATAAAGGACAACGGCGTCGGCTTTTGCCTTCTATTGGCACAATTTAGGTGTAAAATCTTGCACATTTGGATGGGGTGGGAGCAGGAGTTCTGCTTCCGTTAGAGAATGTGTTAGATGCTGACGTAAATGGGGGGAGGCGTTCTATGGCACGACAATCCAAGGAATCCACGAATTCCCGCGATGTCCCGGCTGCGTCGGAGACCAAGCCCACTACTAAACGACGAATACGTCGGACTGGCAATCAGGACCGGACCGAACCGAGCGAGCCTGCAAAGCCTTTTGTGGAAAGATTGTTGGAACGCAAAAGTGCCCGAGATTGGGAAGACGAGGCACGCAGCCACCCGACGCTGTTGATTCGTAGAACGCTGCGATCAGGACAAAATGTTCGGTTTTACGGCAATGTGGTGGTATTGGGAGATGTTAACCCAGGAGCCGAAATCACGGCTGGCGGCGATATTATTGTGATGGGATGGTTGAGAGGGATGGCCCATGCTGGCGCTGAAGGAAACGAAAAGGCTATGGTCAGCGCTTTTCGGCTGAATCCGACGCAACTGCGGATTGCTCAATATATTGCTCGAGGACCTGATGCAGGAGAAGCCTTACTCCCTGAGGTCCCGGAGTTTGCAGAAGTGAAAGATGGGCAATTGGTCATTGATCGGTGGCAGCACAGCGTGTTAGGTAGTTTGGGACGATAAGGGGGAGCTCAAGGGTATGGGAGAAGCAATTGTCATTACTTCCGGGAAAGGAGGCGTAGGAAAGACTACGACCACGGCCAACTTGGGCGCGGGATTAGCCAAAGCGGGAAACAAGGTGGCATTAATCGATGCAGATATCGGATTGCGCAATCTCGATGTGGTGATGGGATTGGAAAACCGCATTGTCTATGACTTGGTGGATGTGGTGGAAGGGTTTGCTAAGTTGAAACACGCCCTAATTAAGGACAAACGGTTTGAAAACCTGTACCTTTTGCCTGCCGCTCAGACCCGTGACAAGACGGCGGTCACGCCGGACCAGATGCGGGATTTGGTGGGGCAAATGAAAGCCGACTTCGATTTTGTGCTTATCGATTCACCAGCAGGTATTGAGCAGGGTTTCAAAAATGCCGTGGCTGGAGCTGATAAGGCTTTGGTGGTAGCCACACCGGAGGTGTCGTCAGTCCGGGACGCCGATCGGATTATAGGCCTATTGGAAGCACAGGAAAAACACAAGCCTTTTTTGATCATTAACCGGATTCGGGCGGATATGGTCAAACGGGGTGATATGATGGATATCGATGACATGATTGAAATTCTAGCCATCGAGCTCTTAGGTGTAGTTCCGGAAGATGAGGCAATTGTGGTGTCGACCAACCGGGGCGAGCCTGCAGTCCTAAATCCCCAGTCACGGGCCGGCGAAGCATATCGAAACATCGTCAGACGTCTGCAAGGAGAAAATGTGCCAATGATGAAGTTGGAGGATGATGCGGGATTTTTTGGCCGATTGCGGAAACTCATGGGGTTTAAAGGGTGAGCCGAGGAGGGAAAGCCATGTTCGATTTGTTCGCGAAAGTATTCGGACGCGATGATGCGAGCAAAGAGGTGGCTAAAGAGCGTCTGCGGCTGGTGTTGGTGCATGATCGAACGAGTTTGTCGCCACAAGCCATGGAGAATCTGAAAAATGATTTGCTGAAAGTCATATCCGAATACATGGATATTGACGATCAGGGATTTCGGGTGGATTTTTCTCGACACGACGATGCCATGGCGTTGGTAGCAAATATTCCGATTCGCAGCGTGAAACGGAAATCCTTGTCACAGTAGGGATAATCATGGCCTCGACCAGGATAAGTTCTCCTTGTATACTGAAGAGAACCATAAGGAGAGGATCGAGACCGTGAATTCACGTCCATCACTTTGGCGCCAATTGGACTATGTGACACTGGCACTGGTATATTTGATTGCGATTTCCAGTCTATTTATCATTGCCAGTGCAACCACATCCGACGGTTTGTATTATTTTAAACGACAATTGATTTGGATTATCATGGGTACCATCGTGATGGTGGTCATGGTATGGATTCCCTACGAGCGGTTTCAAAAATTAAGTCCTTATTTATATTGGCTATCAATCGTGTTGTTAGCCATTGTAATTGTCCATGGGCAAACCCGGCTGGGGGCGCAAAGATGGATTCAAGTGGGACCGTTCCAACTTCAACCGTCCGAGTTTGCTAAAATTGCTGTCGTCGTGACGCTAGCGACCCACTTGGCGAAAAAGAAAAGTTTATCCCGGTGGCGGGACTTGATTTCGCCCTTTCTACACGTCGCGTTGCCGATGCTGTTGATTTTAAAGCAACCGGATTTGGGAACCGCTCTGGTGTTTGTGGCGATTATGGCTGGGATGCTGTATATGGCTGGGGTGCCTCTGTTGAAATTGTTTCTGATTTTCCCTGGGGGCTTAGGACTAGTGGTTTTATGGATTTATTTGCATTTGACCGTGCACAGCATCCACATACCGCTCCCTATGCATCAATATCAGCTAAATCGCCTCCTCATTTTTTTAAATCCTAACAAAGATCCTCTAGGCGCGGGCTTCAACGTGATTCAGTCGCGAATTGCGGTCGGCGTAGGTGGAATGTGGGGGTTAGGCCTATTTGGCGCTCATGCCAATCAATTAAGTTTTTTACCGGAAGCCTCTACAGATTTTATCTTTGCCGTCATTGCAGAGGAACTAGGATTTGTAGGCTCGATGTCGCTTCTGTTCGTCTATTTATTGCTTCTGGCTCGCGGAACCTATATTGCTTCGCAAGCTAAAGACCGCTATGGGATGTTGTTGGCTGCGGGAGTGGTAGCCATGTTCGCCTTTCATGTAATTGAAAGTGCCGGGATGGTATCGGGTGTTATGCCCGTGGCTGGGGTTCCTTTACCTTTCATGAGTTATGGCGGATCGGCCTTTCTCGCTGATTCTGCAGGAATTGGGCTATTGCTGAACGTTTACATGCGCCGCAAGTCTTTGTTGCCTTCCTCGGTTCCCAATACGGCGCCTGTGGTATATTCAAAAAAGGTTACGCAGCAATAAGACAGGAGGAACGGCTTCGTTGCATACATTTCCAATCACTGGGTTTGATCGCCATTGGTTTCTGGTAATAAACGGGTGGACAGCCATTAGTCCTGTGCTCAATGACTTAGCCATCGTGCTGGCAAAATATGCCCCGGAACTATGGGCGGTCATTTTTTTGCTCCTGTGGTTTTGGCCCCCGTTGAAGCAGAACCGGAGCCGGCGCGCAGTAGTGTATGCCACGGTGGCGGGGGTATTGGCCTTGGCCATCAACGTGTCGCTGTCCCACTTTTTGCCTTATCGACCACGGCCTTTTGTGTTTGAACCGCACCTGGTCCATCAATTGATCAGTCATAAGCCCGACACCTCGTTTCCTAGCGACCATGCGGCAGGAAGTTTTGCTTTTGCCATAGGGCTGTTCTATGCCAGACCGCGAGATGGGTGGTGGGGATTGCTGTTTGCAGCCGCAATTAGCGTAGCCAGAGTGTGGGTGGGAGTGCATTGGCCCACCGATGTGTTGGCGGGCGCTGTGATTGGCCTCATTTCGGGAGCACTGGTGCTAAGCCTGAAATCGTGGCTGGAGGGACTTGTAGAGTGGTTGTTTGCCTTGTTTGGTTTTCAACCAGAGCGTCGTTATAGGACGCGCCGATGATTTCCTGGTGGGGTCTGGCCGCACTAGATGTGGTGGCACTCAGCCTCTTTGCATGGAGAGGCTATAAAATCGTCACAGACCGGAGAGCTAGCATGATTGTGGGGATGGCAACGATAGCAGGTCTGTTACTGGACGTTGCGCTTCCCCCGGCAGGGATTGCGGTGGGTGGATGGGAATTAGGCGTGGTCGCCGCGTATGTGTGGTCATGGTCTGACCAAGGCCAGATGACAGTTATCATTGGCGGCGGGCTCATCTTAGGCATTTTGGCCTATTTGGGCCATTACTGGATTTTCCCATTCGCCGCCTTCGGCATCTTGAGCCAAGTGGCAATACGCTCGCTGTGGGTTAGACCGCCTGAATTTGAGGCCCGGGCTATGAGCGGCAAAATCCGGCCGTACAAGTATCATGCCGTATTATGTTATGGAGATGCCTGCCAATTGCGTGGTGCAGAAGTATTGCGCGAGGCGGTGATGGCATTGCCGCAATGGAAAGCGGGACAAGGAGTCCGGGTGACCACCAGCGACTGCTTGGGGTATTGCCAAAAGGGACCAGTGGTCTGGATTGAACCCCAGGGGCATCTTTGTACGCTCGTGCGTCCCAAAGACCTTCCCCGATTGTTTGAGAATGCATAATTACGGTGAGCAAAACCGTTGTGGGTTGGACGGGATGCCCCATGAGGGCCAAACCCAGGGAAGTGTGGCATGAGTCTGTTGTTAATATTGCTGTCACTCGACGCAGCACTACTCTTAGGAGTGTTTTTTATGTTTTTACGGATTGAAAAGCGATTAGAGCGCTTAGAGCACAAACGGCATACCACTCGTCGTGCGCGGAACAAGGAGAGCTCTCGTCATGACTAATGATGCACGGTCAGGACCACGATGCGTGGCGCTCACTGGAGCGTCGGGATTTTTAGGCAGAGAAGTTGTTGCACGGCTTTGGCAATCAGGAATTGAAGTGCTGGGGATTACCCGAAAGATTACTCAGGGTCTGCCGTTCGTGCCGGTAGTCTACGACTTGACCGATGGCGGTCAACCGGTTCCTCCTATGCCTGGAGCTCGGTGCAGTGCTTTAATCCATATTGCGGGCCACTATCCCGGCAGTACCCTGGCACCTTCCCTGCTTCATGAACAGGGGACGGCTCAAGTCGTGCAACTAGCCCACCAATGGCGGATTGAGAAGATTATCTATGTTAGTGCCCAAGGTGCGGGGATGACGGCGCCGTCGTCCTTTCAGCAAACCAAGTGGACTGCAGAAGAAATCATTTCCCATAGTGGTTTGCCATACACGATCGTGCGGCCCCATCTTATTGTGGGCCCAGGCTCAACCAGTATGACCTGGCTCAACACCCATGGACGCGTGCCTTCGGTACCGGTCAGACCTGTGCATGTGGCTGACGTGGCAGAGACGATAATTCGTGCTTTGTGGCTTAGTCGCACCGAAGGGAGACGGTACGAATTGGCGGGACCGCAAATGGTGAGGCTTACCGACTTAACACCAAAAAATGGGACTTTTTCCCGGTTTAAGCGCAAGATTTCCGAAGTTCAATTGGAACAACTAGGAATTACTGCCGTTCGCGGAGGATTTGTGGACGGCTCATGGATTTCGGATTTTGGTCTGCTGCCGCGTTCGATATTGCCCGCTAAGGCCCTTTCGGCTTCATATTAGTGCGGTCTCGGGTAGCATCAGTCCAGACCTCTTGTTTTCCTCCCAAAAGGCCTAAAACAAAACCATAGATGGGCGCTAGCCAGATATAGCCGTTCATCGAGGGAACTCCAAATCCCAACACTACCACCGCCATGATGAGGTACCGCATCCACTTATTCTTTAGGTAAGAGGGCAATTGCCAGACTTCAAACAATCGACGCTGGGCTAGCGCGCCTAAAAATACAAATACTATAGCAAGCCCCAGAGCAATCCAAGACACCGCATGCGCTCCCTTGCAAAGCAGATTTTGGGATCCTACTGCCATTCATGTTCTATCATACCCCATTTAACTCCGATTGAGACCATAGGGTCATGTCGCGGCCTGCTGACTCATACAATAGTGAAGGACATGTTGCCAAGCAAGGAGGAGCATATGTGGGACAAACTGTGCCGAAACACCTTTTGGGAGAGCGGACATCGCCATCGAAAAAGGCTGGCAAATGGGCAATTTCGTTAGTCCTTTTGTTTGTGGTGATGGTGTCTCGCCATCATGGAGGCGTAATAGCGAAGATGGCGAGACACCAGATTAGAGTGTGGCTGACGCAAAATTGGCGTCTGCCTTTACTTCCGGCCAATCGAGCACACCAATCAAACCGGCCAGCCAGTGTAGGGGGGATGTTTTTACCGCCCATTTCCCATGGCGTCCTCTATCAGCGATTCGGGTGGGCGGTCCACGGCAGTCAGGCGCAATTTCACGCGGACATCGTGGTGGGAACTGGCCAGGGCAGTGCGGTGCTCAGTGGAGTGATAGGCAAGGTCGTCAAGGCCTCTGCCCATTTTGTGGTAATTGATGTCAAAACGGGCCTGGTGTTGACATACTCTGATCTTGCAAAAATTGTTGTGAGCCAAGGTCAGTTAGTGCAGCCCTGGACGGCGGTAGCCAGGTTGGATGCCAATCATCGCATGAGCATTAGTGTGGCAGACCATGGTCTGCCACTCAATCCTCTGGTGCCATCGTGCTTTGGCCCGGAGGCATTTTCGCAGGAGCGCTAAAATATGGATCCGGATTCCAATGCGTGGTGGCAACGGATTGCCGTCAATCCTTTGTTCTTTGTCTTGGCCGTGGCTTACGTCACAACCGGACACGCCATGACGATGATTATTGCATTTATTGCGGTGACAGGCCATGAACTAACTCATGCGATAGTGGCCGAGGCGTATGGGTTGACGGTGACTCGCATCGAAATTTGGCCTTTTGGGGGCATGGCGGACATTCCCGGGTTGGATGCCCAAGAACCTTATATTGAAACCATGGTAGCCGTAGCCGGTCCGTTGCAAAATTTGCTGTTGGCGGGATTGGCGTGGTGGGGAGCCCGTTGGCTGCCGTTTGACCCCCGATGGGTGCATGATTTCATAGAGGCCAATCTCTTTATTGGAGGGCTGAATTTGTTGCCGGTCGCCCCTTTGGACGGAGGCCACCTGGCGAAGACCTATTGGGCTCAGCATGTGGGGTATCAGAAGGCGGAAGAACGGACTGTGCAGTGGGGAATCTGGCTGTCCTTTGGATTAGTAGCGTTGACCGTTCTATCATTTTTGACAGGACACCCTGCGCTGAACATGGGGTTGTTTGCGGCGTTTCTCTATTGGGGCGCATGGAAATCGGGCCATCAATCACCCTACCTGATTATTCGAGACTTGGAACTGCGTCCTCAATATTTCGCAAAACGGCCAGTATGGCTGATTGAGGACTTCGCGGTGCGATTTGACGCCCCAGTGTCGGATGTACTCAAAATTATGCGGCCACTGAAATATCACCGATTACTGGTGCTGGATGCCGATCTGAAGCGACTGGGCACACTACTTGAGGAAGAATTGTTGGCTGCCATCGAACATGGCGGACCCCAAACACTGGTCGGCGATCTGTTGGTAACGCGTTGACGCGACCAAGGCGAGTGGTATGATGAAAGGAAGAGGCATTTGATGGAAATTTCACGGGACGCCTCTCCCCAAAGTTTAGACTTCGTTATTCGAATATTTTTGGAAAGGGGTTTCTTCATGTCACGGCGCAAGCGTCGCCGTTGGGGGATTCTCCCGGCCTTGGAGGCCGGGGCGGCAGACTCACAGTCCGGTGCCGGATCCCTGGGGGACGCGACCGAAGAAGGCGCGCCCATTGTACCGGAACCTAAAGTTTTTAAGGAATTACTTGTTAATTATGGACATCACGAGAGTCGGCTGGCGATTCTCGAAGACGGACAATTGGTTGAATTTTACATCGATCGAGAAGATGAAGACCAAGCGGCGGGAAATATCTACAAAGGGCGCGTGGAAAATGTATTGCCCGGAATGCGTGCTGCCTTTGTCAATCTAGGAATGGAAAAAAATGCGTTCCTATATGTAGACGATGCGCTTGCTGAAGAACGGGACCGAAAAAAGTCGCGATCTATTCAGGACGTAGTGCGGGTAGGACAAGATATTGTAGTGCAAGTCGCTAAAGAGCCGATTGGGAATAAAGGGGCACGGGTAACGACAAACGTTAGTCTTCCGGGCCGTTATTTAGTATTGACACCTTATTCGGACACGATCGGAGTGTCACGCCGCATAGACACCGAACGGGAACGCGAGCGACTGCGCGCGGTGGCAGAAAAAATGCGTCCCAAAGGCATGGGTCTTATTGTGCGTACCGTAGCGGAAGGAGCATCGCAGCGGGCGCTGTCTAGGGATTTGGCTTATCTTCGAAGACTTTGGGCTCGCGTGCGCCGCAAGGCCCGGACCGTCAAAGCGCCTCAAGTGCTTCACCGAGAGGCTAGTCTGATTGCCCGCACGATTCGTGATCATATGGATGAATCGGTCGATCGCTTTATTATTGATGATCCACATGCTTACGCACGTGCTAAGGAGATTGCGGCATCCTTGTCGCCGGAATTGAGAAATCGCATTGAATTGTATCAGAGCGAAATTCCGTTGTTTGAAGTGCGTGGCGTGGAAGCGGAGTTGGACCGCGCGGTAAAACGCCGTGTTTGGCTTAAATGCGGGGGATATTTGGTTATTGATGAAACCGAAGCCTTGACCGTTATTGATGTGAATACCGGCAAGAACGTAGGAACCACGGATTTATCGGATACCGTACTGGCGACAAACAAGGAGGCGGCTACTGAAATTGCTCGTCAACTGCGGTTGCGGGACATAAGTGGAATCATCGTGGTCGACTTTATTGACATGGAAAACGAAGCCGATCAGGACGAAATGTTGAAAACATTTCAAAGGTCTCTGCGAGGCGATCGTACGCGGGTGACGGTGCTAGGCCTCACCAGATTAGGGTTGTTGGAAATGACCCGCAAGAAAGTTCGGGAATCGTTGTTGAACCAACTGACGAGGGTTTGCCCAGAATGCGATGGGCGAGGGCATATTTTGTCTGAGGATGTAGTGGTAAGGCGATTTCGCCAGCGTATTGTGGACAAGTTGCGCGAAACGGGCGCCGAATCGATTTTGGTGGAAGCGCATCCCACGGTGGCTAGTCACTTGATTGGCCCTGGCGGCATGAACCTTAAAGAATTAGAGCGTGAAACCAATCGAGCCGTATTCGTCCGCGGATCCAATGATTGCGACATGCAGGATTTGAAAATTATTAGGATTGGAACACGGGCTGAAGTGGAAGCTCTCGCTTTGCCGGTTCGTGAAGGGGACAAGATTCATGTGATTGTTGAGGAACGCCATGCCAGCAACCCGAAAAACGGGATTGCTCGAGTGGCCGGCTATGTGATCGATATCGAGGCGGGAGGGCACCGAGTGGGAGACAAGGTGAACGTGGAAATTGTGCGGGCCTTGCGCACCTTTGCCACCGGGCGACTGATCGCATCCCAATCGGTCTCTGAGGATGCTTTGGATCCCATCGTCGATACGGCCGGAGTCCCAGAGCGCTAAATCGATTGTCAGAATACATGTGCCCGATGGCTGATCAGCTATCGGGCTGTATTTTTGTGGCTATGGGGTGCCCATATTCGGGATTGATTGGGATCTGACCGATGCTGGCAGCAGTTTTTTAAGAAATGGGGGCAGTTCAAATGCCAATCGATGAATTTGGGGCGTGTACCAGGACGTCGGCCAATCAATTGGCCGTTGGGGAATGGCTACATTGGGACCTTTTGACCCAGCGGTAAATGTGAACAGGCCGCCGGGATAGCTAGGGATTGTGCACCAATAGACCTGGCATTGAGCAAACAATGAGACGACGTCGTTGCTGACATCCCAAAGCACCTCAGGATTAAAAAAGGGCGCCCCGGTATGTTGGACGTAGATGCCGCCTGGGCGAAGGGCTCGGTAAATGTCATCATGAAATGCATGCGTATAAAGAAATTTGCCAGGGCCCTCTCCTTCGGGATCTGTGGAGTCAACCAAAATGATGTCGTAGAGCTTGCCCGACTGGGATGCTCTTTGTATATACCTGGCGCCATCCTCATAGTGGATGGTGAGCCGGGGATCATTGAACGCTACACGGTGAGTGGGCAAAAATTGTTTGGCGGCATCGACTACCATGCGGTCAATCTCAACTAAGTCGAGCTCCTGAACACCCGAGAACTTGAGCACATCGCGGGCTAAACCCCCATCGCCGCCACCGATGATTAGTATTTGGCGAGGGGCTGGATGTGATGCTATGGGAACGTATGCCAGCATTTCGTGATAGATGAATTCATCTCGCGTGGTAGTTTGCATAATACCGTCCAGCACCAATGAGAGACCGAACTCTTCCGTATCGATTACCTCTATAGTTTGATATGGCGATTGCGCAAAATACACTTGTTGAAGAACTTTCGATTGGAGGCGATGACCGGGGGATGCGGATTCTTCAAACCATAATGCCATGAGCTTTCTCCTTGTCATTTAAACAATGATAACCTTACTGTAACCCATGTTTCCCGTGTCGACAAAGCGCATATGGAACCATTCAATAGTCGGAATATTGGTTCTAATAAAGATTGTGGCGGGTGCCGAGTCCTTCTGTACGAAAAAAGTGGCAAGGTCGGTGATGATTTCTCTATAGGCACTCTGTGCCCAAGGGCCAAGTTACGCTCGCCGATAGGCGTTCTTGGCTAGCGGCGGACAGGGTGAAGAGAGCCGTCCCCGGTGAGGGCCTTGCGCGTGCTAGACCTGATGTCTTAACCGGTTTCATAATAGCGGCCCAGTTCTTGCATCATTTGACATCAGCGCGTTCTTATGATAGCATTCCTTGGACTGATCTCCAGTGTGGAGCGCATGATAGGGGGATATTTGTGTACGCTGTAATCGAGACCGGAGGCAAGCAATACCGGGTTACTCCGGGCGATGTGCTATTGATAGAGAAGCTTCCTGTCGATCCTGGTACGGAATACAATTTTGACCGGCTTTTGATGGTGGTAGGCGATGAGGGAGCACGGGTGATTGGCACGCCCTACGTTGATGGTGCGCGCGCTGTGGCGACAGTAGTCGACCAAGAACGCGGTGAAAAGATTTTGGTCTTCAAATATAAGCCCAAGAGCAATTATCGTCGTCGTCAGGGTCATCGCCAATATTTGACCCGGGTTCGCATCGACCGCATTGAGTTGCCCTCGTAGCACGACGTGATTCAGATTCGGGTTTGTTATAACGGCGAAGGCGCACCTCAACGCCTTATGATGACTGGACACGCGGGACACGGACCATATGGGCAGGATGTGGTGTGTGCCGCCGCTAGTGCCCTAGTAGAAACGTTGATGCTAGGGTTGCGCCAGGTCACGCCGACCGATGTCACGGTAGTCTCAAATCACGAGGGGAACGTGGAACTAGTGTTTCCTGTGAAACTGAGCGAATCTGCTAGGGCAGTCATTGAGACTATTTTAACGGGCTTGAAGGATTTATCCGATACTGAGCCACGGTTTGTACGGTGGATTCAGAAAGATCTGAACTGCGACGAGGGGGGATAGCCATGAGGTTACAGTTATTTGCTCATAAAAAGGGTGGCGGAAGTTCTCGCAACGGGCGCGATTCCAATCCGAAATATCTTGGTGTGAAACGTCATCAAGGGCAGGTTGTGACAGCAGGAAGCATCATAGTGCGTCAACGCGGCACCCGTTTTCATCCCGGGACTAATGTTGGAATAGGCCGAGATCATACATTGTACGCAAAAATTGACGGGCAGGTTGCTTTTGTGCGACGCTCGCATGATCGTCGTGAAATAGCTGTCATCCCGGTTTCCGAAGCCCAATAGGGTTCGCTAACAGGGGAGGTCGTGAAAATGAAGCATACGGCCATCCGGTTAGCCGTGCTCCTCGCGTTAGGGGTGGGTGCAGATAAGGCACACCACCTCTGGCGCATTCTTTTTCTTATGCTGTTAGTGCTGTATTTAAGTCAGTGGGTTCAAATGCGGGGATACGCCATGGTGGTGGATATTAATCGTCGCCAGCGGCATCGGTACGCGAATCAACTGCAGGTTATCAGCGGGTGGCTTCAACTAGGCAAATATGATCGAGCTGAACGGTATGTCTCGGAAATGGCCGCGATTATCGCCCAACAAGGATCAGTCGGGCGTCTCCCCTTGCGATGGGCTTACAGCCTAGTGCGTTTGGATGCATTAGCAGAGCGCTACGGGACGATGTTGTTATGGGAAGGCCTCAATACGTTGGAGCCTCGATATTGGACCTTGTGGGGGCTAGATCGTGCTCTCAGGCAGGCAATAGCGATTGCTGATGGCCATCCCATATTGGTGACATTTGGGGGCACCAGCTTTATATTGCGAGTCGATGGTATTAAGAGGCTTCCAACCAAGCACATTATGGGTGTGCGATGGTTCTGGGACGACCATACACTGATTGGTTCCTGGGGGCGACCACAAGAGACTGCAGGCTAGGAGGGCCCTATGTTTGTTGATGAAGTGCGAATTTATGTCCAAGCTGGCAACGGAGGCAATGGTTCCGTGGCTTTCCGCCGGGAAAAGTTTGTGCCCAATGGCGGACCGGGCGGCGGGGATGGCGGCCGCGGCGGCGACATTATTTTTGAAGTAGACTCGGGGCTGAATACCTTGATGGACTTTCGCCATCAAAGACATTTTCGGGCTAAGGATGGGGAGATAGGCGGAAACAACAATCGGCATGGTGCTGATGCCGAAGACGTGGTCGTGCATGTGCCTCCCGGAACGGTCGTTACAGATGATAACGGACGCGTGATAGCCGATTTGGTGGCGATGGGCGAAACGGCCATCGTGGCGCACGGGGGCCGTGGTGGTAAAGGCAATACCCATTTTGTCAGTTCGATCCACAGGGCGCCGCGGGTGGCCGAACGGGGACAGCCGGGTGAGTCGCTGTGGTTGACATTAGAGCTGAATCTTTTAGCCGATGTAGGATTGGTCGGATTTCCCAATGCGGGCAAGTCGACTTTGATTTCCGTCGTGTCCAAGTCTCGGCCGAAAATTGCGGATTATCCGTTTACGACTTTGGTGCCCAATTTAGGAGTTGTGGATGGCTTTGGCGATCCCTTTGTCATTGCCGATGTTCCTGGCCTTATTGAAGGCGCGCATCAGGGGGCTGGATTGGGCGATACGTTTTTACGCCATCTTAAGCGCACACGGGTATTGGTCCACATCGTGGATTTGGCGCCTATGGGGGATCGCGATCCGGTGAACGACTATCGGATTATCGAACATGAACTCAGAGCCTTTTCGCCGGAGTTGGCGGCCCGACCCGTTATTGTGGTGGGCAACAAAATGGATGTCTCGGGAGCTGGCGAAAATTTGCAAAGGCTGCAAGATGCTCTATCCCCTCAAAAAGTTTGGGGGATCTCGGCGGTAACACGCGATGGGGTGGATGACCTGATGTGGCAGGTGCAGCAGACCCTAAAAATTTCTCCGATGCCAACCACTCATCGGACTCAACCGGTGATAAAGCCGGTGGTTCGTGGATTTCGACTGCAGCCAGAAGAAGGAGGCATACGCGTGGTCGGAGATGTCGAAGATCGTGCGGCCATGACCTTATGGGGGCGTCCCGAAGCAGAAGAATATTTCTGCGAATATCTACGGCGGCGCGGTGTGCCAAACGCTCTAAAGCAGGCGAGAATACCGGACGAATCCCTAGTTTTTGTAGGAGAAGGGGCATTTCGGTGGCGGCAAGACGATTTGGTAACCGAATAATGTTACTTATAGAGAGAAATTTCGTAACTTGGCAGGAAAAAAATTCTTAAGTGGCGAAGTATGGAACGAATGGGAACAAAGCGTCGAGCCGTAGGGCTCATGGGTGGAACATTTAATCCGATTCATTATGGGCACCTGGTGACTGCCGAAGCAGCCCGGGACGCCTTTCATTTGGATCGAGTTATTTTTATCCCTACTGGGCATCCTCCCCATAAAGTGGAGATGGGGTTAGCTTCCCCCGAGCACCGCTACTTGATGACTTTTTTGGCTATCGCGCCAAATGTCCACTTCGAGTTGTCACGAGTCGAGATCGAACGGCAAGGACCATCTTATACCAGCGACACCTTGCGATACTTCCATGCACTGGATAACAGTATTGACTGGTATTTCATCAGTGGAGCCGACGCCATTTTAGAAATTGCCACGTGGCATTATCCAGAGGATATTTTTCGGCATGGTCAACTCATCGCGGCGAGCCGGCCTGGATATTCGTTATCACGGTTGCAGGCGTTAAGCGGCCAGTTGGGAGAAGAGCGAATGCAGCTAATTCATCAACTTGAGGTGCCTGCCCTGGCGATTTCTTCCAGCTTGGTGCGTGACCGGATTCAATCGGGATTATCGATTAAATATCTAGTTCCGGAGGCCGTGGAGCACTATATTGCGAAAAATGGCTTATACCAAGGTAATCCGTAAAATTCGGATGAGACGACGAGAAGCGGATCATACTACAACTGTATCCAGTGGCGTCCCAGCACCCCGTGCTTGGAACCCTGGCCAGGCGCCTTGGGGGATTATTTCAGGGAGGTTCATCAATGGCACGTACGTTATATGTGGGTAATTTACCGTGGGCAACCAGTGAGGATGATCTTGCCCAAGCTTTTGCGCAACACGCGAATGTGATTAGTGCGCGGATTATCACAGATCGGGAAACCGGCCGTTCGCGGGGATTTGGATTCGTTGAAGTGGCGGATGAAGATGTCGAACGAGCGGTGGAAGCGATGAACGGAACCCAGTTGTCTGGACGCGACATCATCGTCAACGAGGCCCGCCCGCGACAAAACAAGTACTAGCAATCGATTGCCTCCTTTTCTTTTCTAGTAGTTTTTGCTAAAAAAGGAGAGGGAGGCATAACATGAATCGTTGGCTAGAGGAAAAGTTCCATCGGCTCACGCGTCACCGACAAGAACACATTTTAAGGGTTGTTGATCTGATGGAGAAGCTTGCAAAAATTCATGGACTGCCGTCCGATGACGCATATTTGGCCGGATGGGGACATGATTTGGCGCGAGAATTGTCCCGTGCCGAGCTGCTGGCTGAAGCAGAACGGTACGGGATTGCCATTGACGAATGGTTTCGAAAAGAACCCGTGCTCTTGCATGGACCTGTCGCGGCCCGCTGGCTAAATCAAGCTCAGGTCGGATCTTTAGCCGTGTGGGAAGCGATTGAGCACCATACCATTGCTGGAGTAGGGTTGTCTCCTTTGGCTAAAGCGTTGTTCATCGCGGATGGTGTGGAGCCAGGCCGCCATTTTGCCGCTCGTGCGGCATTGGAGCAGGCGGCTTATGCATCGTTGGACGATGCATATCGAAAAGTGTTGGATGAAACCATGACCTATTTGACATCGCGGGGATTGGAACCGCATCCTAACATGATTAATGCCTTAAAGGACTCAGGGGGGAATACATGGACGAAACATTGAATTGGGCCATCTCGATAGCCCATGTCGCGGAGGACCACAAAGCACAGCAAGTGGTAATTTTGGACATGCGAGAAATCACCTTAGTGGCGGATTATTTTGTGATTATGACAGGCTACAACGTGATTCAAGTGGGGGCCTTGGCGGATCATATCGAAGACAGCATGACAGCTCGTGGAGTTGCCATGCTGACGAGGGTAGGTCGTGGCCAAGCGCAATGGGTGTTACTGGATTATGGCAGCGTGGTTGTGCATATTTTTACTGAAGATGCACGCCATTACTATGATTTGGAGCGCCTCTGGGGAGATGCAGAGGTGGTTCTGCCCAAGGCCAAGGCTTAAAAAGTCTATTAACGCTGCTCTCCCTATAATGCGCCTACGCTAGCACAAAAAGGTCACTAGGGTTTGGCGGCTGTTGCCTGGGGCTCTTGATTAGCGTCGAGCGACGCGGTACTGAACGGTTTGGTCAATAGCCACCACACCGCCAAGGCAACCAAAAAGGCAGCCACCACGATCCATGCTGTGGCCAGGCCAGCTTGCACCACTAACAGGGCGGTAAGATAGGGGGAGATGGCGGTGACCACACCTAAGACCTGGGATCGAAAAGCCATGACCCGGCCTCGCATGTCCGAAGCCACGATATTGGCCAACCAAGCGCGGCTGGGGGTCAAGATGAAGCCGTTGGCAACGCCCATAATGAAGGCCATGGCAATGCCAAAGAACCAAGAGCCCTCAATGAATCCGATGGCGAACGAGGCCAACATGATTAATAGTAAGGATAAAAGAATGGTTAGATGATAGCGGCTTTCGTTCATCCATTTCGAGAGCAGTGTATCGCTGGCCAGGACTCCTAAGAGCAGGGAGAGGAAGATGTAGTTGACATCTGCCGATGGATGATGCCACAGGGTACCAACGGATAAGGTCAAGAGAGTGTTCAGCCCTCCCAGCACCAGACCAGCCAACCCGATCACTGTCAGCAGATATCGCACTGCAACATTTTCCCGATGAAACGCCAACCCTTCCTTAATCTGCGCGTACCACGAAGACTTTTTTGCTCCCTTATGGTCTGGGATTGGTGTGAGAAACAGCACTAAAGCGACGAGGATGTATATCAAAGAGATAAGAATAAAGACCAAAGATACCGTAAACAAGACGATTAAGAACCCGACCAGGGCTAGTCCTATCGCTTGACCGACCGCGTAGATCTGGCCTAGACGCGCCATTACCTTGTTAATGGCCTGGCGGTCAGCGACCAGGTCGGGCAACACGGCGCGCTCGATGGGCAATGAAGCCACCGAGAAACTTTTATAGACTAACAGAAGAATGAAAGTCGCCCACAAAACCGGAAAAAACGGTGTCAATCCGATAGCCACGGCACGCATCAGACTAGCTACAATGAGGGTTGCTTTGCGGGGCACGCGATCAATGTAGCCGGCCAGGATGCCGGATAAGGCGGCTTGGGGAACGGCCTGCAAGGCCATTAAGGTGCCTAAGGACAATGCGGGGTGTTGAGGTGCTAGATGTAGGACCCATACAATCCATGCGATTTCCAGCAGGGCATCGCCAAAGTAATTGAAGAACTGGGCAGTCAAATACCGCGAAGCCGGGTTCAACCAATCACATCCTTTCGTAGGGATATATTTCGCCAATTTTGGTAAAAAATCCTTTATCGTTATCCAAAACCATTCTACAAAATTCGTCATTTGCAACCATGCACTTACAGAGATTGCGCGGCAGACTACAATCGGCTGCACCAATGTGGCCAAAAAAAGGTGGAGATAAATGTGATCAAACCGATACCTGTGGTATTGGATGTCGATACAGGAATTGATGATGCACTGGCCATTCTTTACGCATTGTACAGTCCCCGGCTGGAGGTGCTGGGAATTACGACATGCTTTGGCAACGGAGATATCCAAACCACCACCCGCAATACGCTGGCCATAGTGGAGTTGTCGGGGATTACAGTGCCTGTGTACAAAGGGGCCGCCGATCCGCTGGTGGGGGCTTGGAGCCCGCAGGCGGAGGCATTTCATGGCCGCAACGGATTGGGTGAAGCGCTTGTACCCGAGCCCCGCCTGCGCCCGCAAGACCAGGGGGCCTCACAATATCTAATAGATGTCATCAATGCGCGTCCGGGCGAAGTCACGTTAGTGACCGTGGCGCGATTGACCAATTTAGCCATTGCTCTTAAAAGCGATCCTCATTTAGCCTCAAAAATTCGTCAAGTGGTCGTGATGGGGGGCGCAGCATTTGTGGGCGGTAATGTCACGCCGGTGTCGGAAGCCAATATTTGGGGAGATCCAGATGCGGCCTGGGTGGTGTTCCATAGCGGGGTGCCGCTGACGATGGTAGGGCTTGATGTCACAATGCAGGCAAATATTTCCGATCAGCAAGTGAGGGGGCTGGATGCCAGCCGACCGTACAGTACAGTTGTCCAAACGGCGTTAGAATTTTATCTGCGCGCCTACAACCCGGAAGCGCCGTTTGGACAACGCCGAGCGCCCCTGCACGATCCGTTGGCGGTGGCCGTGGCAGAGGACGCTACGTTATGCACCACCGAGATGTGGCCTGTTGATATTGAACGGGAGGGCACTATTACGCGGGGCATGACCGTAGTCGACCAGCGCGGCTGGATCACCGCAAGTCCCAATGCAGCCGTGTGTCGTACGGTCGATGCGCCGCGCTTCCTTTCTGAATTTTGCTTGCGGCTGGGATTTCCCTTTAGCCCGGAGTAGGCGGGTTCTCCCCAGCCAATGTGCCAGCCAGTTCCTGCAAGGCCCGCACCAGGTCCTGGGGGTCAGTGACAGGGGCTGCACACAACGTGCCACGACAAATGTATAAGGCGGGACTCGGAAGTTCCGGATAGTCGCCTGCTTCGAATTCGGGGCTGCCAATTCGCCAGGTTCGGACAATTCGATTGCGGTCGTACACGCCGTAAATAGCCTGACGCAGCAAGGATCCCGAACGCGTTTGAGATTCGACAATGGTAGCCACCATTGGTTGTGCTTCGGCCCGGTCGGTGACGACCCCCCAAGCCGCCGCAAAAATCCCTTGGTCGTCCGCCATCGGCGAAAAGGCACCCAAAATGGCGTTGGCTCGCTGCACGAACTCGGCACGGTCCAAAATAGCGCCCAGCCGCAACCAGGATCGGGCCATGGCAGCGTTATCGGGTAACGGCTGCTGACGATGGCGAAGGCGACCTAGACCTTCCTCGGTGTCAATTTGGTCCTGATAAGCTCCGTTTTCCCACAATGCTTCGTCGGCCCACTTTAAAAGATCGAGGGTGCGGTCCAAAAAGATATTGTCTCCCGTGTATTCGTACGCATCTATCAATGCGGTGGACAAGGCGGCGGTGTCCGTCAAAAGGCCCAGGATTTGTGGCTTTTCACCATTGTCATAGTGGTAGAGGCCTTGACCAGGCACCCACATGCGATCCCATAGTGCTTCCAACGCAGTCATCGCTATGGGAGCGTATGCACCCGGATTGATTAAGGCTGCCGCCATTAACTGGGTGGAGATCATGGTGGCATTCCAGTTGGTGTGGATTATCGGATCGACAAATGGAGAGGGGCGTTTATCCCGTTCTTCTTTGGGAAGCCGGTAATATTCTTCGTCGGCGTCTTGCGACCCACCCCAAAGGCCATTGGCATTCAACAACGAGGTATTTGCCCATTGCAGAACTCCGTGGGCCACTTGCCGGTACGAATCGTCTCCCATGATTTGAAATGCCTTGAGATAAAGCCGTGCAAGCAGCGCGTTATCCTCCAACATTTTTTCAAAATGGGGAATGGTCCATTCCCGCGTTGTGGAATAACGGAAAAATCCTCCTTCAACATGGTCATAAAGGCCACCGCCTGCCATCGCATCCAATGTGCGCGCCGTCATGCCTGCAGACCATCCGTCGGCAGTAGCGGTAAAAAACGTCAAGCATAAATCCCACACATCGGTTTGGGGAAATTTAGGAGCTACCCCTAACCCGCCATAAGCACGGTCGAATTGTTGGCGGATTTGGTCCATAATTTTTACCACGGTAGCATTGGCAGGCTGAGAGAGAGAAACGTCGATTTTGGGAGGCTCCGGCTGTGCGAGTTGAGTGGCAATTTGTTCACGGTTGTCGCGCCAATATTGCAAGACCTGGTCCAAAAGGCTTTCCATCTGTTCAGGATTGATGTAAGTACCCCCAGTAATGATTTCGCCGACGGGTGTCAGAAATGCGGTGGTCGGCCATCCCCCCATATTGTAGCGAAGGTTTATATCGGGGCGTTGATCATTATCCACACGAATTGCGATAAAATCTTGATTAATGCGGTTTATCACTGTGGGAAGACTGTATGTGGTTTCGTCCATCACATGACACCAGTGACACCACACGGCAGAAATGGAGAGCAGTATGGGTTTTTGCTCGGTGGCTGCCCGGATAAACGCTTCGCTGCTCCATTCATGCCAATGGATCTCTTGAGCGCGATTAGGACGTGGGCTGAAACGGAAAACAGGTTCTGACATGCGGTCCATCCTTTCTCTTTTTACACAACGATATCGTCTCGCCTCTAATATAACAATCTTTACCTAGGTAGTGCGAGAGTATCCCTCAAATGCAGGAGGCAAGATGGTGGAGAAAACCTGGGGAGTGGGCACGGGATTGTCCAGTGCCATGGGACAAGCGTTGATGCGCACGCTGGATCCCTCATGGCGGATGCTGGGTATTTCTCGACAAGCGGACCGAGAAACCGCATCCAACGTGCAGTGGGTGAGAGGCGATTTGGCCGATCGGGAAGAAAGATGGATTGCCAATCTCCTAAAGGCAATAACAGCTCGTCAGATTGTTCAGCTGATGGGTGTGGTGCATGCAGCAGGGGTGGTGTTTGCAGATGATATGCAACGGACAACCAGAGATGAAATCCGCCGAACCTTAGACATTAATTTGGCAGCTGCATTTCGGCTGCTGCAAGTTGTACGCCCCTGGCTGGCCCCAGGGGCCAGTGTGGTGCTAGTGTCAAGTGTTGATGCCTTAATGCAGTCAGAAGAGGGTCCTGCTGCTATCTATGGCGCTGCTAAGGCAGGTTTGGTGGGTATGGCTCGGCAACTGGCGGCAGAATGGGGATCTTTGGGAATTCGAGTCAACGTTGTCCTGCCAGGCGCGCTCTCCTCGGGCATGGGTCCCAATGATGAGGTTGGCGAGCGCATCAAATCCCGTATTGCCCTGGGGCGATTGGGAGAACCCAGCGAAGTGGCCCAAGTCATTAGTTTTCTTCTCGGATCCCAATCTGCATATGTGACCGGGGCGGCAATCCCTGTTGATGGAGGGCTGAATTTGCACTATTAGCCACCAAGGAAGACGTTGTCCTATATTTTCTTTATTTTGATACATACAAAACATGGCAGCAGGGAGATCGGAATATGGCGATCAATGTAATGCAAGAAATACCGGGTCAACGTGAACACCAATGGGAAACCCTGATGATTTTGGGCCTGGCCATGGTCACAGGAGTGGTGGGGGGGTTGGGCGCTATCTTGTTTCGGCTTATGATTGGATGGGCGCACAGCCTTTTAGTGGGCGATGTGGGCATGACCATGGCGCGCACCAATACCCTGTTGATTGCTGTGGTCCCAGCCATTGGGCTAGTGCTGGTCAACTTGATTAGCCATTATTTGGCGCGGGAGGTGAAAGGACACGGGGTGCCCCAGATATTGGAGTCCTTGGCCTTGCGAGGCGGAAAAATTCGACCGCGGGTAGGGTTTTTTGGCATTATAGCGCCAGCGATAACGATTGGCAGCGGGGGATCTGTGGGACGTGAAGGCCCGATTGCGCTGATTGGAGCCTCTTTTGGATCGAGCTTGGGTCAGCTTCTAAAATTAAGCGATAAGTATACTTCCTTGCTGTTAGCTTGTGGATCGGCGGCCGGTATTGGAGCCACATTCAATGCCCCCATCGCGGGAGGCTTCTTTGGTCTCGAGATAATTTTGGGGACCTACGCGATGGGGGCCATGGTTCCGGTGTTTTTGGCTTCGGTGACTGGGGTTACCGTTTTTGACAGTATTATGGGTGGCGGAGCCATTTTGGCGACCCCTCCGTATCATGTGATCAATCATTTCGCGTTGCTTTTTATGATGGGTCTTGGTGTGCTGACGGCATTGATAGGGTTTCTTTACACACGAGGATTGACCGTCAGTGAAGACTTGTTCGACCGCATGAAGATTCCATTTTGGGTCAAGGGCATATTGGGCGGCTTGTTCGTCGGGATTGCGGGACTTTTCATGCCGCAAATTCTTGGGGTAGGATATCCCACCATGCATCTTGCTCTGGATGGGCGGATATTTCTCGGCTCACTTGCATTGTTGTTTGTGGGCAAGTACTTGGCCACCATTGTGACCATTGGGGCTGGAGGATCAGGTGGGGTGTTTGCGCCAGCCCTTTTTATCGGGGGAATGTTCGGGGGACTATTTGGCGCCATATTGCACCAAATCTCAGCGAATTTGGCTCCCCATCCAGCCATTTACGCGGTGGCTGGCATGGCTGCCCTGTTTGCCGCATCGGCGCAGGCTCCGTTTGTGGCGATCACCATTCTTCTAGAAATTACGGGAGATTATCACTTGACTGCTCCTGTGATGGCATGCGCCTCGGTCAGTTACTTGGTGTATTCGTTCTTAACTAGAGATTCTATGTATACTGTCAAACTGACTCGCCGCGGGATAAGGATTCTTCGGGGCAATGACGTCAGGCCGACCGAGGAGGTTTCCGTCATGGCGGCCGTGGAATCTCTCGAAGGTCGGCAAGTGGCAGGTGACGTGTCCGTGCGCGAAGTGTACCAGACATTGATGATGAACCCCAATGAATCGTGGCTTGTGGTGCTGGACAAGTCCAAGCAGGCTATAGGCTGGGTTACCTTGGACATCTTGTTGCATTCGGACAATCAAATGGATGATGAAACGCCGGTCATGCGGGTAGCGTCGCGCTGGCCGGCGGTGGTGCGTCAGAATCAGAGTTTGGATGATGCGCTTCGACTATTTGGGCTCTATGATGTAGAAATTTTGCCCGTGCGGGGGGATCGTGGGATTGTCGGACTGGTTACCGAGAAGTCAGTCATTCGCGTCTACCATGCATCGACCTTAACCACTATAGACACGGCGCAACAAATACGGGCGCTCAGCGCATCGGAAGGGGATCCCGGCACTTTTATCGAGGTGCCGGTTGGAGAGACCAGTTGGATGGTTCATCAAGCGGTGAAGAATTTGGCATTACCGCCACAGGCGCTGGTGGTTTCGATAAAGAAGAAAGGGCAATTAGTCGTTCCCCATGGTAATACGGTGATCGAGGCCGACGATCGGATTACCGTATTCGTAGCGCCGTCGGCCGCTGCAGATTCCGTAAGGCGGCAGTTGTCCAAATCCGTAGATGAGTGACAGTGAATCGATTCGATCAAGTCTAAGGTTTATTGTGATAAGTCTATCAACGCCCCCTGCGGGGACAGGTGCTGATAGCCGAGTTGAACGAGGGCAAAGAAATCAGCATGCACGTTCTTGGTAAATACAACGGCCCACACGGTAGGGAAAGGCAGCACACCTGCCAATTCGGATATTTCCTGCCATAGGGCTTGAGACTCTCGGTTTCGGTAAAGCAACACGAATTCATCGCTTCCGAGCCGCCCTAACATGGCATCGGGATCCTTGCGCCGGTTTAAGACCTGGGCCACTTCTTGGAGAACCGCATTGCCTTCCTGATAGCCTTGCTCGGCGTTAAGCTGGGAAAATCCCACCAGGTCGAACACGGCAATGGCCAATGAAAACGACTGGCCTTGCGCGATGCGTTCCGTTTCCCCTTGAAAGCATCGCTGAACGGTGTAGCGATTAGCCATTCGTGTCAGCGGATCAATTATCAGAGAGCGGCTTTCTTGTTCACGCAAGCGCACCACTTCATACGACACCGCAACATAACCGAGCAGGACTTCGATGAGATGTAGGCGGGCCGGGGTAAAATATTGGCTTTTGGTGCTGTGGATAGCGATCAGGGTTCCCGTCGGATGGCCATAGAGGGACATGGGGAAAATGGCGCTGGAGTGAATGCCGTGCGCTTGTAGACGGGCATCCAGCTGATGCCCGGTGCTAACCTCGGACTGGTGAACTCTAGGGTCCACTTCCTGAAACTTTTGCTGGAGTAAGCCTTGATATGATTTGGCGCTGCCAAAGGCGTAACAAGCTGGCAATTGAGCTAAGTCTTCGATTATCCAGCCTCCTGCGGCTCCCATGCTTTCCGTGATAATTGCTCCAATTCTCTGCCAAAGTTCATCAATTGTGGTAACTAAAGGCAGTTCTTGGCTTGCGCGAATCAACACGTCGACTTGCGCTTTCTCTTCTTGTAGCAAATGCGTCAATCGTCGGTCATAGAGCGCACTAGCGGCGGCATGGGCAAACGAGGTTATTTCGCGGTATAGGGTGGACAGCCGCTGAGGATTGACCTTGGGGAAAATGGTCAACAGTCCTAAATTTTCTCCATGCCCATTTAAGGGAATGATGACCGCATGGTGGAGATTGTGATGGCGGGCCCATTGGCTGACCATTTGGGGCACCGATTGGTCGTCGTCGACGGCGAGCACGGCTGGATTGCCGCCGTGAAACAGCTGATTGAACAAATTCAAAGGTTCCGTTTGGTTTGGTTGGAATGGAATGATCAATTGGCAGGCCGTCGAGGCCAGCGGACCGGAGGCCGCGCGATGGCGAAATTGGCTGGCATCGGGTTCGGAAACCACCACCAAATCGGCATCCGTAAATCGTTGGGCAGCATTAGCGGCGGTAATCAGAATTTCGTCCTCGGTAGTGCAGGACGAGATGGCGTATAGGGCCTCGGTTAATTCTTCCTGGCGTGCTTGGGCGGCTTGCGTCTCTTGGAGTGTGACAGATTTCTCCAACAGGGTGGTGGCCAAGGACGCTAAGGCTTGCAGGCGGCGCAAGCGCCCCAAAGTGAATCCATTGACTTCACTGTGATAAATTTTCATAATGCCCAGGGTGCGCGACCCGACCACCAAGGGTATGCCGAAGGCCGCTTTGATGCCAGAGGCTAGCATATCATCCAGCCAGGGTTTCATCATGGGTTCTTGTACGATGTCTTGGATCACGATAGAGCGTTGTGTCTGCAATATTTGTCCTACCGGGCCACTGCCATTCGTCGTAGACTTGTCAAACAGTTCGGCACGCGAAATGTCAAAACTACTTCCATCAGCCTCAATACAGTGCAGCGTCTCCTCATTCAGTAGGCCGATCCAGCCCTCATGGCCCTGCGACACTGCGAGTGCGCCTTGCACGACCTTGGAGACTAAACGACCGACGCCGTGGGTTTCTGCCAGCGTGAAAATGGCCTCGTACAGAGGCTCGCCCAGCGGTTCTATAGGTTCGGGATTGGGTTGATCTAAACTGCCATAGCCTAAGGCCAGAACAAATAGATGGGCTAGTCCTTCAGCCAGTTTTATCATGTCGGGGCGGATTTGGTGGGGCGCGTAAAATCCTACATGCAAGACTCCCCAACAATCTCGATTGTCACAAATGGGAACCGCGATACCCGATTCTAAACCCAAATCTATCGACCACGAGGCGGGACTGTCGGCCAAAGTTTGACGAACAAACGAGGATCGGTCAATGAGCGGCATTGATGACGGCGCGTCGGTACTTATGGGAATTCCTCGGTTTGCGGGGATCAATGTATCGGGCAACGTAGTCTCGTACATTTCCATGTAATCGGCTTGGCGTTTGAACAGCGTCACCACATCTGCACCTAGCATACGCTGCGCCAACCGCACCAGATGGGTATTGCGCCCTTCGCCTCGCGCCATGCCTTGCACCATGCGCTGCGCAGTATTCAACAGCGCTTGCAGATGCTCGCTTTGATCCTTGGGCGGGTCCATGGTTCGGTTGAAAAACTCGGCATGCGACCGTGATTCCAGTTGGGGCAGGGGTCGGCCCAAGAGATAGCCTTGTCCGTAATCGACCCCAATTTCTTGCAATGTGAACAATTCGCTGGGAGTTTCGATGCCTTCTGCAACGATTTCAATGGCAGCGGTCTTAGTGGCAAAACGCACGGTACTTTCCACCAAGGCCAATTTTATGCTATTGCGATCTACGTCTCGGATTAAAGACAAGTCGATTTTGGCAAAGTCAGGTTTCAGCTCAGCGAGCCGATTGAGTCCGGAATATCCGGCCCCTAAGTCGTCTAGCGCAATTTTAACACCCATGTCGCGAAAGGGCTGCAACAGTTCGGAAAGATAGGCGTCGCCTTCCTCCAAAGACTCCCGCTCCGAAATCTCTAAAATGATGTCACTAGGCGCAATGACTTTATGGTGTTGTATAAGGTCTAGAAGATATCCTGGGTCCTCGATGCTCCGCGGCACCACATTGATAAATAGTCGCGTGTCGCGAGGCCATCCCATTTTGGAGACGGATTCGAGCATCGCGGTATAGGCCAAGCGGTCAAACACGGCTATCTGTCGGTGTCGGTCAGCCGATGCGATGAGAGGCAATATGGGGATGGGACGCCCGGTGGTGTCATATGGACGGCTTAGCGCTTCATAGGCTCGGACAGTGCCACTTTGAAGAGACACGATGGGTTGAAAGACGGCGCGAATGCCTCCGCCCCGCTTCCATTGGTGCCATAAGTGCTCAATATCTAAGTTGTGCTCCACAAGTTCCATCGTGTCCCCCTACATGAATCGACACATTTAGTAACAATTAACTTCGCGTGACAACCAGAAACTCCTTTTTTCGCGATGAAAAATTTTCCTCGTATAAAGAGTATGCAAATTCCGGCGCTAGATTTACCCGTGACATCTATCTGTAAAATCGTTGAGAACTGAGTGGCCCAACTTTCCCAAGCTGACGAATGCAGGAAAGAACTGTAAGTTGCCGAGCCGCCTTGCGCACCGAGATCTTGTTAAATGTCGGCAATAGTCTAACGAACTATAGGCAACGTGGACATGACCGTTCCCGGGTGAGGGTGTGGCCATTACTCGCTCTAGCACAGGGAGCTCAACATTCGTGCTTTAATCGCACAATACGGTGATCCGCTACATGTTGAGAGAACGCCCGAGAACCGTAAAACCGTCTAATTGAGAGGAGAGTGAAATTTGCCTTTTCAGCAGGAACAGCGTAAAATACACGGTAAGATTGCCCATATTGGTTCTATGAAGACGGAGCATGCAAGGCGACTTGGGACACAGAGATCCAGTGGTTGGTGAAAACTGGACCCGGCACCTGCTTCTCGCCGTTGGAGAACAATCGGGTGTAGCCCGTTAACGCTACAGCGAGGTGAGCGGCTTATCCGCTAATCGGGGTGGTACCGCGGGTGAAAACTCGTCCCTAGTTTTAGGGACGTTTTTTATTTTGGAGGCGACGGCACATGCAAACCAAAGATGTCAGGCAGGATACAGGGCAGATGGACCGCTATGACGTGCAAGATGTTGAACGGCGGTGGCAACAACAATGGGCTGCCGATGGCATCTATCATGCTGAGATCAGTGACAAACCCAAATACTATTGTCTGGAGCAATTTCCCTACCCCTCTGGCCACTTGCACATGGGACATGTGCGGGTGTTCACCTTGGGCGACGTGGTGGCGAGGTTTCGCAGAATGAACGGGTATGCGGTATTGCATCCGATGGGATGGGATGCTTTTGGCATGCCAGCTGAGAACGCTGCCATTAAAAGCGGCATTCCTCCCAGGGTTTCCACCATGGCGAACATCGCCTACATGAAACGGCAGATGGAAGAAATGGGCTTATCTTTCGATTGGCGGCGCGAGGTGACGACTTCCGAACCGGATTACTACCGTTTCACCCAACAATTATTTCTGTTGTTCTATGAACGCGGTCTTGCCTATCGTCGGGCGGGGGCGGTGAATTGGTGTCCCTCGTGTGAAACCGTTTTGGCAAACGAGCAGGTGGAGGAAGGATTGTGTTGGCGATGCGACTCCGTTGTGACCAAGCGTGATCTGACACAGTGGTACTTTCGTATTACCGATTACGCTGACCGGTTGCTGGATGATTTGACCGAACTGAATTGGCCGCAGGAAATCAAGGCTCAACAAATGCATTGGATAGGGAAAAGTGAAGGGGCGGAGCTGGTTTTCCCGGTTCCAGACCTGGCTGAAAGCATTCGCGTGTTCACCACCCGGCCTGACACCCTTTTTGGGGCTACTTACGTGGTATTGGCACCCGAACACCCTTTGGTCGAGGCGTTGATAGCTAATCGTCCTGGGGCCCAAGCGGTACGGGCTTTTGTGGCGGAAGAACGGGTTCGTAGCGACATAGAACGGACGTCGGAAAACTCAGAAAAACGTGGAATGTTTACGGGGGCATACGCTGTCCATCCGCTCACGGGTAATCCAGTTCCCGTGTGGGTGGCCAACTATGTGTTGGCAGATTATGGAACAGGGGCTGTGATGGGAGTTCCCGCGCATGATCAACGGGATTACATGTACGCACAAAAATACGGGTTGCCGATTATGCCGGTCATTCGACCTTTAGAGGGACGCCCTCCGGAGGATGCCGCCTATTTAGGCCCCGGCATTTTGATCAACTCCGGCGCATTTACGGGTATGGCTAGTCAAGAAGCGAAGTCGGCGATCGCCGAGGCACTGCACATCAAAGGGCTGGGTGAACGCAAAGTCACCTATCGGATGCGGGATTGGCTCATTTCGCGGCAACGGTATTGGGGTGCGCCCATTCCTGTACTCTATTGTGATGCGTGTGGCGTGGTTCCCGTGCCGGTCGATCAATTGCCAGTTCAGTTGCCGGGAAATGTTCGTTTTACTGGGGCAGGCGCCTCGCCGCTGGCGGCAGCAGAGGACTGGGTGATGACTCGCTGTCCTCGTTGCGGGGGATTGGCCCGACGGGAGACAGACACCATGGATACGTTTGTTGACTCGAGTTGGTACTACTTTAGGTACACTTCGCCCGGGACTGAAGATGGTCCGTTTGACTCGGCTAAGGCCAATTTTTGGATGCCGGTGGATGAATATGTGGGGGGCAAGGAACACGCCGTGCTCCACATGCTGTATTCCCGTTTCTTTACCAAAGTGCTTTATGATGCCGGGTGGATCCAATACCCCGAACCGTTCCAACACCTATTGGTGCAGGGCATGGTCGTGTATGGCGGCGCAAAAATGTCCAAAAGCAAAGGCAACACGGTAAGCCCGGAAACCATCATGGGTAAGTGGGGAAGCGACGCGACCCGTCTCTTTATGCTGTTTGCAGCACCTCCTGATAAGGATTTTGAATGGTCTGAGCAGGGGGTCGAGGGCTCGTTCCGGTTTCTGCAACGAGTGTATCGTTTGGCTGTGCGCCCGCGCATGGGCCGACCGGACTCAGATGTTGGAGCGGTCGAGCGGATTCGGCGCGCGAACGCGCGAGCAGTGCATAAGGTTACCGAAGATTTAGGAGAGCGGCGAGCCTTTAACACGGCGGTCAGTGCTTTGATGGAGTTCACCAATACTTTGTATGCCGAAGCCGACCATGTGGCGGACGCAGAGCTCGAGGCCGCCATCAGTTCTTTGGTTCTGTTGATGGCGCCGTTTGCGCCCCATTTGAGCGATGAACTGTGGCACCGGCTCGGCCACAGTGGAAGTGTTCATGGAGAGAAATGGCCATCTTATGATCCTCAGTGGCTGGTCGAGCAAGAGGTGGAGATCGCGTTGCAGGTCAATGGCAAGGTGCGTGGACGCATGGTGGTTTCCGTGGACGATGCTCCCGATCAACTGGTGGCAAAGGCTCTGGCTCACGAACAAATTCAATCGCATGTGGCCGGACGTGAGGTATTGAGGATCGTCCCTATTAAAGGACGATTGGTTAACGTGGTGGTGCGTTGAAGGCCCTGCTTGCCATTGTGATAGCAGGTTCGACGTCGGTGGTTGCCTCCTTGCTGGTCCGATCACGGCGTCCAAATTCCCATGTGGCTGTCGAGTGGCTCTTGATCGTGGCCGCACTAGCGGCCATGGGGGCTGAGGGGGCTACCGTGCTGTGGGTTGGTCCGCCTAAAATGGTGTTTGAGCCCTTATTTGGCGGCTTGTTGGTCGGTACAGTGGCGGCCTGGTTTTCGGCGCGCAAGCCGCCAAAGTCCCGGGACAAAGCGCAGCCCCCTGACCATTGAGGGACACCAGCGCCTGTCGTAGTGGATACTTATGCACCCTAATAGCGCCTGGGGCAACTGCGAGTCCACGTTACGTTTGGTCCCGGGGCTGTAAGGCGGGTTCCGGCTGCATTCTAAATCATCGTGTCTGCAGTGTGTCCAACCATTGATTGACTAGTGTATCAGCCTTTTGTGCTATGGGCTCCAGCGCATCTTCGTGGTGGTCGCCTGCCATCACAGTCAAGAATCTCCGTACAATCACGCAGTGATCGCTTTCCTGATAAATTCCTAGGCGCAAGGGGATATCAATAACAGTATCATGGCTGATCTCCAACAATTGGGCTCCTAGCGCCGGATTGCCAAAGATGACCGTCCAGGCATCGACCGCCGGTACGATCCCG
Source organism: Bacillota bacterium (assembly GCA_021784595.1). Lineage (GTDB taxonomy): Bacteria > Bacillota > Sulfobacillia > Sulfobacillales > Sulfobacillaceae > Sulfobacillus_C. The sequence goes on along the minus strand of JAJYHT010000008.1, from coordinate 58,958 downwards.
CGGTCCTTCATATCTGCCGAATGATGCACCACGCCATACACTATCACCGAGCGTTCGGTAAGCCAAGTTGTTAAGTTCTCCACTATCTGTTCAGCCGTTCCCAATACACGTATATGTCCAAGTGCTGCCATCGTAAACCACCTTTCTCATCTCTAAATGTTTGGCCCTTCTTCCTTTACCTACAGCGGTCCAAGCGTGTGCGCTGCCCGCACTACGAGACTTTGATGACGGCGTGGATATACGTCATGGTCTCCGGCTCTGCGGTATATTGACCTTGAGCATTGAACACATAACTCCACGATGCGCCGTGCCCCAAAAGGGGCGATTGCGCTACTCTATGTCCGTTGTTTAAGATTTCGATATGGTCGCTTCCCATGCCATCAAACACAAAGGTTACCTTCTTTCCTGCGGCAATCGTCACTGATGCGGGCGTAAATTGTCCGTTAGCTAAGACCATCTTGTTTGACACCGTCGCAGTAGCAGTCGTGGTAGTGGGTGAAGAAGACATCGGCTGAGACCCACATCCCGCCGCAAGCAGCGGGATGGCAGCTCCGATAATGAGCAGTGCAGCAGTTTTCATAGTCCATCAGTCCTTTCGTCAAGTTTCATACCATATTATACTACACGATGTAGTGAATGGCATGCTGATGTAAAAACTTGCGCACACCAAAAATTTCGAGTGGTCGTTTCATGATAGGTATTTTAATGGGTATCTTGCGAAGGTGCGCCATAAGGTTAGGATGGGGAACATGACAGCCGGGGCGCCCAGGGAAAACGGCAGCGACCAACGACTAAGTAGATTGTCGAATCGCCACCGTTTCCTTCGTCATTTTGTTCTAGGGCACCTCAACACAAAACTTGTTGCCGTGTCCAGAAATCTCGTTGGTTTAGTGGGCATTGATGGAGATTTGGCGGCGTCGGCCACCTGCCTTGCCAACCCGTATGCTTAAGAGCCCATGGCGGTAGTCGGCCTCAGCAGAATCTGGATCAATATCCGACGGAAGGTTAACCACCGCATGAAAGCTTTCACCTTCCCGTGCATCCCGTTCAATTGGAGATGCGGGGAATTGGCCGCGTACGCTGACCGAATCTTGATCCACTTCAATGGACACTTGAGAGGGATCTACGCCTGGCAACTCAAACTCAATCCAGTAGCCATTCTCTACTTGGTGGATATGGCTTTTCGGTCGGGTGTTGTCAATATTCCAGTCTTCTCGTACACGATTCCACATTCGGGTCATTTCATCTCGTAAACGATCTGCATCTTGAGGATCCCAGCGCAACAATGTCATGATCCACACCTCCCGTTGCAGTATCACCAAAATTACGGGGAATCTTGCACTGATTCCTCTAATTGATCCTCGGCCAGGTATAGTAGTTCCGTGTCGGTGTCATAGTGGAAAAGGTCAGCGAAACGACCCCAGTTAATAGATGTCATGAGTTGTCGTTCTGCCTCCTCAACAGAAAAGTGCTCCTCTAAAATGTCGTTGAAGAATTCCTTTACCATAGCGTGGTTGGCTTTGGAACGCAGTACGCGGTCGATAAGACGGAACATGGGGATGTCACGCAACTGCTCTCGGATAATCTCTTTGCGCATGCCGACATCGGCTTGCACAAACTCACGGCCTAAATCCGTTAGAGACAGGTCTCCCTCAGTGACGTCGGCCAAACGAAACAGTTCAGCGGTTTCTGTCACTGGTAGCAGGTCGTCGACCTCTAAAAAGAGTTCGGCTCCTAGATGATACAGATCGTCTCGACCGCCGCGATCAGCTACTAACTCCAAAAGCCCTGAAAGCATCGAGAGATGGCCATAAGGAATAGGTTTGAGACGGGGTCGCTCTTCGCTTTGGGTATCTATCACATCAATATTGGGGTCTTCGCTAGGATGGTCGTCCCAGCCGGTAACTACTTTATAGACCGTGTCGACGATCTGCATGAATTCGTGGGATTTGCGATTACGGGGGTATGGCAGGATGACTGGCATATCTGCCACAATCCGTGCCGGGTTTTTGGAGAGCACGATAATACGGTCTGCCATATATACCGCTTCTTCGATGCCGTGGGTGACCATCAAAATGGCGCGGGTCGGAATGCGGGACTCAAGCCACAGATCGAGCAACTCGGATCGCAAATTTTCTGCGGTCAGAAAATCCAATGCTGAAAAGGGTTCGTCCATACACAGCAATTCGGGTTCGACTGCCAGTGCGCGGGCAAAACCTACGCGCTGCCGCATCCCGCCTGACAGTTCTTTGGGAAAGGCATCTTCATAACCATTCAGCCCAATTAAGTCGATCAGGGTCACCGATCGCTCGTGACGCTCGGCCGGCGACACACCTTTGGCGGCTAGCCCGAGTTCCACATTTTGCAAGACAGTCAGCCAGGGATAAAGAGCAAAAGACTGAAACACCATGGCAGCATTAGGATTCGGGCCGCGCACCGGTCGCCCCCGGTACAGCACGGTACCAAAAGAAGGCTCGGATAGTCCGGTAATAATCCGCAGCAAGGTGGATTTTCCGGAGCCGGAAGGTCCCAGCAACGCCACAAATTCACCTGGGTGAATTTCCAGCGTGATATCGTCTAAAATTAGAATGTCGTAGTGATCTGGTTGAACGTACATTTTCGTCACACCAAGCATTCGCACCAAAGGATCGGCCTTTTGACGATTGTGCATCGTTGTCTCCTTCTTTGCTTTTAAGATAGCGAGTACCGTTCCGTGGCCCGATTGTACAATCGGCGCCAGAGGAGCCGATTAATGACCACCACTGCTAAGGCTAAACTGGATGTAGAAAGCAGCAGCAGAGGGAAGCGGCCACCCGCCGATGCCTCTGCAATGAGAGATCCGATGCCAAAGGTGGTGTAGACGTGATTTTGAAAACTAACGTATTCGGCCACGATGCTGGCATTCCAAGCACCCCCAGCAGCTGTGATGAGACCGGTAATCAAATAGGGATAGATGGCCGGCAAAATCAGTGTGGTCCACACGCGAGTTCCTTTTAACCGAAACATTTTGGTGGCTTCGCGCAGATCCTCTGGAATGGCTGAGGCGCCCGCGATGACATTGAACAGCACGTACCATTGGGTGCCCAAGACCATGAGAAGAATGGCGGCCGAGGATAGGCCCCCACGCAGATGAATCAGTAGCGCAACCATGCCGGGAAAAAGGGCGGTAGCAGGCACCGAAGCGGCAATCTGGCTGATGGGGGTTAAGGTTTGTGCCCATTTGCGGTTGGAGCCGATAAAGACTCCAACCGGTACCGTCCAAACCACCGAAATGGCCAGTGCGGCCAGAACGCGCAGCAGGGTGGCGCCGGTCGCCTCAAACACCAATATCAATTCCGACCAGGCAATGTGTTGCACTAATTTTAGTGTGCCCTCCAATGCAGTGACCAAGACTATGATTATGGCGGCAACCATAAGCGTGCGAAGAAGTCCGATGACGGTGGCCAACGGGCCAGCTTGTCGCAATCGGGGCAAGGTGTGGCCAAACCAGCGGTCGGTCCACTCCAGTACTGGAGACCCCAGGGAGGCTCCCAGCCATTCGATAAGTCTAGAGCGCCTCAGGATCATGAGCACTGCGGATCGGGTGCGGGCATCGCCTTCCACAAGTTCCATCTTAAATTTGTCTGCCCACGCCAAAAGGGGCCGCCAAATCAGTTGGTCCATTAAAACAATCACTAACACGAGTACCACTAGTCCGGCAACTTCAGCCAACCAGTCCCCTTGGTTGGCGGCGGTTTGCAGATAGGAACCGATGCCTTGCAACTGGTAATTTTTATTGCCCAGAGAAAACATTTCGGCAGCCATTAAAAAGAACCAGCCGCCAGCCCATGACATCATCGAGTTCCAGACCAGGCCGACCATGGAGTAGGGCAGCTCGAGCGTGCGGAAACGCTGCCATGGGGAGAGATTGAGGGATAGGGCAGATTCGCGCAGGTCGCGCGGGATGGTAATCAGCCCGTGATAGAGTGCGAATACCATGTTCCACACTTGTCCGGTAAAAATTAAAATCACCGACGCCAGATTGACGCCCACCCGAGAACCGGGGAAAAGGGCTATGAAGGCCAATAGGACGACCGGCAAGAATGACAGCACAGGAATTGACTGCAAAATGTCTAATAACGGAATCAAAATTTTTTCTGCCCTCTTGTTATATGCGGCGGAATACGCATATACAAAGGTGAACAGCAACGATATGACATAAGCTGCAGCCATGCGAAGCCAGGAATAGAGAGCGTACATGGGCAACCGCCAAAATGCCAGCGAAATTTTCCCGGTTTCCGGTGAATGGTGAGGAGCGTGAGTGGCCCAAGCAATCAGTAAAGACAACACCGCCAGGACCACAACGCCGACCAAAATATCGGCCATACCCCAACTAGAGCGACGGTCCGTCATTTCGGTCATGGGCCGGACCTCCCCGTCAAATTCTGAGAAAATTGTCACTGTCTAAGACAGAATCGGGTTTTATCATAGCCTACTTTGGAGTTTGGGAGAAGTAAGGCCTGGCCTCTATCACGTTCACGTCTGGCGAACGACTAATTGTTTGGTTAAAAATCGTACGATATGTCTGGCAATCACAGGAATCCCCGGATGTATTGGGCCGCCTACAGGTATCAATTCATGGCCGGCATGATGCACAAGAATTTCTTGCACTGGCACCCCTGCGTGATGCAGTTTCTTTTTTAACAGCGCCGATTGGCTTGGCGGCACGATGGTGTCTTGTGTCCCTTGAACGATCAAAAACGGGGGTGCTCCGGGGTGAACGTAGGTCACGGCGCTTTCACGGATTGCGCGACGCCAAGTATAGACGCCATAAACCGGATTGGGGGCTAGTCCAAAGCGCTTTCGCCACTCGGAAGCAAAGACCCTTCGATTGGTAGGTCCAAAGAGGTCCACCACGGCTCGCACCAACGGGCGCTCTGTGTTTGCGGAGTTCATGGTCAATCCCACAAAACTGGATAATTCACCACCCGCGCTATCACCCATCACCGCCATTTGGTGCCCATTAATGTCCAGCAAAGCGGCATGGGCCCCAAGATAGCTCAAAGCATGTTTAACGTCAATTAAGGCATCGGGCCAGGGATGAAGCGGTGCCAGACGATAGTTTACCGATATAAAGTCCACGCCGGCCTGAATTAGTTGGCGTTCTACAGCCACCATCAAACGATTGTGTGGGGTACGACGTTGACTTATCAATGCGCTTCCGTATCGCAGAGCCCCCCCGTGGATGTATATCACCACAGGCCGCCCTGGGACTGCGCGCTGACGCGGGTGAAACAGGTACAATGTCAGATTGTGATGGTGTATTCGTTCATAGACGACTCGTTCCCGAATTCCCAAAAGTCCTGAATTCCAGTGATGGGATTGACCCTGAGCCACTAGGGCTCTCGAACGCACGGCTATGGTAGGAGGTGCCAAAAGCCCGCTCAGCAGAAATGACAGGGACAGTATTCCGCCGACCAGAAATATATATTTTCGCAAGACGGTTTCCCCTCCCTTGTTTCCTGGATTTATGCCAATCGGTCAACTGATGTTCGCTTCATTTTACTCTCTCTAGCCAAAAAGCGGGACGATTAATGGTGGCGACTAATAAAGTATCAAGCACTTTGTCAAAGATTTCTGCATTTGAAAGCCATTTAGACATTTTTCGTCAAAAATAGAGGATTATGTAATCTGATGTCGAATACGTGAGAAATACGGCGGAAAAAGGACCTTCACATGTGTATATCGTTTCGCGTCATGCGGAATATCGAACTCAGCAACGACTTTATTGTGCGAAAAGAGGCTTTGGACCATTTACCGGTTCCCCTAGTGTTTCAGAGCTGGGGAACAGGCTTGTTGTGGATTAACAAAACGGCCCAAGAGATGGGTTTTACGCTAAAGGCAGTGCAACAGCAATTAGCCGATCGTCATTCGGCCGCGGTGCCGTGGCGGCTGCTGGTAAATCATGAATCGCATATTATGCAGGAAGTCGCGATTCTCAACCTTGAAGGCGACCGGCAGGGTACGCTGTATTGGCCGATGGAAGTCCTTTGGGATCCGGTCGGAAAAGAACTTCATACCGGCATTGCCCTGGCGCAAGATAAGCAATGGGTTTATGTCAATGATGTCGCTGAACGCGTCCTAGGCTTGTCCGAGGTGGAGCAGTGGACATGGAACGCCGTGTCTTGGTTGCCGCAATGGAGTGACGCAGTAGCCAAGGGATCGCACGCGGTGTTGGTCTCCCAGTATGATGACTTTGAGGTGCGGATTCACGGGGTGGGGCAATGGGTGGTGCTAGAGGCCATTCCCAAGCCTATGGTGCAGCATGACATGATTTCGGCCAACACGGCGGCAACCTTGATGCACGAAGTGCGCAATCCCTTGGCTTCGCTCTTAGGCTACATTGAGTTGGCGCAGTTGGAACAACCGGGCGGTTCGATCGCAGGATATTTGGAGAAAGCCTTGGAAGAGATCACTCGCCTTACGGAAATCACCGAAGACATTTTGTGGGTTACCCGCGATACCGTGATTCATCGTGAGTTAGTGGAGTTGGAGCCTTTGCTTTGGAAAAATTGGAACAAACTGCAAGTCGATGGCATCGTGTTTAAGCTTTCATGTCCTTCGGGACTACAGGTTTGGGCGGATGCTATGCGTCTAGACCACATCTTTACCAACCTCTTTAAGAATTCCATCGAAGCCATGGCCGACCGTCATAAGAGTCCCCGGGTTGCGGTGTCAGCCGTGGTGCGGGAAACCACCACGCAAATATCTGTTGAAGACAATGGTCCGGGGATACCCCAAGACATCATGGCGCATCTGTTTCATGTGCAACAGAGCACTAAAGAGGGGGGTTCCGGTCTCGGTTTGATGATTGTGCGCAAGCTAGTGCAAACCCATCAAGGGGCGTTGGCCATCGAGTCCAAACCGGGGCGGACCGTCATTCGCATGGAGTTTCCTAACTTGGAGGCGCCGGCTTAACTTCTGGGCTAGTGCGCAGCTTGGTAACAAGTTTCTTTCGGAAGTGGGCCACCGTAAGCACAAGAGCAGGCACGCCAGTCAGGTATAAGATGCCAGCTGGAACCAAGTACTTTTCATTGAGAATCCTGGCATACTCGGCGTTGGGGATCAATGTGGTGCCTAACACGACCACCGCCCCTGACACCGACAGAAAGAAGTGATAGGCTTTTGTGGTTTTCTGGTGCGCTATAGCCATGATATCATGGGCCAAGCACCATAAACGAACGGATACAAATCCCGCTACGATAATGGTCCATAGGGCGACCACCAAAAGCCCAAACTTATCGATGAAAAAGCCCTGAACCGAGAGTATGCGCATCAGACTGACCAGCGGCCAGCGCAATTGCGAGATGTAGGAGGGGCCAAAAGTGGACATGGCCACCTCGTATTCGATGACCAGGATGGTGGTTACCCCGCCCAGCGCGATATAAGTGTACCGTTCGGCCTGTTTGCGCTGTTCGTTGCGGATAAAGGGGTATAAGGTGACACTGAGCTGAAATCCGATGAAAATAATGTATTCGTTCCAGGCGCCGCGCAGTACGGGAAACAGCATGAAGTTGGCCGGAGGGAGTAGCAGCACGGGATGGCGCACTAAAGTGCTAGTGGCCATCCCAGTTAATAAGGTGAGGATAGCGACCGGTGTGTAGCCGGCTTGCAGGGTGCGGGCCAACCCCGCTGTGCCGCCCCAGCCCATGTACACTGCAGTGGCGACTAAGGATGCGACGAGGGCCCACTGAGGCGTCTCCGGCAAAAAGATATCGCCCAGCACAAAACCAAACAGCGTAGCGGCCGCAATAGCCAAGACCAGATGATAGATTACCGTGTAAGTGCCCAGCAGCAAGCCGATAGGCTTAGTTAATATTTTGGGTGCGAAAGTGGTCAAGGTTTCATTGGGAACTAAACGACCGACCCAAAAGATGAGGTGCATTAGTCCCCAGGTCACGAGTCCGTCCAATATGATCGACCAAATGCCATTGCGTCCAGCCACAGAAACCGCCTGGCGAGGGAAATAAAAGATGCCCAGCGCAATATACCCCGAAGTCACCATGGTGGCGAACTGCATGGCGGATATCCGCGGAAGGCGGTCGGGCGCATCACTCTTCATATCTCATCACCCTCCCTCAACTCACGGTACCTACGCTAGTGATTTTGACCACGCAATGGACAATCACGTGGATTTTTGGATACTCTTTATGCCAGTCGGCAAAGCGGTGAAAAGTGTTCGGATGCTGCCAACTTAGCATGCGGCCTATGCCAAAGGGATCGACGTCATCATGTTGGGTTTGGCGGATCACAGCGGTGCATCGCTGAGCAATGATTTCCGAGGCCCGCTGGGAAATTTGGGACAATTCTATTGGAGTCACGGAACTCGAAGAAATGCCTTGGAGGGTTGCGGTCAGGCGCACATTAAAGCGTGCTTGGACATGCCCGTCGACCACTTGGGTGGTTAGTCGGCTGGGACCGGTCAAAAATGCTATCGTGGCCTGCCATCGGGGAAGAAATAGACTTACCTTGTGGGAGAGCCCTTCTAAAATGCCAAAGTTCATGGTTTGGACCGGATCCAAGGTGGTGACATATTGATAGCCGCGATACAGCGCGACTTGATCCACGCGGTACCCTTGGCTAAACGGTAAGGCTACCGGTAAAAAGGGATCAACCCCCGATGTGGTCAGCCGTACTAAATATTGCCAGAAGCGCACACCGATCGCATCGGTTTGGCAGGAAACACAGCCAAACAACGAGATGAAGTAGAGGCTTGGAAATTTAGCTTGAGGGCTTGATTGCTGCAGTACTTTGAAGGCAGAATTTTTGGCCACGACAATATACGGTGTCTTATCCAGCGGACCGATGCTTCGAAGACTTTCAATCGCACGGTGCAGCAACTCGGGCTTCATCTTATCTGATATCACCACCAACTGCAGTTGTCCAAGATAGAGATCTTTGGAGACTTGGGCCTGAGCCTCATTAAAGGCCGCCTCTAAACCCCGGCCGGTGCCTTTGACGGCAAACACCTCGGACTGGCCGCTCCCCGAAGAGGATCCCTGACTGCTGTTGGTGACTGCTGATGGAGTCGGGGCTTGAAAAATGACGGTGAATTGTTGGGGCGACTTCGCAGGATCTATTCCCATACACAACACTAAAATCCGGTCGTTGACCGGGCGATTGCCCCAGCAACCGGTCAATCCCACGGTCAGCGCCGCCACCGCAAACGCCTGCAGCCACCGCTTAAGTTTCATCATCGAAGTGCTCCTTTTGGGTTTGGTGCAGTTGCGGATACACCATCGGTGGCTCTTTTTGCACAGAGCGCTGAATGGGCGATACCGAGCGCAGGTACGTGGGGCGGTGCCGCATTTTCGCTTCAGGGAAGCGTATCCAGGAGTCTTTGAGATCACGTACGCGAAGCGGTCCAAAGGGCGAAAGATAGGGCACGCCGAAGTTTTCCAGACTGGCCAGGTGGGCCAGTATGATGATGAGGGACAAAATGATGCCGTAGATACCCAAAAGATAGGCCGCTAAAATGACAAACCAAAACAAAATTCGCCACGGCACCGCCATTTCGTACACCGGCGAAGTAAAGAGGCCTAAAGCCGTCAATGTAATGATGACAATCATGATATCGGACACCAAAGCCGCTTTGACGATTGCGGTACCTACGACAATGGCGCCGATGGTGCCTAACGTGGTAGACAAGCCTTTGGGCAGTCTAATGGCCGCTTCACGCAAAATTTCGATGATGCTCCACATGATGATGACTTCAAATATGGGTGGGAACGGAATACCTACGCGCGAACCGGCGATGGTAATGACGAGTTTGGTCGGCAAGAGCTCGGGATCCACCGAACTGAGCGCTATGTAAAGAGGGGGTAGCAAGAGGCCCACAAAGAGCCCCAAAAGTCTCACCAGGCGTTCTAAAGACGCTTCCCAAAAGCTTGCCGTATAGTCGTCGGTGGTTTGGTAAAAATCCATAAAGGTGGCTGGCACCGTAATGGCGTAGGGCGTATTGTCCACCATAATCGCCACTTTTCCCAGTGCTAGATCACGCGCCACAATGTCAGCGCGCTCGGTCGACCGTACTTGTGGGAATAGGGAGCGTGAACTGGACAGTGATTCCGCCAAGGTGTTGGAATATTCCAGATTAGCGATGTTGATCGCGGCTAAACGACGTTTGGTTGCTATCACCAATTCTGGATTGGTGACTCCTTCAACATGGGCCACCACCACCAAGGTTTGGGAAAGTTGTCCAATTTTTACCGGATCGAAATGCAGATTAGGGCTTTTAATTCGCCGTCGGATTAAATTCATTTGGGTCAGGATAACCTCATTGAAGGCCTCTTGGGGCCCTTTAACAGCCCGTTCGGTCATGGGAGCGGAAATGGCGCGTGCTGGATATTTCACGGTATCCAACACGAGCACTTGAGGACATCCTTGAATAAATACGATGGTGTTGCCCCCCATCAGATCAATCACCAGTTTGGACCATTGGGTCTCGACCGTAGCATGGCCAACAGAAGTCACCGCATCATGAATGACTTGATGGGCCGTCTGAGGACTTTGAATTAAGACCTGTGCATCTTGATAGCGTTGCATGAGTGCGATAGTGTCTTGGTCAATCATTTGATTGTCTGCTAGTCCGTCGACAAAGGCCAAAAGGGCGGGAACCTGTGGTCCGTGACCGATGAAAAATCGGCGAATGATAATGTCAGGCGATTGTCCTACGGTATTTTTGAGACGATCGTACGCCCCGTCAATATCGCCTGAAAACTCATCAAGAGATTTATGGCCCGGGATCAGATCTTGACTAAGAGACTCAAGGCGCTTTGAAAATGTCTTAGTTTCCGTGATGAGGTCTTTGACCAATCCGTGGTCAATTTCCGTAATGTCTTCCAAGGTTTGTTCGGCAGTCTTCAGATTATCCATCAAACGCCCGGCCGGACCTTTTTCGGGTGTAGCGTTATCGGCGAGTCTTGGCCCCGAGTGAGTCTTGCGAGAAAAGGGCCACATAACGGTGAACCTCCTTTGGTTTTGCTGGACAGGCCTTTTCGGGCATGACGCGTCTTGGTACAATGTGGCCAAATATCCTTCTGGTTATGCGTAAGGGGGCACGGTTACGGACATTGTGGAAGCCTTGGCCGCCGCTGAGCGGGGCACATTGGAAAAGGTTTACTATTTGACAGGCGATCAGTCCTATTGGGCTTGGCAATGGATTTTTCGTATTCGTCGCCGTGTCCTAGGGGATATGAAAACGCGGGACGGCTTTGTGATTATAGATGAACAGAGCGTTTCGTGGGCCGACGTCAGTTCATTTTTACAAAGTCCCAGCTTATTTTCCTCTGGCCGTGTGGTGCTGATTCGAGAGGGGGCGACATGGAAGACGAAAGAGGCGGACGTCGCGTCGTGGCTTCCTAAAGCTTTAGAGGGCACCTGCCTAATCATTTGGGACAAAAAGTCCGTGCCGGGATTGGTTAAGCTTTTGGGAGCCCACCGTGTTTTAGACCTCAAGCCCTTAAAGGCTCCCATCTTTTTGCGGTTCGTGGAGTCAACGGCAAAAAGCCAAAAAGTCAAGTTGGGGCGGGGTGTGGCTGAAGTGCTGGCGCATATGCTGGATGCCAACGAATATCAAGTGGAGCAAGAGCTGGAAAAAATGGCGTTGTATGATGCCAAATGCACATGGGATGAGGATGCTGTTCGCAACTTTGCCTTGCCGTTGCGAGGCACCGCTTTTTGGCAATTGGGGGATGCGGTGGTGCGCAAAAAACGTGCACAAAGTCTGACTGCCTTAGAAGAGTTGTTGCGTGAAGGAAATGAGCCATTGCCCATATTAGTGATGGTGGCGCGCCAACTGATTCAAATGGGCCGAGTCTTGGATGCCAAAGACCGCGGTATTCCGGCCTCGTTGTTTGCTCAACAGGAAGGACTTAAAGAGTTTGTGGTCAGCCGCCTCTATCAGTCGGCGAAATCTTGGACAAAAGAGCAGGTTGGTGCGGGACTACGAGAAGCGGAACGCATTGACCGGGCGATTAAATTGAGTTTGGGAGACCCAGAAATTTGGCTTAGCACATGGATAGCGTTAATTTAAAAGAAAGGCTATGTGCAATCTGTGGTTGGAATTCCCTGGTTGTTAGTCTAAACTACCCACCAAGGTTGGGCTGTTCGGTCCGTACTCGACGGGTGGCTTGGCCCCGTTGGTGGGAATTTTTGAAGACGGAACGGATCAGTCGCGCTTTACTGCCGGCCTTGCGCGCATGTTTGGTATAGAGCATCTTGGCCCGGATGGTCAATCGCTCACCATCGATTGATCGGAGAAGCACTACTGTGCTAACGCCCTCAACCATGCATCAGGCGTGCCCAAAAAGGCCCTGCGCTCGTCACCCCGCAACATCCCGGCGCGCCATCACGAAGTACCGTCGGCCTTGGACGACAGCGTGTATCGCAAGGCCGCCAAACTTTCCGATATGGTTTGATGAGCGGTGTCAATCACGATGTGGGGACGATCCCAACCCTCGTGCGGACGGGCTTGCACCTGCGCCCACGTGGGCAGTACGAGCCCCGCAATGTCGACCACACGCGATACGATGCGCCGCCGATGTTCCTGTTTGTCCGAACAGACGACCTCAATCTCGGCAAACGGAACGGCCAAAGACTGTGCCACATCACGCCATGCTTGGCGTGTTTCATGGATAGGGTTCACACTGTCCGCAACGACATCGAGTCCCAATCGGAGGTTCTGCTTTGTCATTTCATAACAAACAACGTACCCGGCTGGGCCATCAATCCAGACGCCCGCGTCCCGCATAGCCTGTTCGACAACATCCACCCGCACATAGGCCGCATGTAATCCTTGCGCCAGTGCGGCCGCCAGAGTGGACTTGCCCGTGCCGGGCAATCCAGCAAAAATATATAGCACGATGGCGTCCCCCTCGTTGATCACGACATTCCTCGGCCCGTTTGGATGGGCAGGAAGTTCTTCGCACAAACCCAATACTTCACGGTGCGAATCCTGACTAACCGGCCCGTATGTGCATTAAAGGCCCCTCACTCTCGCGGCTAGTCCAACCACGTTTCGCACGATACAGTGAATTATTCTAAAGGTCCAATCAACCAGGTATTGCACAAAACAGACCGAATGACTTGCGATCAGGCAGGAGACCATTCAACTCTAGATGGCAAATAGCCAAAAAACAATTTAGACATAAAAAAGCCCCAAGCTAAGTTGGGGTTTTTACAATATGGATTAACCAACCTTAGCCTTATTAAATCGAATTGTCAATCGCGATTTCTTGCGGTTGGCTGTGTTTCGATGGATCGCACCTTTTTGTGCGGCACGGTCCAGTCGTGCATGACAAAATTTCAATGCTGTTTCTGCCGTAATGATGTCACCGCGTTTTAACGCATCTTCAAATCGGCGCACTGCGGTTCGAACCATAGTTTTGCGAATCTTATTGCGCAATGTCCGTGTTGCGGTTTGACGGATGCGCTTTTTGGCAGACTTAATATTAGCCACTCGGATACCCCCCGTCATGGGATTATAGCACGAGACAATCATGGGGTAAAGAGGACGAAGATGCCATGGTGACTTTTGGTCATATAGCAAAGTTCTGGGTCGTGGTGACCGTAATTTACCTGACGGCGCATATAGTGCCAGGTTTTTCCGCCGCCCTCTTGTCTTCGGTGCTGTTGGCTCTGTTTTTCACCATAATCACCACTTTGGTGGAAACCGCAGCAGGCCAACGTTTTTCGCCCAGAGCGCGGCGAGCGGCATCGCTTGGCATAGCCGCCCTGTCTTTATGGGCAGCTGGACGTTTAGTGCCGGGGGTGCATACCACCTGGTGGGGAGCTTTGCTGGCTGGAGGACTTTTATGGCTGACAGGTCTCATTTTTCCGTCGGTGTGGGGATAAATCCCATTTAAGGTCTAATCCAAGCTTTTTCCCATAGTATGGAAATAACCAAGGGGAAGAGGGTGATTGCAAATGAAAGGCAGGGGGAGATGGCATCGGCCGCGAATTATCTGGTTCTTTGGACGACGTCCTCCTAGACGCCCCCGTCGGCATATTCCACTCGCCGGCGCACCCCGACGTCCCCCTAAACGATGGCCCAGGCCACATCGAATTCCCTGGTCAAGTGTGACACTATATGGCACAACCTTGGTGTTGGCAGGCCTGGTATTGTGGCGTGTGCCTCCTAGAAGTCCAGGGCCCGCGATACCCGCAATGGGCCATATTAGTGGCCGTGGACCCCATTCCTGGCTGGAAAGGGGGTTAAGCGGCCTAAACCTCAGTACCCAATCCTTACAAGATTGGATGGATCAAGGAATCCCATTGCTTGGACTTGTCACCCAAAAAAGAACTTTTGCATGGAACTGGCAATCATTAATGATGACGGGGCTGACCGACGTCTCGGGAATACGGCTGACCAGTTTAAATGGCTTGTTGACCATGGAAATTCCCACGTTGCAGGCAGTCGCACCAGGAAAGGTCGTGTCCGCGCCTCCAAAACCCTTGCCAAACCGGCCAGGTCAAGATGCCGTTATGGATGGTTTGCCAGGCGACGGGTCGCGCATTTGGGCAGAGTTGGGTCACACTCCGCAAGTGGGCATCTATCAAACCCATAGCCACGAGTCGTTTTGGTCTGAATTGAAACCGGGTTCACCAACCGCCAATTCCACTACCTGGTCAAAAACCATTGTGCAAGTGGGATGGTGGTTAAGCCAAGACTTAAACCGGTTGGGGCTCGGCGTAATTCAGTCGAGGGTTGATAATATGAAAGAAGGACTGTTGGCGAGCTACAACACGTCTTACTATACCGCGCGCCAGTTGTTGCGATGGTATCCCTCGGTAAAGGTGCTGATCGACCTTCACCGAGGGCAGGCGGCGCGTAGTGAGACCACCACAGTTGTCAAAGGGGTCACAATGTCCCGTATTCTGATCATTGTGGGCACTAACAAGCTCTTGCCCGATCCCTACTGGCACCAAAATCTGGAGTTTGCCATGCGGTTGGCCAAAGCATTAGGCAAGGTGGCTCCAGGCATTTTGCGTGGAAACGGCATTGAGATGGTACCCTACCGTTATAACCAGCAATTAATGCCGATGGATGTTTTGGTTGAAATTGGGGGACCGGACAATACGCTGGCCGAAGAGCGCTATGCCGCATATGAGTTGGCTCAAGCTTTAGCTGACGTCATGGCACAATCTTCGCACCACCCATAGTCGGTCGCGACTGGTATAATTTGTGTGTCGTGGGGAATTCCTCTGACGTCGGTTGGACTTAGCCAGCATTTGAACTGTAGAGAATTAGCCGAAAGGAAGTAATCCAACAATGGTGACCTTACTGGCAACATATCAAACACCTTCGGATCCCGAACAATTTTTGGCCCATTACCAAGAGGTCCACGCTCCACTCGCCAAGGCGATGCCGGGACTGCAAAGTTTAGCCTGGGGCAAGGTGGCAAACCTAGGGGGCGAACACCCCTTGTTTTTAGTCGCCACGATGGAATTCCTGGACCGTGACGCGCTGGATCGTGCGCTGGCCTCACCAGAGGGGCGCGCTGCCGGACGCGACCTCAATACCTTTGCCAAAGGCATCTATGAACTGAAGGTGGTGGAATGGCAATCATGAGTGAACCTGTAGTATTGCTAGACCAAGGAGACGGTCCGGTACGCATTTTGCGGCTAAATCGTCCTCAAGTGCTTAACGCGCTCAATAGTGAAGTGATGGAAGCGCTGGTCGCGCATTTGGAGGCCTTGGACAAGGATGACACGGTCGCGGTGGTCGTGCTGACAGGGCAAGGACGGGCCTTTGCGGCCGGTGCAGACATTAGTGAATTGCAAGGACAAACTGCCGTGACGATGTTGACCTCACCCCAAATCAACCGCTGGGAACATATTCGTCAATTTTCCAAACCCCTGATTGCTGCGGTTAAAGGTTACGCCTTAGGTGGCGGCATGGAATTAGTGATGGCGTGCGATATGGTCATTGCCGCGGAAGGGGCGCGGTTTGGCCAGCCAGAAATCAAGATCGGGGTCATGCCGGGAGCGGGGGGAACCCAACGCTTGACTAAGACCATCGGCAAAGTTCGAGCCATGGAAATGGTGCTGACCGGAAAGAACATGACCGCTGACGAAGCTTACGCCCATGGTTTGGTCAACCGGGTCGTCCCCGCCGAAGCGGTGGAACAAGTGGCGGTAGAATTGGCTCAGGAGATTGCGGCTATGCCACAAGTGGCGGTCAGACTGGCTAAGGAATCCGTTTTGACGGCGATTGACACACCGCTGGAAGAAGGGCTCAAGCATGAACGCAGGCTTTTCAGTTTGCTATTTGCTACGGAAGATCAACAAGAAGGCATGAAGGCATTTTTGGAAAAGCGCGCCCCTATATTTCGTGGCCGTTAATTTCGAATGCGATGAGGATGGCTATAAACGCTGAACTCATGTTGGCGGACAAACCCAATGGTGGTGATCCCCAAGGCCTCGGCCAGCTCAATGCCGAGAGACGTGGGTGCGGCATTGGAGAGCACGATGCCAATTCCCATGCGGGCTACTTTAATCAGCACTTCGCTGGAAAGACGCCCCGAAAAGACCACCACTAAGGAACGGATGTCTTGTTGGGTGATGAGACTCCAGCCGTAGACTTTGTCCAGCGCGTTGTGCCGACCCACATCCATGCGGGCTACATGCAATTGGCCCAATCTATCCCCCAAACCCGCCGTATGCAGACCACCCGAGTGCTGCCGGCGGGTTATGAGGTCTAGTTGCGCAAATAGAGCGTCTACGATCTCCGGCGTCAGGTGGGGAGTAGCATTGGCTGGTACAGGCTCCAAATCCAGGTCATTGGCAAAGTATAGGGAGGGGCGCCCTCTGCCGCAACAGCCAGACAACGTCGGGCGGGCAAAATGTTCTAATCGGTCTTGATTGACATTGGGGATGCGCACCCATACTTGCTGCACTTCTTGGTGGTACTGGTAGATCGCTATTTGGTCGCGTCGGGTGATAATTCTTTCCATCGCTAAGAACCCAGATATCAGCTCTTCGACATCCGTAGGCGTCGCGATTAAGGTAACCAGTTCCTGACCGTTAATAAACAGCGTGATGGGTGTCTCCACTACGATTTCGGCGCTTTCCTGACCCCAAGTTCCCGCGTGATAATGATAGCGTAGGTGGGCAGTGACCCCATTCATTAAACCACTCTCCTTTAGGGCGCTTAATTGCAGTATAGACGTTTTTCAAAATGTTGGCATTGGCATAGCCATGAGTTGCTCTATATTGTTGGCACAAGAAGTGAGGTATTGGCCCGGGTGTCGCCATAGCCGTGATTTAGGACCACTCACCCGCCCCTATCTGTGTCGTTGAAGGTTGTGATCACCAAAGAAGAATTGGTGCGTGTGGTTAAAAGGGTGTTCTCTTCGATGAAAAAGTTTGAGAAAATAGGGTATGCCTGGATGGGACTAATTTCTACAACAAGATAGAGGATATCCTCGAATCATGTCCATCTCGACACAAAAGGGGAGTGGTGGAATGCCAAACTGGCAAGATTTAAAGAAGAAAGCCATGGATGCAGTCAACAACGCGGCTGAACAAGTTGATTATCAACTGTCGCTGACCAAACTCAGACGTGGTTTGGATCAGGCGCAAAAAGAATTAGACATCCAATTGCAACATTTTGGCAAATTGGTCTATGAGGCGATGCAACGGCACGACCCGGTGGACTGGGAAGAAGAGTCCATTGCGGCAGCTAAAAAACAAGTCGAAACAAGCCAGAACCAACTTGATGAGGCTCGTGCACAGTTGAACGCTGAGCTGGCAAAGTCGTCAGGCGGGCTGGTGTGCCCATCTTGCCAGGCGCCCCTGTCTGCAACATCCAAGTTCTGTCCCGCTTGTGGGCAACCGGTGGGTTAAGCCGCCTCAAAAAATGGGTGTGGCTGCAAAACCGGGACCTATTATCGATTTATACTGACTGGCGGGCCATTCGCCAGTGCGTTCGCAATGCAAAAATGCGAAGATCTGCAGCTATAAGAACCAGGCATCCTGATATCCTGGCATCCTTTTCATGTATACTACTCAACGTAAAGAAAGGACGGTCTGCATGCTAACCCCGCACGCTTTGCTCTTTAGCGCTGTGGCCCTAATGGGCTTAATACTTGTGCACGAATTAGGACATATTGTCATGGCGCAATGCGTCGGCCTTACCCGCCCACCTCGTCTGAAGATGCGCGGACTTTTGGCTATCGGGGTTGCGATTGATACCACACACTTCACTCCCAAAGCCATTGCCTATACCTTAATTGCTGGATCATGGGCTGAATGGGTCTTGATTCCCGCAATCTTTCTCGAAGGGCTGCGATATGCGCCGTTGCTGGGTGTGCTCATTGCGGCACATTGGCTTCTTAATTGGATCCCGTGGGGGATTTTTCCCAACGATGGTACGCGCTTGTGGCGTCTTTGGCGCAGAGGGGTCCCATACTAAATCTCTTTGTATGGGACATTTCTTTTAGGGAGACCCATAGCGCCCATATGTTTGACAACCCCCACTTCTACAGCTGCGACAGTCCTCGACCTGGCTGGCCATCAGACACCTGTTTTGGGAACGATGCGGCGTCTGGCATGGGCCTAATGCGCTGAGTAGTGCGCGAATGAGCCATGGTCAGGCCGGGCCGCCCGCAACGCAGTGAATGTGGTGACAACGATTAAAAAGACCCTGCATTTCGGTGGCAAATCGAGGAGTGAACGTTTGTGCCCATGCCTGGAAATCAGGTCCGCAAGCCTTAAGAGCCGTTTCTTTCAATTTCATGAGGAAGCAGGTATCATGACCTTAGAATGACGCAGTGGTTGGAGGACCCTAATTGGATCAGCAACGCATCCGAAACTTCTCGATAATAGCACATATTGATCATGGCAAAAGCACACTGGCTGATCGATTGATTGAGCATACCGGCACCTTAACGCAGCGCCAAATGACCGAGCAAGTGTTGGATTCTATGGATTTAGAACGCGAGCGAGGGATTACTATTAAGGCGCAGGCAGTGCGCTTGGACTATGTGCATCAGGGTCAGCCTGTGGAACTAAACCTAATTGATACGCCAGGACACGTCGATTTTACCTATGAAGTCTCGCGCGCTCTGCAAGCTTGCGAAGGGGCTCTTTTGGTGATTGATGCAGCCCAAGGGGTCGAAGCGCAGACATTAGCCAACTTATATATGGCGCTTGAGCACGATTTGGCCGTGATTCCGGTGATCAACAAGATTGATTTGCCTAACGCAGATCCTGACCGTGTGATAGAGGAATTGGTAGAAATTGGTCTTGATGGCACGGAAGCGATCCTGGTCTCGGCCAAGCAGGGAATCGGCATCGAGGCAGTGCTGAACGCAGTAGTGGAGCGCATAGCACCGCCTAAAGGAGTGCCTCAAGGACCACTGAGGGCACTAATATTTGATTCGCGATTTGATGCCTATAAGGGCGTGCTGGTCTATATTCGGGTGATTGACGGGTCGTTGAAAGTAGGCGACACCATGCGCTTTATGGCGAATAACAAAGAGTTCCAAGTCACCGAAATTGGGGTCTTTCGCCCTCATCCGACTGCGATCGATCAATTGTCTACCGGTGAGGTGGGATATTTTGCGGCCGCTATCAAAACGGTGCAGGACACTCGGGTGGGCGATACTGTAACCTCCGTTCACAACCCAGCCAAAGAGCCGTTGCCAGGCTATCGTCCCGCACAGCCGATGGTATTCTCAGGATTGTACCCCGTGGATTCTCAAGACTATGGCCGTTTGCGAGAAGCCTTGGAAAAGTTGCAATTGAATGATGCGGCGCTTACATTTGAGCCTGAGACATCGGTGGCCCTAGGTTTTGGCTTTCGCGCTGGATTTTTGGGGCTGCTGCATCTCGAGGTAATCCAGGAGCGTTTGGAGCGCGAGTACGGATTGGCGTTGATTACGACGGCTCCCAATGTGGTTTATCAAGTGAGTCTGGTTAAGAATGAAGTGCTCCGGGTTGACAATCCCGCCATGATGCCGCCTGCCGGAGATATTTTGGAAATTGCGGAGCCGGTGGTGGATGCCAACATCATTGCCCCGAGCGACTATATTGGCGCGGTGATGGAACTATGCCAGGAACGCCGCGGCACTTATAAAGATTTAAGTTATTTGGACGCTAAGCGTGCGATGATCCAGTATCGATTGCCCCTCGGTGAAATTATGTATGATTTCTTCGACCAGTTGAAGAGCCGGACCCGTGGCTACGCGTCGTTCGACTATCAAGTAGCAGGTCTAGAACCAGCTGACTTGGTTCGGATGGACATTCTACTAAATGGGGAAATCGTTGATGCACTCTCGGTGATTGTCCATCGTGACCGCGCTTATTACCGCGGCAAAGCATTGGCTGAGAAGCTTCGCGAACTGATTCCGCGTCAATTGTTTGAAGTGCCAATTCAAGCCGCCATTGGCGGCCGAATCGTGGCTCGCGAAACCGTTAAAGCGATGCGTAAAGATGTTTTGGCCAAATGTTACGGAGGCGACATTACCCGAAAGCGCAAACTTTTGGAGAAGCAAAAAGAAGGTAAACGGCGCATGAAATCTGTAGGCAACGTCGAAATTCCTCAGGAAGCGTTCATGGCTATATTGCGCGTGGGCGATCCTTCATGAGCACGGAGTTCTGTCTGGATGACTGGGGTCTATACGTGCATATTCCCTTTTGCCAGGCGCGTTGTACGTACTGTGACTTCAACACCGTTACGCATATGGGTCCTGACCAGCATCCGCAATATATGCAAGCTGTGACACAGCAGTGGATGCAGGCGACATTGCCCAAAGGGCGGCTGGTTTCGATATTTTTTGGCGGCGGCACACCGTCATTGGTCGATCCGCCGCTGATTGAGAAGTTTTTAGCATCCGTCATCAGCAGGGTCGGGAGTTTGGCAGGTCTCGAGATTACCTTGGAATCCAATCCTGGGACCGTGGACTTGGACCGCCTGGCTGCTTTCAAAGAGGCAGGCGTGAACCGTCTGTCGATCGGCGCCCAAGCCATGCAGGACCATCATCTAAAGGCTTTAAACCGCATTCATGGGGTGGATGACATTTATCGAGCGGTGGACTGGGCCAAAAGCGCAGGAATTGAAAATTTCAATTTGGACGCCATTTATGGATTGCCGGGCCACACCCTCACACAATGGCAGGAAACTTTAAGGGCCTTAGTTAGTCTCCAACCCGACCACCTATCTCTCTACCGGCTGCAAGTGGAAGCGGGGACGCCGTTGGCCGATGGCGTCAAGCGCGGCGCACTCCTGCTGCCTGAAGAGGATAATGTGGCGGATATGGCCGATTGGGCAGCTGCGATTCTCACTCCCCAGGGATATCAGCAGTATGAAATTTCGAATTGGGCGCAACCAGGGCGGGAATCCTTGCACAATCAACTGTATTGGACCTTCAACAGCTACTTGGGACTAGGAGCCGGCGCTCATTCGTTTCATGCCAATCGGCGATGGTGGACCCTTCGCGGAGTTAGGCGATATATGCTGGCGCAAGCTGCAGGGGACTCGGTTATTGAAGGTGAGGAGACGCTGTCATTTGACGAACAGATGAGAGAATATATGTGGCTTGGATTGCGGCGACGATCAGGCGTGGCCAAGCACCGGTTTCAGGAAAGGTTTGACCGCTTGTCCGATGAAGTGTTTGCAAAAACGTTGGAGCATCTCCAAGGCTTAGGGTTGATTGTCAACGATGCCCGCACGGTGCGCTTGTCAGAACGTGGATGGGATGTCGCAAATTACGTGTTTCGGTATTTTGTGGCTGACGGAATTTCTTGACACACAAAACGCCCGGGTGCTATGGTTTTCAATATACATTAGCACTCCTGTAGCTAGAGTGCTAAGTCCTGCGTTGAACGGAGGGCAGACCGATGGATGCACGAAAACGGAGAATCTTAGGCACTCTGATTGACGATTATATTGCTTCCGCGGAACCGGTAGGCTCGCGCACCTTAGCCAAGAAATATGGACTTGGCATTAGTTCGGCGACCATTCGCAACGAGATGGCAGATTTAGAAGAGCTCGGATTTCTAGAACAACCCCACACGTCTGCGGGACGGGTTCCATCAGACCGGGGATATCGGTATTATGTGGATGAATTGATGCAAAGACCTATGGTGACGCATGATATCGTTCATCGGGTACGCTTGGCATTTCAGGCTCCAGTGCGTGAAATTGCTTGGTTCATTCATCAAACCGCACGAATGGTGTCGGATATGACGGCTTATCCGTCGGTAGTGGTGGGTCCCCCGGTTAGCGATGCGCGACTAGGCGAGATACGCGTGATGCAATTGCAGCCCGGGACCTTGCTGTTGGTGGTTTCGACCGACTCCGGAATGGTGGAAAACCGCGCCGTATCCTTGCCTGAGGAACTCAGCTTTGAGGAATTGGGGTGGCTGGCAAAAGAATTTTCCCGCGAATTTCGGGGCATTCCAATCAATGAATTGAAAGATCGCATACTGGATCCCCTGTCGTCAGATGTCGAGCGCTACCATGGGTTATGGGAAACGCTTTTGGCATGGATGTCAGAATGGCGTCTCAGTGAGGACAGGGTGACGCTTGCCGGGCCTTTGAATATTTTGAAATACCCCGAGTTTAGGGATGTCAGTAAGGTACAGCGCGTATTAGGGTTTTTGGAACGGGACGATGCGGTGGAGCAATTGCTTCACAATACGGTGCAGGATTCGGAGCATATCCATGTTATCATCGGTCAAGAATCAACCGTCGATGCGATTTGGGATTGCAGCGTGGTAACCGCCACCTATCAGGTGCGCGGACAGGTGGTGGGTCAAGTGTCCGTTATTGGCCCCAAGAGGATGCAATATGCGCACGTGATGACCACTTTGGAAATTGTATCAGAAGAACTGTCTCGCGCTCTTAAATGGGCGTAGCAGCAAGGAGGATACCGACTTATGGATGCGGAGTCGTTTCGTGATGGTGACAAGATGACGGATGCCGAGATGAGCGAAATGAAGGATTCAGATGAGGGTAGTGAGGTCAATCCCATCGAAGGTGCGGAAGACGCCCTGGGTGAAGAGCCGCAAACTGATTGGGAGGCGATAGCGCAAGACCGCTACGATCACTTAGTAAGACTGCAGGCGGACTTTGACAATTTTCGGCGGCGCATTGATCGCGAACGAGAAGATATCAAGGCCTATGTGGTAGGCTCCATTCTGTCTGATCTGTTGCCAGTGTACGATAATTTAGAGCGTGCCTTGAAGTTTATGCCCAACGATGGCGATGCCAAGTCATGGCGGGTAGGCCTGGAAATGACGCTAAAAGGGTTTAACGAGGCGTTAGCGCGCCAAGGTGTTGAAGCCATTGATTCGACGGGCCAAATGTTTGATCCCCGTTTGCATGAAGCGGTACAGAGGGTGGCAAGCGATCTTCCCGAGGGAATGATAGTGGAAGAATTGATGAAAGGGTTTCGGTGGAAGGAACGCGTGTTGCGCGCCAGCATGGTCAAGGTTTCTGAAGGACCTGTAGAATCCGAGCAACCGGAATAACGTTCAAGCAGGGGAGGGAAGTCATTCATGGCGAAACGGGATTATTATGAAGTGTTGGGAGTTAGTCGCGGGGCTTCCCCAGACGAAATCAAAAAGCAGTTCCGACGATTGGCAGCCAAGCATCATCCAGATGCCAATCCTGGCAATACCCAAGCCGAGGAACAATTCAAAGAGCTTAACGAAGCCTATCAAGTTTTATCGGATCCAGAAAAACGGGCTCGATATGACCAATTCGGCCATCAGGCGGCGGGAGCTGGCCCTGCTGGGGGAGCTGATTTTGGTTTTAGCGGGTTTGGAGATATTTTTGATATGTTTTTCGGCGGTGCCACCCAGTCTCGGCGGTCGGGGCCAGAACGGGGACCGGACCTTCGTTACGACTTGACGATCGAGCTTGAAGACGTGGTAGACGGCGTCGAGCAAGAAGTGCGCTTGGTGCGAGATGAGATTTGTCCTCATTGCCATGGCAACCAAGCTGAGCCTGGCACCCGTCTTGAGACGTGTCCGCAATGCCGCGGGACTGGCCAAGTAGAACGTATTCGGGAAAGTTTTTTGGGACGCATTCGGCAAGTGGAAACCTGTTCGCGGTGTCGCGGGACTGGTCGCTACGTCCCGCATCCCTGTACTCAGTGCGGTGGGCGAGGCCAAATCCGAGCCGAAAAGCGCCTTACCGTGCAAGTTCCCCCAGGGGTGGACGAGGGGACACGGTTGCGGGTCAGTGGTGAAGGCGGTGCGGGTCAGAGGGGTGGTCCGGCCGGCGATCTGATTGTCTTCATTCACGTGAAAGAGAGCGACAAATTTAGTCGCGAGGGAGACGATTTGTGGTGCGATGTGCCGATCGGATTTGCTCAAGCAGCCCTGGGCGCCGACATCACGGTTCAAGGGTTAAAGGGCGAGGAGCCATTGCATATTCCCCCCGGCACCCAAACCGGCACTGTGTTCAAAATGGCACGCCAGGGATTGCCTAGACTCGGGAATATGGCAAGCCGAGGGTCGCTTAACGTCAGGGTCCAGGTCACCGTACCGACGCACCTCAACCATCGCGAACGTGAAGTGTTGCATATGTGGGCCGAAATGCGGCAGGAAAATGTGCTGCCGGAAGATAAAAGCATTTTACGCAAGGTCAAAGATGCCTTGGGCCGCTAATATGCCGCCGTTGTCGTATTGGGAAGTCACCATCCTGGTGGCCGATCCAAAGGCACTGGAAGAGGCGCAGGATTTTTTGTATGGGATTGGTGCTGATGGGCTTCAATGGGAAGACGGGCTGGTTGTCGACAGCCCGTTTGCTGATATTCGTCTGCCAGCTGGGGAACCCTTTGTGCGAGCTTATTTTCTTTCTGATGACAGGTGGGAGTGGCGTCAGGAGGCGATTCTCGCGCGATTTGGAGCACAAGCGTCTTTTGCCTCAGTGAAGGCCGAGGATTGGGAAAACAATTGGAAGCAGTATTACGTTCCGATCGTCGTGTCCGACCGTGTCATTATGCCTGCTTGGCATCGTGCCTCGCCGTTTCCCGAACAGCGCACCATTTGGCTGGACCCCGGCATGGCCTTTGGTACCGGGACTCATGCCACGACCCAGATGTGTCTCCAACGGATACTAGTGCACCCGGTGCTGGGCCAGCGCGTGTTGGACCTAGGGTCAGGCTCTGGTGTGCTGGCGATTGCAGCAGCCAAGGCAGGAGCGGCAAAGGTGGTGGCAGTCGAGCCCGATCCCGTGGCTTTAACAGCCTTGGCCAGCAACATCAGGCGAAATGGGGTGACAGTCGAGGTGGTTAGTGGGACGTTGAGCCAAGTCGAGCTCCAGACGTTTGACTTGATTGTCATGAACTTGATTACAGAAATTATTGTGGCAGAATGGAGCCATGTAATACAATATGCAACTCCCACAGCGCGTTTGGTGTTGTCGGGAATTGTTGACGATCGGCTAGAAGAAGTTTTAGCCGCGTTGGGCCCAACGTTCTACCAGGTGGCTTGGATAGAGCGGCGGGAGGGCTGGGTGGCGCTGGAGGCAACCCGATGATCCGTTTGGTGTGCGAAGATGATCAGCGTCACGGTGACCTGGTGTTGCTCAACGACGACCAGCAGCACTACCTAGGGCGGGTAATGCGTCGCAATAAAGGGGATTCCGTAGAGATCAAAGTGGCCCAAGAAGTTTTTGAGGGCCAATTGACCGAAAGCGGTACGGTGCGTTTGCTGCGCCCGCTGCCGGCTGTTTTGCCACTGGCGGCTGATATTGCGTTGTATCAATCGCTGTTGAAACAAGATCATTTCTCCGAGGTGGTTGAGCGGGCCACTGAAGCTGGAGTGGCCGAATTCTTTCCTATCGTGACGGAGCGTTCCCAGGTGCGCAGCATATCGCCTAACAAAATGCAACGGTGGACAACGATTGCTAAAGAGGCCACCGAACAGTGCCTGGGCGCAAAGGTACCTAAAATTCATGCTCTGCAAACGGTGCAAGCCATCGCATTGCCTGCGGATGCGGTGGGCATTATGTTGGACCCTTATTCGCCTCTGATATCAGAGGCTTTGTTGGTTCAAACAGTGCAACAAACGCATCGGATTGCTTTGGTGGTCGGTCCCGAGGGAGGATTGGCGCCAAGCGATAAAGAGGCTTTAACCAGCGCGGGGTTCATTTCGGCATCGTTGGGCAATCATGTGTTTCGTGCTGAAAACGCTGGTGCATTTGCCACGGTAACGATTTTGGCACTCTTGAATGCACGGGGTGGCATCAGAGGTTAGACTTCCACTTTTGGTCAACAATGCTAGACTGACGAATCCCATTGGTGGTCATCCTAGGGTCATGGAAGGAGGACCTAGGGTGGGTAAATTAATCGAACTTAAATTTTGCGATATTTGTCATAAACCTGTGGTTAAACGTCATTCGGCCTCCTTGGCGTCGGGGTTTTTAGAAAGCACATTATGCAAGGAGTGTGTCACCAAGTACGGGCATTTGTATCGCCCCTGGTAACGGTTTGCCGCGCCTTAGGACAGTTTGACACAATTTCCTTTAGCCCCGTATAATAGAGGGAAGCTTACCCCGACCCGTTCGGGTGGAGGGGAGGGAGACAATGTCAGAAGTCAAGGTTGGCAAAAATGAGAGTTTGGAAAGCGCGCTCCGTCGCTTCAAGCGCCAAATTCAAAAGGCTGGGGTGCTCGCGGAGGCCCGACGCCACGAGCATTATGAAAAACCCAGTGTGCGACGTAAGAAAAAATCTGAGGCCGCAAGAAAAAAACGCGTAAAGTAAGGAGGTCTCTTGTGTCTCTGCGAGAACAATTGAGTGAAGACCTCAAGGGAGCGATGCGGGCTAAGGACCAAGCCCGCCTTACTGTTATTCGGGGTATCAAGGCGGCCATATTGGCCGCCGAAACCCGGAGCGAACGCATTACCTTGGACGACGATGGCATATTAGGGGTCATTGCCAAAGAACTCAAAGAACGTCGTGATGCCTTGCCTGACTTTGAGCGAAGTGGGCGCCAGGACTTAATAGACAAATTGCATCATGAGATGGAATTGCTGTCTCAGTATTTGCCAACTCCTCTGACTGCGGATGAATTGCGGGTGTTGGTCTCGCAAGCTGTGTCTTCTGTGTCTGCAACCAGTCCTAAAGATATGGGCAAGGTGATGGCTTGGTTGGCGCCCAAAACTCGCGGGCGGGCTGATGGACGCCAAGTCTCCGAATTGGTGAAAGCAGAACTGTCTTCGTTGGTATGAACAGCACCGTATTTAAGGCCTTTTGCCGTCGTCGGTCGGCAAAAGGCTTCTTATTGTTATGTTTGATCTTGACCATTGCGGGATGTGGCTCGGTGTCGGTTCAGCCCCAAAGTTTGTTCGTTTTCTATGCGACGCCCGGTTCTGCGGGCGCCGAATGGTTATGGGCGAGGCATTACTCAGCGGCCGGAAACCCCGAGGAGGGGCCCATCAAGCTGGGCAGATTAGGTTTGGTAGCCCAAACCCAAATTGTCACTTCGGGCCCTAGTCACCAGATTTTGGTTACCTTAGGCCACCATATCGTTGCTATCACAAGGTCTCAACAAGTGCGTCCTTATGCGCAGTTGCCCGCTCCGTACGATGCTTTATCGATCCGTTGGTTGTCGAGCGCACTCTATGCCGTAGTCCAAACTCCCTCAGCGTCGCATGCCCAAGTTTGGCGATTTGAAAAAAACCGCTGGCAGAAGGTGAGACGGTCTTTGCCTCAAGGAATTGTCACCCTGGTTGTGGGCCCTATGGGAATGCCGTCTGCCTTTGTAGTAGATCCGCACCGTGCTTATATCATAGGTCTCACGGCCCATGGGCCATCCTACCCCATATTTTCTGGCGGGGCTCCCGCCGGCACCGTAGGATTTGCGCGGGGCACCGCCATCATCCCTTATGCCAGTGGACAGCGAGGATTTGGGCAATGGATCGCCCACGAGAATGCCAGTCATTCCATGCGCTACTCATTTTCTGGTGTGCGCCGAGCGGTTTTGGCTATTTTGCCTGGATGGCCGCTATGGGGATTGACGGTGCAGGGACTTGTATCCTACCGGGGCACTCGTCCACAATGGAGCAAAATGCTTCCTTGGCCCTCGCCGAGAGAGGCAACCATGGTGGTGGTAGGACGACGGGGCACTCCTTGGCTGGTGATACTGGACGGGCCCTCGCAGGGCATCTGGTTCAATCAGCGCACGGGTCGATTCGGCCCTTCCTTTGGGATTGTTGTGCCCGACCCGGCTGTGGTCCGGGCAGTTGCGCTCAGTGCTCCTTAATATAGGCGATGTTTTGAAAACCCCATTGCAGCAGAGCCCATGCGGCCCACAAAGGCCTGTGCGCATCGTCTGCGAACAGCAGCAGGGCATCGTCGGGGTCGACAGCGGGTAGAGACCGAGGCCAACTGGAAAGCGGCGAAGAATGGCAAAGCCACGGCAAGGGGAATTGATCGCTCTCATGACGTTCTCGTATATCAAAAACTACGGTGTCAGGATGCGCTGCCAGATATGACGGGATGTGTGCCCGTTTGAGGCCAGTTAAAAATTTGGTCCGCAGGCCTGCATGCTGGAAACCTTCGCTTGACGTGACCCAGGCTCCCACCACAGCGACCCGGGCGCTGCTCAGCTCTTCGGCCGATTCATAGGCGGTGGTGGGCGTATCGGCGATAAGTAGGGCTCGGCGATCCGCCAACTCTTTTTGTGTGGCCATAAGGGAGAGCTGATAACGCCCGCCGGGCAGTGACAGCGATCCCACAATATGCCCTTGGCAATAGGAGCGAAGACTGCGCACGTCGACAATGGCCACTCCTTGGCAAATAAAGGCTTTGGCTTCCCTTGTAGATAAAATTTCCAGCTCACTCAAATTGGTTACCCCCTTGTGCTATCGAAATCTGCTGGAAAATGGGATGCGGTGCACATCCACAGGAGGCGGATCAAATATCTTATATTGTGGCAATTCGGGAACCGGTTTGGGATGATGGCTGAAATCGTCGAGCCATACTGGCCGTTGAAGTACTTGGGCTAAGTCCATCAAACGCCACAATTCAGAGTCTGCTATGCCATCCAGGAGGATTGGGGGATATTCTGCGGCAAAATGGGAGGCAGCATCCCAGCCAAACGAATTGACGTCAATGGCTATGAGGATTTCAGGAAAAGTATCCAACAAGGTGTCCAAGGCTTGCGCAATGGCGTTCAGGCTCTGTTCGGGGCTCTGACGTGTCAAAATCACGCGTCTAACGGGCCCCTTCTTGAATATTTGGTCCAGGCGCGCGAGATGGGGATCTTGCACTCCACGGGGACACGAAATGGTTACATCGATCAGTTCCAACGGGCCATCGGGAATCGGGCTCTGGGAGATGAGATGGCAAGCAAACCCCGGGCGGGGACTGGTGAGCGCAAGCGAAGGCACGCGAATAACCAGCGGGTCGGGGCTGATGATATGCCCGCGTCCGTGGTGAGCCGCTAAAAACATCTTGGCCGATGCCTCATGATACGGCGCGGGCACAGACGTCAGATCCAGGGTGGGTATCCACAGCAACGCCTCATTCACGGTTCAATGTCCTCCAATGTGGTATAAAACCCGTCCGCCCCGGCTCGTGTCAACAACAGATATGCATCGTCTGTTAATGGGTAGGAGGGGTCGTTTACGTAGAGCGGTGTATCGGGCATTTTCTCTTTAATCTCGGAGACGAGACGACATAAGGCAATCAAATGGATCGGCTCCAGTTCAGGATGCAGGGTGACGGGGCGCATAATTTTCACTTCAAGATGGTGCCAGGATTGGGTGGTTAACAAATGCAAATGCTGGGCCAGATCTTCTTTCGCAAGCCACCGTCCGGCCAAGATCATGGCACTAGGAGGCATTCCGGTTTCCCACCCCAAGCTTGCTAAAGACAACCAAGCCTCTGCGTCTAGGCGGTTGGGAGAGAGACGGTCCCGCCATGGCTGGACCAAAGATTCCCCGCCTCCGGGGCCTAACTGGGTGGCCCCAGCCCACCGCAGCTCAGCCAACAGGTCGCGTATAGGCCGCTGTTCGATGCGGTGCCATTGATAAAGCTCAATGGGAGAAAATGCTTGAATGGGACCAGAAAACATTTTGGCAGCAGTTTTGACCAAAGCTCGAAAATAGCTAAAAGGTTCACGAAATGAGAGTCCTCCGCGAATTTTAAGCAGTTTGACTGCGGGGTTTAGTCTTTTGAGTTGCGTTTCTGCTTTGGAGAGGGATAAACAAGGGTCAATATCTGCCCCAAACACCAGTGGCGCAAATTGACTAAAGTCACAAAAGCGACACTGCATCCAACATTGGCGCGTGGTGGTTATTTTGGCCACCCCTACTTTAGGAGCGGCTTGGGCCGGATATCGCTCTGCAATATTCATAACAACCCCCCACAGACGAAACGGTTGAATAGAGCATTCGACATCATACAGCCGGTTCCCTCTTCTCGAGTGGGATTTGTCTGATCATTGAGTGACCAAGCCTTGCATACGATGAAAATTAGAGACGAGGCAACGAGGGAGGATGCTATGAATAAAGGGCGCACCTTGGGTCGAATATCAGGGATGCTAGGCATACCGCCGGAAGTCTTGGTCAATGTGCCCCGCATTGAAGTCATTGGACATCTGCAACTGCGTTTGGAAAATCATTTGGGTATTGAAACCTATGACGCGCAACGGGTGTTGATTCGGGTTGCAGGCGGGTATCTTGTGGTTTTTGGTGAGCAATTGGTGGTCGGGTGGATAGACCGCAACGAGATTCTCTTGACTGGCACGGTGCGATCATTGTCTTTCCAGGAGGGACGACATGGGTGATCTGGTGTACCGGCTGTTTCTCGGTTGGGTCAAGGTGGCGGCGGCGGGCCCGAATGTGGAGTCCCTGATTTCACATCTGGCAGCTATGGGATTTCGCTTGTGGGGACTAAGCAAAAGCGAGGTTCCGATCTCTTTTTATGCTACATTGTCTGCAGTGCCAGCCATGCTGGAATATGGCCAAAGCCATGATCTTACGTTGGCCCTCTTAAATAAGGGAGGCTTCCCTATTGAATGGGACAGATCGCGGCATCGACCTTTCTTATGGGTAGGATTTTTAACCGCGGTAGTGTTGGTCATATACACTCTCTCGCGGGTGTGGGTAATTGATGCGATAACGCCAAATTTGCCTCAGGCAGCACGCCAGCAAATCATTACGGTGGCCCAGGACAGCGGGTTAAAAGTGGGCATCCTGCGCAAACAACTAGACTTGCCGAAGATTAGGGCTGCGATGGCCAAGGCACTGCCGCAGTACTCCTGGATAGGAATCACCATTGAAGGCGTCGTCGCCAGTATTCAAGTGGTTGTGCTGGTTCCCCGCCCCCATCCCCACATTTATGCCAAGATGGTGGCCAACGCCCCAGGACGCATTACAAAAATTTTGGTTTATATGGGCGATCCTGAAGTTAGGGTCGGAGATACTGTCAAAGTCGGGCAAACTTTAATTCGAGGTGCCGTGTCGGCTCCCATGCCGCTACCTGCGGAGGGAAGCAATGCCCCCCGCGAAGAGACCATAAGTACGCCAGCCGAAGGAGATGTTTGGGCTGATGTAGGGCATGTGCGAACGGTATTTCAGCCTTTTCGCCAACCCGACCGAAAACTGACTGGCAAGCGATTTGTGCAGCAGTTTATCTGGGTGCAGGATTTGGCGCCCTGGCAATACGCAGGATATGGAGCCATTCCGTTTGCACATTATGTGGAGCACCGATTCGTGCACCCACTGCGGTTCAAAGGTGTCAACCTTCCCATGAAAATGCTTAAGATAGTATATAATGAAACCACAACCAGCTTTTATCGGCTGTCGGCTAAAAATGCTTTGGCCCAAGCCACAACGCGAGCGACGGATGAATTGGCTCGCTCAGTGGAGAAACTAGGGCCTATAAGGCATAAGACGCGACGAGTGCGGTGGACGGCAAAAGGCGTATGGGTCACCGTAATCTGGATAGTGAACCAAAATATTGCTGTTCCTAAAGATCCGAACTAAAAAAGGGGGACACGGATTGCCACTTTCCCAATGGGTGGTTACAGATAATCAAGCGTCATCGGCTGTCGCTGGTCGTGGCGACGAGCATCTTAAAGTGATAGAACATGCGTTGGCGGTCAAGTTGACTGCGCGCGGCAACGTTATTGCAATCCAGGGGACAGATGATGCGCAGCGTTTAACCAGGGAAGTGTTGGATCTGTTGGCCCAATGGGTCGCTTCGGGACAGCCGGTGCGCCGTGACACGGTGGATACAGCCTTGCTGGCGGTGCGCGAAGGAAAAGAGAGACAGTTTTTGCACCTGGTGACTGAAGCGCTTTATACCACGACGCAAGGACGGGTGGTGCGGCCAAAAACCTTAGGGCAGCAAGAATATGTTGAGGCGATTCGCCACAACTCATTAATTTTTGGAATTGGCCCGGCTGGGACCGGAAAGACGTACATTGCCATGGCTATGGCGGTCCAAGCGTTAAAAGCCCATGAAGTGGAACGGATTATCTTGACGCGGCCCGCGGTCGAAGCGGGCGAAAAGTTAGGCTTTTTGCCAGGAGATCTGGAGAGTAAAGTGGATCCTTACTTGCGCCCTCTCTATGACGCGCTGTTTGAATTTTTAGGGTCGGAAGCGGTCGATAGATATCGTGAGAAACAGTTGATTGAAATTGCTCCCTTAGCATACATGCGGGGCCGGACTCTCAGCAACAGCTTCATTATTTTGGACGAGGCTCAAAATACGACGTATGAGCAAATGAAAATGTTTTTGACCCGCATTGGCTATGGGTCCAAAATGGTTGTCACGGGCGATGTAACGCAAGTGGATTTGGCCCGCGGACAACGCTCTGGACTGCATGCCGCATCTCATATCGTGGAAGGGGTCGGCGGCATTGCAGTCATTCGCTTTAGTGTTCGTGATGTGATTCGACATCCTTTGGTGGCGCACATCATCGAAGCATTCCAACGGTATGAAGCATCTTTGCAGGAACGGGAAGAGGAGGCCGATGAACACCATTCTAAAAGGCCGTAAATGGTGGCGTGAGTGGCGGAAGAAATCGAATTATGACAATGCTTGGCAGGTACGCCAGATAGCCATAGCCGCAGTCATTTGGGTTTTTTTGACCGCGATTTTTACCACCACGCTGTTTGCCCAGCGCATCGATGTAGCAGTTGGCGATTTAGCACCGCGCAACGTCGTTGCGCCGTACGGGGTAATTGACTGGGGTGCGACCGCCAAAGCGCGTCAACAAGCCGCGGCGTCGGTGCCCGAAGTGTATACCACCAATAACGGTATCTTACAAACCCAGAAGCAAAAAGTTTTGCATGACTTTTCCCTGCTGTTGGTGTTGGCGCAGGATTCAGCGGCTCCCATGCCTCTAAGAGAGGCGGCGGCAGCGCGTGCGATACCTATTGCGTTGCCCGATGCCGTGTGGGGCGAAGTCCTATCGTTGCCAACGGCCACTTTGGCACAGTTGCAGCAGGACTCCACGGTGATCCTGGCTTCAGTAATGGGCAACGATAACGGAGTGCGGGACAATGCGGTGGGGGTGGATGAAGCTAAAGGCTTTGTGGCGCAGTTGGTTCTCCAAGAAGAGGCCGACCCGGGACTGCGGCTTTTCTTGACGGATTTGTCCCAGAGTCTTATCACGCCCAACTCGTTCCCCAACCAAGCCGATACCACGGCACAGCGACAGGTTGCTATGGCACGGGTTCCAGTAGTTAAAATTCTAAAAGGCGAACAAGTTTTGCAAGCTGGTCAGGTTGTGACGGCTACCGATGTGAATGTGCTGCGCGAATTGGGTCTGTTGGATCAAGGATTTAATCCTGGCCCTATTATCGGGTCGGCTCTGTTTTCCGCTGTCATTGTGGCGTTGGTGGCTGGCTATCTGTGGTTTCTTCGTCGCCGACAAGCTGAATCCCAGTCGGTGGCGCTTATTACGGGCGTGATTTTGGTGGTCGCGGTGCTTGCCGCAGACACAATGGCGGGATTTTCAGCCCTGAACTACCTCATTGTACCGACGGCGGCAATCATGGTCAGCACTTTGGTTGATACCGGATTGGGTTTGGTGGTCACGGGACTGCTTTCGTTATCCATCGCCACGCTGATTGGGGCAGATTTGAACGTCGCGTTGGTATCGTTTTTTGGCGGCATTGCGGGAGTGTTTGGAGTCAGCCGTCTGTCCCAACGATATGACATCATTCGCGCTGGGGTGATGGTGGGAATCGCCAACATGGTGACCTTGCTCGGGCTCGATGTGATGCAGGGGGCGGGCTTGTTGCAAGCGCCCGTATGGCAGCAATTGATATGGGCAGTCTTAGACGGGATTTTTTCAGCCATTTTGGCAATGGGGTCCATTCCACTGCTGGAGGGTCCTTTTGGAATGATTACCGCTATGAAATTAATTGAATTATCTAATCCCAACCAGCCGCTATTGAGAAAACTCTTGGTCGAAGCGCCTGGCACGTATTACCACAGCATCATGGTTGGAAACCTGGCCGAAGCGGGCACCGAAGCGGTGGGAGGCAATTCTCTCTTGGCGCGGGTGGGGGCTTATTATCATGATATTGGGAAATCGAAACGTCCGTATTTTTTTGTAGACAATCAATTTGGCGCGGAAAACCCACATGACAAACTGGCGCCCAGTCTCTCTGCCTTAATTATTTCCTCCCATGTGCGAGATGGGATAGACTTGGCTCGGGAATATCGGGTGCCGGAGGCCATTGTGAATTTTATCCGCGAACATCATGGAACGACGCTTATCAGCTTCTTTTACCGCAAGGCGGTAGAGGCTGACACGGGCGACGGGGTCCTTGAGGCCGACTTTCGGTATGATGGGCCCAAGCCGCAGAGCAAAGAAACCGCGATTGTGATGTTGGCCGATGCTAGCGAAGCTACGACGCGCACGCTGAAACATCCCACAGCTGCGGCTATTGAGCAGGTGGTGCGCAAGATTATCAAAGACCGCCTGGCGGATGGACAACTTGATGAGTCCAACCTTACATTAAAAGAATTAGATGTGGTGGCGCGAACCTTTACCAGGGTACTGACCGGAGCTTTCCACCAGCGCATTGAGTATCCAGAACAGGTATTAAAAGAAATGGAGAGGAGCAAGAAGCGTGGAAATATGGGTGGAAAGCCGCCCCGAACCATACGGCGCATTGGAGGAAACGGTACGCCGGGTGGCCCAAACAGCGCTGGCTAGTTTGCCAGGCCTCCAAGACGCTGAAGTCAGCATCGTGCTGACTACGGACGATGAGGTTCGCGACTTGAACTTTCAGTATCGGGGGATTGATCGCACGACGGATGTGCTGTCTTTTGCTCAACGCGAAGGGGAAGATGCCGACCCCGACGATCTAGTTTTAGGGGATTTGGTTATATCGGTGAACCGTGCCCAAGATCAAGCCATCGAATATGGGCACAGTGTAAACCGTGAATTGGCATTTTTAACGGTTCATGGTATCCTTCATCTTTTGGGCTGGGATCATCAAACTGCCGATGATGAAGCGTTAATGATGGAAAAAACCGAGACGATTTTAGCCGGCTTGGGATTGACTCGTGAAGCGCGCTAAAAATCTACGAGAGTCCTTTCATTATGCGTTTAACGGATTGGTGTACGCGTTGCAAACGCAACGCAACATGCGGCTTCATTTATTTTCGGCAACTTTAGTGATGGTGCTGGGCTGGCTGCTGGAATTGCCGCGGCGAGAGTTCATCGCTGTATTGACTGCCGTAATGGTGGTGATGGTGGCCGAAATGGTTAACACGGCGATCGAAGCCACGGTAGACTTGGCGAGTCCCACCTTGCATCCGTTGGCGCAAACGGCAAAAGATGTGGGTGCGGGGGCCGTTCTGTTGGCGGCCATTGGGGCTGCCTTGCTAGGAGTATGGGTATTTCTTCCTCGGCTGGGCAGGATTGGTCACGACTTTATGGTACGATGGAACCGTACCCCTAGCGTGACGGTGTTTGTTTTGTTAGTGTTGATGGCAGTATTGGGGTTAGTGATTTGGATTCCGCAATCGCAAGGCGATAGACGAAGGAGGCCCGAATAGAACCGGTGAAGCACATCCCGTGGGGGCCCATTGCTTTCTTAGTTGTCATGGTGGGCATGTCTGCATTATATTCAATGGCTGAGACTGCCATGATGGCGCTATCGCGCGGCAAAGTCCGTCAATTGGCGGAAGAAGGGGTAAAAAAAGCTACCTGGTTGGAACGCCTTATTCGCGAGCCGAATCGGCTGTTAAGCACAGTGCTGGTTGGAAACAATCTGGCCAATATTGTCGCATCCACCGTGGGAGCGGCTCTCTTTATCAGCTATTTTGGATCTAACGGTATCACCATCTCCACCATTGTGATGACCCTGGTGATTTTACTGGCTGCAGAAATTACACCGAAGACCTTTGCGGCGCATAACCCAGAACGGGTAGCTCTTCGATTAGCCCCTTTTTTGGAAGTGTCGGCACGCATCTTTTACCCTATTGTGAGGGTGCTCAGTTGGATCGGGATCGGCTTTATCCGATTGTTGGGCGGACGAGCCGAAGGCGGGCGCATAATCACAGAAGAAGAAATTCGCACCATGGTGGAAGTGGGCGAAGAAGAAGGGCTTTTGGAAGCGGAAGAGCGCGAGATGATTCAAGGAATTTTTGACTTGGGCGACACGGTGGTGCGCGAAGTCATGGTACCCCGGATCGATGTGCAGGCTCTTGCGTCCACGGCAACGCTGGGACAGGCCTGGGATGCAGTCATCCAGTGGGGACATTCGCGGCTGCCGGTCTATCGGGTAACCATTGATGATGTGATAGGCGTGCTTTATGCCCGCGATATTTTACTTTATATTAAGGAACGCCCCCCTGAGACGCCAGTGCAGGACTTGGTGCGTCCCGTGCAATATGTGCCGGAAACTAAGAAAGTCGATGAATTGCTGGCGGACTTTCGGCGTCGGCGCAGTCACATTGCAGTGGTCCTGGATGAGTATGGTGGGACCGCGGGAATTGTCACCATCGAGGATTTGTTGGAAGAAATCGTTGGTGAGATTCAAGATGAATACGATACTGAAGAGCTTGCGATCCGGCGGGTCGACGACAATACCATTGATGTGGAAGGGTTGGCCTCGTTGGACGAAGTCAATGAAATGTTTGACGTCGACTTGCCGCATGAAGATTTTGATACGGTAGGCGGGTTGATTTTGCATCTGTTGGGACGTGCTCCGGTTGAGGCGGAAGTGGTGTCATTGGATGGACTGGAGTTCACGGTGACTAAAGTGACGGGGCGACGTGTCACACGTGTCCTAATTCGACGACTTAGCCCAAAAGAGAGCCCATCATAAGCCCGGTATAAGAGGACACACTACCGCCAGAACAGCCTGACCTCAGTGGAACCCGGTGAGTGGGGACTAAAGGCAGTAAGAAAGAGGGAAGAAGTCTAATGATTGATATGGCAGCGCTCATTGATGCGGCATTTGAGGTGAAAAAGCGCTCTTACAGCCCTTACTCACAATTTGCCGTGGGGGCTGCTTTGTGGTGTGAGGATGGATCTATCGTAGTTGGCTGCAATGTCGAAAATGCGAGCTACCCCGTGAGTCTGTGCGCAGAACGAGCGGCAGTGGCTGCGGCGGTGGCCCTGGGCCATCGAAAGTTCTTAGCGCTGGCGGTGGTGGCGGGCCAACATCCGGTGACACCTTGCGGGGCATGCCGGCAGGTATTGCGGGAGTTTGGAGAGATGACCGTGTTTTGTGCGGCGGCCGATGACCTGCAACACCCCGAAGTATATGAACTTAGTGCGTTATTGCCACACAGTTTTGATTTGGAGGCATCGAGGTGAGCTATCATTCCGGTTTTGCAGCGCTAGTAGGTAGGCCCAATGTGGGTAAATCTACTTTGCTGAACGCTTTGCTAGGAAGAAAAATAGCCATCACCACGGCTAAGCCGCAGACGACTAGAAACCGCATTCAGGGTATATTGCATCGCGAAGATGCGCAGCTAATTCTGGTCGACACTCCAGGCGTGCATAAGGCGAGCAATCTGTTGGGCCAGCGCATGGTCAAGACCTCTAAACGCGCTGCGGGCGACGTGGATCTTATTTGGCATATTGTCGACATCTCCAAGCCTCCGCGTGAAGAAGATCAATGGGTCGCCGATATGTGCCAGAAAACGGGAATTCCTACGTGGTTGATTGGCAATAAAAAAGATTTGGTGCAACACCTTGAGGGAAGAGTCGATCCTTACTTGGCGTTGATGAGCTATAGCGCGCATTTTGTGATTTCTGCCGAAAAGGAACAAGGATTGGAATCACTGGTTGACCAGGCCATGGACCTGCTGCCTGAAGGCGATCCGTATTTTCCGCCCGATATGGTGACGGACCAGACCGAGGATTTTTACGTTGGAGAAATCATTCGGGAAAAGGCCTTGGAATTGACAGAAGATGAGATTCCCCATTCACTTGCGGTGGTAGTCGACGAGCGGACTGAACGGTCCGAGCAGGTGATGTATGTCCGGGCGACTTTATTTGTCGAGCGGCCGACGCAAAAGGCTATTGTAATTGGTCAGCATGGGCAAATGCTTAAAAAAATTGGTCAGGGAGCCAGGCAGGATTTGGAAGAATATTACGGGCGTCGGGTGTTCTTGGACCTGTGGGTCAAGGTGCGGCCGCACTGGCGTAGTGAGGATCAGTGGCTGTCCCGTTTGGGATATCAGGACCCGGAGAAACTCTAGATGGCACAATTTCAGGAAGCGGCCATTGTGTTGAAGTCTCGACCCTATCGCGAGGCGGATAGCCTGATCACCATATTTGGCAAGCAGCACGGCAAGGCGGGAGCTATCGCCAAAGGGGTGAGAAAACCCAAAAGCAAGCTGCAGGCGGGCCTTTATCCCTTATCCTACACGGTAGTGGAATTATATCAGGGCCGGTCTTCGCTTTTGACCGTGGTGGGCGCAGAGTTGGGTCAAGGCTTTGGCAGGATGCGCAACAACCTGGAATCTTTGAGCTGGGGCCTCTTTTTGGCTGATGTGGTGGATACCTTATGGTCAGAACATGACGCGTCCACGGAAACTTTTCAGTGGCTAATGGTAGGACTGGACGCGCTCAACCAAGGGCGAGCGCCCGCTACGGTGGGCATGACGGTGGCGTGGCGATGTTTGGAATTAGCTGGATACGCTCCAGAATGGACATGGTGTGTGCAATGTCGCCAACCAATCGACAATAAAGGCCAAGTCGGATTGCTGTTGTCCCAGGGGGAAGCGCTTTGTGCTGATTGCATGCGGGACCGCTCCAGTTTTAAGGTCTCCCTAGGCACCCTGAAAACATGGCGGCAGTGGATGCACATGGACCCGTCCCGGGTTGGCTCGGTCGAGGCGCATGGGCGCGTGCACCGTGAACTGTTCGAACTTCTAGACCGGTATCTGGTGGCTCAGGTAGGGCGGCGTCCGCGCTCTCTGGAATTTTTAGAAAGCTTGTCAGCACTTCAAGATGGCGAATAGGAAGTGGCAATCACATGACGACGTTGCAAGATGTTGTGTCTACATTGAAAGAATATTGGAAACGGGCCGGCGTATTGATTGCCGAGCCTTATGACTTGGAAATGGGTGCTGGCACGATGAACCCGTTGACCTTTTTTCGGTCCTTGGGCCCGGATGCCTGGCGGGTGGGATATGTTCAGCCGTCGAGGCGACCGGTGGATGGCCGTTATGGGGACAATCCCAACCGGGTCTATCAGCACCACCAATTTCAGGTGCTGCTCAAACCTGCTCCAGATGATGTGGTCGAGCTCTACTTGGGCAGTCTACAAGCCTTAGGAATCAACCGCAAAGAGCACGACATCCGCCTGGTCGAGGATAACTGGGAGCAGCCAAGCATTGGAGCTTGGGGCCTGGGTTGGGAAGTGTGGTTGGATGGCATGGAAATTAGCCAGTTTACTTACTTCCAGCAAATGGGCGGATTTGAATGCCGCCCGGTATCGGCCGAATTGACTTACGGGTTGGAGCGACTGACCAGCTATTTGGCCAACGTTGATGACATCTGGTCCATCGAGTGGGCACCGGGGGTCTATTATCGCGATTTATTCAAACGAGTCGAGTGGGAGCAGGCGACTTATAGTTTTGAAGCGGCGGACCCAATGGTCCTGCTGCAACTGTTTGACCTCTATGAGAAAGAATCGCAACGCCTGATAGAAACCGGTGTGTTGCGGCCTGGATATGAGTTTTTGGTCAAGGCATCCCACATCTTTAACACGCTGGATGCCCGGGGAGTCATTTCGATTACGGAACGTCAAGCCTACTTAGGGCGCCTGCGCAAGCTGGCTCGTCGCGCTGCCCAAGTTTATTTGGCGCAAATCACTCCGTTGGAGGTGGCGTCCTCGTGAATTCTATGCCGTTTTTACTGGAGATTGGGGCTGAAGAGATTCCCAGCCAATACGTGGCGGTCCTAGCCGGAGAGTTAAATCAAGGATTGACTGAGGGTTTGAGGCAAAATCGCTTGTTCCACAAACCGCTGGCCCATGAGGCCACGCCCAGGCGCCTGGTCATTTGGGGTTCAGTCTTGGCGGAACAGACGCCAAGCTCGGACACAGTGCGCGGGCCATTGTGGAGTGTGGCTTATGGGACGGATGGCAACCCGACGCCAGCCTTATTGGGTTTTTGCCGCCGGGTGGGGCTAGCGCCCGGAGCACTCCATGAAATCGAGGAAGGCAGCAAAAGGTATGTGGCGGCAACAAAGGCACAACCAGTAGCATCGGTCTCAGCGTTGTTCCCTGATATTTTGACCCGGGCCTTTGGCAATCTTGCTCTTCCCCGAAGCATTCGTTGGAGCATAAATGATTACCGGTTTATCCGTCCTGTGCGGTGGTTGGCACTTTGGATCGACGGTCAACTGGTTCCCATGGCGCTGGCCGGAGTGAAAAGCCAAGCTTTGACCTATGGCAATCGCACGGATCATCCCGAGGCCGTGGCATATAGCGGTCCAGAGGATTTTTGGAAGGTCTTGGAGCAAAGTCGGGTGATGATTTCCATCGTCGGCCGCCAACAGCACATTGTTGCCGAGGGGGAACGTTTGGCGCGTTCAGTGGATGGCGTGGTCGACTGGGATCCCGAATTGTTGGAAGAAGTGCAAAACCTGGTGGAATGGCCTACGCCGTTTTTGGGGCGTTTTGATGACGAATTTCTGCAAATCCCCGCTCCGGTTTTGGTCACCTCCATGAAGGTTCATCAGCGGTACTTTCCGATTTACGATGCCCAAGGCCACTTACTGCCCGCGTTTGTGGGGGTGCGAAACGGCGTCGGGGACCGTCTGGATTTGGTGGTGCGGGGCAATCAAAAAGTGTTGCGCGCACGATTATCCGATGCCCAATATTTTTATCGGTTGGACCGTGCAGTGCGTCTGGCAGATCGGCTTGGCAACCTGCGGTCAGTGATTTTTCATGCGAGAATGGGAACCTATGGCGAAAAATTGGACCGCATGCACCGTATGTGGCAAAAAACTCGGGATTGGTGGAATTTGACGGATTCCGAACTAGGGGTAGCGGATCGCGCTATCGACCTTTTTAAGGCGGATTTGCTGACGCATGTGGTGCAGGAGTTTCCTGAACTGCAGGGTGAGATGGGGGCGATTTACGCGCAATTAGAGGGTGAATCGTCATGGCTGTCCGAAGCGATAAAAGATCAATATCGACCAAAATCCCCTCTGGACCGTATCCCCGAATCCGCCTTAGGACAATGGCTGGTGCTATTGGACCGCACGGACACGCTGGTTATGGCGTTTGCCAACGGATTAAAGCCTAGTGGTTCCGAGGACCCTTTTGGCCTGCGGCGGGCGGCGCTCGCCATCGGCCGGGTGGCCAGCGAAGGTTTGGTCTTGCACAATCGCGCTGTCCATGAAATGATCAAGGTGACGGCGCAACTGGCGGGATTTTCTCAAACCGTGGCGGAGGAAGCCTATGATTTAGTAGCGCAGCGTCTTTTACATCATCTGACCGAAGAGTTTCCGGCACCGCTAATCCGGGCAGTGCTAATGATTCCTCAACCATGGATCAACGTGCGGGATCGCATAAAATGGCTTTTAGAGCTAACTCGGGACAAAGAGTGGATGACAGTGGCTCAAGCATTCAAGCGAGTGGATCGGGTAGTGCCTAAAGAGCGGTCTTGGGAGGCGCCAGGGATGGTAGAACACGGATATCAGTATCAGGCAGTTGAACAGGCACTGATTGAGGCTGCCCAGCCCCTGCAGGATGGGCAATTGTCGCCAGACTCATGGTGGCAGCATGCCCAGCATACCGCGCGGGCGGTTAATGCGGTATTTGACCAGGTTCTGATAATGGACCCAGACCAAGCAGTAAGAGAGCGCCGTTTGGCGTTATTGTCGTGGGTGAATCAGGGCCTGCGACGATACTTTGATCTAAGCGTGGTGGAATAACAACACATGAGACAAGAGGCTCGGGTCTATATCGTGTCTGACTCCTTAGGGGAGACGGCGGAACGTGTGGTCCATGGCGCTGCGATCCAGTTTGAGGATCGCGGCGTGATCAAAGTTGAGCGTGTGTCTCACGTTGCCGACATGGCTGGCGTAGATGGTGTGGTGGAGCGTGCCGCCCATGAACGTGCGGTGATTGTATACACTTTGGTGAAGCCGGAATTGCGCGAGCATCTAAATGAAATTGCCACACTGCGCCAAGTGCCCCATGTTGATATCATGGGCCCGGTATTGGACGCGCTAGAAGAAGTGCTTGGGATTTCTCCGCAACTGGTGCCCGGTTTAAGTCATCGGTTGGACCGGGATTATTTTGACAAGGTGGAAGCTGTGGAATTTGCCGTTAAATATGACGATGGCAAAGATCCAAGGGGAATTCGGGACGCTGACGTGGTGTTGCTGGGAGTTTCGCGAACCAGCAAGACTCCCGTCAGTCTTTATTTAGCCAACCATCGGTTAAAGGTGGCCAACGTTCCCTTGGTACCTGAAATTCCCGTGCCGGCGGAAGTGTTTGCCGCAGGGCGGGAGAAAGCCGTAGGTCTTATTATCGACCCTGAATTGC
This sequence comes from Bacillota bacterium, assembly GCA_021784595.1. Taxonomy (GTDB): domain Bacteria; phylum Bacillota; class Sulfobacillia; order Sulfobacillales; family Sulfobacillaceae; genus Sulfobacillus_C. Next base: position 15,964 of record JAJYHT010000008.1, on the reverse strand, counting down.
TCATGAGTATTCGACGCCAGCGGCTAAAGACCTTGGGATTGGGGTCTTCAGCCCAGTATGCCACCATTGATCGGATTATGGCGGAATTAGACTATGCCTGGGATATCTTCACCCGTTTGAAATGTCCTGTGATTGATGTTAGTAACCACGCAGTGGAAGAAACTGCTAGTCGGGTACTCGAACTAAAACGCCGCTAAGCGAGGAGGACATTTGAAAATGACCCGCTATGTGTTTCGGTTTGAAGAAGGCCATGGAGATCAAAAGGATCTATTGGGAGGAAAGGGTGCCGGGTTGGCGGAAATGAGCCGTATCGGGCTGCCAGTGCCGCCGGGATTTACCATCACGACCCAAGCGTGCAATGTCTATCAGGATTCGGGAGCGTATCCCCAAGGAATGATGGATCAAGTGTGGGAAAATTTGACCCTGTTGGAAGATAAAATCGGCAAGCGTCTGGGCGATGTGGCCAAGCCGCTGTTGGTCTCGGTGAGGTCAGGGGCGCCCATCTCGATGCCAGGAATGATGGATACGGTCCTAAACTTGGGACTGAATCGGGAAACGGTGCAGGGTTTGGCGGCGTTGACGGGAAATCCTCGGTTTGCGCTCGATAGTTATCGCCGTTTTATTCAGATGTTTGGCAATGTGGTCATGCACATGGAACATCACCGTTTCGAGCAGATCTTGGCGGATCTTAAATCGGAAGTGGGGGTATCAGAAGATACAAGTCTCACCGCACAACATTTAGAGACACTGGTCTCGCGGTACTTGGCATTGGTCCAACACACCACGGGACGAGATTTTCCCACTGACCCTCGTGAGCAGCTGGAAATGGCGATTCGTGCGGTATTTGATTCTTGGAAGAATCCGCGAGCAGTTGTCTATCGACGGCTGAACAAAATTTCCAATGACTTGGGCACGGCGGTCAATGTGCAATCGATGGTGTTCGGCAACATGGGCAACACCTCAGCAACCGGGGTATTGTTTACCCGCAATCCGAACACAGGGGACGGAGGAATGTATGGCGAATATCTCATCAATGCGCAAGGCGAAGATGTTGTAGCTGGCATTCGCACACCGAAACCGATTGAAGAGATGGCCGATGAAATGCCGGCAACCTTTCAAGAGCTGACCGATGTGTGTCGCCTTTTGGAGACCCATTATCGCGATATGCAAGATATTGAATTTACCGTAGAGAACCAAACCTTATACTTGTTGCAGACACGTACCGGAAAACGCACGGCGCGCGCCGCCGTCAAGATTGCGGTGGACCTCGTGGATGATGGCGTGATCACACAACCTGAGGCCTTGTTGCGACAAGATCCCGACCAAGTAGCCCGCCTCTTGTATCGGCAAATTGATCCAGACGCTCCCTTGGATGTCCTGGCGCAGGGGCTGCCAGCGTCGCCGGGTGCAGCATCAGGCAAAGTAGTGTTTGATGCCGACGAGGCAGAGCGGCGGGGCAACCAAGGAGAAGCGGTGGTCCTGGTGCGTCCGGAGACGACGCCCGATGACATCCATGGGATTGTAGCGGCCCAGGGTGTGTTGACCAGTCGCGGAGGCATGACCTCTCACGCGGCCATTGTGGCGCGTGGAATGGGAAAGCCGGCAGTCACTGGGTGTGACCAGATTCAAATTGTTCTTTCCCAAGGGTACTTCTTGGCAGGTGAAGTGCGTGTGGAACGAGACGCCGTGATTACCATTGATGGCGGCACCGGGCGCGTGGTGTTGGGTCAGGTGCCCACGGTAGAACCCGGGCTCTCTCCTGAGTTCAACCGCCTTCTGGAATGGGCTGACGCCCATAAGAAACTCGGTATTGAAGCCAATGCGGACACTCCCGAAGATGCGGCCCTAGCGCGCGAGTTGGGTGCCCACGGCGTAGGCTTGTGCCGCACCGAGCATATGTTTATGGGGCATGACCGGCTGCCGGCAGTGCAGGAGATGATTTTGGCAGAAACTTTGGATGAGCGAAAGATGGCTTTAGCCAAGCTGCTCCCCATGCAGCAAGGCGATTTCTACGGAATCCTCAAGGCCATGGATGGATATTCGGTGACGATTCGACTGCTAGATCCGCCCTTGCACGAGTTTCTTCCTGATATCGAAGATACCGAACGTGCACTCAACATAGCCCGCGCTGACAATTCCCACAAAGAGACAGTGCGGTTGGAAGCGGTTCTACGACGTTCCCGGACACTCTTTGAATTTAATCCGATGTTGGGGTTTCGGGGAGTGCGGTTAGGAATTGTGTACCCCGAAATCTATGCTATGCAAGCTGAAGCAATTTTTCGCGCCGAAGCCCAACTTATCCAAGAAGGGTTGAACCCAGTGGTGGAAGTGATGATACCCTTGGTGGGAACGGTTAAAGAATTGCAAGTCATGCGGGATTTGGTAGCCCAGGTTAACCAATCCGTAGGCGAGGAAACGGGCCAAGATCTGCCGTATCACATTGGAACCATGATAGAGGTGCCCCGCGCTGCCTTAATTGCGGGCGAGATCGCCAAAGATGCACAGTTCTTTTCTTTTGGCACCAATGACTTAACGCAGACGACGTTTGGATATAGCCGGGATGATGCCGAAGCAAAATTTCTTCCCACCTATATGGCGGAAAAAATCCTGACCGAAAACCCGTTCATGGTTCTGGATCGCGAAGGCGTAGGCAGACTGATCCAGATTGGTTTGGAGGAAGGACGCCGGACTCGTCCCGATCTCACCGTAGGGATTTGCGGGGAGCACGGAGGGGATCCCAACTCAATTGAATTTTGTCATTTGGTGGGGCTAAATTATGTCAGCTGTTCACCGTATAGGGTGCCTATTGCCCGGTTAGCGGCCGCCCAAGCCAATCTTCGCCATTAAGTTTCATCGTCGAATAGGCGAACTTCCCCATAGCGAGGGGGGTTCGCCTATTGTAGCGAACTTAACCTTTTGATGAAAGATGCGATCTCTAGCAGGAATATCTTAATTAATGGCGAATTTTTGTCATGACGTGGGAGTGATGCGGCATGGCAGAACAACAATATGAAGAGTGGATCGGTGCCGTACGCGAGGCCACGGATATCATTGAGGTTATCGGACGGCATGTCGCACTCAAACGCAAAGGGCGCAATTATTGGGGGCTCTGTCCGTTTCACAACGAGAAGACGCCTTCATTCAGTGTCGACCCAGAGCAGAAATTGTTTTATTGCTTTGGTTGCCATGCGGGTGGTACCGTATTTACGTTTTTGGTACAGCGTGAAGGCAGAGAGTTTAAGGAAGTCGTGGAAGGGTTGGCGCAACAAGCTGGGATCGCGCCTTTGGACAGAGGGGCGGACAACCCGCAACAACGGATCTATAAGCGACTAAGAGCGGTGCTGGAGTGGACGGTGGAATATTTTCTAGTTAACGCCCGCCAGTCATTGGCTTACGACGAGTACCTCCAAAAGCGCAAGATTTCACCGGCTCTCTGTGAACGCTTCGAGTTGGGTTATGCGCCCGACCAGTGGGAAGGTTTGGTGCAATACTTAACCAAGCATGGGGTAACCGCGGAAGAGATGGAGCAGGCAGGGGTTGTCGTCCGTCGTCGGCAAAGTTCAGGAGTGGTGGATCGATGGCGGGATCGTTTGATGTTTCCTATTTGGGATCGTGATGGCCACGTGGTGGGTTTTGGAGGCCGGGCGCTATCGGGAGGTCAGGAACCCAAATACTTGAATTCTCCAGACACGCCATTGTTTCGCAAGGGTACCCTGCTTTACGCCAGCCACTGGGCTAGGGCTGCCTGGCGGCGCGGGCAACGGCCGTTGGTCGTGGAGGGATATTTTGACGTCATCGCGTGTCATCAAGCCGAAGTCACTCAAGCAGTGGCGACGTTGGGTACTAGTTTTACGGAAGGACAAGCTCGATATCTAGCTCGCTTTCACCAGGAAGTGGATATGCTGTACGATCAAGACAGCGCTGGGCAAGAAGCCCTGGAACGGGCGTTTATGGTATTGTCCAGTGCAGGGTTGCAGGTTAATTGCGTACGGTTGCCAGATGGGGTCAAGGACCCTGACGAATGTGTCGCCAGGTTTGGCGTAGAGTCATTGAGAGAGGGGATTGAGCAGCGCATGCCCTATCTCACCTATATCATTAATCAAGCGATGTCTGATCCAGAAATTATGACGCCGCGCGGCAAAGCCAAGTTTACGGAACGGATTAAGCCTTTGTGGAATGTGGTAGGCGATCCAGTAGAAAAAATGGGGTACTTGGAGCAGATGGCACAACGCCTTCGAATTAATCCAAGCATTTTAGCACAAAGTTTTGGCGTTTGGCAAGATGCACGGCATACATTCGGAAAAAATAGGCATAATATGGAGAGAACGGCACAGGTGCCATCACGCCTGGCGTCTTATGCTGTGCAGTTGTTGGCTTTGCTGTTGCGCCATCCGGATCAGGTGCCCCTCGTGATGGACCAGTTGCAGGAGTGGGTAAAGGAGCTGGGATTGGAGACAGTGTTAGCGGATATTGCAGCCGGAACGGCACGCGACAGAGCTCGCTGGGTGGAAATAGTGGACCTCGAGGTACGGCCTTTGGTGGTTGAAGCGGTGCACTATCAGGGCCCGGATGGAGGGATTCCGGCGATTAACGATTACATTGCAGCCATCGCAAGGCAACGGCAAGTTCAACGGTGGAATTATCTAAAAGAGCGGATACAAAAGGGAGATGCCGCTCCTGAGTTGCTGGAAGAAGTGCGCCGAGAACAGCAGCAGTTGTCGATGACTAAAAATGGAGTACACACTACAACGCGACAGGGAAAGGAGGGATATTATGGCGCAGGGAAAACGCGTGGTGCCTCAAATTGATGAGGTCCAAGCGCTCATTCGACGAGGACAGGAACGTGGCAAGTTATCATATGGAGAGATCGTGGATGCCCTGCAGTCGATAGACCTTCCCCCTGACCAAATCGACTCCATTTACGAGATGTTTGGGGAGTTGGGCATCGAACTGGTAGGGGAGCAGATTGCGATAGAACCCGATCACGGACCAGGCCCTGGTCCTGACGATGTTGAGCCTGAGGTCGAGGATGTGGCCCAAGAAGTAGCAATTCCGGACGGAGTCGCCATCGATGATCCGGTGCGGATGTATCTTAAGGAAATTGGTCGGGTTCCCTTATTGACCGCTGAAGAAGAAGTGACTTTAGCAAAGCGTATCGAGGCGGGCGACGAGGAAGCTAAACGCAAGTTGGCGGAGGCCAACTTGCGATTGGTGGTATCGATCGCTAAGCGCTACGTGGGTCGTGGAATGCTCTTTTTAGATCTCATTCAAGAAGGCAATTTGGGTCTTATTAAGGCGGTCGAGAAATTCGATTATCGCAAGGGCTATAAGTTCAGCACCTACGCCACATGGTGGATTCGCCAGGCTATTACCCGCGCCATTGCGGATCAAGCGCGGACCATTCGGATTCCAGTGCATATGGTGGAAACAATTAACAAATTGATTCGGGTGCAGCGCCAACTGCTGCAAGAATATGGCCGTGAACCAGCTCCTGAGGAAATTGCCAAGGAAATGGGCATTACAGTGGAACGGGTGCGAGAGATCTTGAAAGTCGCCCAGGAACCCGTTTCGTTGGAAACTCCGATTGGAGAAGAAGAAGACTCCCATTTGGGGGACTTTATTGAAGACGAGGATGCTCCAGCACCGGCTGAAGCTGCAGGTTATCAACTTTTAAAGGAACAACTGGAAGAAGTTTTAGATACGCTGACCAACCGTGAAGAAAAGGTCTTACGGCTGCGTTTCGGATTAAACGATGGTCGGGCCCGGACTTTGGAAGAGGTAGGGCAGGTATTTGGCGTGACCCGTGAACGCATTCGGCAGATCGAGGCCAAAGCGCTTAGAAAGTTGCGGCATCCTACTCGGAGCAAAAAGTTGAAAGACTATTTGGATTAGGTATCGTGGATGGCGATGGAGGTGGAATTGGACCACCTCCGTTTTTTGTGCCAAATATGGGACATACTACCGGTATTAAAAAACTCTCATCAAAATCTAAAGTTTTATGGGACGCAGTTTGGTACCCTATGCGAGAGTCTTCACTGGAGGTACGGAAAACCATGTGTGGAATAGCAGGCATCTGGCGAAAGGATCGCGCGGTTGGAGCGGCGGATCTGACGGGTATGTTAGGTTCAATGGTGCATCGTGGACCTGACGATGAGGGGCAATTTACAGAACGCAATATCGGATTGGGCATGCGGCGTCTTTCGATCATGGACGTGGCTATGGGCAAGCAGCCGTACTATTCGGAAGATCACGCGGTGGTGGCCATATTTAATGGAGAACTGTACAATTATCCCGCGTTGAAGGCGTTGGTGGAAGCACAAGGTCATCGATTGCGTAACCATGCCGATGGCGAGGTGCTGGTCCATCTCTACGAAGAGTATGGGACGGGGTTTGTGGAAAAAATTTCTGGGATGTTTGCGGTGGCCATTTGGGATCGCAAACGGCGCCGCTTAGTGTTGGCGCGGGATCGCATTGGTCAAAAACCGTTATATCTGTGGGAGCAAGCTGATCAGTTGGTGTTTGCTTCCGAACTAAAGGCGCTTGTCGCTGCACCAGGATTTCAAGCGGCGATCGACACAGAGTGGATCCCCGCCTATTTGAGCCATCGCTTTGTGCCGGCCCCGCATACCCTATTGAAGAACGTGACCAAGTTGAGACCTGGGGAAATATTGGTAATGCATGCTGACGGGCGCCGTCAACGTCAGATTTACTGGGAACCCAACATTGTTGACCCGCAAAATGCCTATGACATTACTTACTGGGCGGATCGCCTAGACGGGCTTTTAAACGAAGTGGTCACCAGCCATTTGGTGTCCGATGTGCCGTTGGGAATATTTTTGTCGGGTGGGCTGGATTCCAGTCTTTTAGCTGCCCTGACTGCGAAAAATTTGGATAGACCGATATCGGCTTGGTCGGCCGCGTTTCCTGAATCGTATCCCGGCTATGATGAATTCGCCTGGGCTAAAAAAGTGGCAGATGCTTTTGGGCTGCCCTTGCATCGGGTGGAAGTGGACCTGGCCATTACGCCCGAGCGGGTCAAAGAATTGGCGTATGTGCTGGATGAACCGATGGCGGATCCAACGGTTCTGCCATTGGATGGGGTCGCCCGCATTGCCGCGCAAAGCCAGACGGTAATGTTGTCAGGCGAGGGAGCCGATGAAATTTTTGCCGGTTACGCTGGCTATGGAGAAGCCGCTAGTTTGGAGCGAATTCGGCAGATCCCACGGTCATGGCGGCGTCTATGGGCTGCTCAGGGGTGGCCTGGCAGTAAAACTCTGGCGCGCGCCGAGCAACCGATGGCCGAACGCTATCGGGGAGTGGGATATACTTTTTCGACTGATCAGATGAGTCGTTTATTAATGCCGGGAATATCATCTGCCGACCGACCCGATATCGTGGAGGAATACTGGTCTCAACATGCGGCGATATCTGATCTGCAGGCCATGCAGGGATTTGACATCAAGTGGTTTTTGCCCGATGACGTGTTGCTCAAAGCGGACCGCATTGGGATGCACCACAACTTGGAAGTGCGCGTTCCCTATTGTGACCATGAGGTGGTGGAACTCGCCTTATCGATTCCCTTGGCGTTGCGGCGCCGCGGAAGAGAAGATAAGCGCATCTTGCGCGAAGTGGCCCGGCGCCATCTGCCAGGGCCGGTCGTGCATCGTCCTAAACAGGGGTTTCCCACACCCCTCACTTCCCTTTTGGGGGGCAAACTATCTGAAATTGCGTGGGACACCCTAATGGGAACGCGCGCTAGCGAACGCGGCTGGTTTCAACCCCAAGCAGTCGAACGACTGTTAAACGCGATGGGACCCGACCAACCCAACGTGTCGCGTCAAGTCTATGCGCTATTGATGTTGGAATTGTGGGTTCAAGAGTTGGTGGAAAATGGCTCTCAACGAGTGGCCCACCCCAACCCCTATTACACGGTTCCGGCGTCGCCCATTTGACTCTCTCCCAACGCACGGCGCCAATGAAAGGGCAGGCTGGGTTGGATATCGGTTGCAATGCCCCACACGGCGCGGGCTTGCCGCAGGACCAAACGCACTTTCTCTTCGGCCGCGTGGAGTTGATAGATGTGATAGTCGCAGTATTCCGGATCCGACTGCAAAAATGCCGATTCGGCATTGCGCCATTCCTTCAGGGCTTGGCGCAATGATTCGTTGAAATCCATAGGTCGTCGCCTCCTATCACTACCCTATGCAGGTTCTGTGAATGTCAGACTTACAAATGGTTGGCAAAAGCGGTAGTCTTAAGAAGAAAGGCGGGGATGGCGATGAGTCTGATTGAGACAATGCGAGAGACCCACCAAAATCTGTTGGAACGGTTGAAAACGGTTGGTCCTGGTGCTGACGAGACGGTGAATGACGCGTTTATGGAAGACTTGAGGCAACACTTTGCGCTGGAAGAACAGGAAGTCTATCCGGTCGCACAAGCAACTGGATGGACCGCAGGCACTGCGGTCACAGAACTTTTGTATCAGCATCAAATCTTGAGGCAACAATGTCTAGAGGCATCGCACGATCCCAAGCACTGGGTCATGTTCTGCGAGCAGCTTTCCGAACACTTTGCGGTTGAAGACCTGACCGTGTTCTCGCTAGTGGATCAATAAGTCACGTCACCTCAATAATAGAGTGCCAGAACTGCCATATCCTCTAAATTAAGGGCCATTGTTTTTGGGAGTGCCTGCACCACGCACTGAGCAGTGGGCCGTCAAATAGCGGTTGCGGCTATTCTGGACATGGGACAATGGCGGGCCGGGACTCTACAGAGGATCTGGGCAAAAATGGGTATCTCCAGGGTGTGATCGATTGATGCGCTTTGGTGGCTCATGCTGCGGAAAATCCGCGTGTTTTTGTAAAGAATCGTACAGGTTCGTCGCGGGTCTGCGAGGAACTCGTGCGCGTGATTATGGTGGTAAACTCGATGACGGTCGGCATATCCGCCAACGATGCGAAAACCTGTGGATTGGCTTGAACGACTGGTTGCGCTCGCTGGGAATCGATTACACGGCTGATGAATTGCCGTTCTAGGATGTGCCTCGGTCTTATTCCGTGGGGCACCCTCATGGGGGGCTTTGTCATGGCGTTAGTACATTTCTATAGATCGTGATCAACCGATTGAGGTCATCTCTCTCCGCGCTTAACCACTGGTTGTCTCAACGCGAAAACTCCCTGGATTCGCGGCCTGCCATAAAATCCCTAGGTCCGCAAAGATGGACGATAACGGACCAAGGCAACTCCTATCCCCTGTAATGACTCTCTGCGTGTCTTAGCTTGATAGTGTACGCTGCGTCTGAGGCAGATCAGGTTTTTTCTTGCACCAACAAGGTTTGAAACGCCAGCCCGAACGGCCCGGACAGGTCTGACAGGACACTCTCGGTTATCCCCATCCCCGTGTTGCTGACCGTGGTGTGCGATTGTACATGGATCCATTCACTGGTTGGTTCGCGGTGGAACAGTATGTTGATGTCAAGATTAGGAAATTGGTAGCGGTTAAAAGGTAGCGGAAAACTAAAGCCACTACCAAAATCTGAGGCCGCACAGGCGGTAGCTAATGGCGATAGCGAATATCCCTGTAGCAACGGGTACCGTAGACGAAACCAGGCTGGACGCCATTGCGGCATGGGTGATGACTCCTGAGCTCGAACATCCATTGCGGTGTAATAAAACGTCGGCTGGTCATCGGGCATGTCGGCAATTCGCAATGGCGCCAGTGCGGATGGGTCGATGTCAGCAGCATGGTGGTCGATGGGTGGAAATGAGACATTTTTGAGAGTCTTTTTGCGGATGCTCACGATGTGCGCGTTGATTAATGGTTTGGAGTTTTCCTCCAATACGATGTAATGGTGGAGCACGGATTGTCCTTGTTGGGCATGGATTTGCATCTGGAGTGGACGCAGTGGCACCGGGCGTATGAGATCCATCGCAATGCGGGCAATTCCCCATTCCGATTCTAGAATCTGATGACTAGCCAGGGTTGCAATGAGACCTGCTGGCGCCCCCCCATGCGCGAAATTCGGATGCCAAGGACCCCTCGCCAATTCTGTCGGGACAATGGTGGTGCCGTCATACAGGAAAATCGAATCTGTCATGTGTCTACACCTCTTTATAAGGCAAACTTCGGGATTTTACGCTACAATCAAGTGAATCACATTTCAGTTCATCGCACAAGTCACATTATATTGCCGGAGGTGGGGAACGTGGCCTATCAAGCGACACCTCGTACGGAGCGCCATCATCGGGAAAATCGGGACCGCATCGTGGACAAAGCCTTATCTTTGATATCCCTAGGGGGATATCAAAGTGTGCAAATGCCCAAATTGGCAGAAATGGCAGGGATGGCGGTGGGCACTCTGTACCGCTACTTTCCCTCAAAGGAAGCCCTATTTGATGAAGTGTTTCGACGGGCGTCGCAAGTGGAAATTGATCACTGTATGGCTGCTGCGGGGAATTCGAGCTATGGACCTTTGGACCGATTAGTTCGTGTTATTGAGGTCTTTGTTTATCGCGCCTTACGGGGGCCGGGGCGTGCATATGCCTTGCTAATCGAACCGATTGCTTTGCCAGTGCAAACAGCACGGCTAGACTTTCGCCGGCAATATGATCGTTTGTTTGTCAGTCTTCTCGACGAAGCGATTGCTCAACGGGAAATTCCTGTTCAAGATACCGGTATGGCTGCACAATGTCTGGTGGGCTCAATCAGTGAGGTAGTTGGTCGTATGGTGGCAGGTTATGAAATGCCCGCCGAGCCTGATAAGTTTTTAGATCAACTGATGCGCTGCTGTCTGAGGACGGTCGGGGTGGGGGACGCTGATTCGGCCCGGTTGGTGGCCGGGATGGACAGCAATAGATATGGTTAAATGAATAAGCAAATACTTAATATTCTAGGGATATATGTCACCATGGGGCGTGCGGCCGCACGTGTTACACTCGGTCTGTTCCCTCCCTGCCCTGATCCCACGGAAAAGCGGCTGGGAAATGGTGTAACCATCTATCATTTTCTTTCCATTTTTCTGATCCCGTTTACAGGACCCATAATCGCCACAGGAGTCATCCCGCCGCCATCGACTGTGTTTGTTCAATTAAGCCATAATCCTCTTGAGTGTGCCACGCTATCCCGTCAAATGAGGTTCCTAACATGGTTTTAGCACCGAAAATTTGGCGGCAGCCAGGATTTTCATTCTGTGAGCGGCTCTCGCAAAGGCGGGTTTGTGAACACGGTGATGGGCACATGAACGACCTCGAGGCGTGCCGTCAAGGTGGCATGAAGGATAGACGGTAAGACCGATCTTTTTGGCAAATGGGCGTGGTCAACCAGGGAGGACACTTACCGCAACCGGCGCATCAGCTTTATGAACTGCTCCCGCTCACTGCCCATGGCGGAGAAAAATTCCCGGTCAGCCGCTTCAACCACCTGCACTGCGCGCAACGCGAGCTCAGTGCCCGCTGGCGTGGGAGCGATAACCTTGGCGCGGGTGTCCGAAAGGTGGGCGGAGCGTGTGATATAGCCCTTTTGTTCCAGCACTCTCAATACCTGAGAAGTCACATTGACGTCGACATGCGCATACTGCGCCAACTGGACCTGGGTAATATCCGCACCGCCGCCTCTGCTGACCAGCCAGTGGCAAGAAAACAGCAGAACGAACTGCATGTGTGTCAGGGCTAAAGGTTCCAAGGCCTGCCGTATTTTTTTTTGCCAGAGATTTGTCACCTCCCATAGCAAAAAACCTGGGCTATCCTGCGCGTCATTAAACTCCGAACTCATAGGCTTCCCCCCACATGGACTGCGCATTGGTGAGAAAGTCTTCCCGTCCTATCTCAAAGTGCCCCCGACGGAAGAGATATCCCCAATGCGTGGAGTCTTGAATGAAACTTAGAGCGCCCGGCATTCCGGAAATCTTTGCGGTATGGCATGGCACATACCGGACGCGGCGCCTAAACGCGATGAACTGCTCGGACGCCAGATATGGATAAAGAAGGTCATCGGCGAGGCACCCTATCGCCGTGAAGACTCGCACCGGTGTGCCGCCATGTGTATCCGTACGCGGGGAATAATACACGAGCCAGTCCCCCTGCGCCATCTTGCGCAGGGGCCCGGCCTTCTTGTGGTTAAGTTGGGCAAATCGTCCTTGCACGCCCAAAGACACATGGGCAGCCGAGACCACCCCGACCCAGAATCGGCACTGTGCGCCTATGACTTCAGTCCGCATGACTCTGCTCCCGGGCCAGCGCCATCTCGGCTAATCGCTCCATGGTGTGGGGAATACCGCGCGTTAACTCAGGGCCAAGGTGCGAGATTAGCTCATTCGCACTGCTGCCAGTGATTCTCACCGAGTGAGTGACCTTCGTACCCTCTTCCACTTTCTCCAGACGGTGTGTGAAGTGAATTTGGATCCCCGTTCCCGGGATGTCTGTGACATCACTAAATCCCTGGAGCGGGTCCACCTCCGTGAGTTGAAAGGGCAATGCCGTCTGTCCTTGCGGTTGCAACAGGCCACTTGTGCCTACAGCAAAGGGCCCGTCCAGCGAGGCGTGGGAAATCCCTTGGTCCCACTCGGTCCAAGCTGTGATATCACTGTACAGATTCCAAATCGCTGTAAGTCCAGCCGGTGTTGTTATTGTGTGCTCGAATGCCCACATGCCATCATCCCCCGTTAACTTAGTATTCACAAATATAATATGTATAACTATTATATTAGTCAAGACATTTTAAGTACGAGGTGAGAAGCAGTACGTCCCCTGACCAAAAAGTGCTCTGCGTCAACCAGTCCCGGGAAAGGCTGCACCACCATACAAGCGCACGGACTTGTGTCACGCTTTGTGTCACCCTCGGCGATCCCATGTTCTCCGACTAATGCCTAAGGCCTCCTACAGTTTATCTTGGTTTATCGAATGCGTAGATGGCGTATGGCAACGATTCCATTCCAGTACTATCTCTAGCCATTTATGGCCATTGTCTGGATCTCGTAAGGGTCGTGCTGGCAAAAACCGCTCCTTGACCCGGAGGCTTTGGCGTCAATACAGGAGAATCGAAGCCCATCTAAAGTCGATCCGAGGGGTATCCGATGCCCGAATCGGGTTGACTACCACTCTTGATAGCAATTAGGGCGTGAAATTTACCAAAACATGGTTTATGGCGGGAATTTAACGAATCATTGCCATACCCCTAGATAAGTATGTTCCACGGTCTTGTTTCACTTCCCAGGCTTCATGTTTTGGTTGACGTTCATCCAGTCAATGGCGTCGTTTGAGTTCGTCAGACCCAATCAAAATTTACATTTCAAGCGTCTGCCGGTGTCAAACTCCAAAACCGAGGAAGTGTCTTGGTTCGGTCGCCCAGCTCACACCGTATCCACCGCAAAATGCTGGAGCCCCTCAGCCTGCAACAAAACGATCCGAGCGCTATCATCGGAGTTGGCCGAATCAATAGCCGCTGCCGGGTCGTCTGGCAAGGCGCATTGTATTTTTGGGATGATTTAATGCGATAGGGTAAACACCTTCCAGAGAGGTCATCAAGCTAAGCACAGCCTTCAAAAAACCATCACAAGACCCTATTTTACATGCCTAAGGCACTCGTTGACGGGAGAGAATGCGGGATGGCGGATAATGCGCATAATAGCCAGGTCTTTCATATGAACAATAGAAGAGGGGAGCGTAGGCTGCTTTTGGTGCGATATCACACTTAAGGTTTTTTTTGAATGGCTGCCCACAAATACTAGGAAATAACCATCATCCACAGTGAATGCAATCTCTGGTGTTATCGCGTCAAGATGGAGACTAAGGTTTGATAGAGGTTTTATTCGGGTTCGTGTGGGGCCGGATCAAAATGCAGAACGTTCGTAGGGCCGTCAGCTCTCAGGTGTTGACGCGTGACGGAACACAAGGCATAATTACCATATAGTACCCCACCCCGGGTGGGGGGGGAGGTGGTTTGGTGGAAGCCGATTTGAAACGAGATGCTGCATTGCGTCTGAAAGTAGCCGCAGGTCACTTGGAGAGCATACGGCGCATGGTCGATCAAGAAGTCTATTGTGTCAATATCATGAAACAGGTGGCGGCTGTGCAAGCAAGCTTGGAGCAGGTTCAGCGACTGATGCTGCGCAATCATTTAATGACCTGTGTGTCTGATGCCGTTCGTCACGGTATGGGCACGCCAATTATCGATGAGTTGGTGGATGCGATGAAGTATATGCCGTTTTCCGCTGGCGAGGCGATTGCACCCGATGCGCCTCTCCATGCACTCTTGGAGCATCCGGTTTGCCAGTGCCATGCAGACAACGGCGGTAAAACACACGAGTGATCGATAGAACAGGAGGAGACAAATGGCGAGTCACATACTAGAATCCCCTGATGCAGCCGATCAAGGCATTGCGCTCGACATTGGAGGAATGACGTGCGCTACTTGCGTTAATAGCATTGAAAAAGCCCTAAGTCATGTGCAGGGCGTGGATCAAGCGCGGGTGAATCTGGCGCTCGAACGGGCCAATATCAGTTTCAACCCGGAATTCGTGACCGTGCCCAAAATCATCCAGACGATCACAGACTTGGGATATAAGGTGCGAGCGGATACCATCACTTTAGCGGTAGCGGGACTGGATGAAGAACCCCTGCGGGAGCGGGCTGAACGAGCGGTCCAAGAAATGCCCGGCGTGGCTGGCGTTCATACCAACATGGCTACCGGGCGCATGACCGTCGACCTCATTCGGGGATTGGGAGATACTGAGGCCCTCATCGCCCACTTAAAGGCAGCGGGTTTCACTGCGCAACTCATCAGGGAAGCGGAAGGCACGGATCCGCGTCTTCTGGAATTGAAATCGGCGCGCCGCCGTTTAGGCTGGTCGATAGGTTTGACCATCCCGGTCTGGCTAGGCATGTTCTACGACTTATTCCATCTCGGGCCATCCTGGATGGCCAACGGATGGATGTTGGCCGTCTTTGCAACCATCGTCCAATGGGGTCCAGGCTGGGGATTTACCCAAAGAGCCTGGATGAACCTTCGTCATAAAAATGCCAACATGGATGTGTTGGTTGCCACCGGTACCCTAGCGGCGTGGACGCTTTCCTTGTATGACCTGATGGTGGCAGGCCCGCTCTACTTTGATTCCTCGGCGACCGTGATCACGCTAATCCTAATGGGCAAGTACTTTGAAGCCGTGGCCAAAGGAAAAACTGGGGCCGCAATAAGCGAATTGTTGGCATTGCGGCCCCGAGATGCGCGCCGCCAGACAGTCGACGGTCAATGGGAGACGGTACCCATGGATAGTATTGCGACCGGGGATATTTTGCAAGTGTTGGCGGGTGAACGGATTGCGGTCGATGGCGTGGTGACCGAGGGTGTCAAATTCCCTCCTGCTCAAGACGTTGCGTCTGCCCCGT
Source organism: Bacillota bacterium (assembly GCA_021784595.1). Classification (GTDB taxonomy): domain Bacteria; phylum Bacillota; class Sulfobacillia; order Sulfobacillales; family Sulfobacillaceae; genus Sulfobacillus_C. Next base: position 584 of record JAJYHT010000008.1, on the reverse strand, counting down.
TATGTTGAAGGGCGATGAAGCGCCCAGGGGTTGGATCACGTATGGCCGTTGAGCATAATACGGTTTTTGACTGCAGCGGATGCCAACAGACATTTAATCGCGATTCGCCGAAATGTGTTTTTGAGCATTTGGTGTTCCATTGATAACCTATGCTGTGGCGGTGGCATAAATGCCACCGGCAACATCGCTGCATAACATTGGTCGGAGAAAGTAAAGGGGAGTGGTGTGCCATGCCAGTTATGTTTGGTTTTGGAGCTTGGGTGTTTCCGGTATTCGGTATGATCTTCATAGCTTTTTTAGCGCGCGTGGTGTTGTCGCAAGGAGTTCGGCACGGATTATCGTCGGGGCATAACAGGCATTATAGCGGAGGTTGCGGAGTGCCTATGATGCAAGATAGCCACTCAGTCAGGAGGTTCCCTGACTCTTTTGCGGATCCTTTGACTATTGCACGCGAGCGCTACGCTCAAGGTCTAATTTCGCAAAAAGAATTTGACACTCTCGTCGAGGGCTTGTTGAAAACTGAACGGGAGCAGGGATAAGACAAATCGCGGTCAGTACGTGGCTTGGATTCATAGCAGTTGCAC
>JAJYHT010000030.1 GCA_021784595.1 Bacillota bacterium | reverse complement strand
TGCTTCTGTATGCATGGCTTTATTTTATCAGCGGACACCAAAAAAGTCCACTACTCGGTGCACGTTAAGCAAGCACCAGTGTTTCCGCGACTATGACGAGGCCTTGACCTAGGGAGAACTTGGTGTCAATAATTTTACCGGAGAACCTTTGACCACAAGCCATCCGCCATCACGCGCATCGGCAGCTTTATAAACGACGCTAGCAGAAAACTTCACTCCGACATTAATATAAACAAACATTGACACGTTGGAATACCGCTTGGAGATGTAATTATCGGCGTTTTGGCCAAACAATGCCAGGTTATGTCGTGTATTGAGATTCCAGATCGATCGTTCCACTTAATTGGTGATATCCGTTGGCCATGAACTATTTACGTTCCCGGTCATAAATGAAGGTCGATGTATAAAGCCAAATAGCGCTTTATTCGCAGCTCACTTTATGTGCCAGCTTACCAGGTTCGAGTCCTTTCTCCAGGGCCCATGACACCAATAGCCGCTCAATGATGATGATTTCGGCGAGCGGCAACAAGTCATCGTGGACCTTCGGCAACACCCAGTCTGCACAATCCATCCCGATTTGGTGGATCCGGTTGCCTTGCACCTCCAGGTCACGGTGTAACCGCATTTGGAGCTCGCGATATCTCCCAAATCCGTTGAACAATATAATATCCCGGTTATAGCCCCATTGTAACGGGCCATGACGAAATCCGGCGCCGGAAAATCCTGTCGCTGTGACATTAGCTCCCTCGCGTAGGATGAGAGATCCTTGATAGGCTGAAGTGAGCGACGGACCTCGTGCAATCAACGTCACCTCGTTGGGAGCACAGAATAGCGTCATACGTTGACTCAAAAGTTGCTCGATTACCCCGGGTAGCCGTGCCACGCGCTCGAGGGCAACGCCCGAGAGCAAGGCCATCACTGCTAGCGTATTCAAGTAGGTTTTACTAGTGGTTGCCTCTTCGTGGCCCGCGTCAAGGGCCACGATCGGGAAACGATACTGAGTTAGACGGCTCGCAGGTTCATTCGTAATGCCGATGACGTTATTTTTTTGACCTTGTTCAGCCAATTCGAGCACTTCAGGACTCGCTCCCGATTGGGACACGAGCACCCAAAGTCCTGCCTCTTGCAACAATGCTGCGGCGTCTTCTAGAGCAAGTGACGCCTCCACAGCCAGGGCGGGCACGCCGTGGCGATTCAGCAACCATGCTCCATAGAGGCCAGCAAAATACGAACTCCCCATTCCCAAAAATACCACTGGTCTACCAGAAGCATTGGTCACCTTCTGACGCAAAACATCGCCTTGGCCGGGCCAGTGGGTTATTAGCTCTTGCAATACCCGCGGTTGTTCCGCCATTTCTTCTATGAATGCCATGTTCCGTCTTCCTTTATCCTTTCAGACCCGATAGTGCGATACCTTGGACAAAGTAGCGCTGGGCCACCAAAAACAGGATCAGCACCGGTATGGTGAAAATGAACGATGCCGCCATCAGGTAATTCCACGCGGTAAAGTGCTGACTTTGAAACTGTTGGAGCCCGACCGACAACGTTAACAGCGATCCCTTATTGAGCATTATGAGCGGCGCCACAAACATCGTCCAACTGGAAAGAAAGCTAAACATGCCCACCGTAATCAGTCCCGACCGTGAGAGTGGCAACGCGACCCGCCAAAAACTTGTCCATCGACTGGCTCCGTCAATTGATGCCGCTTCGAAGAGATCCCTGGGTAGGGTTAAGAAGAATTGTCTCAACAGGAAGATAGCCAACCCAGAGGAAAACCATGAACTAATAAACACCGAAAAGAATGGCGGAACTATCAACGGCAACAGAGTACCCAGCCACCCTAAGTCACGGAACATGATATAAAGCGGAATCATAATCACTTGAAAGGGAATCATCACGGTCGCTAACACCACATAAAAAAGGGCGTCGCGGCCACGCCAACGCAGGACCGAGAACGCATACGCCGCGGGCGTACACGAGAACAGGGTCCCCACCACCGTCGCGACCGAGATGATGGCGGTATTGCGTAAATATGTGAAAAACGGGATATAGGTGACCGCGTTTTTATAGTTGCTCCAATGCGGGTGAGTCGGAATCAACTGCGGGGGAAATGTGAAGATACTCGCATTGGATTTTAGTGAACTACTCACCATCCACAACAATGGCAGAAGAAAAATGATTGAGACAAGAATTAACGCTACATGGCGCAAGGCCAATCGAGGAAATGTTTGCCCACCAGTCATGACTGTCCCCCTCCATAAAACACTACCTTGCGGTTGATCCAGAAAAGTGCCAACGTAATAGTGACGATGACTATAAATAGGATCCAGGCCATAGCGGCCGCATAGCCCATTTTCAAAAACTGAAACGCATTTTGGTACAAATACAGCGCATAAAATAAGGTCGAGTTTACGGGCGCCCCGAGATTATTGGCGGTAACCACAAAGGCCTGGGTAAAGAATTGCAGATAAAAGATGACTCCCACCACGACATTGTAAAAAATTACTGGACCCAACATGGGTAGAGTAATCCGCGAAAACTTTTTCCACCAACCGGCGCCATCAATCATGGCGGCTTCATACAATTCCATCGGCACATCCTTCAACCCGGCCAGCATGATGATCATAATCTGACCCGTACCGCCCCACACCACCATCATCAGCATGCTAATCTTTGCCAAATACGGATCCGCCAACCATCCCAAGGGTTTAATGTGGGCGACACTTAAGATCGCGTTCAATAACCCGTAGTCTGGGTTAAGAATCCATAGCCAGATAATTGCGATGGCAACCGGTGGCACAATGGCGGGTAGGTAGATAGCCGCCCGGTAAAAGCCCATTCCGGTGATCGGTTTTTCCAACAACATGGCTGTTCCGAGACCGACAATGATCCCTGCCGGAACTCCGATGACGGTGATGTAGAGCGTGTTGCGCACAGCCGTCCAAAACGTGGCATCATGCATGATCGCTACGTAGTTTTGAAGACCCACCCATTGCGGAGCTTGAAGTACATCAAAGTTCGTAAAACTCCAGTAGAGGGCCATCAGAAGGGGAAGCAACATGAAGCCCAAAAAGCCAACCAACCATGGTGATAAGAACAACAGCGTAAATCCTTTACCTTTTCGGTCCACGGTGGCACCCCTCCTGTTTCCTCTAAAATTAGTTGGATGCTTTGAGCGCAGCGCTCATCGTGGTTTGCAACTGGTTTAGCGCCTGGATCGCGGAGGTCTTCCCATACAACACCGCATCTTGCCCCTCATCAAGTTTAATCCCATATTCGGTGCTCACTGGAAGTTGCGGCCACACATGTGCATTGGCGCTGTTAGCTTCTTGCATAAACACCTTAAACCGTGGATCGTTGGCGAGACTAAAGTTCGGCACATTCTTCAGTTGCGGCAGATTGTAGACTAAGGCTGCAAAAGTACTGGTGACGAGAGCATTCGTTGTCTCCCACTTGATAAACTGAAATGCCGCGTTGGGATGGGCCGCGCCTGTCGGAATCACCTGGGGGTTGGTGTCGATGAAGGTAGTTCCCAGTAAGTTAGGCTGTGAGGCGGGCGCTGGGAACGGGGCCACGCCAATGTTGTTGGCCAGGCTCGGAACATTAGCTTCGGCATAATCCAGTGCCCACGGGCCGTCATAGACCATGGCGAGCTTGCCGGATTCAAACAGGTCGTTGGATGTCAGATATGCGCCCGCGCTATGCAAGAAGTTGGCCACGTTCTGAGCCCCATACTTCTGGTAAAAACTAGCCTCCCATTCGAGGGCTTTCACGTTATTCGGGTTGTTGGCAGTCACATGACCATTCTGATACCAATGGCCCCCGAACACCCACCCCAAATCCTCGAGAGTGGTCACCTGGCCGTTAGATTGCCCGGGATACTGCGGCAAAAATCCCATTTGGGTGATGGACCCATTGGCGGCCACCTTTGTCAACTTGTAGGCATCTGCCTGCAGTTGTTGCGTGGTAATCGGCGGATTATTGGGATTAAGCCCTGCGGCAAGGAAGAGTTGCTTGTTATAAAGTAGTCCGGCATCAAAGTTCATGAAGGGCAATCCGTATAGCTTCCCTTGATAGGTCACGGCCTTTAACCCCGCCGGCACATAGAGCCCGGTGTTTAGATGACTTCTTTGGGCAAGCGATGACAACGGCATCAGGGCTCCTTTAGATGCCCACTGACCTAATTCGAGTGACGTTCCCAAGTCGATAATGTCGGGTGGTGTACCCCCACTGATGGCGGTAAGTATTTTCGCGTCATTGGTCACCGGGATTTCAGTAATGTGGACATTGGGATGAATCTTTTCGTACTCAGCAATAATCTTATTAAGGGCAGCCTGCTCGTGGCCCCCACCCCACTGTTGCCACATGGTCAGGCGAATCACTTTCGATGAACCGGACGCCGTATTCTGAGAGGATCCACAAGCCGCTAAACTCATCATCAGGACTACGGCAGAACCTAGTGCTATCATACGTCGCATAGAACATTCCACTCCTTTTCTAAGGTCCTAATTGTCCACTCCCGCTAATAAATGCCGAGACTGGGCAAACGACTCCAGTGCATCGGCCAGTGCACCCACCACAGTAGCCCGTTGAGGTAAAGTGCTCACTACGATGGGGACCTGAAACGCGGTGTCTGCCAGGGCTTGCTCAACAAGTGGGCCGATGACATCCCACGCCGCGGTTAATCCGCCGCCAAAGATAAGTGCTTCCGGGTCCAATAAAGCCACGATGTTTCCCAACGTGACGCAAAGCGCTCCTACCCGCTCTTGCACCGCATCCTGGATGTCTTGACGGCCGTCGCGAAACCCACGGAACAGCAACCCGACATCTGGAATCCCCACGAGCTCTTGAGCCAAAGACTTCCATTGAATTCCACCCACAACCCCTTCTAACGTGGCTTGCCACGGCTGTGCGAGGTTCCATGTACCAATTTCTCCTGCCATCTCTCGGCGTCCACGGTAAATGGTTTGGTCGATAACCACGCCGGCCCCCACCCCGCGGCCTAGTGCCACGAACACGAAGTTTCGATAATCTCCAGCCGCCCCATACGCCATTTCCCCGCGAGCCGCCAGATTGGCATCATTGTCAATAACGACCGGGCAAGCCCACTGGCGTTGAAGTAACGGTCCTAAGTCGAGGTCGGTCCAGCCGGGAAGGTTAGACGCCCAGATCACGCGGCCTAGAGCCCGATTACAGTATCCTGGGACCCCGATCCCGGCCCCAATGACGGGTCCTGAAACACTATCAATGAGGGTCCGTCCAGTATCTTGTATCGACATCAAAATATCATCGTGTGCATTGGGTGTGGCAATCACCGTCTCCGACTCGATCGCTCCATTAAGGTCCGCGATAGCAAAGACAATGCGCTCCGACCCGATATCGACTCCCAAAACATGGCCCAATGTTGGGCTGAATTCAATCATCATCGGTTTTCGTCCGCCTTGCGATTCACCAGGACCGTGTTCCACTACCAATCCCGATTGCAACAATACTGATACCAGTTCCGAACTGGTCGGCGGTGACAAACGCAATTCACGCGCCAATTCAGCCCGCGAGATGCTTGTCCTTCTGCGAACCAAATCTAAGGCGCTGACTAAGTTAAGCGATCGAATCGTTTGTGGCTGTGTCCCTCTCATGTCTCAACTTCCTTAGTTATCTTTCCTAACCAAGAAGGATTTTCGACATCAAAGGGCGAAGTTCCTGCTGATACGTTAATTTTTCTCAAAAAATTGTGAAGGATGTCAAACCATGAAACGACTCGCTATTTTGGGGAATTTGAATTGGGATCTGGTATTCCATGCGATCCCGGATTGGCCCGGGTGGGGGCGGGAAATGTTCATCGATCACGCAATCCGAATACCCGGAGGCATTGCTCACGCGGCTATGGCCGCGCGCGCCTTAGGTGCCGAGGTGCAGGTCATAGGATGCGTCGGAAGGGATCAAGCCGGCAGCGAACTAATCTCAGCGCTAGTGCGTCACGGCATAGGGACCCACGCCACCCTTGAGGTT
>JAJYHT010000049.1 GCA_021784595.1 Bacillota bacterium | reverse complement strand
CATCTCAGGTGGGGCTGCCAAATCGGGTGAAATCACCAAACCTGGGTTTATCCACGATCTTTATGCCACCAACCTGGGGCTCTTTTTAGGCTCTCCCGTATATCGTGATTTCAGTGCGCAATTGGCCGCTTCAGGGTTGGCGCTAGATGTGGCGTCCAAGCCCTATGCCAGCGTATTCCCCAATGGCACGGCTCTCTCGATTGATACTGATGCGCAAACAACCGCTTCCAACATTTCGGCCTTTTCACCCCAAGATGCACAGTCGTGGCAACAACTGGTGGAGTATTTTCAACGGGTAGCCCCCTACTTGTTTCCTTTACTCCAGATGCCGGTCCCGTCATTGGCATTTGGGCGTGGAATATTTCGCATGGCACGGTCCCTGGGGTGGGTAGGGGCAGAGGAACTCCTCAGTTTGTTGTTGCAATCGCCAAGGGAATTCGTGGAATCGCGCTTTGTATCGCGAGAAATGCAGGCCTTATTAATTCCCTGGGGATTTCACCTAGATTATGGGCCTGACGTATCGGGGGGAGCCACGTTTCCTTTCTTGGAGTCAGTGGCAGACCATTTAAATGGAATGGCCATTGCCCACGGGGGCATCAGCAACCTGATCCACAGTATGATCCGTGTAATCACGGATCATAAAGGGCAGGTCGAGGTTAATGCGCGAGTGGAACAAATCTTGACGGATAATAGAGGACGCGCGGTCGGCGTGAGACTGGCTGGGGGACAGACTCTTACGGCTAAAAAGGCCGTTCTGGCCAACGTGAATGTGCGACGCCTGTTTGAATCGTTGGTCGATCCCACTGTCGTTAATCACGGATACTTAAACCGAGTTCGCCGATTTCGATTTGGGCCGGGGACAATGATGATCCACTTAGCGTTATCGGGTCCAGTGCCCTGGGTTTCACCGGATGTCGCGCGTTCCATGTATGTTCACATTGGTCCCTATGTGGATGAAGTGTCAAGAACCTATCAACAAGCCGTCTCCCGATACCTGCCCGATAGTCCGCTGTTGGTGGTGGGCCAACAATCCCAGTGGGACCGCAGTCGCGCCCCAGGGAGAGCGCACACGTTATGGATTCAGGTGCGGGCCGTCCCGGGACATCCTGTCGGCGATGCTGCAGGGACCATTGCGGTGGGAGATTGGACCCAAATGGGCCCCTTATACGCTCAGCGGGTGCTGGACAAGATGGAGCCGTATGCACCGGGTCTAAACAATCAAATTTTAGGGATGACAGTGATGACGCCACAGGATTTGGAAAATGACAATCCCAATCTGGTCGCGGGCGATAGTATATCCGGCAGTCACCACTTGGATCAGTTTTACTTTCTGAGACCGATTCCCGGGTGGTCTCGGTACCGGACGCCGGTGCCTGGGCTTTGGGTGGTGGGTGCCTCGACGTGGCCTGGCGGTGGATTAAATGCGGTATCGGGATATCTTGCCGCTCAAGCGTTGTTAAAAGGGGGTTGGCGGCACTAGAAAACGTCTCTCGATGCCTGGTCTTATGACACAGCGCCTGTGGTCTCGGACTTTGGGGGCAGCACAAAAGAACACGTCTGGTTCGAAGGAGACCTAAGGTAAATGAGACCGTTCTTTACATCGCTTAAAATTCCATTGCACCAACGGGCCTCCACGCCATCAGAGAGAAAGTTGCTGGCTCGGCTTTCTTTATCGGACCTGTCCAGCTTGTCGATATCGAGTGTTGCGCCATTATTCAGCATGGCTGCAGCCGGTCAATTGCTGGTGCGGCTCACAGGTGCTCATGTTGAATGGGCAGTGTTAGCGGTGGCCGTTCCTTTTGTTTTAAGTGCATGGCTATTTCGTTTGCTCAACCACCATTTTCCAAATACGGGGGCCTCCTATCACTGGTCTCGGCGCGTTTTAGGTCCCATGGCGTCGCGTTTTCAGTCGTGGGTGCTCTTGATGGCGTACTTTTGGTCGATTCCCCCGATTATTATTCCCGCCGCACAACAGACGCTGCAACTGTTGGGCATGCCATCGCAGTCTCCCTGGCTGGTTATTGCGTTCAGTGCGGCATGGATTGCGGTCTCATGCACTGTTTTGCTCTTAGGCAGCCGGGTGACAGCACGTGTGACCCAGGTTTTCATGGGTTTGGAAGTTTTGTCGGTTGCATTACTGGTGGCGGTCGGGATGCGACATTGGCATGGGGTGGTGTCCCGCGGTGCGCCGGCGATGTCATGGCATGGCTTTGTGGTGGCAATGGTCGTCGGAGCGACCATTGTAGATGGTTGGGAAATCGACAGTTATGCAGCCGAAGAGTCTAAAAAGCCGAAATTTGCGCCCGGCACGGGAGGCATTATTGGTGCCGTGATGGTGTTGGTGTACTATCTGCTGGCTTGGTCGGTCATGTTGCATAACGTGCCGATACGCCAATTGGCGGCTCATCCCGATGTGTTGACCACCTGGGTGGGAGTGATTGCGCCCCGGTGGACGCCGGTAGCGCTTATCCCGATATTGGCATCCACTGCAGGCTCTTTGTGGCTTACGTCCTTTATCCTATCAAGAGCGCTATATGCCATGGGTCGAGACCGCATTCTGCCCTCGGCGTTATCACAGGTCAATCGCTTTCACGCACCAGTGTGGGGGGTAGTCGTTCCTTCAGCGGTCGGTTTAATTATTGTATCTGCGGATCTTGTTTGGCCTTCAGTGGATGGGCTCTTCAATTTGGTGCTTAGCGCAGCTGGGTTCTTTCTGGTTATGGAATTCCTCTTTGACAGCGTGACCGCAGCCATTTTTCTTACGCGTCATCACAATGATTTGCCCCACGGATGGGATCGTCACCATCATCGATTCTTGCAAGGGTTATCCTTCATCACAACAGGATTGTTTGTCGGGATGACCGCCATGTTTGTATTGTATGGCGGAACGATATTGGGGCAGTCGCTGGATGTGGTGATTGGGGTTTTGCTAGCGATAGGGCTATGGTTTGCATGGGCATTTAAAAAGCACAGCGCCCAGTTTCATATCTTTCGTCCACAAGAAGACGACCAAGCAGCGTCTGAAGATGCCGTGTAAATGGTAATATGCGTGCGACTTGCTCGCAGGCATTCGCTTAAGAAATGCCATGAGGTCAAGAAGAAGGACTCGGGGCCAGAGCCTTTTTTGCCGCGCTTGAAAAGAAACCAGAAATCAGCAGGCTGCGGCGGACCACAAGGCAGACGAACTACTCAAGGGTCACTAAGTGTCCTTGCACCGTCGTTAGTCCGACAGCTTGTCCATAGCGGTTTAAAACGATAGCGTCTTGAGGCAAAACGGGGTCATTTGCCGCAATAATTTCATGATCCCACTGTAGGCCATTTTGCCAAATCGCCAAATCTTCAGGCGTGGCGGTCGCGATAGGGAGCGAGGACATGTCCTGTGGGCCGCCGGCGAGCACGGAAATGCCGTTTATGGCATGGACAAATGTCATCGTCTGGTTGCCGGCTGTCCATGTTGTCCATCGTTTGGTTAACCAGGTCGAAGTTTGTGCGGACGCTGGAAAGGAAAATGCGCTGTAAAACTTTGTGCCTATTTTCCATACGGTCGGACTGGTTGCGATGGAATGAGGCGGCAGCAGTCCCCATGCACTTTGCGACCATGCTGTAGCGTCAGTGGACATTGCGGCGGAGGTTCCCGCGTCTAACACTTGGGTCCAGGTAAGGTAAGTGCGGCCTGACACTGCAGGCGTCATAGGTCCCTGTCCTGCCGCATTGTCGGGAGCAATCCAATATGTGTAGGAGGTATCAGGGGTTACTGTGCCATCCACGAAGACAATAACAGAGCTTGACTGGATGACCTGCCCCACCTGCACTGCTTGTTGAAAACTCCCCGATGCGCTCGAACGGTAAATGGTGTAAGAGGATGCCCCAGGGACTTTTGCCCAACTTAAAGTGACATCTTGGGCTCCCCATGATAGGTGCATCTGTGATGGGCGAGCAGCAGGCGGTTCGGTCGGGATACCGGCCTGTTGCTGGACTAGAGTTTGCCGGGCTTGATCGAGTTTGGTCAAAACCGGCCGGACCTGACCCATCTCGGTTAATAAGCCTGCCACATAGGCGATCGGGAGTAGCAGTATGGATACCGCCACAACGCCTAAAGCGACACGTGGGAACGAGTGTCGATGAGAAATTTGAATCATGGTGCCTCCTTGTAATAAGATCGCAATCTCGGCTGAACACAAAGTTATTGCAATGGGTGAGATCTAGGTTCTAAAGATGATGGTTAAGATTAAATTCAGTATACAACATTTGACACAATCCTCGATTTCGTGGCATTTATGCATATGGGGCGACCGTGTCTTCGATAAAGAGCTTGTGACCTTGACGTGGATACGGGGTGATTGTGACGAAAGCCACGATTCTGGACAAAGCCAATGGATCGGTCGCCAGCGACCGAACTCCAGCGGACGGCTAGATCACAACGATGGATTGTAGGCAGGTGCTAGAGCGCCCCCGTATCTACATCATTAGTTACATAAAATATTGATCCGATAGGTGCTCGGGCCTTCACAGCCGGGATTCCAGCGCGGTGGAATTCAAAATCGGTACCCGGGACTTGCTTGCGCGTGGAGCGCCGCGCTACACTTTTGAAAGGATGCCATGGTGAGCGAGCCCATACTGACACCGCACGTCGTCTGGCCGATGTGTATCGGCTCGAAGCGCTGTTTGTCGCGGGATCTGTGGCCCGTGGCACCGCCGACGCCTGATCGGTTTTGGAAATCGACATTTTGTGGCGGGTGAATGCGCACTCGCCCCCAATAGTTGATGATAAGCCGCATAAAGGATCGGCCTTCTAGAGCTGTGCAACTTACCGTAAAACTCCCCCGCTGTAACTTAGGGTATAGACGATTCGCCTCTTCTGACGGATGACTTCCAATCCGCGAAAAGTCTCGAAGTCCCCGTGGAAGGAATTCTCGTATTCGTAGTCTCCCTGTCTAAAATTGGATGGGCCGCGAAAAATGTGATCTGCGGAAACCTGCCGCAGCGCCGCCCTCAAAAAGGCATAAATATCGCGTACCTCATCTATCGCGGTCACCGCCTGGTCGACGCCGCCAGCGTAGCTCATCGACCAATAGGGCGTCCCGTTCTGGTAGACAGTCTCCTGGCCAACAAAATAGGCCACGCCGAAGTACACATCGCGATAAAACAATGACTCGTTGCCATATTCGTGCTGCCGAGACCCCGGCAAGAGAGGAACCACCGAAGCATCGTCGCCCTGGGCAGCATAGGTGTGCCGTTTGGCTTCCGTGAGAAAATCCTGCATTTAGTCATGATTTCACCTCCGCAGGTTGCTTGGAGCGAAATTTCTCTCAGGAATAATATACAGGAATAATACTCGTGAACAAGCCGAGCCGCTTAGGCGATCGCGCGGTGCCCTCCCACCCCATGTTCTTCGGGGTGTCGACAAAGCCACGGGACTGTCCGGCAACCAGTCAACCAGGGTTCCCAGGTCGGGGTGGATTTGTAGGTCCCAGCGTGGGCTGAGCTCTCGAGCGGGTAGGAGCGAAAGCGTATGCGCGCAAATGGAAGCCGCTAAAGTCCGGCCTGCCGATCCCGAAAGGGATGCACAGGCCTTGGTCGAAGATATGAAAACCCAGCTGCGGACCGCTCGACTCCATTACGCTATTCGAGGTCTTTTGAGCACAGTTGCACTGTCATGATCCATGTTGTGACAACAACTGCTCCCAGTAGTCATAGGCTTGATGATCCGGTATCTGTTGTCGTCGTGTGGACGAATTAAAGAAAAACCAAGCCCAGAGATGCCGCTAACAATCCCAAACTCCACATGGTGATATACCCCAAGCGAGTCGGGTGTGGTGGGTGACTTTTGTTAGTCGGCATGGTTTCATGAGCTTCCTGGTCATGCTCAAGGTGATGGCCCAAATGTTCGGGCGTGTTGGCCGGTGCTGTGCTCATTAAACCATGCTTGAGATGAGCAGCCACCAACCACCAATTTAAAGGATAAGCGAGAATAGCGCCCGCAATGAGTGCGATCGACATCATGAACCAAAATTCACCTCGATCGGGCGACGAAGCTGCTGGATGCATCCGAATCCAGGGAACCATGACGGCAATCATCCCGGCCATAACCCCATTCATGGACAACCATTCAGCTAAAAACATTTTTCGAAGAGCCACGAGATAGCTGCCGCCCACCATATCTTTCATGAAGAGGGATTGGAAAACAACCCATCCGACTAGAAATCCAGCCCCATATTCAATGAAAAGATTAAGAATCATCGACACATGCACGGAATCAAGGACACCGATGATTACGGCAGCCCCAATAATGCCGACACTGTCTCCCGCAACGCAGTGCAACGTGGAACCTACCGCTTGTTTCCGCAATGGGGCGATATAGCGCTGGTGCGTTCCGGGTAAGGGCTCTCGCACGGTTAATATGTACAACACGAGCCCTAACGGGCCCATAAATATTGTAACCAAGAGAAAGGCCATATGCATGGTAGTGTCAATGGGCGCATGGGACCAGTCGAGAATCATGAATAATACGGATAGCAGGGAAAGGATCCACCAAAGCAAGACGGTATCCGACATCGACGTATCTCCTCCTAACTATTTGGTTGTAGGCGGGAGCAGTGAAAAAGCCTTTAAGCTGGTTTAATGCGGGGTTTTTTGGCCATGGCGGCACCATATGCACTTAGCGCGATGAGCCAGGCGACAGCCATGGTGAGAGAATCCATATTGTGTTGCCCATCCCTAAAAAAGGTTAGCCCGCTATATCCCGCGACGATGACCGCCGCTAGTCCAGTTCCTGTCCATAATTTGGACATCGATTCCGCGCTGGACAGCGATTTCAAGGTGGTAATGAGAGAAAACAGGACTAATAAAACTCCTAACATCATATGAATCATGAAGATGGGAGACTCTTCAAATAGGGCAACCATCCGATGTAACCCCATAGGCATTCCATGGTTGCCCGGATGAATTGTGGGAAGCGCGATGTAAAGATTCGTGTACATGCCCAAGACAAATTGAATGAGCAATAAGCCGACCATCACGCCAGAAAGAGCCTGGATAGAGCGATGTGTTGATACGGCGGAACGGTTCACGGTGTGTCCTCCTTTATCGATGAGAATTCCGGGTATGTTTACGGAGAAAGCATACCCGGAATGCCGGTTTACGCGGGATTCTGGTTCACATACTGTTCCGGATCTTTTAGAAAGCTCGTGGCGCATCCGGTACAGCAAAAGTAGTAGCGGGTGCCCTCATAGTCAACCTGGGGCGTTGTGTCGGATACGTCAATGGTCATGTGACAGACAACGTCCACCGCTGTGGCCATGCGATGTCACCTCCCTTCTGTCGGCAACGGAGTGGTCGGAAGTTTCGCGGTCTTTAACAACAGGGAATTTGAGACGACAGACACGGAACTCATAGCCATGGCTGCACCGGCTAGCACAGGGGAAATGATTCCAAAAGCGGCCAAGGGAATCATCATCACATTATAAATGAGTGACCAGAACAGATTTTGGTGAATTTTTCCCAACGTCTTCCGTCCTAAGGTTAAAGCCCGTACCACACCAAAGATTTCTGGGGATAATAAGGCGACCTCTGCGGTTTCCAAGGCGGCGTCGGTGCCTGAACCCACTGCCAGACCGAGATCTGCGGTGGCTAGTGCCGGGGCATCATTAATCCCGTCACCGACCATTAATACCCGAAATCCGTCTGCTTTGAGTTTGCTTACAATCTTGGATTTGTCCGCAGGGAGAAGGCTGCCATAAATCCGATCGACGTTTAACTTTCTTCCAATGGCCTGGGCCGCACGCTCTTGGTCACCGGTGAGCATCGCGACCTGAATACCTCGTTCGTGCAATATCTGGATAGTGGCGGGCGCATCATCGCGAATCGTGTCCGCGACAATAATGGCGCCTACTAATTCTTCGGACTGTCCAACCCATATCACGCTGGCTCCTTGTTCTTGCCAGGTGTATACCGTGTGTTGGATGTGCTCGGGAATGCTGACATGATATTGTTCCATCAGACGCAAATTTCCGACGATGACTTCTTGGTTATTTATGTAGCCAACCATACCCAAGCCCGCTTCGGTATAAACGTCTTCGGCCTGTTGTTCAGGGATGGCCCGAAGTTTCACGCCGCGCATTACGGCTTGGGCGAGAGGATGGGTCGATTCGCGTTCAATCGCCGCAGCCAATGCTAAAACGCGATCCTCGGTATAATCACCATAGGCTATGACGTGTTGCATAGCAGGCTTGCCGCGGGTTAAGGTGCCCGTCTTGTCAAAGGCCACCAAGTTAATGCGGCTTGCAGTTTCCAAGGCTGCGCCATTGCGGAATAGAATCCCCCGTTTGGCGCCAATTCCTGATCCGACCATCACTGCCGTAGGAGTGGCTAGTCCTAAGGCGCAGGGACAAGCGACCACTAAAACGGCCACCCCATCTAACGCGGCCATTCGCCAGTCACCCGTGATGGATGCCCAGACGATGAAGGTGACAATGGCTATGCCAATGACGACGGGCACGAACACATTGGCAATAGTGTCTGCGAACCGTTGAACAGGGGCTTTGGTCGCTTGCGCCTCCTCGACGGTTTTGACGATTTGGGCCAATGTGGTATCATGCCCGACCCGTTCCGCCTCGATTTCTAATGTCGAGGACCCGTTAAGTGTTCCGGCGGTGACCCGATCGCCGGGTTTTTTATCATGGGGCAATGGTTCTCCAGTTAACATTGACTCGTCGGCCGTACCTTGTCCGGCAACTACTTTTCCATCGACCGGAAAGCGTTCGCTGGCCAAGACCTGCAAGACGTCCCCCGGATGAATTGCGTCAACGGCCACATTTTCCCAATCTCCTTGGACCGTTTTCCGGCGAGTTTCTTGCGGGCGCAATGCTAACAGTTCTTCAATGGCTTGACTGGTGCGCCCTTTCGCTACGGATTCCAAATACTTTCCTACCAACACAAGGGTAATGACTGTGGCCGAGGAGTCAAAATACAAGGGCCCATGAACGGTCAAATCGTAAATGGACAATCCCCACGCGGCGAGCGTACCAGTCGCGACCAAAACATCCATGTTGGCATTTTTATGCCGCAAATTCATCCATGCCCGGTGAATGAACCCCCATCCGGGACCCCATTCGACGACAGTGGCAAACAGTGCGAGCATTATGCCATTGTCGAGCCAAGAGGGTCCGACATGAAACAACATGTGCACCATATCTATCCATATTGGAATGGAGAACACAATGGACCATGTTAGACGGCGTCTTGCCGTTTGCATCTCGTGCGATCGAGGATTCGGGGCATTCGTTGTTTGCTGGTTTGGAGAAAAGCCCGCGGTCTGTAGGGCAGCGGTGATTTGCTGGACATCGGCGACGCCGCGAATAAGGTCCAGGGAGAGAACGCCGGTTACAGCATTAATTTGAACATTTTCTGCCCCCGTAATAGATTCTACCGCTGCGGTCGCTCGTTTGCGCAAGGGTTCTTCATCCATACCCGCTAACATCCACGCAACATGATCTTTGCGCACGTTATACCCTAATTCGGTAATTGTTTCAACGAGTCGCGGCATGGTAATCAGGCTGGGATCAAAGGTAATGTTGGCGCGTTCCAATGCCAAATTCACATGGGCATCGACCCCGTCTAGATGGTGCAGTGCTTTTTCGATGCTGTTGACGCAGGTGGCACAGGTCATGCCACTAATATCTAAATTGACTGATTGCTGAGGTTGTTCGGGATCAATCGGATGTGTGGCCATTGTTACCACCTTCTGTTATCAATTTTTGAACCGTGTCGGGCGTTTCATCGCTGTGACAATGACATAACGGGTGCTCAATTAGCGGTGACAGCGCATGATCCGGTCCGAGGGCTTCTCCTGCTGTAAAAGGCATGTATTTCATCGCCCCGATGAGTTCTTCGACAATGGGTGTGCCCATGCCTTCGCGCATGGCATCTGCCACGCAGGTCAAAAGATGATTGCGCAATAAAATCCGTTGAACTTGCTCAAGACTAGCCTGAACCGCGGAAACTTGTTTCATGATGTTTACGCAGTAGATATCTTGATCCACCATGCGCCGGATGCTTTCTAAATGTCCAGCGGCGACTTTCAACCGTAAAGCCGCATCCTTTTTTAAATTCGAATCCATAACTTCGCCCCCCTACCCCACCCCCACCCCCGGTGGGGTTATGTACAGTGTGAACCCTCAATTTGGATTTGTCAACGTCACAATGAATTATTGGGATATCTGGGCGATTTCTTAAATTGGTACAAAAATGACCGTCAGGCGATCTTTTCTTAAGGTGTGTAAATCAGGTGGTTCTATGCATTTTGAAAACACAAATGGCCAGGCTGCCCATCAAAAAGGATTGCTTTTCTCTGTGCCGTTAACAACTCAGCATGAGCAAAAAGTGCGAACGCGAAGTCAAAGAGATTACTATCATAAGGGGCATGTCTAGTGGGTTTCCAACGAGCACAGATGTCAAACGTCATCCATTAAGGCTTTCCGGGCAAGGGTTTGAACGGAACCCAATCTGACGACCATAACCTACTACGTTGAATCGGGTACAATCTTCGTAAAAGATGGTGTGGGACACCGTTAAATTAATTGCGAAATCCCGACTCCAAAGTTTCTCTGACGTCACGAGGTGCGCTCAGGCGTAGAATGAGAATTCGTCCGTCATGGTACAGTAGCATCAGATGCGGGAAAAACAGGAGGAATATCCATGATATTTCAGGGCTATGATACAGTAACGATCTGCGATGTTGATGTGTCTGGACTAGGGCATTTTGCTCATCAGGTCCGATTTTTGGAACGGGCCGAATTTGAGTTTATGAACCACGTGAACATTGCTCCCCGCGAGTGGTTTATGCACCGCTATTTATTTCCTCGGGTGAAATTGGTAGTGGATTATACCGCTCCGTTACATTTTGCAGATGATATTCGTTGGGATGTTCAGGTGGGTCATCTAGGAAACACCTCCTATTCTCTGATCATCGACATTTTCAATGTGACGAGCGGGGAGAAGGCGATGGGGGCGCGAATGGTCGTCGTCGTGCTGGATCTTCACACCCATCAACCTACCTTGTTGCCATCAGAACTCCGCGCAGCATTTTCTCCGTATTTGATTGCGGAAGAGTCCCCGGCTACCTAGGAACTCGGGTCAAGCGACCGAAAGAACGTAGAAGAGAACCATATCGGGAGACGCGTTAGTGAGCGACTCTGCGATGGTCATCCTTGTTCCTGTCAAAGTTGCTAAGTGCCGTTTTATGTGCGAATTGTTTGGGTAAGGAAAAGATCTTGTCGAACCCTACCGGCCACCTTGTTAATGGTGGTCGGACCTCATGTCTGGTCCTGCCCCAAGTAATTGAAATGGTAAAACACTCCTTTCGAAATTTTTCTGAAAATCAACAATAAAGTGCTCTGTGGCGGGAATGGGTTTTAGGATAACTCTGTGTGGCGCACTTGGCTAAGAATCCTTTCGAAAGACCGTTGCTTATGCTGCTCCGTCAATAACGTGGCTCCGTCCAGATCACCCGCCTGCAGACAAGCAAGAATACCCCGATGATCTTGTAAGGATTGAGCGGTATTGTCGTCATGACCCGTGAGAGGAGCCGGATAGCGGCCGGCGTGATTCCAGAGATCGTCGATTATCGCCACCAGGCGGCGATTGCCGGACTTCCGATACAGATACATGTGAAATTCACGATTCATCGCGTTGAGTACCGCGGGAGGGGAGCCATCTTCTACTGCCTGCTCCAACATCGCTTGGATATTCTCAAGAGCGTGCAGATCAGAACTGCTTAACTGCGGGGCGGAGAGTCGCGTAGCCAGGCTTTCCAGTTCCGTGCGAATCTGAAAAATTTCTTGAAGGTCACGGGATGAGATACGGGTGGTAGTCGCTCCCACGTGTGGGATTACCTCCACTAGTCCTGCCGATGACAGTTGGTTGATGGCCTCGCGCACCGGAATTTCGCTGGTGCCGAATTCGTGCGCAAGGTCCTTGGTTTTTAGGCGTACACCGGGTTGATAAAGTCCCGATAGGATCTTTTCTCTCAATGCTTTTACGATGTAATCCTTTTTGGTTTCAAACGTCTTTGTTTCCATCATGGGCCTCCGTGATAAAATATTTGGTTGGACAGTTGCGCGAGTCACTAAATATATTATATATTATTTGAGTAGTTATCTGACTAGAAAAAGTATTCGTTATTAATTTTCTAACAGAAAAAACTGATTTCCATAGCGAAACATTATCCATCGGATTATGTCGAATCTCGAACTTTGCATGATTTCGTCAAACGGATCCCGCGTTGCCCCTGTTAGTGCCTTGAAGAAATGTTGCGGCCTGTGATTGCAACGGGTGTACCGTAAGCAATTTGGTTTGGTTTATATGGGAGGCGTTCAGCATGGTTTCGTCCAGCGATTATCATGCGAGTTTGAAGCGGCCGAGATGCTCGATACTTGGGCCGGACACGGCGACATTACAACAGTTCTTGCTGCAGCCGGACTCCGGGCTTGCGGCCGCTGTAACCGTGGATGGCGTTCGGTCTTATGGAAATCTGCGCGGCGACATAGGTAGGAGGGCGGCACTGCTTCTGGAGGCGGGCATTGGTCGCGGTGACATTGTCGGGGTGCAGTTGCCCAACACTTGGGACTTTATGGTGACCCATGCAGCTCTAGCTGCAATTGGAGCGGTCACGGCCACGCTTCATCTTCCGTACCGCGAGCGCGAACGGAAAACGCTGTTGGATTTTATTGGGGCGTGCGCATGGATCGGCCAGGATGCAAGAGATGGGTCAGCGATGCTTCGCAATTGGCCTGCGAATCAGGACTTAGCGGGTGGAACCAGCCCTCGGACCACGATGTCAGAACTCGGAAATCCCGAGGATCCCTTCGCTATTTTTTTTACCTCGGGAACGCACTCTTTAGTCCCCAAACCCTGTCTTCACAGTTATGACACCCTGCTGGGGAATGCGATAGCAGTTGCGCGGGATGCGGGGATGTCATCCAGTGATGTCTTCATTTCGGCAAGCCCCTTCACCCATTTGTTTGGCATGCTATCGCTCCATTTAAGCTGGGTGCTCGGGGCGACCCAAGTGTTGGTCGAGAAATTTGCTCCCGCCAGATTTGTGGAGCAATGCAGCGCGAACCATGCGACGGTGGCCTTTATGGTGCCCACACACGTACGCGACTTGGTGGATTATCTGGACACCTGTCCGAAGGAAGCGAAGCGAGACCTCCAACTTAGAGAAATTCGTGTTGCGGGAGCCGCGGTACCTTCTGAACTGGTGCGAGCGATCAGCAAGAGTTCTGGGGCGGCCGTCATTAACCATTGGGGAATGTCGGAACTGGGGGCGGGTTGCCATACACATTGGCAGGACGATCCCGAGGTTCCTTGTGGCAGCATCGGGAATCCGGTGGGGTCCGCCGAAATTAGAATCATGGGAAGCGATGAAAATCTGATCACCGAACCCGGGGTCATAGGTGAACTGCTATTTCGGGGGTGCTCATTGTTTCACGGCTATTTCCGCAATCCGGATGCCACGGTACAAAGCCTTTGGGTACAGGAAGACCAGACGTGGCTGCGTTCAGGCGACCTTGCGTCTTGGCGCTTAGACGGTCGCGTGCAATATCGCGGAAGACTTAAAGACATTGTAAACCGTGGCGGTATGAAGATCAGCGCGATGGAGATCGAAGAGGTTGTTGCCACCATGCCAGGCATTCTTTGTGCTGTGCTGGTTGCTGTTCCGGATGATCGCCTGGGTGAACGTGGGTGCCTGGCCGTTGTCGTTGATAAGGACACGACCGTATCTTTGGAGCAGGTGTGCCAGCATCTCGAACAGACGGGCCTCGCGCGGTTCAAATGGCCCGAACGGTTAGTGGTTTGTGATGAAATCCCCAGGACACCGACAGGCAAAGTTGCCAAGGCACGTCTAAGGGAACTCGTGACTCCTAGTGTCAGCCAAGAAGTGTGAACGCAGGCAGTGCATTCCTCTAACGTGACGCCAGGCTTTTGAGAATTGCGCCAAGGTCGGATGGCACGAATCTTGAAGCGTTTGAAAGGAGAAGAATCATGGCCGAACATGCATCTGCCGAGAGCTCGGCACAACGTCGGATTTTTTATGAATCTTTGGTTCAGCAGCAGCTTGGGCCGCTGTGGGAAATTTACGCGAATACGCTAACCTCGACTCCTACCCCGCGAGACGTTGCGTACCGCTGGCAGTGGAAAGATCTGCGTCCGCTGTTGTATGAAGCCGCTCGTTTGGTGGGCCCGGAGGAGGCCGAACGGCGGGTATTAATGCTTTTGAATCCCGGTCTGCCAGCACTGTCCGCTATCACTCAAACCTTGTATGCAGGGATGCAAATTATTCTTCCGGGAGAAGTGGCACGCTCGCATCGACATAGTCCCAATGCCTTGCGCTTTGTGGTTGAGGGCACCGGCGCATTTACTGCGGTTAATGGAGAGCGAACCATTATGCACCCAGGGGATTTCGTGACGACGCCAACCTGGGTTTGGCACGATCATGGCAATGAGGCTGATTCGCCAGTGGTCTGGCTCGATGGTCTTGACATGCCATTTGTGACGGCGGTTTCCGCTATGTTTTATCAAAAATATTCCGAACCTCAGCAGCCACTGACGCGTCCTGTGGGCGATTCTCTGGCGCGGTACGGAAGAGGCTTTCGACCTGCGTTTGAGTCTAAAGAGCCATCCTATTCCCCGATTATCAGCTACCCTTATGCCGCGGCCCGCTCGGCCCTTGAAACTATTGCGGACACCGAGACGGGCAGTCCCTACGACGGCGTGTTGATGCAATATCTCAATCCCTTGACCGGGGGATCTGTTCTCCCTACCATGGATGCGTTTTTGCAATGGATCTCTCCGGGCCGTGTTCTCAAAGCCCACAGGCATACAGGCGCCACCATTTACCTCGGGGTGCAAGGCCATGGTGTGATCGAGATTGACGGGCAACCCTATCCTTGGGAGCCCCATGACGTCATCGTCGTGCCATCATGGAGCCTGCACCGCCACCAAAACACAGGGCAAGAGCCGGCAATATTGTTCTCGTTTTCGGATCTGCCGATTATCAAGGCGTTTTCCCTTTATCGAGAGGAAAGCATCAGCGAATAAATCCATCAAGAGGAGGACGCACGATGAAAATAGCATTGTTTGATGACTGGCGTGTGGGCATCGTGATGGATGACACAATAGCGGACGTGACAAGCCAGGTGCCGGCCTGGGATCCCAAATGGCCGTACAACTGGATGCTGAGTCTGATAGAAGATTTCGTCAACATCAGGCCTCGATTGGAATCCGCAGCAAGTGCTGCTCCAAAGTTAGCATTGTCCAATGTCAAACTGCGTCCGCCCGTTCCTGTGCCAACTAAGATTGTTGCGGCGCCCGTGAATTACGCCCTGCATCAACAGGAAATGGGTGGCGAAGGCGGCGTGTATGCGGGCGCACAGATTAAGACCATAGAAGATTATGGGCTGTTTTTGAAGCCGTCGTCGGCTATCGTAGGTCATGAGGATACAATTACCCTGCCGTTTGTCAAACGCCGCACCGATCATGAAGCAGAGATTGGCATCGTTATAGGCAAAAAAGCCTTCAACGTGACCGAAGATGACGCGGATTCGGTGATTTTCGGGGTGACTGGCCTGCTCGATCTTTCTGTGCGCGGTCAGGAAGACCGACCCTTTCGCAAGGGATTTGATGGATTTTGCCCGATAGGGCCATGGATTGTCACCCTGGATGAACTCCCTTCGCTCGATGCCATGACATTTCGCCTGTGGGTCAATGATGACTTGCGTCAGAATGGGAACACCCAAAACATGATTTACTCCATGCGGCGCCTTGTGGCGCTGGCCTCCTATCAGTGCACGTTGTTTCCCGGAGACATCATTGCGTCGGGGACGCCAGCTGGTGTGGGGGAAGTGCGTCCGGGAGACACTCTTCACCTGCAGGTGGACGGAGTAGGTGACCTCATTATTCACGTGTCTCGACAGTTTGCCGAGCCAGCGGTCGGCATGGGCCCGTGGTTTGACAAGTTTCAATCCGCCCGTGGGGCACCTCAGTGATTCCCGAGAAGGGACATGCCCGTCGGTTACGGCCTAGTCACGATGGTTAAACAGAAGAGATGTCACACACTCATCTCGGGTGTTACAAAGCTCCCAATACGCATTGCCCGTTGCGCGGCCACCGGACAGTGGCAAAGCAAAAGGATCTTTAATATCAGAAGATAACTAATTGCGCGGCAACTATATAGAGAGGATGTGTATCAAATGAAGGTCAGCGCTCAGACACCCAGTTCGGGAAACTTATTGGCCAGATTGGACCGCATTCCGGTTTGGTCTCTGTCTTATTTGTTCATTGGCATTATTGGGGTCGGCTTTCTCTTTACGTTTTATGATATTTTCAACATCAACGTGTCTTTCATTCAGACATGCGGAGCGATCATTCCTGGCTGTTCGCCTGCCACCGCGTCACACTTTTTGGGTCTGCCGGTTTTATTTAATCTCGTAGGTTATGTGGTAGGTACTCTGGTGTTAAGCCCCTTAGCCGATCGGTTCGGACGACGCGATATACTTTTGGTGACCATGGCGATCACGGGGTTGGGGTCTCTGTGGACGGCCCTTACCCATGACTATACGATGTTTATTCTTGCGCGGGCACTGACCGGAGTGGGCATAGGGGCGGACCTGGCCATTGTCAATACTTATATTAACGAAATGGCTCCGCGACAGGGTCGCGCCCGCTACACCTCCTTAATTTTTATCATGTCGGCTCTAGGAGCCTTCCTTGGGATCTGGGTGGGACTCTGGTTGACCACGCCCGCCACACCATTTCCCTTAGGGCTGCCGTTTGCGGTGGCTGGTCCCGGATTCGCTTCCGGCTGGCGCTGGATGTATTTTATTGGCGCGATATTGGCGGTGTTTGGGCTGTTTCTCCGAACTCAGATGCCGGAATCGCCGCGATGGCTCATTGCGCGTGGACGGATTGCTGAAGCTGATAGGATTGTCCAGAGTATGGAAAAACGAGTTCAGTCCAAAATGCGGCTTCCGGACATCGGTCCAGAACCTCGTGTGTCTGTGGCAGAAGCAGCCATTCCTTATCGCACTATCTTTTCCAACAGCATTTACCGCAAGCGCACCATTTTATTGGTGGGAATGTGGCTTTTCAGTTACGTTACCGTCTATGCATTTGCTGCCGGGTTTACCACTTTGCTGGTGGGATTGCATTATCCCCCGCCTGAGGCTGGCCTGATTGCCGCAGTGGGCACTCTCGGATTTATTTTATGCGCGGTCGTGGCATACATCTGGGGCGAGCGAATGGAGCGCAAATTTTGGATCCCGCTGGCTGCAGTGTTGACCATTTTGGGCGGGGTGATTATCGCCGAAGCCGGTACGATACTATGGCTCAGTTTATTAGGGTCCATGGTGGTGTTCTTCGGATTTAATTTATGGGTACCTATTGCCTATGCATGGTCTACTGAAAATTACCCCACACAGGCGAGAGCCACGGGATTTGCACTTGTAGACGGCATTGGTCACTTGGGAGGGGGCCTCGGAGTGGTGGTCATCGTGCCTATCGTCGTTCAGTTGCCAACCCTCCCTGCGTTTTTGGTGATCAGCGGATTTCTTGTGATAGGTTCTC
Source organism: Bacillota bacterium (assembly GCA_021784595.1). GTDB lineage: Bacteria > Bacillota > Sulfobacillia > Sulfobacillales > Sulfobacillaceae > Sulfobacillus_C. The sequence continues at coordinate 9,946 of JAJYHT010000049.1, read as the reverse complement.
TGATTGCGCAATTAGGCATCCGGACACGTGGTGTGGCGCTGGACCAATTGTCTCCATAGAGTGCACATTTAATGATATTCACCAGGTCAGAAGTTGTGAGATGTCATGAGGATTACAGAATCGGCGACCTAAAGAGGACAGGAGGGAAAACGACGTGCATCGAGAGGAGCCCATGAACAAACGGCCGGTCATTGTGGTGGGAGCTGGCCCAGTAGGTCTTATTGCGGCATTGGCATTGCGGCACTACGGAGTTCCCGCCACAGTGTTAGAGGCGCAGAGTTATGGACGCGTACGACCTGGTAGTCGCGCTATTTTCATTCATCGTGCTACCCTTCAGTCATTGGAGGAGATTTCACCTGGACTGGGTCTGGAGTTGGCGGGGGAGGGATTGGTTTGGCCCATAAAACGGACCTTTGTGCGGGGGCAGGAGGTTTACGCCAAGACATATCCTGCACCCCAACCGGGTCGCCTTCCCCCCTTTACGAGTTTGCCGCAGGTTCGCATCGAGCGGTATCTCTACCAGGCGTGTCTGTCCTCGGGCGTGGAGTTTGTCTGGTCTTGCGCTGTTCAAGAACTTTCGGCTCAACAAGATGGCGTGCGACTGGTCACGGCATCACAAGAGGTATGGGATGCTGACTATGTGATTGGGGCTGACGGCGCTCATTCTGCTGTGCGTCATGGGGTGGGGATTTCCATGGAGGGAACCCGTTCACCGAATACCTTTATCGTCGTAGACGTGGCAGAAGATGTCGATCATCCCTTGCCCCTGGCCCGTGTATTTCATTACGAGCATCCTGCGGTGGGTGGTCGCAACGTTCTTTTTGTCCCGTTTGCCGGGGGGTGGCGCGTCGACCTGCAATTGCTGCCCGGTGACGATGTGGAACAGTACAGCGGCACTGATGGTGTGCGGGCGTGGCTTCCCCTCGTGATGGATGAGGCATATGCGGAACGTGTGACTTGGGTCTCCACGTATCAATTTCTTCAAGTGGTGGCGCAATCCTTTGTCGACCCCTTCCGACGTGTATTACTGGTCGGAGAAGCGGCGCATTTGTTCGCGCCTTTTGGGGCCAGAGGTCTGAATTCTGGCGTGGCTGACGCGGTCAGTGCAGCCTCTGCTGTCACAAAGGCTTTAAGAGCGGAGGATTCTTCCCAAATCGAGCACTTTTCTGAAGAACGACATCAGGCTGCCCTCTATAATCGTGATGCTGCGGGAATTGCCTTAGAACACATTCAAGGGACATCCGACGGGATGCGAGTCAAACGGTATATCGGATCGATCCTGGCGCCGGTCTGGAATGATGTAGGGCGTTGGTTGGATGAAGGGCCCTATGGTCCGCGGTCCGGCCCAAGTCAGACCACAAAATATTGAGAGGAAGATGATGAGTCGGTGGACACAAGAACAATTCCGGGCTTTGATATTTTTTACGCGCAGCTTTCTGCCGGACGCCTAGAAGAAATCTATCGCAAGTTGAGCCATCCTGCCATCACTGAGTTATTGGAGTCGGGGACGGGGAACAACCTGGACCTGGCCAGGTGGCAAGAGCTGGCGCAGAAGTTGCCGAGCATCAGTTTTGACATTGCTGCTGCCGCAACTACCCACATGCTGCATGAGTATCACGACTGGCTGTGCCAGTATTTGCAGGATCCTCATACGCTACCATCCTAATGAGGACGACGGCTGTGGGTGTCCAATGGGCAGGCCGATGTGTTGTGTCCGTCGGCCCGGGTCTTTGGTAGACAACGTGGGAGGATTCCGTGATGAAAGAAGTTCCGTTCTTGATTATTGGAGGGGGCATTGGCGGATTAACCGCCGCCCTGTGTATAGCGAAAACGGGGAGGACGGTGACGGTTCTCGAGCAAGAGGAGAAATTTTCCGAAATTGGGGCAGGACTGCAGCTAGCTCCCAACGCTATGCGGATTTTGCACCAATTGGGATTGTTTGAATCGGTTCAGGAATTTGCGTGGTTCCCCAAACGTCTTGTATTGATGGACTGTCAAAGTGGACAGGAACTTGCCGCGCTCGACCTCGGTAAGGAGTTTCGCGCCCGGTATGAGTTTCCGTATGCCGTGATGCACCGGGCCGACTTGCTCAATCTGCTCTACCAAGCGTGCCAAGCGACGGGATTGGTCACATTGCTGGCTCATAGAACGGTTGTCTCGACTGAGGATAAGGGTGATTACGTTGACGTTGGATGCCAGGAGGGATTTGCGTATCGGGCCCAAGCGGTAATAGGAGCGGATGGTTTGTGGTCGCGCACGCGCCAGCTCTTTAGCGATGATCGCCCGATAATCGCCGAATACGTGGCATACCGCGGGGCTATACCGATCGAGGAGGTCAAAGATTACGCCCGGATGGATGACGTGGTGATGTGGATCGGAAAAGATGTGCACTTTGTGCAATATCCGGTGCGACGAGGCGAATTATATAACCAAGTGGCGGTTTTCAAGAGCCTGCGCTACACGCCCGACACGGATGATTGGGGTACACCAGAAGAATTAGACCAGGTCTTCAGCCAATCCTGTGACAAAGTTCAGCATGCCATTAGGTTTATGCACAGAGGACGACGGTGGCCAATGATGGATCGACGGCCGATAAATCGCTGGACATCGGGTAGAGTGGCCCTCTTGGGTGATGCCGCCCATCCGATGTTGCAATATATTGCCCAAGGGGCCTGCCAAGCCATTGAGGATGCAGCATGCCTAGGGGACAAGATCATCACCATGGGTGATGATCCATCCCGCATTTTTTTAGCTTATCAAACCGAGCGTCTTCAACGTACGGCTCGGGTACAGACCGCCGCTCGCAATTTCGGCCAGATTATTCACACCGGGGACAGTGCCGCTATTCTTCTGCGCGACTATCTGCTAACCACGCATACGCCGAATAACCTGGGCATCGTCGATTGGATTTATGGATACGGGCGGCCAACTCCATGATATCCCTTGAGGTCAGGTTGAGAGAAAGCTGCCGGACGGGTGTTTTGTTGTCTCGCAGTAAAAGCAGGCGATGACATCGAGTTAACCGCCAAACATTTTGGGTTGTACATTTCGCCGATATTTTCCGGCACTTTACGGTCGAATCGGATGGATGTGACAATGTGTCGAGCGTTTGACCAGGGGCATCATAAGCTGGCGACGCCATCGGGATCAGGGCGTGTACCCCGTGCTCCCGATGGCGGTCAGTGGGCGCTTGTCCGATTGGCTAAGAAACCAGAAAACTAATCCCCAGCAGAGGACGCGGCGGCGATTTGATCGGGCGACGAAGCAATGAGTTCTTCCACGGTGCTGCCACTTCCCACTTCGCGTGCGATTAACAACCCCAGGATGGCAATAAGCCACGTCAGGGATATGATTTTGTAAGCGGAACCAATCGACATATGACTACTGAGCAGTCCGACGACGATGGGCCCAATAAATGACACCAATCGTCCTACGAGCAATGTTGATCCTAGTGCAGTGCCACGGATTTCGGTAGGGAAGCTTTCCGGCGCAAAGGCCCACCCGATCACCCAAGTGCCGTCATAGAGGCCGTAGGTTATCCACAACGCAATCAAAAACGGGATGCCATTGGGCAGGCTAACCATCACCCAGGTGCCTGCAATTGCCAGGATGGCTGATACGATCCCCGCTGGACGACGGCCCACCCGGTCACTCCAGTGTCCGATCAACCAAGGTATGCCTGCATAAAAGAGCTGGGCTACCGCCATGATTAGCAAGACCTGAGAAAACGGATAGTGACGCACCGTTGTCAGATACAGCGGCATGAAAGTCAGGAATGCATAGAAGGTGAATCCGTTTCCAATCCATAGGATGCAGAAGCTAATCCAGCGACGCAGATAGGATTTGGTGAATAATTGATGCAGTGGAGTCTTTTCCCGTCGATGATGTTTTAATATGGAAAGTACTGCCGAGTACTTGGGAGTTTCACTTAAGCGCTTGCGGATCCAGAACACTAAGAGTCCTACTACGATGACCATGGCAAATGGCCAACGCCATCCCAAGCGATGAACAACCAATGCCGTAACTGCCAGTGCCAAGAGATATCCGGCGGAATAGAATGCTGCCCAAGCGCCGGCAGAAAAACCCCGACGATCATCTGGGGAGGCCTCAATCACCGAAATTGCTCCGACGGGAGCTTCGGTCGAGGCAGCCAGTCCTGTTAAGCCCCGAAATAGGGCAAAGGTGGCAAAGCCGTTGGACAAAGCCGTCAGGGCGCCTATCACGGTGTACCCTGCCACCGAAAAGGTGAGGGCATTTTTTCTTCCAAAATAATCTGCAGCGAACCCAGACAGAAAACTTCCAATCGCATAGCCGATGAGAAAAAGGCTGGTGAGAAATCCAATGCTTGCAGGAGTGAAATGGAATTGTTTCGCAATCAGCGGGGTGAGCACAACGAACGTGTTTTGCACATACGTATCAAATAGCAACCCGAGTCCGGCCATCAAGATGGTAACCTTCCAAACAGGACTCCATCGGACACTCTTACGCTGTTTAGTCATCACGTATTTACACCAACCTTTCAAGGTGAACTTGGAATCCGGGTTGCTAGCGACTTATAATAGAAAGCTAATGCTGCCTTGGGGCCGTAGAGCTTCTTGGTCTAACACCACTCTCCTTGTCCGGATGCGAAAACTATTGCCGGCGACGACTAGACCGTATTCAAGTTGCCCGACAAATACATCAAGGACTTCATAGCGTGTGCGGTATACAATGAAATTAGCTTGGATACGAAGAGAACTGCCGCTATCTTCTAAAATGCGAACATTGGAGATATTCCGTCTGGTGCGGGAGTGCGGATCTTCGACAAATGCTTTTCCACTGCGAAGCCGATCAATGCGACCTCGGATCCGAACGATATTGTCTGCTATCAAGTAAAGGGTTGTTTGTGCGTCACCCGTATAGCGGCTATCGTCAGTAGGGGGAATCTCATAGATGGCGTCTTCCGTTAAAAGATTGAACCATTCCTCAAGCCGCCATTCATCCAACAGAGCGGCCTCGAAGTAAAGAAAATCCTCGATGTTTTGACGGGTTACATGCGCTGGGACTGTCATTGATTACCTCTCCTCTTGGCTAGGGTTGGGCGGTTGTGACCAAGGCGTTTGAGTGCGTCAGCTCAGGATTTTGGATTAAACGGTGCCATTGCCGCCAAAACACCCGCATTTGCAATTCGTCTGTGGCGGCCGCTTCTTGTTTTGATGCTCCCTTAGACACGTCAACCCAAGTGACTTCTCGATTGGCAAATGCTCGTTGACAAGATTCGAATGCTTCAACATCATCGGGCGTCGCAAACCCTCCCGGTCCCAGAAACGTTAAGAAGTTATCCAAGCGCAATGCACGGTTGAAACCGGACTCATTTTTGGGGGCGAGAGCCCAATTGGTGACTTCCATGGAATCGGGACTAGGGGCGTTATAGGTGCGGATGACGATGGCGACATGGTCATTAATATTGAGATTGGGGAAGATCAGCATGTTGCGGCTGGTTTGGGTCATTCGATAGGCGCGGTCAAGTCCATAACGCGCTTCTAGTAGGAGGCGAGTTTTTTCAATCTCTGGTTGTTGTTCAGATGGGAAGTATGGGGCCCATTTAGCAATAGGTCGGCCCCATGGCGCCTCAAATTCAACCACAGTGTGACCATTTCCCAGATCCATGGCTTTTCCTGGCAAACGATAGCTGTTGGAAAAGTCGACTCCTATGGACTTTAGATATTCAAAGTAGGTTTGATGGGCAGGAGCTGCATGATAGACATCGACGCTATTGACAGCGAGGAGCTTCCAATTGGCGCGCGATCCATATTTTTGTTCCCCTCCTATGATTTCCATCCCATCTATGGCTTGGTCCACGACTAAGTCAATGTATTTCTTGGCGCCGGCTAGGTAATCGTGTAATGAGATTATCGCGCTATTAAGGCTCATAAATACGAATCCACGATAACTGTCCACCTTGGGAGGGCTAACTAAACCCAAATCCTCCCGGTCCATAGTGTCGGGATAAGCATCCTTGTCGGGCAACCCGATCAAGTGGCCTGATGTGTTATACGTCCACCCATGGTAAAAGCACTGAAACGACGTCGTAGTTCCGCGATGATGCCGACACACCATGGCTCCCCAGTGCCGACATGTGTTAAAAAATACTCGCACTTGGCCTTTGGAGTCGCGAACAAAAATGATTTTTCTTCCGACCACCGTGCGTGCTATGAAATTTCCGGACTTGGGAATCTCCGCTTCATGGCCGACGTAGATCCAGCAATTATTAAAGATGGTTTCCTGTTCTCGCACAAAAAGTTCTGGATCAGTAAAGACGGATTGATGAACCTTGAATAAGCCTGCCGAGGTATCCTGAATCATATCTGACATCGTGTTTAATGACATCATGAACCCTCCTGTCTTGTCGCCATAAACGAGAACTTGTGGTGTTTCACACGGGTTCTTCGTGATAAAGTATCATGTATCAGAAAGGGCTGAGTCAAACGAAGATTCTTAATGATTGGTATTAGATAATCTGATTTATTAAACGACAGGAGGGTGTCATGATGGAAATTCGACAGTTGCGGGCTCTCGCAGCCTTAACGGACACGGGAAGTTTTACACAGTCAGCTGAGTTGCTGCACATGACACAGTCTGCCTTGTCCCAACAAATTAAAAGTCTGGAAGATGAGTGTGGACTGCTTTTGGTTGTTCGGTCCAAACCGAGAGCGCGTTTGACATCGGCTGGAGAAGAAGTGATGCGCTACGCCAAAGAGATTCTACAAAATGTCGACCAAATTGAAAGAATTTCGCATGGTGCACCACGCTTGAGCGGGACCCTCAGAATATCGACCACCTCGTCCGGCATTACCTATCTTTATGGAGACTTGTGTCGTGAATTTATGGAAAAAATTCCTGAAATTTCGGTTGTTTTACAGGCCAACGATACTCCTACTAGGGGGCTGCAGGATGTTAAGGCAGGACAAGCCGATTTAGCCTTTGTGCCATGGCCCCTGTCGTTAGAATTATTGGATGGGCAATTTCTGACCTTAGGTACCACCGAGCATGTGATGATTGTGGGATCATCGCATCCCTTAGCAGGAAAAAATAGGGTCTTGCTGGACGAGTTGAGATCCTATCCTTTCGCACTGTTTGAAAGGGATAGCGGCACACGTTTTGTGTCTGACCAACTCTTCCAGCAGGCGGGGGGATATCCACCTATTTATTTAGTGTCCAATGACACAGAGTTCATTATGTCTGTTGTTGCGCTAGGGAAATGTACCGCTATGGTGCCGTGTCACGCCTTCACCAAAGAAAAACAGCAAAGACTGCACATTCTACAACTTCGCGATCAGGTTTTTTTCAAGAATTTGGCGTCGTATATAAACACCGTCCAATTCAATGGGAAGTACAGGAGTTTATTCGGTTCTGCCAAACCCGCGCGCCCATCGAATACCGATGCTTTTCGAGCTGAACTGCCATCAGCGTGATGGCGACGGCGTCACTTGCTATAATTTATACGACAAGTTCAATGTAGAACCAGCATGCCATGTCATAAACATGATACGGCCTTTGAAGCAGGAGAAAAGGAGATTTTATGGACTGACACTGACCACAGGTGGGGAAGTGTACGACCCCAAGGCAGCAATCGTGGCAGGTAAGACATGGTCATAGAAGAATTCCGGTCAAAACTTTATGCTCACCGCGAACCTAAACTCCAAAAAGGCAGTTATAGTAGGTAGACGTTTTGAGAAGGGCAGGGATTCGCACGACGCCGTTAGAGCAATGGATGTCCGACTGGGGCACGCCACTTCTACGCTTTGCCTTCGGGATAATGCACAATCAGGCGGATGCGGAAGACGTGGTGCAGGAAACCTTTCTCCGCCTCTGGAAGGTCCACCGGACACATAAGGCCATTACCCGGTCCTACGCTTACCAGGTTGCCTTAAATGTATGCCGCACTCAATACAAACGTAACCGTCACCGTGCCTCATCGACCGCTGGTGATTTCATCATTTCATCTGATGATACGAACGTCCAAAGCACGATGCGTCTCGATATTCATCGTGCGATGGGAAAAGCCTCATATTCGGACCGCGAGGTCATCCTCCTCCATTATTTTGCCGACTATACATTGGAGGAGATGTCCCAAATACTCGGCGTGTCCGTTAATACAGTGAAAACCAGGCTCTTCCGTGCCCGCAAAAGGCTAGCCCAAAGCTTAGCTGCCTATGATTCGAAAGGGCAATCCAGCCAAGGAGGATTGTGATGAAAGACTGGACCGACGATGATATTCGAGACGCTCTCCATCAAACCCTAGACACTGACCGTCTGCAATGGGGGGCGAGTTTATCACAACACGTGCGCAACCGTACTCGAAACGTGCGTCCACGAAGATGGCCTTGGGCAGTGAGCGTGCTTTTAGCCGCAGGGGCATTCGGACTGCTCGGCCATTACCTCTTTGCCCAAGACCACTCCACCGTGGTTGGACCTAAACCGGCCGTGATGCCTTCCGGACATCGCACACATCATCCGCAGGTTGAACCTAAATCCTCAACCCAGGGGCCTATGACATCGGCTACCCTGACCATCGCAAGCAATCACTACCAGGTTTTAGTTCCATTGAGTGCGAAACATTTGACGGCTGTCGGAGCAATTTACCACGGATTTCTATATTGGGCGGAACCGCCTCGATTCAATCCTGCCTCCGACCCCCAGAATGAGCAAATTGGGGTTCCAGAGAGTAATTTTATCGTGTATCGAGTGCCGCAACCGCAATTGGGTAGTACCATACGCCCTTACGAGGCCCAGGTCGTAGGAAAGGTTCCGCTGTCCATTCCGGGACAGTCATTATCCGGTCTTTATAACTTCCCCGACCAGATTATGGTGACTAAAGGCGGGGTGATCGTGACCGCGGCCAACACAAAATCAGGCATGAATCAACCGTATAGCGATCCCGTCTATCTATTGCGGTCCCACAAGCCCGCTCAGCTATTGGCTCAATTGCATGCGGGCGGCGGGGATTTTTACGCTATTAGCGCGGGCCAGGGATATGTGGTGTGGCTTTCGGCGACGGACGCCTTGACTCCTTCCACGGGAACCATATTGGGTACGGGATTTCTTTATAACATTGCCACCAATGTCACCGAGTCGATTCCTGTGCCTAATGCGCAAGGGATTGACGTGAGCCTTAATCCTAAGAGCGCCATCGTATCAGGAGTTACTGTGCCTTTGAACACTGTTCCTAAGGCGCAATGGACCCCTGGGACATCGCCAGTTCCACAGGGTGCTCTGTTTCCGGCAGATTGGCCCACTCAGTCCGGCTTTAGCAAAACGACAGCACAATCGACCGCGCAAGGGCTAAAGGTCACCCTTTATGCATTGGGGTTAAGCGGTCCTGCGGTACCGGAAATCACTTTAAGCGAAGGGAGCCTAGCCCACAACATTGTGCTGACACCAGCCTTTGGCACTATCGTCCATGTTCTGGGGATACCCGTAACAGTCTTTGGCTCAAAAGCCTGGTGGAAAGAAGGGGGATATCACTACCAGGTAAGCACTGTCGGTCAGTCTGCGGCGGGTTCCATCACTCCATCGGTGACTTTGCTGGTCAAACGAATTATGGAAGAATTGCCTCCGTGGGGAAATCCTGGAGGTCGAAACACTACAGGAAACTTTGTTGCCCAGATCGACCTGGTTCCCGGAGTGAACGGGTCCACTACGTCGGTAACCGTCAGTTTTCATGAAAAGAATGGTTCTGGCCTCCCGATTACCATTCGCAGTGACTCTATTAGCAGCACCATCAACACGGCTGCCTCGTTAGTGCATTAAGAACAACACTCCCCATCTTCGCCCGGGAGCTAAGGTCTAATCTTTACCCATAAGTTTTTGGCTACTTCAGCGGCAATGTTTCCCATGGTTATCTGCCGTGGGCCATCGCTCTCAACAGCAAAAAAAATTTGAGGGCGGTGTTTCAAGGCAATTT
>JAJYHT010000006.1 GCA_021784595.1 Bacillota bacterium | reverse complement strand
TTGAGCGAGCATAGCCGGCTTCAGATGGTCAAAAGTTTTTAGCGCCAACAAATATCGTCAGACGGTTGTACGAATCAGGCAAATGGCCTGGGCGAAAACGGGTTGAGTCCGAGGCCCGCCGATCCGGTTTTTCACTCATGACTGCAGAGCTGAGAAGGGCTTATCAGCTGGCTTTGATAAAATAGGGCGCGGCAGAAGCGCTAACGCTAATAATTACGGAGACTTCATTGGCACGATGTAGGTAAATGAAGAATGGCAATTTTTTCGAACCGCACCGGGTGAATTGAGAAATCTCTAAGCGGTAGCGCACAGGGATTAGATTAATTCCAAGCGGTGATAAAGGTCTTCAACGGGATATTGAGCGGCCAATATCGGATCGGAACAATCGACTAGGCCAAACGACCTGTCCCGCCATATATGCTGACCGAATGAGCGCCCAGTTTTTGGCCAAAATGGGTTCGAACAAACTGCGGTTACTACAACCGCTTTCTGGAGCAGTGGCGATAAAAAATTACTGGAACTAGTGCTCACCCAGCGCATACCTCGAGACAGCAACGTTCTGCGCAAAATGGCAAGAAAAGCTATCAGCTCTTGAAATGGGGAAAAATATCTCCATCCTATTGCGCTATTGAAAACAACAACGACTATGTCCACCCAACCTCCACAATCGGACGTTACCCCCAACGTCGCGCCTCCTCAAAATCTTGATGACGCGGCGTTGGCTAGTTGGCTCGAGCAATGTCGTCGTGCGGGGCACACGGTGGGTTATTTACACGCCGAATCTCTTTGTAAAGTATTCAATGCGACTACTCTGACTGAACCCCTTTATCCGGCTGACCCGGACAGAAAGTCTAAGGCAATATTCAAGAAACTCGCAAAAAACAACCTCTTGCGCGATCTAAATCTGCCTAACGCCACCCTTTCCGCCGCTATCACCGTGGATCCCAGCTGGATCTTGGCGCCGACTACCTCAAAGTCGATCACTGATTTGGTTAATTATCGCCTGAATGTGCTTGGTCGGAGTGGGAGGGGAGGTGACATCTCGCAGTCGACTGCATGGAAAGTCTGGACAGAGGCGGGCGGGCGCTGCATGTTTGAAGGCTGTGGAGAAGATATGAGTGCCATCCCGCTCTATACCGGCTCCGCTAGAATCGGCTACTTGGCGCATATCATCGCCTCTAACCCACATGGACCACGGGGCACCCAGGCCGACTCCCATCGGCTCGCCGATGACCCGGACAACATAATGCTGATGTGCGATGCGCATCATCGGCTGATCGATTGCTTTGCCCCAAGCGAATATCAGGCCGCGAGGCTGTACGCAATGCGCCAAGCTCACCGAGACTTGGTTCGCAACTACATGAAGTCCTTGGCCTATCCGCGCGTCAAGGCGATAACGCTGCTCGCCGATCTCGCCGGCGTACAAACGAACTTCCAAGAATCGGACCTAATTGCCGCGGTATTAGATATTGGTCGTGCGATGATCCCCGGGGTAGAACAATATATCCGTCGCACCGAGCGTGATGACCGTCGTACGTCAGAGTTTTGGGTCCAGTATCTTCACGAACATCTCCTCGATATTCAGCATATGGTCAGTCGCTTCAGAATTCCAGATGCTGCCGGCGTGGGGGAATTGGCAGTGTTTCCGCTCCATCATGTCGCTACATTGGTGCTCGCCGGTCGCATCATCGGCGAAGCACGGCCAGTCCGGGTATTCCAGTATCATCGTCATAAACGCACCTGGCGCTGGGACAAGACGACGACGCCTCAACCAGCAGGTACTTTCATGGCGGATGGGTTGATATCCCGGCCTGCAAACGAAGTGCTAATTTCCGTCGAACTCACCGCCAATCTTGATTCGAATGCAGTTCCTTTAAGCATCGCAAATGAAATTGAGCGAGGTAGTATGCCGTGGATCCGTATTCGGATTCCGGATCCCAATCCAGCCTGCATACAACATCCGGCAGATCTCGATCAGTTCATGAATATCGCTCGACAGGTCATAAATCACATTCACGATGTAGTACGTCCCCAGCGGGTGCATCTGATTGCCATCAGCCCGGCCAGTACTGCATTTTGCTTCGGACAAATGCTTCAGGCTGGGCATCACCCGACCTACACCATTTATGACCGCCCCGACAGAGATTCACCCTTTGTTGATGCGTTTTCCATCGATGGCCATAGAGTGACGGCAGAGGCTGGTCATCGGACCACTACCATTGAGCTACGATAAGGAGACCGTGCATGGCCGCTACAAAAAATACTCGAGCCATAGAGAACGCAGATCTTGTGAGGAATGCGGAATCCCGTCGGAGCAAGGTCTTAGCCCAAACTTTGGCCAAAGTACAAGAAGGGATAGCGCTGGATGACGCCGCCGGTAACATTCGGGTTTTTGGTCCCTGGGCGCGTGAATTGCACTATGTGAACCAACATATCGCAGTGCCCCAAGTCGAAGTCGACAAGGCGGCGGAGGCATATAACGATGTGGCTAATCATCTGGTAAAGAAACTTAAGTGGCCTAACGAAGCGATCAAAGTTCTTCCGCAGGGATCGACCAGCACCCAGACCCTAATTCGTTCTCCTGGCAACGACAAGTTCGACATCGATGCGGTTTGCCAAGTGGACATTTCCCGCATCAGCGCCCAAGACCCTATGAGGTTCTTTAAAACGATCGGCGATGCGTTAACGGAATACTCGGCCACTGCAAAGAAACGTTGTTGGCGTCTTCCGTTCAACGGTGAGCGTTTCTACTTGGAATTCACCCCGTCCGTTCCACTGGAAAAGGCCTCATCTCAGGACCTGGATACCATGGCGCCTCTTTATCGTCCCGACCAAGAATACATCGGCACGGCGCTAGCTGTGGTGGACACACCCACCGAAAAATGGAAGACATCCAATCCAGCCGGATTCACTAAATGGGTAGATGACACATCGAAACGGAAGCTGATCCGGGAGTTAATCGCGGAAGCCGCCGATTCAATGGGAAAATCGGCCTCCAACGTGTCGCCAGTGCCGGATCAAGACGTGAATATCTCTGATACGCTGCGTGTCGCGATAAGGCTCTTCAAGCGACACCGAGATATGTGTGCGCGGCGCAGCCTGATCGGCAAGGAATTTCAGCCGATCTCGATTATCATCGTGACGCTCCTGACTCAGTGCTATGCCGGATTGCACGATCTTGGCAGATCTTACTCTCACCCCGTGCAACTCCTAGTAGAGTTAGCCGAGTTGATCCGTGACATGGTGCCTGAAGTGGATGGTGAATTTCGGGTCGATAATCCAACTGTTCCGGGAGAAAACTTTGCGGAACGCTGGAACTCGGATGCTGGTCAACGGCAGACGACCTTTCGCACTTGGTGTGACATCCTAGCGGCGGATATGCGCACCATACTGGCAGCCCAAAACGAACAGGAAATTCGAAGCCGTGTCAGAGATGTCTTTGGGTGTCCCCCGGATAGTTCGCGCCCGAATGGTTCGGGAGGTTCTGGCGGTACGAAAACGGCCCACCGTCCACCGCCTCCTGCGCCCATAACTTCAGGATTGGCATAAGGTTTCGGATGGGATTGGATCTATCCCGTCTCGAGAAAGAATTTGACTGGCTGAATACGGCCCCGAATAGCCGTGATCAGGGAGCTACGGGATACCGGATCCGCCTACCCGAATTTCCCGCTGGACGTGAATTCGCTTGGGCCGAGCTGTTGTTGCCACGCGGCTTCCCTGACCAGGCGACTGCAAGGATCATGCTCTCGCAAGATGCTGTGTTGCATATCCCCCATGTGGAGGATAGCGGCGCCATCTGCATTGATGGTGACCCTGGTCCAGGCCGGGGCTATTCAGCAGAGGATCGTATTCGTCTGCTCCTATTTGCTTATAAGGAGAGGTTTCTCGATCCTTGGTTGTCCGGTCAAATGGACGCTGATTTTGAAGAGGAGCCGCTAAACTATTGGTTGATCAAAGTTGAGCGACATCGTTCAACTCATGATCCAGTTCGTATTCTCTGGTGTGTAGACAAGCCTCCTGGGCACCCCACTCTAAGGGAAGGTTTATTGCTTCTCCCTAGCCGAATCGTCATCGCTGCTGGGGCTAATGAGCCTATCACCAACCGCCTTGTCTCTTCCCTTGGCATCATGGGTGCACAGCGAATTCGGGTACGTCTTGCGGATATACCCATTGAGCACCCATTTACGCCTTTCACTTGGCCACGCAGCGCTTCTGATATAGATCGGTTGATCAACGGTCGTCTCGGTAAGATGGATCGAATAGAGTTCCAGCGTCCTATTCGAGATCGTAGACGTCGTGTGCACCGTGTTGTCCTTCTGCGAAATGACAAATGCCGTTTTGCCTATCTGCTTCCCGACGGACCTGCCACCGTAATAGATAATGGCACATGCAGGCGAGCATACCCATCGCAGACTATTCCATTGCCTTTGCAGGTGGAGCGCGTCGACCCTTCATGGACTGTAGGCCGAGACCAGCACCAAGAAGTTTCCCATCGGCAAAAACAACACGTCTTGGTTCTAGGGGCCGGTGCGTTGGGCAGTGTAGTTGTTGATCACTTGGCCAAGGCCGGCGTTGGATTTATCACGCTTGTCGATGCGGACATTCTTGCGACAGCGAATATTGGTAGGCACCTGCTTGGTGTGGAATCCGTCGAAAAATCCAAGGCGGAGGCCGTAGCTCAGCGAATCAATCTGGCATATCCAGCGACCGTCGTCACGCCGGAGAAGATCTCGGCAGAGCGTTGGCTGCAAAAAAATTCTTTGACCAAAGTAGACCTAATTTTGGATCTAACAGGAGAGCCAAAGGTACGTTGGCATGTGAATTGCGCGCGGCAAGAGCATTGTTGCCCGTTGTTGATCGGTTGGATGGAGCCATTTGTCGCCGCAGCTCATGTCTGCTTGCTGGCATTCGGCACGTTATGGATGACAGGTACAACTGACCGGATGGGGGAACTGGAAGCCGTAACTTGGCCCCCGGACGTGATTCGCCAAGAACCAGGCTGCAGCAGCAAGTTCCAGAGTTACACGGCTGCCGCCGCTGCCTTTGCTGTGGCGCTCGTAGCAGAAAACGCGCTGAAGTTGATTGACGGCTGCGTACATGCATCTTGCGTACGCAGTTGGGTGCGTGGACAACGATTTCTAGACGCGAACTGGCAAGGGCTTAAGCTTAATAAATGGGCCCATGAGGCGGCGCCTTATGATGGCATTGTTCTGGAACGCCCTTTCACATGAAAAACAGAATTTTTTTTTACCCCAATTATCATCGCTACGTGCTAATCACAGAAGGGGCGCTTAACCACATGTACGCCCACATCCAGCTACGTTGTTGGCAAAAGGAGGCTGGCGGCGAATTATACGCCGTTGAGCCGGACGCTCATGGGATTGTCATTTCAACAGCAACCGGTCCGAACCCAAAAGACAGACGTGGACGCACTTACTTTAATCCTCACATAACCGCCACTACGCAGCATCGAGAGTATCAATTCTCTCAAGGACGGCATGCCGTTGGATTGTGGCATACCCATCCGGAACCGTGGCCGCTCCCCTCGCTGCTAGACCGTCGGACCACCGAGGAATACTTGGGAGCGTTTCAGAATCAAAGAGAGAATTATCTAATGATAATTCTCGGTAATCGAGGGAAGACCCCAAATATGGCGGTATGCTCCGCTGGCACAGATGAACAAGGTGGATGGGTTGAGCTTATTGAACCGGAGAGACAAGGTCCAGACAGAACCTTGAGCTAGGCCGAAAACCGTTATGCCTATTACGCTTTTGTATTTATTCTTGCGCGCAAGGCAAATTTTCCAAAGCTTTGGTCGAATTGCTGACTTTTGCCACCGTTACACCACCTTTTTGCCTGTTCCGGGGCGGTAGCACCTTTATAGTGTCCAGCCCCAGTCAAAGGCCGCCCAGGCCATTTCACACTGCTAGTTTTCTGATTTTGGAACCATATCATTGCGAATCACGCAAGATTATGGTTCTAGGCACAGACCCGGACGGACAACAGCAGTTATGACAGAATGCGAAGCACTGGCCCTGCCGGTGCTCCATGCTCCGTGCCAGCCTGCCAATCAGACAGCAGCAACATCCCGGTGGATCAGACCAGCCTTCACCACAACCCCTGCGATGGCTTCTGCCAGTCGCTCAGCCTGCCATCCGGTGTAATGGTAACCGAACCGCTTCCCAGCCCGGTGTAGTGGTAATACCACACCGTCAGATTGTCCGTTTTGAACTGCCCGCTGGGC
>JAJYHT010000002.1 GCA_021784595.1 Bacillota bacterium | reverse complement strand
CGGTAACCGGATCGCAATCTAAGATCTTCCGTAATCGTTGATTTTCCTCGCTAATCTCCTGTAGTTTGAAAGCTTGGACTCTGCACTCATTGCAACAATACCAACGCCCTGCTGCGTCCTCCTCGCCCGACCTTTTGGATTTTCGCATCATGCCGCAATGGGTGCACCGCACAAATTGACCTCGTGTCCATCCCCGTTGCGTCCATCGTTTGACAGGTCTAACTGTGGTGTGACGACGCGCTAGGTGACTTCCCATGGCTTGTCCAGAACTCATGTGACGTGCTTCAGATTCCTCTGCCACGACGGTTCTCCTCTCCCCAACATGCCAGTTGCATAGCAACTCGCTATCGACCATCCCTGTAAAATGTCCCTGCTTTCCGCGCCCTCATGGCGTCTCAGTTTTCGGGTCCAACCAGGCCAACGCCTCTTTGACGCGCTCCATCTGGCGAATTGCGTCGTGAGGATCCCCTGCTAGTTTACCTAGTGATGCGCGAACCAAATGCGTTCGGGGTGGTTTGACCGCCTCAAGAATCATTCTAAGAGTTCCTAGCACCACGGTGGAAAATCCGGCTACTTCGAGATAGCGTGCGAGCAGTCCCACGGACTGGTGGCATACGGGTCAGCCAGGAACTAGCAATACTCCATCCACCTGGTGTTTAGACAATCCGTCGGCAATACTCGGGGCTGATATCTCATAAAACGGCCGTGGGTCTGGTTGATAGCCCATAAAGGTATAGTGCTCGGGCGCAATCGCCCCAATGACTCCCTGGGCAGCCAATGCGGACAGCGCATCCAGGGGAAACACCGTGTTATAATCCACCCGTGGCGGACCCACATCATAATGCGCATGATCTACACGCCATGATCGCAGTGGACCTTCGGCGGCCACCACGCGAAAAGAGTGGTCTCCCAACGGATCCTCTGCATCGAAAGGATTTTGATCCCCCACCGAGATGCCCCCCGAACTAATCAATGCAATGCGAGAGTCCGCCAACGAATGGCGCAAGGGAGTCAGGGGAGAGTCCGAAAAATTCAGCCAGGGGTACTCTTTGAAGGCGGTGGACCAATCCCGCGCCCGCAAGGCATCTTGGCTGCGCTCTATCCATGCTTCGTAAGAGGTTCCCCATTGCTGGGGAACAGGGTTTCCATTCATGATGATATCTCCTCTCTTTGAGGGGCATTTGGGGATGAGACAGGTCCATCGCCCCGCCACGTCGACAAAATGAAATTCTTCGATTGATATTGTAATGTCTAAGCCGCTCTACTTCTCTAGTGTTTCTCGCCCTCGATGCAGTCGTTGGCCACATCACATTATCGTGGTCGCAAAGGGTTATCTGGCTGTTGCAGCCAATAGGCAATGAGAGGAGACGGGTCTGGCGGATGCCAGGTGCGCCGCGCTTCTTCAATCGGTTGAGGCCATGGCCGGTCCCACGCCACGATTATGCCTGGCGCGGCATTCTCCAACAGATCAAGCGCCGCTCTCAAAACCGCCCGCTGACCTGCATCATCCTTTGGCATACCAAAGGGCTGACCAAACGGAAATTCGACGCCCAGTGTTCGCGGAACTCCGTACAAGGAACTCCAGTAGGGCATCATTGTAACGACTACGGTGGCAATGCCCGCCGCTTCTATCGTCCGTGCCAACACGGGCACGTTTCGGCAGCATTCCGGTCACACCGGGGCCAACACCACGGCGTCAACCTTGTCTGCCCGAAGCTGGCCAATGAAATGGGGAATAGTCTCGTGTTCCCATGCGGCCAAATGCGGTGGAAACCCCTGGTAGCCCATCACGGAATAGTGATTCTTGGCGATCGCTCCGACGATTCCTTGCCCGACGAGTTCACGGAGCCTGTCAAGCGGCAACACGATGTTGAGATCACTCTGAATATGGAGATTATTGATATGCAGGTGGCCCGTCCCGACATTGTCCCCTTCAATAGCCGCAGGAATGATCCGTCCCGAGGGATCGCCCCAGAAAGGTTCCCGTTTTTCTCGTGCGTAATCAAAGCCCACGTCCCGTGTCCGGTCCCAAATACCTGCTGTGGTAAGTAACGCAATGCGGCTTTGATTGAGTGGTTTTCCTAGCGGAGTGAATGGAGTTTTCGCAACAGCAGCCACGACTGCGTCGCGATACAATCGTTCCAGACTACGGGGTAAATATCGAAAGCTGTCGATTTCCAAGACTCTGGCCTCCTTCGATGGATTCCTCACCGTGGCTCTGCGTCTGCCAATATTTTCCTTAACCGATTTCATGTCGTCTGTCATATAAGTTACAGACAAGAGTTAAAGTGTCCTTTATGCATGGCCGCTTTCCCCAGGCTTAAGACCACATCTGTGAGGAACGTGATAGAAAACCGATCCACTTCACGGTGTAAGCGTTCACTATATTTATCATTCTGTCGGCGCAGTGAGAAGTCAACATCGAACTTAGGGACCAACCGTACACTCCCGTGTACAACAGCACCGACCTTTGGCCGGGTAGGGTAGCGATTTCGCTGGTCAGTGCCATACTGTCAGACCTCATCATGCCATGTGCCGCACGGACGGCTGAGCGATGAGTTGGCCCAATAGATGCGCATAAATTGAGGCTTCCCGTAGAGCTCCGTGCTCCATGGCCATACGTTTTCGCGCGGCGTACCCCACATCATGACGCAGGGCTCGATCCCTCATAACCCGACGCAATATCGTTTCAAACTCGTTCGCGTCACAAAATAGCCATCCGGTTTCGCCATCCTCAATCAGCGCAACATTCCCGGGTATCCGCGAGGCGATAACGGCCGCTCCGCATGCCATAGCCTCCATTAGCGCGTTTGAGACGCCTTCCGTAGCGGAAGTGTTCAAGACCACGCTGGCCTGACAGTAGAGTGATGGCATCAGACTGCGTTCCACTTCGCCCCACAATCGCACCCACGGTCGACTTCCCACCCGCTCCCTCACCAATGTCTCTTCGACGGTATCCCGCATCGGTCCTGCAATCCACAACTCGACCGCCAAACCCTGGGAGCGGACGTAATCCACCAAGTCGATCGCCCAATGCGTGCGTTTGACCTCCCGGATACCCCCGGCCACCAAAACCACCGGCGGCTCAATCTCAGCGTCGCGGTCGGGCCGGAACATGGCATCCTCCACGCCCGGTGCAACAATGTGAATGCGGTCGACCCAATGAGGACTTCGTTCCACCAAACGCCCTTGTGCTTGCTCGGTAAACACGATGTGGCAGCCAACAGAATCGAGGCGGGTGGGCACTTCGGGATCGTAGTCGAGACCCTCCCACAGATCAGTCCCCGTCCAGACAACGACAATTCGCTGGGGATCGACGCCTCTTTGAACTAGCCGGTCCCCTACTTGGATCGCGTTCCATGCCAAGATCACGTCAAATGGGGGTAGAGGGTCTCCTTCTCGTATGATGGTCGTGGCCCACCCAAAGGTCGCTAACTGTGATGCCACACGACTAGCACTCGTGGCATTGCCGCCGGTAGTCGGTGTATTTCTGGGAATCACGCTGATAATGGTCCCGGTCATGAAAACTCCCTCCTATCTACATTCGCAGTCCTTCCTCGGGCTATGTTGGCTGCTGAAAGCAACGTCTAACGAAGCATCCTGCGATATTCACGAGGCGATGCTGGCCTAGGACTGATCAACATTGAAATGACGTGCACGGTGCGCGCCACCTTTTTAGCGCAATACCGCTGGCGGGTGGGGTGCCCAGCAGAGTGGATGCCGTGCCACGCACGACAGATTCCGTACTAGCAGCAGCCCCCGGACTCACCCCACCAAGCTTCCAAGAGAGCGTTCGTCCAGGACACAACATCCAAGGAGTCCCCGATCCAAATCAACCGATCCTCCCATACGAGCTGCCAGTGTCCCAAGCGCCAGACACAATGAAACCACCCATCCAAGCCCGCCGCCTGGATGGCGTCAGCTAAGAGCGCTTCGCCCTTGTCCCGCTCCGACCGAGGTCCTTGCAGCGTTAACTGCACCATGCGTCAACTCCCCGCGCAACAGGACAGTTTGGAAACATCTTTGTGAAAAGTGATGGCGGCGAGTTTCACTCCTTCGACCATTGTCAGATACGGGAAGAATAGGCCGGTTAAATCTTCCAGGGTCATCTCGTATTTAACCGCCATGGTGCCTACCTGAATGATCTCCCCGGCATCAGCAGCCACGACATGCATCCCCACCACCCGTTCGGTTTCTTGCTCGACCACTAATTTGATGAAACCCCGTGTATCCCGATTAGCCAAGGCGCGCGGTACATACGCCAACGGCAAAGTTGAGCACGTGCAGTCGAGCCCTGCGGCCTCGGCTCCACTATCCGTCAAACCCACACTAGCAACCTGCGGATCCGTAAACGTAACTTTAGGCAGTGCTGTCAGATCCAAGGCCCGGGTGCCCAATCCGAGGGCATTGGTCGCTGCAATGGACCCCGTTTCGGCCGCCACGTAGACAAACATGGCTTGACCGGTTACATCGCCCGCGGCATAGATGGTCGGCACCGCCGTTTGCATGCGTTCATTGACCACAATGCCTCCCCGATGATCCAGCCCGACCCCGACGTCTTGCAGGCCCAATCCCTCAGTGTTGGGACGACGACCAGTTGCGACCAGCACCCGATCCGCGGCAAAAGTTCGTGTGTGACCATCCACGATAGCCTCCACTGCGAAATTCCCATGGTCAAACGCGACGAGACGGATTTGGACGCTCGGATGCACCGCCATCCCTTCATTCTGTAGATAGTCCAAAAGAGCGATACTGACCGCGTCATCTTCTAACGGCACAATCCGGTCCAACCCTTCCAGCACCGTCACACGACTGCCCAACCGTTGGTATAGCTGACCAATTTCAAGCCCCACAGCACTCGCGCCAATCACCAGCAAATCATGGGGAAGAGTGTCCGCCGCCAGTGCTTCGGTACTCGTCCAATATGGCGTTTCGTTTAATCCCGGTATGGCAGGAATCCACGGATGTGCTCCCGTGGTCACCACCAATCGGGGTGCCTGATAAATCTCGTTACCAACGGCTACTGTGACGGGATCCGCACTGTGAATCACCCCCTGTCCCCGAATCCACGTCACCTGGGGATAGGACTCGAGCACGTTCAGATACTTGTCTTGACGCAAAGTATCCACCAACGCCTGTTTTTCGGCCATCACAGCGGGAAAATCAATCGGTGTATTTCGTCAAGAGGAAATGGACAAATTCAGCAATAAAATTCCCCACTTAGGTGGGGAATTTTTCGATTGAGATCTGAGAGGCAACCCCTGAAAAAAAGCGAACCCCAGGGTCATTTCCCTGGGGTTGTTGAACAAGTGTCCGGTTATCGATAACTTTGCCAGCGCGTGAGGATTTCTGCCGCCATTGTGAGGACCCGGCGGTCTTCCGGATCGTTGCTCATCGTAGCCCATACCGATAGGCGATGGGCCGCATCGGCCCACTGAAGTTGCTCCGGCGACGGCGGAATGGCGGTGGGCGGACCTTGGGCTAGCGAGCGATCCACCGCAGCCCAATCGACGGTGATGTCGGGGAACCAGTCGGCAACGCGTTTCCTGAGCTGAGGCGTGGTGCGATAAGCCCCCTGAAGATTAACGAGCAGGCGTTGCCGTGGACGTCCGTCCACGGTGATGGTCGCCAGCAGTTGTGCGCAGTTTCCGCGCCATCGAACAAAGGCCATGGGCGATCGTGCCTCCTTTCCTTTAGAATTGACACTTAGTGTCATCAGAGGGGATCGCCAACCTGTCCGGAGACGGTGGGCGAAGCCATGGCGCGTGTCATGGACATGCACTTCGGATCGGATGATAGTACCCCAGCATCCCCCCGCCGACGCGGGCGCGTCGGTAGCTCCCAGATTGACCCCAAACCAGGTATGGGCACAGTCTGCGCACCATGCCTCTCCTTGGATCGGATCGTCGCCACCACGGTGCGGAACCCTTCTTCACGGGTGAGGGGCCAGACCACCCACCACGGGTGGTCGAGGCGTAAGACTTGACCACAGTACGCACACCGGGTGCGCGGACGCCGGTCCTGGGGCGCCACGATAAAGAGCGCCTCAGAGGAGCGCGTCACCGTGAGCCGGCAGGCAAAGGATTGCCATCGCATGTTAGCGCTCCTTCATGAGGGCATGCTTCATCCGGTAACTCTCGCCCTCGAACACGATCAAATGCCCATGGTGGGCTAATCGATCGATAATGGCCGCCGTCATTTGTTCGTCCGTAAATACGCCGCCCCACTTGGAAAATTCCAGATTGGTGGTGATAATGAGACTGCGGGCTTCGTAGGAGTCCGCGATGACCCGAAAGAGGAGTTGGGCGCCGTCGTGGTCGACCGGGACATAGCCCCATTCATCCAGGACGACCAAATCGGCCCGTTGAAGGTCTCGGAGTACCCGCTCCACGGTGCCTACCCGCTTGGCTTCACTGAGCCGCATGACCAGGTCCGTCACCGTAAAGAAGCGGACCGTCATCCCTCGTGCGCAGGCGGCATAGCCTAAAGCCACACTAAAGTGGGTTTTGCCCGTCCCCACGGGACCATACAGGACCAGATTGCGGCGATCGGTGATAAATTGGCCGGATTCCAGATCGGCCCAGGTCAGCGTGGACGGCACCTTCACGCCCTGTCGCTCAAATCCCTCCAAGGTCTTGTATGCGGGGAAGCCAGCGCGCGTCACCAAACGGGCCCGCCGATTGACATCCCGCTGGGCCAGTTCAGCCTCGAGCACCGTGAGTAAAAACGCTTCTTCCCGCGGTGTCGCGTCTTCACATAAGTGCACGGCCGTCTGTGTGAGCACCAGTTTGCGGCAGTGCTGCGCAAGGGTGGCGCGCCGAGCGGCGCGCTCTTGAGGCGTAATCATCATGATCGGACCTCCGTTTTGGTCTGAGGAATGAGACTATTGTACGGACTCAAGTCGACTGCTTTAGTGTCCTTGTGAGGCCATTGTGCCATCCGGGTCGCACGCACCAGGATGTCAGGATAGGCGATTTGCTGATGGTGTACCGCCTGCTCCAAGGCCTGGATGGCCAGGTCAAATCCGTAGCGCTCTGTCACATCCGCTAGGGCTTGCAGACAGGCCTTCAGGTCCGTGCGGGCATAGCCGTCCAGCGTCGTCACGAGGTCCTCGGACAGGGTACGCCGGATCGGACTATTGCGAAAAGCGCCCGGATTCCGCCATAATCGGTGTAAGGTCGTACGGGGATCGATCGTATCGGTGCGGGTCTCTCCATACTGTCGGGCATGGATCGTAATCGGCGTGCCTTCTGGGGTGTAGGGCACCACGGTGAATGCGCCGATTCCCACGGTCAACTCCTGCCGAGCCCATTCCGGGCTGGACGAATACCAATGATGCGCATCCAGATGAAACTTCCCATAGCCATCAGTTTGGACCCGGAGATAGCGCATCGCATTAAAGGCTTTACGCGGTAAGGCGCGCAACGCTTGCCGGTCGGTTTCGAAGAGTGCGGCAATCGGTAGCCCTTTCTTGTAATGGATTCGCGTCCAGAGCTTCGGCACCGCCGCGAACGCCGCGGCATTCGCGGCGTCCCAGCTCTCGAGCACCGGCGGGGGGACCATCAGGTTACGACGGAGATAGCCCACGTTGACCTCGACGCTGCCTTTTTCCTGGCCCGCGTAGGGATTACAAAACGTCGCGTCAAACCCATAATGGGCCTTAAAGCGCTCGAAGAGTTCGGCATAGCGAATGACATCGCCCAGGCGCCGACCAATCCCCGTGGCGTTGTCGAACACCACCCGGGAAGGCACGCCGCCAATATGCTGCCACATGGCCTGCAGACCCTGGGTGACGCACTCGGCCGTTTCCCCCGGGAAATACTGGAGCAACGCGGCATTGCTAAAGGGGAAACTCACGACCAAGTATTTGACCTCAATCGGGTGGGAATCTCCGGCCTGCCAATAGGCATCCGCCGTGCCGAAGTCGACCTCCGCCGTGCCCGGTGGCCATTCCAGTTCTAAGGTCCCCGTGTGTTGTGCGGGCCGTGCGGCCCGCAGCTGCTTGATATAGCGCTGGACAGTGGAATAAGAGCACGTAAAGCGATCACCGTATTCATCTTGCAGGCGGTGCAGGACCCGTTCGGCGGTGTGCCGTTGCTTGTAACGCACCCGTGCATCGTCTTCCAACCATCCCTGGATGGTGGCCTTAAAGGGATCCAGCTCCGAACGGCGACTCGGCGGTTCAGGAAACGGTTCGGAGAAGTCTTCCTGGTCTACATACTTTCGCACGGTCTTGCGGTCCACCTGCAGGGCTTCCGCAATCTCCGAAATGTTATAGCCATCGGCATACATCGCCACCATGCGTTCAATATCTTTCATGCTTTTCACATCCCGACTCCTCTCGGGGAATTGTTATGGGGCACGAGTGTCCCACTCAACCCTACCGAGCGAAGAGAGTCACTTCCAACTTTTAGATGATGAAAGTGGGGAATTTCAAACGCTGAAAGTGAGGAATTTCAGTGATGAAACTGTCCATTTCTATTTGACTACATACAAATCGGCCCGGTGGTGATTCCTAATCCGGCAAAGGCGGGGCCTTCCGCTGTATGCCGCGTGTTGGCCGCCGCAATCAGTGTTTTGGAAGGAACACAGCCAATATTGACACAAGTGCCCCCAATTGTTCCGCCTTCGATTAATGCGACGGTCTTGCCTGCTTCGGCCGCTTTAATTGCGGCCGCGAATCCGGCCGACCCGCCCCCTAAAACCAATAAGTCAAAGGTCTGCATGGTTGTTTTTCGTTCCTTTCGGTTCTTATTCTGCCCGTACTGCGGTATATCCCGCCTCACGCACTGCTTGTTCTACACGCAGAGGGTCCACTGGCCCCGTCGTCTCAATCGCTGCCTGCTTTTTGAGGTAATTCACTTTGACCTGCACGACGCCGGGCACTTGCTCCACGGCGGCTTCCACCGTGCGAGCGCAATCGACACAGTGCATGCCCTGAATCTTCCACTGAGAAGTTGTCACTTATTCTCCACTCCTTCTTCGAATTGCTGTGTTCAGTGAAACCGACTGTCATTCTGGATGCTGTTGGTTCGGAGCCATCTCCGATAATACAATAATATTGTTTTATTACAATATGTCAAAGAAAAATGTTGCGTTAATAGATGTTCTCCTGCCGCCACATGGGTCCCATTTGCGATAACCCGAGACCGTCCTATTCGTGCGCCGGAGCCAATCACCGCGCCCAACCCGATTTCGGCCCGGGTCCCCACAACAACCTCGCTGTCAATCACGGCACCCACTACTCGTGTGTCCGCTCCCAGCGTCACCCCCTGCCCAATAACAGAATGCGCAACACGACTGCGGGCGCCTACGCGCACGTTCTCTCCCAACACAACATAAGGCCCAATGACCGCCCCCGGTTCGACCTGCACGTTAAGTCCCGCCGATACCGGGGGTAAAACGCGCACCCCCGGCCAATACGGACTCCCCCCAACTGCCTGATCACCTCCCAACAGGCTTGTCCGCGGAAACAGGTCATATAATATGGCCTGGCGGTAACGCTCCGGTGTCCCTAAATCTGTCCAATATCCCGTCCCTTCCCATGACCATAACGCCAAGCCCCGGGCAACCCATGCAGGAAACACATCATATCCAAAATCGATCGGACCCGCCGGCAATCGCGCGATATGTTGTGGCGTGAGATAGTAAATTCCGGTATTGATCAGACTGTCCTTGGGGCCATGCGACCGTTTCTCACTGAACGCGGTAATCCATCCCATCTGATCCCGCTCCACCATGCCAAAACCTTTCACGTCATCAACCCGGGCTAACGCCATGGCAACCTCGGCCCCCTGGTGCTGACTCGCCTTGACAAACTGTCCAAGATCCATCGTGGTCACAACATCTCCCGGCACCACCAAAAATGGCTCCGCAGTCGGATAAATGCCTAACGTATACCGGACTGCACCGGCGGTGCCTAGCGGTTTCGATTCCAGGCAATAACGGATGCGCACCTTCGTAGACATACGCGAGAGAGATTGGATGATAGCCTCGGCTCCCTGTCCCAAAGCCAGCACGAGATCGTCCATGCCATATCTGACCAAATGGTCCACTGTATGCATCAGCAACGGTTGATCGAACAGGGGCATCAATGCTTTAGGACGCCGATCCGTCAAGGGTTTTAAGCGCGTTCCCTGCCCTCCGGCTAAGATGACCGCTCGCATGCTGCTGGCCCTCCGTCCGTTGACGTCATTTTTGGTGCTGCAACCCTCATGGTCCAATTGCGTCCTTCCCACCGTTCTGCATCAGTCCAGTAAAATGTCCACTCGAGTGTGGATACCCCCTGCACCGAAATATCCAGCCAATACACTCCCAGATCAGTCGTCTGAGTCGAGACTTGATGGATAGATTGCCATGCATCGGTCGTCCAGATGATGTTTGCTGGCGCCTCGATGGCGATGCGCACCCAGCGCGTATCCGCAGCCCAGGTTTGCCGCTGATGAGCAAACATCCAAAAAACCCGGCGATTAGGGTTCGCGTCCCGGTAACGATCTCGCACCAAAGGCCAGCACTCCCACACCACGCCATCGGATTGGGATCTCAGCAGTTTAATATACTCTGCATGCGCCCACACCAAGGGCATGGCCGATCCTGTTGGCCGCCCTTGAAAGAGGCCTCGTTCTGGCATATCCGCTGCGTCCCATACTTGTTCGGGAAGCATCCCAGCAGCCGAGGTCATGCGTTCCATCGCATCGAGATAAGGGGCTGAGTCTTGGCCTGCCGCCAACGCATAATGACCCCGTTCTCCTGTCAAAAGAGGCCATCCACGGCCGCGACCCCATCCTGTATAGGGTGATCCGTCATCCGGTTCCCCATATCCATCTCCGTTATAGCGGTGCCAGACCGGTCCATATGGGGTCTCGGTCTTCAGTAATGCATCGTAGACCGCCAGCGTGTCGGTAACTCCCTGATCCTCAGGTGCCCTCAGACCATACCGCACCAGTCGTAAAAATCCGCCATCCACGAGACATTGGTCGGCGGACGATGCGGCAGTGCCAGGCGCTTGGTTGGCCAAGGCCACCTGAGCCCGATGAACGTGATCTTCCGGCACTGCGCCCACGGGATGAATCCGCTCATAATAGCGGGGATGGTCGGGGACTAGGTCTCCGTCCTCAACCAAAGTCCACGCCTCTATCTGGTTTGACCAATAATCCGCCACAGCTTCCGCATATCGGGCGACTGCCTCCTGACCACGACCACGCATCAGATCCGCTCCCAGTACCAGGGCACTAATGGTACTAGCTAACGTGGCTGGCGAATAGCCCGCATTCTCTTCCCAACGGTCCTGCTCCGTAACCGGTCCCCAACGCACCAAATATCCGATGGCCTTACGCACCATGTCATAGGCCGCTGGATATGCCGCCAGCTGGCCCGCGTGCTCCAAGCGATAGGCCAGATGAATTGGCATTGCGGTTTCATCCAGTTGCGATCCCGGCCAATAGGGCTGCCCGTCCAACCAAAAGTTTTGCGGCCATGAACCATCCGCAGCTTGGGTTGCACAGAGATACTTGACAGCATCAAGCGTTCCCTCCCAATCTCCTAACGCCGCCAAGGCCTGCGCGGCCTCCACCATGTCCCGCGACCACACCAAGTGATAGCCTCCGAGATTCCCATCACCCGCCGCCTCACCCCAAGGGATAGAGAGAGAGGCAGTCATACCCCCGGCAAAAAGTTTTCCCCGGTGTACTCGCAAGACCATGGCGGCAATCCGTTGGCTCCGGCTGCGCGGATGCTCTTTGGGTAACAATCCCGGCAACGTCGCAAAATAGCCCCGCCATTCCTCTAAATATTGCGACTCAATTCGAGCATAAGGCTCCAACAAAACCCATTCGACGGTAAAGGCCGCTTCGGACAACGTACGCCCAAAGCCCAACACCAAGGTTTGTTCCGAAACCAATGAATCCAATTCTGCGGTAAGTGCAATGTTGCCATCCATGGCTTCGTCATAAGCCTGCCAGCGATCTCCCTGTACCAACTGCCACCCATCAGAGACGCCCACATACCCGACGCTGCGATCCAGGAACGGTACACTCCCAGCCATACATAGTGTGGTAGTGTGACACCACGCCACCAATCCCGGTCGTTCTCGCAACGTGATGGTGCGACCACAATTGCCCCGCCCTTGATTTTCCAAATGGGGCGCAACTAACCAAAACAAACGATAATCCGCCGGATTCTCGTCTGGTCCCCATTCCCATCGCACGTGTAGCACCAGCGCTGCCCCCTGAGTCCACGTCACAATCCGTTTAATAATGCGAAAGCGGCCATGGCGTTCCTCACTAACCATTTCAAAGCCGGGTGCGTCATCCGTCAAATAGCGAATCGTGTGCCGAAGATCGCGCTGTTCTTCCCAAAATTCCCCAGACCGGTGTCGAATCAGAAACTGGGCATCCCGGATCGCCGTATTATCCAGTCTGGGATAATACACTTCCGTGATAATGCCCTGGGCAATGGTAAACCATACTCGCGATATCGGCGCAATCGCCGTACCTACAGCCGTTTTAGCGCCCGTTGTCCATGTGGGTTCCACTCCGGGCGATCCCGGTGCCATCATAGGTCGTCCCTGCGCATGCTGGTCATCCGCGAGGCTTCCTCTTCCATAATCGCTTGTCCCAAGTGATCCACGACAGCGGCTAACTCATGCCACTCGTCCGACTCCATAAGCAAGGTTGCCATTGGCAACAACACCGTATCCTCAGCATGCGCTAACGCGCGAATTTTTCGAGTGAAATGCTTGTCGCGGCTTCTCGCACCGCTTGTGAGCCATGCCCGCAAGGGAACGAGGTGCTTGGCGGCGTTGTCAATCCACCGTCGGTCTCCCGGCGTGGCCTCACAGGCGGCGCAAAGAGCTTCGACAACCTTCACATGTCGGTTCAGTAAATTACGGAACATTGCATCGCTCACTGGAAGCTGGCCGTCCGCACCAACCGCCTCTTGGCATAAAAGATTGCGACTCGCGACAAGATGGCGGACGGTCTTGACGAACACAATATCCTCCTCGGGTTCGCGCCATTCCTGACTTGACGCCATTGGATACTCTTCCTGTTGCTGCACCGTAAATTCCTCCTCCTGGTTACCGTTCTGTTTCGTCCACTGACTCAGGGTGTAAGGTCTGAGGGTATTGGTAAGAGGCAGTCCCCATACACGCATCCCAAGCACACGCCTGCTCTATAGCACGACGAGATCGGTTAAATTTTCTAGCCACCGCATCGGCATCGCTTCGACGGCGATTGGGACATGCCGGCGTTCCTGTAAGTGCCGGGCAATGCGGTAAGGCGTGGGATCCGTTCTATTAAATTCGGCCAATTCTAACGCTGTGCGTAAAACCGCCAGTCGTAACGGCAATTCATAGAAGCGCTGACGCCGTAACGTCGCAAGCGTCGTTTCCCCCAATGGTGTGAGAGCCATGGTACATAACCCCTCCTTGTCGAATCGATAAGCCATCGAGACTTTTGTTCCCACGCTGGATGTCCCGACTGTTAATTCCTGAGGGCATTGTATCCCCCAATGATGACCCCGACAGTGATTTGGATTACACATACTCCAGTTGCGAGCCCATCAAACCTTGGTATAGGACACCTATCCCCGTTCAGGTGACGAATGTTCCGTGAATTCGTGCTGTTCCGGCGACCATCCTGCCTTCGGTCTTGCCATCCGGTTCAGCATTCTAAGCTAAATTATACTGTTATATTCCAATAATGCAATGTATTAACAAATACACTCACTAAGCTCACCATGTACCCTGCCACCGAAAAACGCAGCTTCCCACTTCCCATCCCGATCACCAGTAATCGACTCCATCACCGAGGTGGACCAACTTTTTACACATGGACCCTTTCACTCAAGATCGTCAGTAAGTCTGGCTGCAACGTGGCAACAGCGATTGATTCCCGATCAGATGCGCATCATGTCTAATCGCAAAAGATATTGCTGTAGGCCCTCCCGTGAGACATGTGACACTTAGACGCGTTTCTGGTCTACAATGGGGCTCCTCCGGGTGTTATCCGCAGGAGCCCCATTAAATATGGTCTTACTATGAGGTAATGCTCTATGCTTAATAAAGGCCCAGGGAGCGTTTTAATCGATGTCGATCAAATCCCACGGAGACTATGCCGTTAATCAGAATCACGGGAATGCCCCGCTCGTGCCCGCGCAACATACGCATTTCTTCGATGGTAGCATCGTTGTCTAGTGTGTGGTCGCGATAGGCAAAACCATTTGACGAAAGCAACGCCTTCGTCCCGTTGCACACACTTCACGTCGGGACGGTGTAGAGGTCTATGGCGGGAAGCCAAAGCCGCTCGCCAAATCCCACCTGAATGTGCGTGCGCGGCGCCGGAATGTCCATCCGGTAGCCCACGAAATACGCGTCATGGTTGACTTCACCAAGCCACTCGTTCCGCAATTGCTCGGTATCGCCGAGCGGGCTGTCGATATCCCACACCGAGATATCGTCATAGACTTGATGGTCAAAGACTGTCACCAGTTCCGTTGCCACAGGCCTTACCTCTTTAGACATGCGAACACGATAGGAAAACGTAATGGCTTGCTCGCGGTAAAGTCCGCGTAGCGCCTCGGCCATGTCCTCGGACTTTGCGACTAAGACTAAACCGCGGTCTTGTGCCATGAGTCGGTGAATCACACCGGGAGCATGACTCGTTTCCATTTCTGCGAGCCAACGGTTCGATTGCAACAATCCGTTGACCAAGGTGTCCTCACCGTCGGCCCGATCGGGATGAACCGCCATACCTTGGGGTTTGTCCGCGACCACAAAACTAGGTCCCTCATACCACAGATCCAGTGCCATGGGGGTAATGGGAAGCTGGGGTGTTTTATCCATTGGTTCTCCTTCTTTCTCGCTCAGGAGGAGCGGTTTGCCCAAATTGCCAGCGCTCTGCCGCACCAAGGCAATGGCTTAGCTTCGGTGCGGGCAGATTCTGCCCAGCTTCGGGCTTGTTTAAGACAACGGCTTTGGACCTAGATCTTGGAGACCAGGGTTCTTGCCGCAATTTGCACCGGATCCCAGACGTCGGAAAACGGCGGTGCGTAGGCGAGATCGAGGTCGACAACTTGGGTCGCCGTCATTTTGGCGCTGACGGCGGTGGCAATGGTATCAATCCGCTTTCCGCTACCGCTGCCGCCCACAATTTGTCCTCCTAGAATCCGGCCGCTGGAAACTTCGGCGACTATCTTTACGGTCATCGGTGACACATCCTCAAAATATCCCAGTTTCGTTTCGGCTTGGATCCGAGTTTCTATGGCCTGGATCCCGGCCGCCGAGGCCTCGGCCAACGTGAGTCCGGTACGCGCCACCTCGGTGGAGCCGACCCGAGTAATGGCCGTCCCCAAAACACCCGGAAAGGCGATCGAAGCGCCACTGAGGTTCATGCCGGCAATGCGGCCTTGTTTATTGGCTACCGTGGCCAGGGCGACGTAACTGGGCAATCCGGTCACTTGATGAAGGGTTTGTGTGGCATCGCCCACGGCCCAAACGTGCGGTACCTCCGTCATAAGATACGGGGTCACTCTAATCGCGTTTTTGACGCCGAGAGGAATGCCGGCTTCTTGAGCCAATGTAGTTTGTGGGCGAACTCCCAGGCCCAAAACGACCAGGTCTCCGGGCACCGAGCCATGCCGAGTCTGAACCGCCTGGACGCGCCCTCTGTACACTTCAAAGCCCACCACCTCTTCCTGAAGATGAACCCGCACCCCTAATCCTTTTAGGGCATCGGAGACAAATTCCGCCATATCGGCGTCCATGGTGGGCATCACCTGCCCATTTTGCTCCAGAATAGTAGTCTCTATTCCCAAGTGGCGGAGATTTTCGGCCATTTCTAACCCGATATAGCCTGCGCCTACTACCACTGCGTGGCGGGGATGATACTGCTCGATGTAGTCGCGAATAGCGCGGCCATTCTCTAGAGTTTTGACCGTAAAAATCCCATCCGAATCTACCCCCGGCCATGCGGGCACGATGGGCACAGACCCCGTCGCAATGACAAGCTCATCGTAACTTTCCCACATGGTGCCACCACTCCCTTGCACCGCCACCCGCTGCCGAGAACGATCGATCTGGACCACTTCATGATGGGTCCGAACCGCAATCCCTAAGCGGCTTTTAAACTCCTCGGGTGTGCGCGCAATCAGTTCCTCTGTGTTGTCGACCAACCTGCCGACATAATAGGGAACGCTTCACGCCGAATAGGACACGATCGCACCTTTTTCAAAAGCGATAATGTCGAGGGATGGGTCGCGCCGTTTTGCTTGGGACGCAGCACTCATCCCGGCCCCATCGCCTCCGATGACCACAATGCGTTTGGACATAGAATCCCTCCTCAAGGGAAAATAAGATTGGCAACGATTTTTTAGAAATAGCGATCAGAATACGACAATGCGCGCAGTACGCCACGAGCCTTCAACGTCGGCCGTGTGCGAGTTGCAGTGACTCCGGGCGATGGCGCAAACGCGCCATCGCCCAAATGCCGATGGCCGGCCCCACCGCCAACACCATCAGCACGTGAGACCATCCGATGCGCGGCTCAAGCCATCCCACCAGATCAATGGATCCAATCGTGATTAAAAAGCCGACCGCCATTTGCAAGGTCAGCGCGCTGCCTTGCAGCGCCGTGGGGGCCAGTTCCGTGACGGCGGCCGAAAATTGCGCCGAATCGGCAATCACACTGAATCCCCACACCAGGGCGACGAGTATCGTCATCCACGGCGCGTGCTGAAACGTCGCCCCAATGAGCAGCGCCATGGCGCCACTGACGCCCATGGCGCCGATGGTAGCCCGCGTCCGGCCCCACCGATCCGCGGCCCACCCCCCAGCCAGGGCGCCTGCGAGTCCCGCCAGACCAATGGCGGCAAAACTCACGCCCCCCGTCACGCTGATGAGCGCCGTGCCGGTCCAACGGGATGCCCAACTCGCCACAAAAAACGCCGGCAGCCAGGTCCACATGGCATACAGTTCCCACATGTGGCCCCAGTATCCGAGGTTAGCCCACATGACCGGTTGGTCACGCAGCACCGCCCCTACCCGATCCCACCGAAAGGCGGGCGGATGAAAGGGCCCCGGATGTTCCGGGACCACCCATAATACCAACCCCCAGGAGACCACGGCCAAGACCGCACTCCCCGCTAAGACGCCCTGCCAATGTTGCAAAAGCGGCATGCCGGCCAACAGATGCGGCAAGGCGGACCCCATCGTCAATCCCCCAATCAGTATTCCCACCGCCAGGCCGCGTTGGTGGGGAAACCAGCGCGCCACCCACTGCACCGCCACGCGGTACAAAACCGCGAGAAACGCCCCCGTCAGGGCGCGTAAAGCAAAAGGTCCCCACCCGCCGCGGGGAAACAGGAGCAGGGCCGCCGTCGTGAGGGCGGCTCCCAAGGCCCCCCATCCCATCAGCATCCGAGGGCGAAAACGGTCCGCCAGTCCCAGCGTGGCGCTAATTAAGGCCCCGGCCACAAATCCCAACTGGACGGACGCGGTGAGCCAGGTCACCGCGATGCCAGACAGATGCCATTGTCGGGTTAAGGCTCCGGTGACGGCCGAGGCGCTAAACCACACACTCATCGCCAACAATTCGGCGAAAGTGATCCACAGCAGAGCCGTCCACCGAGATGCGGGCAGCCGGTCCCCTGTTTCTCGGTTTTCTCGCACTGTCTCCCTATCATGTCGGACCATTCTCATTGCTCCTCTTAAGCCGTAGTAGCGGCGTAGTGTATGATAACTGGATTTCATAATACTATATAATCTATAGCATTACTACCTGCAGCCCCCAAAGGACGAAGGCCCATAAGCCCATGCTTTACCCGTCTCGCGCCTGCCCCGCACACGCGGCTTCTAGCCTTCATATAAAACTAGACGTCGGCGCGCACACACTAAGAACATTTTCACAAGTTAATTCTACTTGCGGTCAGCGCGCCCAACATCGACACCGCAAACGGAACGCAATAGGTGAGGGCCGTTTTCAGGGACAGTCCTGCGCTCCAAGGCTTTACCCAATAGGCATCGCCATGGTTAATAAGCGCAAGCATGGTTCCAACAACTATGGCCGTTTTGACTGCATTGCGAATCCACGGTGGATAGAGAATCGCATCCCTCACGCAAAGTCGTACCGTGGACTGCCCTTTTGCAACACGAAACATCATTCCATGCTGTGATCGTCCGCAATGGTGACACACGACCTCTTCAGTGTTCTCCTTCACAAGCTATCCCCATCCCTGGCGCACAGTCCGCTATACTTCGAATTGTCCAAGATATTGCGAGCAATCACCCGCTAGGCAAGAGATCATTCATCGGAGACGGACTGCACAGATGGACGCCGGCATAATCCAGGCGAGTGTCAGAGACAATACCCCAAGCGCCATCCATAGCAGTTGCATATGAATTTCATAGTACACGAAAAAACCCGCTGCCAAAGTATAAGCGCCTCGTGCCGGCCATCCCCGAGTCTTCCAGAGTATTCGAGCCCCGGCTATATATATCGCAAGCGCTAACAGCAACATTGCGTCATGCACGTTATTGTGCGTAATCAATGCCAATAAAGATATCTTCACGCGTACATCTCCTCACAAACAACTCGGTTATTACTAGAATCCAAGCGAGGATTATCCCATCCCCGCTTGACAACTTATCGTATAATGCCCTACAGAGAGTGCCAGCCATGAGAGCGTTATGGGGCAACCTTGCGCAACACCGTATTCCCTTGGTTCGCCATAGACGGGTTCAATATAAATGCGGCAGCCACCACGCCAAACATCACGTGGCCAATTGCGAAGGCCCAAGGCGGCATGTGAGAAGCCATCATCGGGTCGATGATCGGCAAGACCGCATATTGATTAACGATCCACACGACGATGGCGTACCCCATGCCCCATAACAAACGGGCAGGACCGGTCGGGATCCGAAATATGGCAAATGCCCCGGCGAGTACAATTCCCAACATCGCGCCCATCATCATGTGGGTCATCAATCCGGTCAAAATAACACCGCTCGTCACATGCATCATCGCCTGCGATCCCATCCAGGTAGCCGCAATCAGTTGAACTGGAGTCCAAAATCCCATACCACTGAATAGAGAGACCATCATTGCCCACATCGCCATTACGATAGAACCGACCAGTCCACCCAAAATTGCTTGCCCTATCGGAAGTACTGCTGCTTTCTGTGTTGTTGTCATGTCAAATTCCACCTCCAGCCATGACGATACCATCCATTATTAAACCCTTATGCAAGCTATTTCACAGAACCTCGAAATTTAGGAAGAATAATAACAGACCATTTTTTGATACGCGCCGTAAAACCATACCTTGAATTGGCCGCCCCGGATAATTACAACATCGGCGGCAGTAGAACTTTGCGAGCTCAATAAGCCACCTCAACTACCTCGGTCAAGATGGAGCGAATCGGCAAGCATCCGGGTCTGGCAATCCACAGTCCAACACCCATGACTTCGCACCGAGTCCCGCGATGAAGGGTCTGATGGCCATACGCTCGAGCCGGGCTAGAAGACGTGCAGATGTGAATCTCAAACCGACTACCGATGCGGTGATAACCAAAAAATCGGTTCAGTAATATAAGTGTTCCTATTTCTAAGAAACATCTCCGATTGACGTGCGTCTGGGGCCATGACAATTCCACAGTTCAGCATATGCGCAATTCGCCGGTTCGCGAAACCGCCTCTGGTCTTGACAGGATGCCGAATAGGGCTGGTCCATCGCATGAATGGGCTCAGGTGCGACCTATTCATGCGATAAGACGAACTTTATGTTGGGATGGTGCGAATTCGCCCAAGGTCTGATTAGCGTCTTGATGGTGTTATGGCAGCACTACGAAAAAGTCAGCAGACCAGGTTGAGACAACGAACGCTGTTTTCGTTTTCATGACATCGACGCAGGGGGAAGATCGGATTCGGAAACCACCGTCTTTTGTTTACGTATCCATGGCAACGGCAAAGGTCGGTCGGGGGTATCCTCTAATGCCACACCCAAAGATATCGGCACCCATGGCGATTTTTGCAGCCGGACTCGCTGGCTCGGATATACACTGTGGTTTCCTATCATGATGAACGCAGGGACCGCTGCAATAAGAAAGTCAGGACCAAATTGGCTTCCGAAAATCTCCATTCCCATGACAATAGAGGCAATGGGAGCGTTGGCCCCCGCCGCCGTCACCGCCATCATGCCAATTGCTGCTCCGTCGGCCATGGGCAGACCTAAAGGACCTGCCAAAGCGGATCCCAATGTAGCTCCAATGACAAAGAGAGGCGTGATAATGCCACCGCTCATTCCTAAACCCAGCGTAATGGCGACAAACACAATTTTCCACCACCACATGAATGCGCCCACCG
Organism: Bacillota bacterium; assembly: GCA_021784595.1. GTDB lineage: Bacteria > Bacillota > Sulfobacillia > Sulfobacillales > Sulfobacillaceae > Sulfobacillus_C. The sequence goes on along the minus strand of JAJYHT010000002.1, from coordinate 78,828 downwards.
TATGGCCCGCCAATGCTTGGTTTAGCAATCTTAGGGAAAGGCCACCCGGTTCGCGTCCAACTACAACAAACAAAACGAACAGCAAGACCCCCGCCAGCACCGGAAATATCGGCGGCCACCAACGATGTTTTTCCCGTAGCCTATCCATGCCATGGTGAAAGCCCTCCATCATTAACACTAATAAGTAGGCTGCCAAACCCGCGACAACGCCCAAGACGACCAATCGTACGAACAAACTCAAACTGAATGGAATACTTACGGCAGCCTGCGCATATGTCCATGTCAAGCCCAATCCATGGGCTACTTCATAGGCCATAACGGCCGCTGCAAAAGATGGCAGCAACATTTCGTACCATAAATCCCCCATGGCCAGTACTTCGATCCCGAGTATAGCTCCCGCGACCGGAGTGCCAAATACAGCCGCAAATCCCGCCCCAATGCCGCAGATTACAATTTTCTGACGCTGTTCGGACGAGAACTTCAGCATATCCGCCACGGCCGACGCCACTGCTGCCCCGATCTGTGCAGAGGGCCCCTCTTTTCCAGCCGCACCTCCCGCTGCAATCGTAGTAATCGTCGCCAAAGCTTTGCACGCAGCCACTTTCCAATTAATTTTCCCGGCGTGCTGATGGACCGCTCGAATGACTGCCTCGGTTCCGTGCCCTGCGGCATCGGGAGCCCCATAATAAATCAAGATCCCGGTGAGAAGTCCTCCGCCTGGTAATGCCAGCCCAAATGCCCATAAGGGCCATGTAGCCGTCACGTGAATAGACCAAAATAACAGTTTAAGAAAGTAGGTCACCACGAGTCCCACGAGTCCCCCCGTGAGCGATCCTAGCACTAGCCACAAGATAAGTTGGCGCCCCATGAATAGGGGTTCCCAAAATCGCCGTAAAACCATGTGTATCGTTTCCTTTCCCATTGCTAAGGTTTTTGCAGGAAATACCCTCATTCTATTCCGGAGGCGCAGAGGAGCCGGTCAGCATTGTCGCTAGGACCACGGTAAAACCCAGACGGTGCATGATCCGATATGCGTCTTGCGTGGTAAAGGCCGCTACCGGCAAGCCTGTCGCTTGGGCTAACACTTGTTTGGGCGGATACCATGTGGAACCGATTTGGACCGCATACCGAGCAAAGGGTTGTGGCACGAGCCCCTCAACGACTCGGGCCACCCCTTCTGAAGTCAAATCAAATGCCTCTCCTCGCAAGATAAACTGCATACTCCTACAACACCTCTTCCTCTTACTCTTACTCTTCCTCTTACACCTTTACTTCATTGTTGTCAAATCCATTTCCTATGTTCCCCTATGTTTCTCAACTTTTCCCATCACTTAAACTGAGGCAATCAAAAGGAATACCCAGCGTATGGCAAATATTTAATCCAGCCACTTCTCACTAAGAAAATGATCAGAAAAGCCTTCAGATTACGGCGTCGATAGAGTATGACTAGTCAATTCCAACCAGAGATGACATGGGAGGAGGAACAACCATAGAGATGTTGCGAAGCTTCATTTCTCTTCACGGAATGCGGCGGGGGCAATGATTGGCGCACCCATGACAATATTAGGCACACATTTGTTAGTGCCATGCGACCTGGACTATTAGACGCCATATCCGGTTTTGTGCTATCCTCGTTCAGGATAGTTCCTCGAATGTTTCTACACATGATGGTGCTGGGTTAAGCCTCCGCGCAATGGACTCCCTAATGGCTAATCTGCTGATGCTTCAAGCGTGGAGCCGGAGGTCTCAGAAAGGACGGCACGAGTGCGCGTTTTTATTGACTTGCTGTGGTTTTTTAAGCGCAATCGCTCCCGATATCTCGGGGGCATTATGCTATTGATTGCGGTCTCTCTGCTATCGCTTATCCCCCCCAAAATTGTAGGTATCGTAGTTAACCAATTGGCCAATCACTCGCTCACTCGCGATCATCTTTTGTGGGCGCTGGCGGCGATTTTCGGAACGGCGGTGATTACCTACGGCATTCGGTATTGGTGGCGGATCCTCCTATATGGTGGTTCCATTCAATTGGCGACTGATTTGAGAACTCAGCTATACCATCACTTCACCCTGATGTCGCCTCAATTCTATCACCAAAAGCGGATCGGCGACTTAATGGCCCACTGCACCAATGATGTGCAGGCCATACAGGAGACGGCAGGTGATGGGGTGCTGACCTTGGTGGATTCGATCACCACCGGGACAGTGGTGATCGCCACGATGGCATTAGCGATTAGTTGGAAACTCACGGTGATTTCGCTTTTGCCATTACCGGTCATGGCGTTGGCGGTGTCGCACTATGGAAAGCTCTTGCACAAACGATTCGCATTAGCCCAGAGAGCCTTTTCCGACATTAACGATCGGGTTCAAGAATATATTTCAGGAATCCGTGTCGTTCGTTCATTTGGCCAGGAGGCCTGGGAACGCAAAAATTTTGTGGAGCTGTCGCGCGACGTGGTAGCAAAAAATGTGGCAGTCGCACGTATCGATTCACTGTTTGATCCGACCATTTCCGTTATTATCGGTTTTTCGTATTTCTTGTCGATAGCGGTCGGCGCTCTGTTTGTCGTGCATGGCACGCTGAATATTGGGCAGCTCACGACTTTCACCTTATATCAAGGTCAGCTGATTTGGCCAATGCTAGCCTTTGGCTTTCTCTTTAATATTGTAGAGCGCGGTAGCGCTTCCTATGACCGAGTTCAGAGCCTTTTAACCATCGCGCCTAATGTGAAAGACCGACCCGACGCCATCGATGTGACACCCAATGGCGACATTTCATATCGGATCGAAGAATTTCACTATCCCGAGACCGCACTACCCACCCTGCACCAGATTCATTTCACAATCCATCAGGGACAAACCTTGGGCATTGTGGGTCGAACCGGCACGGGCAAGACCACCTTAATGCGCCTCTTGCTGAGAGAATTTGACATTGAAAATGGGGACATTGAGATTGGCGGCGTTTCCATCTACCACCTCACGCTGAAAGCATTGCGGCAAGCTATCGCGTATGCCCCGCAAGATGACTTCTTGTTTTCCGCCACGATTGCGGAAAACATTGCCTTCGCCCGTGCTGACGCATCGGAGGCGGACATCGAGCGATTTGCTCGCGTCGCTCAGATGCACGATGATATCCTCCGCTTCCCGCAAGGATATCACACGATGGTGGGCGAGCGCGGAGTTACGCTCTCGGGCGGTCAAAAACAACGCATTTCGATTGCCCGTGCACTATTGCAGGACGCCGCCATTCTTCTTCTAGATGATACCTTGTCTGCCGTTGATGCGCGCACTGAATCCGAAATTCTAGACGAGTTGAAAAAGAATCGTGCTGGTCGAACCACCGTGATTGCCACTCACCGATTGAGTGCAGTTAAACATGCCGATCTGATCGTCGTACTAGAAAGCGGTAAGATTGTGGAGCACGGTACCCATCAAGAATTGGTAGCCCGTCACGGACGTTATTGGGATATGTATCAGCGACAACAATTAGAAAATCTGGTAACCCAAGGAGGAGGACCATCTTGAGTGCAGAATCCGCCTCGTACCAGGCAATTCCCTCATCTCGCACATTTCCTCGCCTTTTGCACTATCTGGCGCCTTATCGCAGACAAGTCGTTCTCTCCCTGGCTATTTTGCTGGCGGCCACTGCAACCGATGTGTTTCAGCCTATCTTGATTAAGATTTTCATTGATCGATATTTGATCCCCCGCTACTTCCCAGAGAATATCATGATTTGGCTGGGCATTGGCTACATGGGATTGGTGGTGACCACCTCCCTCCTCAATGTCTTTCAACTATTGCTATTCCAAATTCTCGCCTTGGACATCATTCAACGACTTCGCGTCGAACTCTTTGACAAGGTGCAAGAAATGGCTTTGTCCTACTTTGACCGCACCCCGGTCGGTGTCTTAGTGTCACGCATCACCAACGACACGGAAGCTATTTTGGATATGTTTATGACCGTCTTGTCGTCATTCGTGCAAAACATTACCATGCTGGTGGGCATACTCATTGCCATGTTTGCGCTTGATGCCCGTTTGGCTGCCTTATGCCTGGTCCTGATCCCTGTAATTATTGGCGTCATGGTGCTCTATCAAAAAGTCAGCAGCCCCATTTTTCACCAGTCCCGGATGCGGCTGGCTCTTTTAAATGCCAAACTTAATGAATCGCTAGCCGGCATGCCGGTCATTCAGTCGATGCGCCAAGAACACCGCTTGCGCCAGGAATTCGGCGACATCAACGAGGCTTATCGGCGCATACGGTTTCGCAACACCCAGATTAATGGTCTTTTGCTCCGCCCGCTTATGGACGTCATCTATCTGATGGTATTAATGCTCGTATTGGGATACTTCGGGGTGTCCTCTTTTTCCCAAGCGGTCAACATTGGCGTATTATATGCCTTTGTAACCTACTTAAGCCGGTTTTTTGAGCCCGTCAACAATATGCTGCAGCGGATGAACTTCTTTCAACAAGCCATGGTCTCCGCCGAGCGGGTCTTTCAAATATTAGACAACCCCAGTGCAGCCCCTAAACAAGAAGGCACTGAAGACCCAAGAATCCATCTGGGACAAATTCGGTTTGAGGACGTCTCTTTTTCTTACGATGGTGTCACGGACGTCTTAAAGCACATAAGTTTTACTGCCAACCCAGGCCAGACGGTGGCGATCGTAGGCCATACCGGGAGTGGCAAAAGCTCGATCGTAAATCTTCTTATGCGTTTTTACCCCATTGAACGTGGCCGCATCCTTATTGATGGTGCCGATTTGCAAATGTTTTCCAATGATGAGCTGCGCCAAAAGATCGGTCTAGTGCTCCAAGACCCCTTTCTGTTTGTAGGAGATGTCTCCTCCAACATCCGTCTAGGCAATGAGAACATCGACCAGGATAAAATTCTGAAAGCCGCCCAATTTGTCCAAGCGGCCAGTTTTATTGAAAAATTGCCCGCCGCCTACCATGCGCCTATCGGCGAGCGTGGCGCAACCCTGTCCACCGGTCAACGCCAATTAATTTCCTTTGCCCGAACTATGGCCATTGAACCAATTGTGCTGGTGCTTGACGAAGCCACCGCCAGTGTTGATACAGAAACCGAAGAGGCCATTCAAAGCGCTTTGCAGAAAATGCGGCACGGACGAACCACGATTGCGATCGCACATAGGCTCTCCACCATTCAAGACGCTGACCTAATTCTGGTTCTACATCATGGGGAGATCGTTGAGCGGGGAACCCATCAAGAGCTTTTATCCCGCGAGGGATTGTATCACAAAATGTATTTGTTGCAACAAGGCGGCTCGAGCGAGCGTGGATAGGGCGCTAAGTTTGGGTATGGAACCAATGCGGATCCTCCCTGTAAAACGACTTCGGCAAGAGCCTTAGACAGACTTATCAGCCTCTGATGGATGGCGACTTCGATTGTCGTGCTAAAAACTTAGGCCCAACGCCATGCTGGCTTACAGATCCACCGCTTCCCCTTATCAACTAATTTGAAGGCTTTGCGCTATGGCACCCAGCCATGACATGTCCGCTTTGGGAACTACCATCACCAGATTCAGCCATCTATGCCGCGCCCATTGCACATTGATCGTTTGAGTGAGCGCATTGCCCTCTGCACTTATCGGGGATCCCAAGACATGGGCACCAAGCGACTGTGTCGCGTTAGCCGATGGTTTGGACGATATCTTCAGCATTGCATAGTAGGTTCCATGCAAGGACTGCCATACCCACTCGGTGGGTGATGATGTGTGCAGATGACTCAACAGTGATGGCAATCGAAGATTAAACGTCACACCACGATAATTTTCGGTTTCTGTGGTCCAGGCATTGTTCTGCCCGCTCGCTGAAAGAGAGGATGTCACCGGCGCGGATGATGTTGAAGAGGGTGGCGCGGCAACACTTGACTGAACACGCCCCACCTTAGAGGTGGTAGGCTCCGCAGAATGCAATGCTATCGGGGAAGTTAGCGCATAGATGATGACCGCTGCAGTAATTCCAGCGGTCGCCAATACCGCCATCCCGTAAAAAATTCGTTGCAGACTGCCCGGTCTGCTCACAGAATTAATTTGGAAACCGCAGTATCGGCAAAAATTGTCCCCTGACCGTGTCACTTTTCCACAATCAGGGCAGTCAGAGAACTTAGACGTGCTCATGAACCCTCCGCAGTCAGATAAGTGTTTATAGCTATATTGTAGCAAGTTTAACCGTGAGCGGTCAGATGCCCCCACCGTTGCCGGATCCAGCATTTTTGCCAAAAGTTGCGCCAACTCGCGTACAATAGCATTATTCGTACCATTCCGGATGAAATTTCCCGTTGAAGGAGCCCTTTCATGAAACGAATAATTGCAGGGTTTGGCTTGATTTGGTCTGTCTATACGCTATTTATGCATTTCATCCTGGTGCCGCCGGGCCCCGGAGCCCCACCTCAAGATATCCTTAGATATCTGCATTATAATTTTAACGCGCTGACTATCACTACTTTTTGGGGCATTGTAGTGGCCTTATTGTTCTTGATCTTCGCCAGTTGTGCAATGGCTGCCGTCCACAGTTCCGGTCAAGCCGGTAATCAAATGCTCCATACGGTGGCATCTGGCGGCTTATACGCCTACGTCATCCTAGCCTTGGCCAGCAATGCCATCCTATTGAGCGTGAGTTACTACTTGCCGCAGGCACAATCTCCTGTCTTGGTGCTGGCGGGCTATCAAGTGTTTTGGACCATAGACCCCGCTATCATCACATTGCTGTCCCTGACCGTGCTTGGCTCGGCCATAGCCGTAATCGGTTTAAGAAACCGCACCCTGCCCAATCTGTTGTCGTGGTCGGGATTGGCGTTGGGCATTCTTACTCTCATTAGCACTCTTTTTGTGCTGTGGAGCCCGTTAGCGGTGCTGGTGCCGCTCGCGGAAATTTTCCTGCCTTTATGGTTCGCCGCCCTCGCCCTATGGATGATGGCTATCCCTAAAACCCGAGAAGACGCGGAATCTAAAGCCCCCCCAATGCCAAGCTCCCTCGAGACGACCGACTTGCCAGTCGATTAGCCCTGCCACAGATCTTTGGACCTTGCCACCCGTCCAAACCATTCGCCAATTACCGAATTATGGTGCGCAACAATAGTTTCTGCCGATAGGGATTCACGTCCCCAGGTCGAGTGGGCATCCCCTGCCAGGGTAACTGCATAGTCATGACTGACCGCGCTTTTACACGTGGCATCAATGCAAATTTCCGTCTGGATTCCGGTGATGACTAGTTTGTCAACCCCATGGCCCCGCAGCCATTGATCCAATGGGGTGCGGTAAAAACTATCAGGCGTGGTTTTGTGGACTATTGGGTCGCCGATCTGAGGTGCCACACGGGGATGAATGGCATGGGCCGCCGAATGAGGGTCCAAGGGACTTCCCGGGGGCCCATCATGTTGGACGTAGACCACCAATACCTGTTTTTTTCTAGCCTCTTCTATCAAATAAGCAATCTGGTTCAGCAACTGCTCACCGCCCCATACCGGATCCCTGGGATCAAACATGGCCATTTGCACATCAATGACCAATAGAGCTTCTAACATTCTTGCACACCCCCTGAAATAAACGTATAGCATTTGGTTCTGCTCCAGGTTTGCAAATTCTCCCTTCGCCCCAAGATATGCTGGAGCTATCGAGCAATCATATGTTCTTAATCATTTTAACACACCCATGTCGAGACTATCCCTGGGCACGCCTGCAATTTAGGACCCCATAACCCTCTCTCTATCAGCCCCTCAATGCGCGGCATTGATCCGGTTTCTGCTGACTTTGCCTCAATTGTGTAAACTTGGCAGGAATTTTGCACTGTTTAGGAGAATTTTAGACTATCATGAAACAAAGGAGCGATGCCGGTTGCGATCCTTGTCGATGGCAATCACCGACGAACGCATTAAGCTGTTTGTAGGTCGAGCACAGGAATGTGATTTTGTGCAGACCTGGCTGAACAATCCTGATGCCATGACCCGCATTATTGCCATTACAGGAATGGGTGGCATTGGGAAATCAACACTTTTAATCCGTTTATTGCAGTTGGCGACAGGAGAGAACGCCGTGGTGACCTGGGTCGACGGCAGAACTTGCTACCGCACTCCTAAAGGATTTCAAGAAGCATTGCCTCAATCTTACCAGTCGTGGAGCCAATTGGCTTTGCCGCGGCCTAAATTGGTGATCGGAATAGACAACTTCGAAGAGATTCATGTTTTAGAAGGTTGGCTTCGGGAAGTGTTTATGGGAAACATGCCGGACCAAGGAGTCCTTCTCATTGTCGCCTCACGGTCTAATCTTATGCGAACGTGGTTGGCCGATCCGGGCTGGCAAGCCTATGTCGACGTCTGGCATCTCGATACGTTGTCCAACTCCGAAGTCGCCGACTTTATGTTGCGCCGAAGTGTGAACGGTGCTGAGCAGATCAATGAATTGGTCGGTCCCGCAGCGGGTCACCCTCTTGCGTTGGCATTAACCGTCGATGCCATCACGCGCTATCGTGATGAAGATCCAACACGCATCCGGTCATTAGTCGCCGAAGCATTAAGTGCCAGGTTAATTCGAGAGATTACGGAAGAAGATTTGCAACCCATGGTCGATGTTCTCACTCTAGTGGCCGAGGCTAACCAGGACTTGTTGCAACGAATTCTCGGCCGACGGGTCACTGTCCGGCAGTATCACGCACTCAAGCAATTGTCATTTATGCGCCGCACCCGCCTCGGGGTGGGACTACACGAATTAGCACAGTCCGCACTGTTTGACGATCTGAGAGTTCGTGACCCGGGCGGGTTTTCCAACATGAGAGAGCGCACCGTCCGGGTGCTGCTGAAAGATCTTGAGGCTGTGCCCGAAATAGGACGAGGCGCTGTCGTACAGCAGCTCTTATGGATTTGCCGCGATGTTTTTTCTCCTCCCAAGGCCTATGCCGACCTTACGATGGCTTCTTCTGAACTCAGAACCACTGGATTTGAGCCCAACGACGCACCCGCAGTACGCCAATTCGTCCGTGATTGGCAGCGCCAAAGTTTGCCGTTGGCGGTAGAACAAAGCCTGCTATTACTCGATGAGGTGATCGAGCACTTCTCCTCGAGCATTCGGGTTACACGAGACGGCGCTGGGGCGCCGCAGGCCATGTTTTGCGGTTTGCCGCTTTACGATCAAACCTTAGCCTTGATTGAAAAGTATCATCCCCAAGTCGTTCAGAGGCTCCTGGCTAGTGAACTAGGGATCACCCGCTGTCCGCAACAAGAGGCCATTGCCAGCTACACCGTCATGGTGGGCGTCAACCAGAGGCAATCCACATACTCCACCCAAGAGTTAGTGGGGGCCATGGCGCGCGACCAGTTCTCCTTGAGTGCTGGCTTGATCGTTTTGGTGTTGATTACACACCCCGATCTGAAAGACTTTCTGCGGTCTCTTGGATTTGTCAGCCAACCATTTCATATTTCTTGCGAACAAGACACCCATGAAGAACTGTTTACGCTGGACATGCGGCACCAACATTTTGGAGACTGGGTAACCCATCTGCTAGGCTTGAGCCAACCACAAGTTGGCATGCCAGACTTTACCGTGAACGATCTTCAAGATGCCCTCTCCGTTCTGCATGATCGACCTAAGCTTTCCCAATCCTTGGTAGCCCTGCACATGGGGTTGGATGGTTCCAAGCTGGCCGATCGCCTTATCCAGGAATTAGACGGCCCTCCCAAGGCGCCCCTAACCCCTCGTGATCGTGAAGTGTTGCGATTGTCTTTTTATCCTTATCGATCATCGGCCACTGAATGCGCCCAAGCTTTGCACGTAAGCCGAGCAACCTACTACCGCTATCTTAATGAGGCTTTGACCCATCTCTCGCAATGCCTTCAGCATAATGTGATAGATTGAGACATTTTTGAGACGCCGAACGGGACAAAATGCCTTATATTGAAATCACACCAAATGACATCATGATCACTAATACGAATTGCTAATACTAATAAAGGGGGCCTACGCGGTCCCCCTGTTAACTTTCTACTCGCACTCCACCGCATTAGCCGACTGTTGATTCACAGCCTCTTCCACCGCATCAACAATTTGTTGATATCCCGTACATCGACATAAGTTTCCGCTCAACGCCTCGCGAATTTCTTCCCTATTTAATAATTTCCCTTGTTGCAGCAGATAGGTGCCGGTGACCAAAAATCCCGGGGTGCAAAATCCGCATTGCAACGCGTGATGATTAATAAACGCCGTCTGCACACGATTTAATTTGCCATCTACAGCCAGCCCTTCGACAGTTGTGATTTGATGCCCGGCCACCTGCGACGCAAAACTTAAGCAGGATCTCACCGGTTCGCCATCCATCAACACGGTACATGCCCCACATACACCATATTCACACCCTAGGTGCAAGCCGGTCAGACCAAGTTGATTTCTCAACACATCGGCCAAAAGCCAGTGCGGTTCCACTTCCACTGTTACGGGCTGCCCGTTGACTTCACATGTGATTTCCACGCCTATGCCTCCTCCTTTGCCCACAGTGCCCGTTCATAAGCGCTGTCAATCGCTTCTGCTGCTAATGCAATCGCTAAATGGCGCCGGTAATCGGCACTCGCCTGGATATCCTCAGGCGGATCAATGTGCTGAGCGACCAGTTCTGCCGCCAGGGAGAACTGATTGTTGTTGGTCTGGCCGCATAAAGCCTCTTCGACCTTGGAACAGGTGACGGCATTTGGGGCTACTCCCCCCACCGCTACTCGGGCTTGCAGGACCGCTCCGGATTCATCAACAGTAATCGCCGCTGCTGCTGAGGCTAAGGCGAAATCTCCATGACGACGTTGAAATTCTTTCACCGCACACCCGGTCCTTATCGGCGACTCCAACACTTCAACGGCATAGATCAATTCATTTGGCTCCAACGCCGTCATATAATAGCCTCCAAAAAAATCCTCAATGGGGATAGTCCGCTGGCTGTGTCGAGAACGCACCTTCAGGTGTCCTCTTAAAGCGGTCACGGCTAGTGGCAATTCCCCTGACGGATCTGCATGCGCAATCGAACCGCCAATGGTTCCGCGACTGCGTATGGCTATATGTCCAATATATCGAGCCGCTTCGCTTAAAAGGGATGCATGGGCTAGCAGAATAGGATTTGAAATCAGTTGATGATGTCGCACCAAAGCTCCGATCTCTACGGTGCGAGTGTCGGGATGGCGCGTGATGCCGCTTAAACCAGGCAATCGATTAATGTCGATGATATATTGCGGTTGAGCTAGACGCATGTTTAGCAGGGGCACTAAACTTTGTCCCCCCGCCAGAATTTTCGCCGAATCTCCCCACAAGTCCAAATAGCTTAAAGCTTCCTCCAGAGTGTCTGGACAAACATATTCAAATGCTGCGGGTTTCATGCGCGCCCCCCCTGGTCACTTGCAGAAATATGTCATTGGGTGTTATTGGCAAGACGTCCGCCCTAACATGCCATTCTTTCAAAGCATCTTCAATCGCAGCACAAACGGCTGCCATCGGGGGCATCACTCCGCCTTCCGCGACTCCTTTGAATCCTTCTGGGTTGGTGGGATCGGGGTATTCAACTTCGGTAATCATAAAGTCTGGCATCTCGCCAGCACCAGGCAACAAATAATCAAGAAAGGACGCGTTCTGCGGCTGACCAGAATCAGGATCGATGATCAGCGCTTCAAATAAGGCTGTGCCTAGGCCCTGAACAGTGCCCCCGATGGTCTGGCCTTCCACTAAAAGCGGGTTGACGATGACACCGCCATCATGGCAAATGCGATATTGTCGAATCTTGACTTCCCAGGTTTTGGTGTTTACCGCTACCTCCACCCCGTGGGTTCCCATTCCAAACGCTGGCCCCGACGCATCAAAGTATGCCTCATATTCCAGTTCCTGTTGACGAGTCAAGGCTTCTTCGGCTATTTGAGCCAACGACAGAGCGCGCGCCGGGACTCCCGACACGGAAATAGTGCCATGTTGCCACATCAAGTCCTCTGGCGAAGCCTCGAACAGGTCGGCGGCAAAGGCCAACAGCCGTTGGCGAAAGCCCTTCGCCGCCTGCGTCGTGGCATTGCCCGCCATAATCATCGTACGGCTGCCAAAGGTACCTATGCCGCGTTCAATGGCGGCGGTGTCCCCTTCGACCACCACAATTTGTTCAAAGGGCAGTCCCAGCCGATCGGCCGCCACTTGCCCTATCGCCGTGCGATGCCCTTGCCCTTGACCTGAGGCTCCAGTGGCAATTTGAACTCGGCCATCGCTCAACAGACGCATTTTGGCACCTTCAAACCCTACTCCGCCAGACATTTCCAAGTAATTGGCAATGCCGATCCCAAGCCGCCAATCTCCCTCACAGCGCACCGTATCTCGATATTGCTCATATTGTATCGCGTCCACGACCTGCTCCATAGTTTTTTGATATTCGCCATAAGGTAGTGTCATCAGTGCCCCCCGTGATGATATGCCATTTTGATAGGGCAATTGATCAGGAGTGAGAAGATTGATGCGTCGAATTTGAACGCGATCCATCCCTAAGGCATCCGCCGCGTGGTCCATAAGCCGCTCCATAACAAACGTGCCTTGCGGCCTGCCTGCACCACGATAGGGCCCGACCGGGACTTTATTGGTCACCACCACTTTGCCCACCGCCTCAAAGTTAGGCACTCGGTAAGGACCCATGATGGATACCGCAGTGGTATCCGCAACAATGATTCCAGAAGGAGTATAGGCGCCCTGATCCTGATAATATTCATCAACCACCGCGACGATCCGCCCATCTCGCTTCACGCCTATTTTTGCACGATGCCATTGGTCGCGTTCTTGATTGGTGCTAATAAATTCCTCATAGCGGTCCCCTTGCCACTTCACTGGACGGTTCAATCGCATGGCCAAATATGCCGCCAGCACATCCTCAGGATAGATGCGGGTTTTAAGCCCAAATCCTCCTCCGGTATCCGGCGCCACCACACGAATCCTAGATTCCGACAACCCTAACATGTCTGCCAATGATTTTCTAAACCCATGCACTCCCTGCGTCCCCGCATAAACCGAAAGGTTTTGCTGCTCCGAGTCATATATGGCGACAATGCCGCGGGGCTCCATCGGATGTCCCACCACGCGGCCCAAGCGCAGAGAGGTTTGTACGACCAGATCGGCATCCTTCAAAGCATCGGCTCCTGCACCTACCCGGTATGCGATCTCGGCCGCCAGGTTGCTGTCCGCTCCGTCGTGAATCGGATCGGCATACTCGCCAGCCACGGGATCGGTCACCGCCGGCAACGGTTCATAATTCACTTCAACCAGTCTGACGGCGTCCTCAGCAATATACCGGCTCAACGCCACGACCACGGCCACTGGTTCCCCTACATAATGGACTCGCCCCGTGGCAAGCGGAGTAGGCATCCGGGCTTGAAGGCGAGCATCGACCATTCCTGGCGGGAAAGGCTTCATAATCGGCAGTACGTCATCAGGCCCATAAACGCCAATGACTCCATCCAGACATTGTGCACTGCTCAGATCAAGATGAGTGATGCGAGCATGCGCGTGAAGGCTGCGAACCACAGCCAGATGAAGAGTTCCCGAGGGTGTTATATCACTCACATATTGACCCTGGCCGGTGACTAGGCGTTCATCTTCCACACGGGTCATTCGTTGCCCAATGTATGCCATAATTGCCCTCCATTCTCTTTATCCATCTTCATCATCGCCCACTCCATCAAAGGAATCAATGGGAGTTTGCGTCCCAAAATTTGTAGCCCATCCACCCTGCCAGCGCAATATCGCATTACGGACACATGGCAAGGCTACTCATCGTTTTCAACCGGGAAAGAGAATTGTGCGTTGGGCCGAGCTTCTTGCGCTGCTGAGTATGGTTGGAGTAGTAGGACGAACCACAACTCGATACCACCGAGGTATCTGATCGCCCATTCTCACGTTGGACTGGCAAAGAAGCCAGACATCCGGCCCTTGCCTATCCACCATAAACATAAAGGGAGCTCGTCCAATGGCTCCCTTTTATGACCGCGATACAGGTGATGGTCGGCATTTCGGTTAGTCTTTTTTAGACACTGGCACTACAGTGGTTGGAAAGTGGCTGTGAGTTGCAAGCCAGCGTGGAAAGCTTCCAAACATCCCCTCCATCAACGTAGACCCATGGTGACGTCCCACCACTATAGCCTCTGCGTTCCAGTTGCGCGCAAACGAATCTAAAGCCTCTGCCGGACCGCCCTTGCCGTCAGTGGATTCCACGACATGCCATTCGACCTGACCATCAAAATCTTTGGTCTGCTCTAATGCCTTCTTTTTCACCAATTCCGCATCAGTGTCCCACTCTTTGACATATTCCGAAACATCCACACCAATCGACATGTTATAACTGACGCCTGCTGTCGCTTGAAAAAATGACATCAGATCTTTAACATCAACCAACGCGAGCGAACCGCCATGTCCCACTATCCGCGTAGCATATGCCAAGGCCTCCCAGCTGGCCTCCGAACCATCGACCGCTACCACTACACGTTTCAACATCCCCGCCGCCTCCTCATGTTTGATTACACTTTAATCATGACGCAATGTCCCCTAAAGTAAAGTGCCAACTGGACTGTCCGTTAGATCCTATTCTTGCAAACTTCCGTAATGGAACGGATACGACCATATCAATTGCCATCCACTAGACATCCTCGCCATCCCAGCTTTGGACGAAACTCCCGGGGCATCTCCCCTAACACAAGCAAAGCTCGCACCTGGGCGCACTGTTCCGGCTGACGAATGGGGATCCAGGATAGCCTTTTTCTCTCCATCGGACGTACTCCCACGCACATTGACATCACAACCCAACAATCTTACACTATGTAATATAACCCACGCGAAAGGGGTTGCCACATCATGTCAGCCAGCCTCAAATATGAGGTACTCGACATCATTCGAGACAACGGGCCCCTAACGGTGCGAGATGTCCACCAGCTGTTGAATCAACAGCGGGCCATCTCTCTTAATGCCGTAGCCACCGTGATGAATCGATTGGTCGAACAAGAAATTTTGTTGCGTCAAGGACAGGCTCGCCATTACCTATATCATTTTAACCCATCGGAAACCGTTATTCAGGATCGTGCAGTGCGCACCGTGAAAGCCCTCTTAAGTGAAGCAGGAGAAGCTGGTCTCGTTCATTTTGTGGAAGCGGTTGATCGGATTCAGCCCGAATCGATTCAAAAACTAGAATCTTTGCTGGCCCTGCGGCGCGAGGAAAATCAACGTGCTGTCCAAGAGGAAAAGCATTCCCATGAAAACTAAAACACTTTGGATATCCCAGGTGCTGTCAGAACTGGTTTTCGTTTTAGCTGGCCTGGCTGGCGTGGCTGTCATTGTGGCAATTAGCATCACTTGGCATCATTTGGCATGGCAGAAAATGAGGTCGATGGGACCAACTCCCTTGTCAACTGAAATGTTGCTAATGGCAGAACTGGCCTTAGCTCTCTGGTTTTGGGCTCGATTGACCCAATCCTGGTGGCACCAGCATCGTGCAATCCGTCACTTATTCCAACAACTGGCGCCCGTCTTGGAGCCTTTACCGTTTGCAGACCAAGCGGGTTTGACTAAAGCCAACCAGTGGTTTATATCGCCGGATAATGAAAGGTATGCTTTCAGCATGGGGATCTTCTCACCCATGGTCATTATCTCGAATGGCTTGTGGAACTCTCTGACCGCTTCACAGCGCCGAGCAGTATGCTACCATGAATATCATCATATCCTGGCACACGATCCCTTGCGTCAAAGCATTATTCAAAGCATCACCCATGCGGTTCCACTGCCGCCCTTTCATGCTCTTTTCCGCCACTACATCGCTCTACGGGAGATTCGAGCCGATGCTTTCGCCATTCGAGCGGCAAACGGCGACTTCACCGCCTTGGCCGAAGCCATGTTAGTAGCCACCAGCAAACAGTCGACAGCGCTCCCTCTCCCGGGATGGTCTGGGTCTTTGGAATCCCGCATTGATTACATGGCCAAAGGCACCGTACCCATGGATGGTAGGCGCCTTTGGGCTCATACTGCCACATCCCCGCTCTTAGCGCTAGCGCTCACCGTAGGCCAAGGCATTATTTTCTGGTGCCACTAGGGCCCCACAAAAAGGGCATTCATACCGCCCGCTACCCTGGTCATCGCGGATCCTTGCGTGACCACGATGCGGATCGGCAACATCCCCTGGGACGGCATCATCACCGAATAAGCGGCCTTCCCGGTACTGCCGGTGGTGGCCATCATGCCTCCCGAAGAGGACATGCCAGCACCCATTGATGTCGGTTTGGGGATAAAATCCACGGAGGCGTTGGGAATCGCACCTGTTGGGGAACCAGCCATCACCGAAAGCTGTGGAGAACTGCTGGCGGAGGAAACCCGAGTTATGAAGGGTGAAACCGTCACATAATCGCCCACTGGACCCGACGGCATCGTGGATGATGTGGTCCACCAAGCATCCATACTGCCCAAAGCTCCCTTGCCCGCCACGTAGCTGCTAAGATCTCCCACTGAAATGCCAACCATTTCCATACTCTTAGTCGGCTGGCCACGCAAAACCAAAGTGGCTTGTCCTTGACTGTTCGTCGTCTTCGAGTATGAAGCAATATAATTACTTCCGGTGGTAGTTCCCGATTGGTACCAGGCTTTCGGGGGATTCCCACTTAAAGGAACCATGGGACCAATATAAAAGGTGACCGCTTGATCTGCTGCTGGTTGTCCGGAACTAGTCGCAGCCGTAATGGTAAAGGTGGCCTCTTGGCCCGCCTGAACCATTTGAGCCGTTTTATTCGCCTCTATCGAATATACCTCGGGAGCCGTGGCACTTTGAGAAGTCGTGCTCGCGGGCGTTGTCGAAGAAGTCATCGTTGAACTAGCGCTTGGGCTAGGTTTGGGGCTTGAGGACTGGCTTGCAGTCGGCGCAGCACTGGCGCCGCATCCTGCCAGCGCTAGGGTAGCTAGCGCCGCTAAACTCATGTGGGTCGCTTTAACCATATCACTGAAACCTCCTGATCATGAATTTAATTCGCTAGTTTCATATTACTACGTGCTGTAGTACTAATAAATAGCTACTTCTGGCTGGTTATGCCACGCATCCGAATAGGGCCAAGCGTACCTGCAAACAATCGCCAAAGGTTGTGATATAGCTTTATCACCAGGTATATAATGGCATTTGGATGATCGCATGCACCTCAGACCGTGAGTGATCCATATCTGGAGAGGGGACCTCTATGAATGCGGAAGAATATGTCCAGCAGTTATTTGTGCATGAAGATGAAACTTTGGCGGCAGTGCGCCGCGATATTGTCGAACGGGGAATGCCGCCAATTTTTGTGCCGCCCCATATTGGCCAACTATTGTCTTTGCTGATTAAGATGAACCATAGCCGTGAAGCGCTGGAAATTGGTGCGTTAGGAGGCTATTCGGGAATATGGCTGGCTCGGGGATTGCCTTTAGACGGGCATTTGACCTCATTGGAACTCAATCCAGAGTATGCCAATGTCGCCATGAATAACTTGCAACGGGCAAATCTCGGTGACAAAGTTCAGTATCTGACTGGACCTGCTTTAGAATCCTTAAAGCACCTAGAGCAAGAACAAAAGCGCTACGACTTCTTTTTGATTGATGCCGACAAAGAAAACTATCCTGCCTATTTGACCTACGCTATCGCGTTGGCCAATCCTGGCGCCATTATTGCTGCGGATAATGCGTTATTGCATGGACGAGTGACGAATCATGAGGATTTGTCCGCAAGTGCTCTGGCGATGCGAAAATTTAATGAAACCATGGCCCATCATCCCCTCTTAACCGCCATGTTGATTACCATGGGCGATGGTTTAGCCGTTGCACGCGTCAACAGCAATTCATAGCATGCAGACCTATCAAAAAACCCCCAGCCATTGTCTCGGACAGATGGACTGGGGGTGATGGCGTGGGTTTATTTCCCGACCAGGAGACTGGGCGAATTGTCCGTCACCGTTTTCCACAACATACTAGTCAACCACTCAACCCGGTTTAGTTTAATGATGCTTTAGTAATACCGCGGCCAGTAGGGTTAGTTCATGGATTGCTCGATGTTATCCATGGGTCGGACCTATTGATAGAAAAATCCGTGGGAAAACCAATACGCTCCCAAAAAAGCGGCTAACGCAAAAATGACTACGATGATTCGCTTAATGCGAAGTGACGGCAATTTTGCCCACCCTAAATATAAAGGAAAATCACCACCCAATAATCTAAGCGTGCTGTGAAATGGTATCCCTGTCCTATCAAACCCCAATGATACCAAAGCTGCCATCCCACCAAAGATTTGCAGGGCTAGCCACATCGTTCGGTCTGTGTTTTTAGGCACTTGAATCAAGCTCAACCAGCCGAAAACCATAATCGCGGCCAGCAATCCGAAAAAGACAGATAAAGCGGACAATCCTGGTGTTACTATTAGTGCAACCCATTGATGCCACGGCCACACCCAATGATTGCCCCACTGAGAGTGTTCAACTTCCAAAAAGATTAGTGGTTTGCCAAATTTCCACCAGCAATAGGCCATATAGGATAAAAACCCCGCTCCAAATCCACTTCCCCAAATCAGAGCCGCCGTAAATTGTTTCCAATGTCGGTTGATTATGGTTCCGATTGCTATTACTAAGGGAAAAATGCCCCACAGCATGGCTGTGCCATGGGTCAGACTAGCAAGCAAAGCGGAAAAAAAGGAAACCCAAAGGTTGCCGCGCACAAAACCAACAAATGACAGGAGCCCCCAAAAAAGTGTCCAAGGTTCGGGATATAACGTAGTGAAAAAAATGGCTGCAGGATTTAATGCCCACATTACCATTGTCAGGACTCGCACCTCGTCGCGAATTCCATAATACGCTAAAGTCTGATTTAGTCCCCACAAAATTCCAACAAATACTATTTGCATTATTCCAAGCCATACCCATAAATTAGGAATCACATGAAGAGTCAACGGGATCCACGGAAAAAACGCCGTGCTGCTCGCCGTGTAGCCACTTTGCGCAATGTGTTGGTACCAGAGAACATCCCATTGAAACCAAAAATGGGCCCTCCAGTACCAGTTCTCCGAATGCGTCAGGTATTGCAACGACGGATGAACGCGCCCTGCAATTGCCGTTGCCAACAAAAGCAAAGCATCATGGAGCAAAGCAATCATCACATATCGATAAATATTTCTGCGACGAAAATCTGTCAAGAAATTCATTATGGCCCCGCAAATGTAGTCTGGATAAGATAAGTGCCTCATGAGTGCAATTATCAGCCACCCCATACCCCATTATAGAGAATGCTGTCAGAAATTGCCGTCATCCTAGACCTGAATTGCGGGGGCAAGAAACCTAAAATATGTCCATGTATTGGCCGAGCATGCAACACAACCCCATACGAGTACAGAACATGTGAGGAGAACGTCACTTTGACTCCTGACTCAGCGGTGCTTACCTGACGAATCCGCAATCGACTTCTCTTGACATTTGGATTGTACGCTCTATATTGGATAGTTCTTTAGGATTCTAAGGGACCCGCATTCAAAGTGACAGGAAGCATCATCATGCAAATTGTTGGGGTTGACCCGACCCATCGCACGAATTCACCACCCGGTGACCAAATCCGGCGGTAAATCACTGGATCGGTGCGATAGCTGATGGTGCACGGCTTCCATCTTGATGGATCACGATAATTTACCGAACGTTATCCAATTATGGATCGAAAAATTCCAAAGAAATCCAACCCCTAACCCTACTCCCATACTAAGCCAAACCCATAAATGCAAAATACGCACGGCGAATATTAAGCTCAGTTCATTCACTACCAATCCCCCAATTGAAACCACGAGAAATACCATGGCCTGTTTAGGGATTTTTGGGTATTGATTGCGAAATGCCCACAATCGGCTCAGGGGGTAGCTCGTTGCCGTGCCAACTAAAAATCCCGCCAGTTGACTGACAGCATAAGGCCAATCGAGATTAGAATACGTCAAAATCCCGCTGATCCAGGCCAGGCTTGCGGCGACCCCTCCCACCATTCCATATTTAATAAATTTAGGAAAGACCCTTTGAATCCTGGACAGCGAAACCTTCATCGCTCGTCTCTTTCGTATTCAACCATGCTCCCGTGATGCGGAATTGACAGGTAAAACAGCCTCTTCATCTCACGCCGCCCCCGTGTGATGGTGTCTAGCACAAGCCCCGAGGTTACGCTCAAAAATGCTGCCAGAAACAAGCCCATGCTCAAGATCGCGGTGGGAAACCGAGGCACTTGCCCAGTCTTTTGGTAGGTAATCAGAATCGGTATGATGAGCACGATGGCGACAGCGGACAGCAACCCAGCCAAAAACGAAAAAAACACCAACGGTCGTTCAGCTTTAATGAGTGAAATTATCGTTCGGAATATTCGCCAACCATCCCGGTAAGTATGCAACTTGCTCAATGATCCTGTTGGACGACTGCGATAATTGGTGGGAACCTCGCCTACCGGCATGTTCAGTTCCAGTGCATGAACAGTAATCTCGGTTTCAGTTTCAAATCCATTGGCCAAAGCTGGGAATGATTTCACAAAACGACGCGAGAGGACACGATATCCGGATAGAATATCGCTAAACGCATTGCCAAATATCCTCGTGACCATCCACGTCAATACCTTGTTACCAAAGCGGTGACCTGTGCGATACGCATCGCCATCCTCAGTCGTTCGCACCCCGACGACCATGTCCAATCGATTTACCACCAACTTCTCAACCATTAATGGTGCCTCATGGGCACTATAGGTATCGTCCCCATCCACTAGGATAAAAATGTCCGCCTCGACATCGGAGAACATGCGCCTTATTACATGGCCTTTCCCTTGCTTCATTACGGACCGTACGGTCGCTCCGGCTTCCAGCGCCACTTGCACCGTGCGGTCCGTCGAATTATTGTCATAAACAAAGACCTGTGCTTGGGGAAGGAACGTTAAAAAATCGTGCACAACCCGACCCACAGTGGCCGCCTCGTTATAACATGGCACAAGCACGGCAATCTTTGGCCAAGATTGGCTGTCCTCTTTCCCATAAGACAATCTCTTTGCCGTAACCAAGCCGCAGGCCTCCCTAATGCTCGCCATTACTATTTGAGAGGGTATTCGCGCTTTCTCGATCCAATTCCTGCTTATTCGATTTCGAAAACACATTCTGAACCATAATAGTGGCCATTATCCCGACCGACGTTAAGACCCCTATCCGACTTATTAAAAGAATGCCATGAGGAGCGAACATGACGATCCGTCCTAATACGAATTCGCCGATGGATG
Source organism: Bacillota bacterium (assembly GCA_021784595.1). Taxonomy (GTDB): domain Bacteria; phylum Bacillota; class Sulfobacillia; order Sulfobacillales; family Sulfobacillaceae; genus Sulfobacillus_C. The sequence goes on along the minus strand of JAJYHT010000002.1, from coordinate 57,547 downwards.
CATGGTAATATCTCCAAAGAGTATGGTTTATGACCAGACCCGACAGCACGAAGGCTAAAACAAACAGTACAGTGCGTCCCCAGTGGGGCAGGCGAATCATTAATTGCCCCCCTATCCAACCAACTGGAGCTAGTAAAAAAAAGAAATAACGCCCTTGGAGAAATGGAGCGCCTGTCGTCATGTCATACTGCCATTGCACACCCCACAAAAACATCACCCCAACGACAATCCATGCCAATGACAGCCCCCAGCCCTTTTGTTTTCGGGATACATAAAACCCGCCGACCAAAAGCACTATCCATATCATGGCCAAACCTCGATAACGCCATAATGACGCATGCCATGGCACCCACCAAGGAAAGTCAACGCCAAATACCGTTTGCGTCACCAACAGATTGAGCTCGAAAGACCCACTCAAAAATTCACTTCCCAACACCCAGGCTAATGAATGGGGAGAGGACCCCAGACCTTGATAAGTTAATGGAGGCACCAAGGCATGATAGCGATAGAAGGTCAAAGCCAACCAGGGACCGGCCAAAATCGATGCGCTAACAGCCACTGTGCCCAACCAGAGCCATTTCCTTGCCGAACTCAAGTGTTCAGACCATACACTCCATATTACAAAAGGCAACGAAACCACCAGAGCAATGTAGGCCTCTTCTTTGGTCAAGATCGCCAATCCGGTCACCACTCCAAAGACGATGGCCGATTTTGGCGTCACTAGCGTTTTTGGTTTAGCGATTGCCCACAGAGCCAGCGCAAAAATGGCTAGGCTTGCCGCATCTGCCGGCATGTCATTACCGATCACACCACCGAGCATTTGGAATGTGGGAAACATCAGCACAAAAAAACTTAACATAGCTAGTCGTAGGGGACGTGAGAAAACAATAAATGCTAACACGATATCCCAGAGTACTCCAGCCATCCCCAACCACAGAGCCGTGATCATCCTGGCCAGATAGGCTTGGGTAGTCACATTAACAATATCGAAGCCTCGAATGGCGAGCGCTATCGTCTGGTAATACAACGGAGGGTAAATGGCTACGTAGTTCTGGCTACCAGGTTGATTGGCGTACCGGTTGTGACTGGCTGCCGCAATCTGCTCCAGGACTCGCGCGCGCTCGTGGGCCGTTATCGACAGCCCCCTTTGCGGATTAGTTAAGATTTGGTTTCGTTGGGTCAAATCAATGGATGCAAGTTCCGCTGGGGATGGGCTAAATTGCCATGCGGCGCGACCCGGAGCCACAATAATTTGCCTCGGCGGCACACCATGTCCCTCCATATATTGGACATAAGCGAAATGGGCGGGTTCATCAGGCCCCTGCCACAACGGCATAACTCCCATCCACACGAGTCCGAGCGCAAAACAAAAAAAGAATGCCATCATGCGTTCAGGCCATCTAATCTTTGCCACGAGTTCCCCCAAAACCATACAAATTATCTTATTCTAACACCCATATGAACAGATCTCCAACGAATCACGGTGTTACTATTGGATTGGATAATCACTATCTGTTGATTAGTTGACACATCGTCCTATATAGGATACAATTCATAGTGTTAAATCCCTATAGAGAGGATGATCATCCCATGTTACGTCATACACGCATCGGCCTTTCCGAAGCACACCGCACGACTTTAACCGCACTGCTTAACGAAGATTTGGTTATGATGACTGACCTTTATTTGCAAACCAAGCTGTCGCACTGGAATGTTATCGGCCCGCATTTCATCGCCTATCATGAACTCTTTGATGACATTGCCGATCACGTTTTAGAGGCCATTGATACCATGGCTGAACGGGTTACAGCTCTAGGTGGAGCCGTTAATACATCTGTGCAAACGGTTGCTGGCACCACCCAATTGTCCGCCTGGTCAGGAGAACATCGCCAAGACCGGGCAGTAATCGCACGACTCGCCGATCTTATCGGACAAGTAGGCAATGCCATTCGCAGCGGAATTGATCAAGCCGCAGAGCTCGAAGATGCCGACACCGCGGATTTGTTCACAGAGGTGTCACGCCAATTGGATAAGGATCTTTGGTTTTTAGAAGCTCACATCGACTAGTTCCGGAGCAACCGAGCCATGTGCCGCCGCGACTCAATGGTGGCACGTGGCTATTTAGGATCAGTAACAATTTTTGACCACTGTGGCGGGCGCGGTGTTCGTTGCCGCCACATCACCCACACCATCCACAAAACCCCCAACCGCAAACATACATCAGCCAAATTAAAAATCCCGGGCCAGCCCCACACTTGCACGTAGTCGATGACATGACCCAAAGCCAAGCGATTCAACAGGTTTCCCAGTGCGCCCCCGGCCATCAAAGCCGCCGGCAACCCAAATTTCTTGGAATATAGTGATAGACCGGCCAGCACTAACGTGCCTATCACCCCGATCGCGGTCACCAAATCCGGCCTTTGAGAACCCAAGCTTAGCATAGCTCCTGAGTTGTATAACAAATGCCACCCAAGCCAAGGCCGCACTACCCATAACACGGCATGTCGCTTTAAGTGTATCTTAGCCCACCATCCCACTCCCTGATCCACAAGTGCCAGAAGACCGATAACCGACAACTTGGTTAAACGACTGGAATTGCCCACGTCTCTCCCACCTTTTTCGGCCATCAGTTTAGGGCACTGCCTTATACACGAAAATGCAGCGCCAAAGCCACTACAAACAATACCACGGTCGCTGCCCAGTGCGCTTCCGGCCCAAAAGGCTCTCCCGTAATGATGCGGATCGCGGGCGAAGGCAAAACGTTCCGTGTTTTTTCTCCGCTCACCGTGTAGCCAAGTCCCCATTCGGCAAGATTCCATCCAGCATGGGCAGCCACAGCCACCCAAAATCCCCACCACCAAAAAACAACTCCCAATATGACACCGACTAACATGAGATTAAGAATGGCACGGAATGAGAGAGCCCCGTTGGGACGATGGGCAATTGTAAACAATATGGAAGAACCCGTGAGAGCTGGAAGAAACCCGACCCAGCGGCTGGCCACGCCAACCAGCAGCCAACGAAAAATGCCTTCTTCCACAAAGGCCATAAACACAATCAGGACGATCAAGCCCAAAAACAGCCCAAACGGCATCGTCCGATCGGGTGTTTTCTGTTCCACTTGATGGGTAAGACCCAAAATTGCCGCCACTGCTAAGAAGCTCGCGAATCCCGCTGCGAATCCCAATCCTATTTCGTACTCCAAAATGGCCCCCCACATCATGTCATCAATGGCGCGCAGTCCATCATGTCTCTGACATCATCTCATTACCAGTCTTAGAAGATGTGTCCAATTGTTCTTCAATTGCAGCCCAGTAGCCAACCACTTGCGAGCCTATTCGTACCGGAACAATCTGCTCGTGCGCCCACCATCGATCCCCATTCGGGCGTTGGTTCTGAAGTGTGCCTTCCCAGGGCAACCCTTGGTCCAAAGTGTGCCATAAATCTTCATATGTTTTTGGAGGTGTGGTGCCGGCGCTGTTAATAGACGGTTTTCGATCAGAAAGTTCACTCCAGGTACGACCGGTGAGTTTTTGGTAGGCGTCATTAGCAGCCACAATACGACCGTTGCGATTAGTCAACAACGCTGCCACTGGCCAGTCTTTCCACAACACGCGAGCGGCGTCGCCGAGCCAGCCCAGCTCCGCAGTCGATAGCTCAGGATTTCTGTTTCCTGAGTCGCGCGGTGCATGGTTAGGCTCCTTAGCAATCACCCGATTTTTTCCACGCCGTTTAGCCACTAACAAACGACGGTCGGCTCGCTTAGCAGTTTCCTCGCCCAAAATCCCCAGGGCCCAGCCCATGGACACTCCTAGTCTGACAGATCCGATAGACACGTCATAGGGAAGGCCGATCACGGCCTGGTGAAGTTTTTCGGCCACCACTTGGGCCGACGTCTCCTCCATAAGTCCTGGCATCCATACCACAAATTCATCACCGCCCGTGCGCACGATAGCATCATCTTGACGACACGCTGTCCGTAGCCGGTCAGTAAACATCTTTAGGACTTCATCGCCTAAGTGATGGCCCCAGGTGTCATTAAAAGACTTGAAATCATCAAGATCACAGGCCACAATCAGCCCCAATACGTCTTTGCCAGCAAATTTCCGCTGCCACGAGCCAAGTCCATACCTCGTCAAAGCTCCTGTCAGCGGGTCATGTTCCGCTCGTTCAATATCTTTGGCCCACCGCGATTCACGACGAGCCCGACCCACTAGGTAACCGCCTGCCAATGCGGCAGCGGTGAGTGACACCACAATGTCATGCACACCATCGCGATTCAATATCATGGCCGTTGCTGCGACCACCACTGCCCCACCGTACAATGCCATCATGCGGCGGAAATTCGCCACCCGGTGGCTGGTGATCGCCAACCCTAATAGAAACCCCAACATTATTGACACATCAAACACCATATGGCTAGAGTAGCCATGGACTGTGAGTGAAGTCACTGCAGTGGCCGCCCATACGGCGAGGCTGCCAATCAAAGACCATCTCCAAGAGGCCAGAAGATACCACATGGAAACCAGGGAGATCACAAAGACTCCGAAGGGCACCATCATGTGGCCCCAGAGGACAACCACCAAGAGTGTGGTTGGACCTCCAAACGCCAACACATACGAATCCACGAATGGCCAGCGGTCCTTGAGAACCAGGCCGTCCCATTCCCACACGCCCACTAAGAGCCCGGCCAACAAAGTGCCATGAATGATATCGAGAATCCAGCCATTACTCGCGCCGATCCCGGACACACGCTCCCGCCTTTCATTGTCTCCATCTATTGGTACACTATCGGCATTATCATCACTACGATCCACAAAGTCATGGTAGAGCCTAACTTGGTGCTAAAAACAACTGTATCTTACCGTAGTTTTCCTGCACGTGACGACACATTCTTTTGCAGACTGCCTGCGCCATCGAACATATACCCAACCCACTAGGGTATATTGATCAGTGTTTGCTTTTTCCCAAACCGTCCCAAAAAAGTTCGGGATGATTCCCCGTTATCTCGAGCAAACGTTTTTCCATGCTTAAGTGTCTTCCATCAATCTTCCTCAATTAGCCCAATTGCTTAACAACCAAGCAAACAGTCCCGTCGTCATCGACGTCAGGGATGCCGATGAATTGCGGAAACTGGTATGCTGCCCAATGCCCGCTGACATTGTGCTCTACTGCCGCAGCGGCCACCGGAGTTATTTCGGAGCCGGATTATTAATCATTTTTTTGGTATTCGGATTCTGTGATTGATCAATCAAAGTCGGAATTGCCCATTTTAGCGGCATTAGTTGTGGTCTCATTGTCAAACCGCATCCTCCAACCCGGAGGGCTGCACGGGCGAGATCACGACGTTACACTAAGGTAAAAATGAATTCCTCCGTCTCCGCCTGGCGGGCGTTCGCGAATCCGTGGTCCTTGCCGGTAATGGCAAACCCGCATTTTTCTAGCACTCGCCGCGATGCGATGTTGTCTTTGGCGGTCCGGGCATGTAGCGGGCGGGTCGGTATCCGCGGCAGAAATTGCGACAGGGCGGCGGTGGCAATGCCGTTGTTCCAATGCTCGCGTGCAATCCAATAGGTAATCTCTTGCTCGCCCAACTGCTCGAACGTCCCCACGTGGCCCACCACCTCCTGATCCAGCAGGATGGATTGCGTCATGATGCCCTCATCGGCCAGAATGCGCGACCAGTGGTTCTGAAAGGCGACCCAATTGCTGGGATCCTCGGCGGTGAACGCCGCCATCTGTTGGGCCACGGAGTCCTGCTGGTGTTGAAAGAAGACCGTTAGGTCGCTCTCGACTACATCTCGCAGCGTCACCGTCACGGTATTGTCCACAGAACATCATTCCTTTCACGCGTTTATGAACAATTTACCCTGCCCTTCGGTACCGCGCAATGAGGGGATTCATCAATGGACGAGTCTGCTGCCAGTCTCCATGCGACGCGCTAATAGCATGGCCGCGACTCGGCCAAACCCAGGCCGCAACGGTGGGTGTTAATCATGAGGCAACGCAACAATGCACATCGGGGGCAACTAATACGGTATTAACGCCCCCGCATCTCCCTGATCGCATCCTGAACAGATGCCAGGGGCCGCATGGAACACCCGCATGTATGCGGCAAGCCATTATATATCGGTTGCCGCCGAAGGCTGGGGAATATAGGACGCTTACAGTGAACATTCCGAGACGATTCGTGCGTTGGCTAGGTGAGATGTCCTGAAACGTCGCGCCGGTCATGCGCATTGGCGTGCACCCCCGCGACGATCACGCTCGGTCCCACTGGCCTCGAAGAAAGTTTCTCAGCGAGGCAGGTGTCCCTGCGCCGCCTCCGCGAGAATGTGCGCGATGTCGTCCGGCCGTGACCACATCGGCCAATGGTGCGTGGGTAGATCGATATAGGCGACGCGGTGCAATTCCGGCAGGCCCGCCAGAAAAACTATAGCCTTGATTGGCCCCCGCCTTTATCTCCTCTTGCTGGCGACTGGTGCAGATCACAATACTCGGGATATCCTGCCGTTTCGAATTGGTCAGTTGAACGGCTTCGCGCAAAACCGCACCAGGCTCGGGAACAGCCCGATCGCGGAGAAGGCGTCGTTCGTCCGGGTTGAGAAGGGCAATGTCTTGCGGGATCCATGCCCTCCCACGGTGGAAGCGGGTAGTCAACCGCATCAAAGGCGGGATTCAGGGCGCCTTTCCCGGGGGCGGTGTCGACGTAGACCATGTTCTGGCATGCGGTCGCTGGCCGCATACCCGGAAAAACCCGCCGCACTGTGCACAGCCAGCACCGCGGGTTCCACGGCTTCCAACAACGCGTCGCAAATGGCGTCAATATGGCTGGTCAAAGACACTGCTGACCGATTGTCCTCGAGCGTCTCCAAACCCGGCAGTGTCAGGGAGCGTACCCGGTGGTCCTGTGATCGCAATATCGCCTCCACCTGGTCCCAAGCCCATGCACCGAGCCAAAAACCCGGAACCAGAATGATGGGAGCTGCCTTCATGTTGGTCTCCTCCGCCCTTGCGCCCGTATCCTGTCTCCGTGTCACCAGCACAGGCGGCGGTCCACCATTATAGCTGGCACTGGAAGAAAGGCCAAGTTCAGTTGTGTATGGCCGGGGACCACCCGGCGCCGGAACATCATTGGTCTAGATGCATTATTGTCCCCAAGAACGCCTTAACTCCCACTCCCCGCAGCCCATGTGTCAGCCCGCTGCAACGGATTTCAGTTTGCGGCCGGTTGTATGTCGGACAAGACATCAATGCGGTGGGAAGAGTGCTTACTGGTCGTCGCGCGATGCGTCTGCGACCTCCGAGAGAAGATCTTGGAGTGGCGCATGAATCCCGGGAATGTCCTGCGTGGCTGTCATCCATACAATGTCGATATCGACCTCATCGTACCCATGAATAAGCACGTTTCGCATGTTCTTCATGACGTTCCAGGGTAGGACGTCCGCATGAGTCTGCAGGAATTCCGCCGTCAGCCGGCCTGTCGCTTCCCCGATGATTTCCAGTTGGCGCATTATAGCGCTTTGCCGGAGTTCATCATCCCGGAACTCTTCGGGCGCAATCCCCTCCGTCCAGCGCTTGATACGTTCGACAGCCTCCGCGATATGGGTCAACGTGCTGAAGTTATCACGTTTCGGCATAAATCACGCGCCGAGTCGAAAGAATTTCCTCCCGCAATACGGGATAGAGCCGTTGCTTGTTGGCCACATCGACACGGCGTCCCAACAGATCCTCGAGGTCTCCGACCAAACGCCCCACGTCAAACAGCGACCGGATGGGTGACTTGGGGCCCATTTCATAGAGCACGTCGACGTCACTCTGGGACGTAAAATCGTCGCGCAAGACCGACCCAAAGAGCGCCAACTCCCGAATCCCATAGCGATGACACAGTGCCGTCAAGCCGTCCGGATCGATCGAGATCGGTAAGCGTTCAGGAATATTCACGGTCTGCGGCATACAACGTCCCTCCTACTCTTATCATACGGCGTGCGCCCAGCAAATCAAGGTTTCCTCGCGTTTTCTCAGACTATTTGGCTAACTTGCTATCCGGCCCGTTCAATCCGCTAAGGATGATTGCTAGCATCGAATTCGTGCCGTCGGCCAAATAGGCACCCGAATCAATCACATAATCCGGATTTGCCTCCGCATGACGAAGGCCTGCTCCCAAGCCGTGCGCCTTCGCGGCGAACTAGTCTTTGCAGTGAGAGGGAGCGCGTGCGTCAACCGACTGGTGCACGCGCTCTCGTTTACCCTAGCACTAGGGCGTGAAAACCACTTTTATTGCGCCGGATTCATGGTGAAATGATGTTTGAAGAGCTTGTCGAAAGGCATCGAGACGAAATTGGTGCGTGACCAAATTATCCATGGGAAGAGGTGTAACATTTAACCAGGTTAAGACATCGCGAAATGTTTGCACGCCATCCTCGCCATAGCCGTAGCTGCCGACGACCTTAATCTGACGCGACCACAGCGGTGTCCAGTCGACCGATACCTCTCCCGCTCCGCCGATTAGCAGCAATTGTCCTAGCGGCCGCGTCAAGCCGAGCCCGAGTCGCAACGAACTTCGATTACCCACCGCATCAATCACCAGATCAAACCCTTCCAAGCGAAATGGAGCGGCTCCAAATTTTGCGGTCAAAGCTCTCCCCGCCCATGTATCCAAACTCTTGCTACGCAAAAATTGAGCGTCACCAGCATCATCAAATACCGTCGATGCCCCCAACTCACGGGCCAATGTTGTCTGGCTCGTATAACGTCCGCGTACTGCGATAGTCAGATCTGGACGCAAGTCGTGCAAGCGCGCCGTCGCCAAGAGCCCGATGGTTCCAGCGCCAATCACCAGTACTGTCGATACAGCGGTCCAATCAACTTGCTTGAGCGCATTGTCCACGATGCTGGCCGGTTCCGCCAATACCGCACGCCGTGTGCTCATCTGGGGAGGAATCGCAATCACTTGACTGGCAGGCGCCCACATTCGCTCCGACCACCCGCCAGGCATCCGATGATTAAATCCTAGCAATAAGCCGGGACCCAAGTCTGCGTGGGCCCGGTTTTCACATGCGTCAGGGCGCTTAAGTTTGCACATGGGACAGAGCTCCAAGCCGCGAGCGGCGCACGATAGACTGGGTTCAACCACGACCGTGGTGCCACGCGGCCAAGGTGTGCCCTCCTCGTCGACTTCCGCGACAATTTCATGACCAGGTACCATAGGAAATGATGTTAAAGGAGCTAGGTAAGGTGAGCTAGCCCCTTGCAGCAAGCTGAGGTCCGAACCGCAAATTCCCGACATAATTGGTTTAAGGCGTATCCATGGCGTTTTGAACGTTGGCAAGGCCAAGCGTTGCTCACCATAATGAAGAGCGCCTGTAGCCAAGGGTTTTCGGGCACGCGGCATGCTTCGCTGCACGCCTAATCTGGCCAGATTCAACGAGTAGCGCAAGGCCTTAAACCGTTGGTCAGAACTCAAGACATGGGTACCTCCCGAATAATTTGCCCATCAATCCGATTCAGAATGTCTTCTACGCTGCGCCCGGTGATGGTCAATCCATGATTTCTCAGTCCCACTACAGTTCTTGAGGGGTCTGGCGCCTGGTCGATGGTATCACTGACCGCCTTGGCCAATTCGATTGTTCCGCACGGATAATTGATGTCCGTGGACGGGACATCAGCCATCCACGCATGAACGTGTATAATGGCCCCGACTTCTGGGTGAGCCCGATAAATGCGCCAGTGCTCAATCGCATCCACGGACACTCGGCGCGGGCTTACATGCTCCGGCACACTGAGCACCATTCCCTGTTCTTCTTCATCATAGTCTTTGACCAATAAGATGTCGCGCCCGATCTCGTTGAGCCGTCCCTTGTTGACACCACTGGCGCTCATCCAAAAACTTTCTTCATCATGCCGCGCGCTTAAATTGCCATAACTGAGACCACCAATGTTAAACATTCGCTGAACGTGGCGGAAATCTTCAGCCGACAATAATTCGGCCATGGGAAATGGCGTGGGCAGCAGGTCCCAACTGTCCAGTGCCCGGCCGCCTTCGCGCAGGCTGTCGGACGCCTCGGTGCCGGTCCATAGCGAGGACGGCAAATCGGGATCAAAACGGTTTTTTACAATCAGGTGCGAACGCGCCAAAGGCGCGATACGTCGCGTCAATTGGCGATATAAGGACTCGGCCGAGGCAGAGTCTGCACTGGAGGCCGAAATCTCATAAACGCCACGCTCCAGCGTAGTTACGTAAAGGCGAGGAGATGCCGCTGGACCTGCCACGACTACCAGCAAATTAGACAATGACCGTATGAGATATGGGTAAAATTGCACCAGCAAAGGCTTGGTTGGATCAATCTTTTCCACGAAATGAATCCCTAGGACATAAACTGCATGATTCTTTCGTCGAAACGGCCGCGACTGGTCATCTACTTGCTGTATGGCCAATCGTGCCTCTTCCAGTGGACTGGGAACAAAATTTTCTTCCAACAAGGCACGATCCATAGCACTCACAAAGTCGCGAGCCTCAAAAGCGTCCAAATTGGCAGATGGCACCCAAGCATAGGTGGTCATGATTCTCCTCCTTCAAAATTGACAGACTCATCATTTAATATACTACGCGTTGGTCAATTTTCCCTACGGCCATTAGGTCAGTATTTGCAGATCTAAGGACCCATTTTTCAAGATCTTCTCCAAAGAAGCTCTGAATTTTTCAGGTATCGTTATAATGAAACTGCCCATCAAGTCTCTAGGGGCGTCCCTATAGGTGAGGACAGCACGACATTAGCGGGCCCAGGGAGGGTGCCATTATGGCAACAAGGCAGTACGAAGTGGTTGCCCACGCGATTGCCGAGAACATCTTGCAAGGGCACTTCGGTATTGGATCCAAGCTGCCGCCAGAACGGGCGACCGCCGGCCAGTATGCTGTAAGTCGGTCGACGGTGCGACGGGCCTGGCGAGAGTTGGAAGCGATGGGATACATCATGTGGTCCGACCAATCTACACCGATAGTGGTTCGTCCCCCGCAATGGCCCCAGCGCGTTGAACGCTCAGCGGCCGGGCGGCTGGCTTACGACACTTCCCCCACTTTTCTCGGTGACTTGATGCAAGCAGCCGTGAGTTCTGCTCGGTACAATTTCGAAATCGGCATGCCCGATCCCGACTTGTTGCCGATCCAAGACTTTCAGCAAATTCTTCGAGAACTATTTTCGTATCCCTCTCGTGAGGTGTTTGGCTATTCCCCGACACTAGGCTTGGAGCGCGTCAGACGCGCCATCGTCGAGGAGTTCATAATGCGCCGCGGATTTGCCGTCCCGCCGGCCAACGTGCTGGTGACAGCTGGTTCACTCCAAGGACTAGACTTGTTGACCCGGCTCTGGGTGCGCCGAGGCGACGTGATCGTCACCGAATCGCCAACTTTTGCAGGAGCGCTTCACGTTTTTCGCTCTCACGGAGCGGAGGTGATCGGAATTCCCATCGATGCATCCGGAATCCGGGTGGATGTATTGGAATCTTCGCTACGAACCATCCAGCCCCGGTTTGTTTACGTTCAACCGGTAGGCCAAAACCCTACGGGCGTCACCATGTCCCGGGAGCGGCAGGCGCAACTTATGGCGTGGGCCAAAAAATCGGGTGTCCCTCTGGTGGAAGATGACGCCTATGGCTTTCTCGCGGAAACCGGGGCTCCGCCTTTGAGTGCAGACGCAGTCGGAGTCCCCATCGTGTACTTAAACACTTTTTCCAAGATTCTGGCGCCGGGCATCCGAGTGGGTTTCCTGACAGCACCTTCCGACCTTATCCGTCAACTCGTCTCCCTAAAACAACTGAGCGATTTGCATACTGGCACCTTGAGCCAGTTGGTTGCCGAAGGATGGTTGCGCCAAGGGCGCGTGGACGCGCATATCCAAAGAGCCCGCACGGTCTACGGCGCGCGATTAAAGACCGTGTCCAAAGTACTGAAGAGCGTGTCGGAACTCACACCCTTTGCTGAACCGTCCCATGGATTTTATGTATTTGCTCAACTTCCTGCGGGGATTTCCGCACAGAGGCTGCACAACCGGGCATCCGAACGCGATATCTTGTTTGCACCCGGTGAACCATTCAGTCCCCATGGTGATTTCAGTCAATGGATCCGACTGGCTGTCAGCGCTCAGCCCACCGCCCAAATTGAAACAGGAATACGACGTTTGGCGCGCCTTATCGACGATCTTCTCTAGTGGTTCCTTTGGTCCCTAACGAGGGACCAAAGGCCGGAGTTTGGCTCTAGTAGCGTATGCATCGGAAGTTTATGCTATGGTGCAGTAACTACTGTAGGGAGTGCTGCCGTATGCGTTTTTCGACAAAACTGATTCATAATGCGTCTACCATTGACCCAGCAACCGGAGCGGCGAGCCCACCCATTCACCATGCATCCACCTTCCATCAAGATCCCGCTAATGGTGCTGCTCGTTTCGTCTATAGCCGCAGCAAAAATCCTACCCGGTCCATTTTAGAGGACACCATTGCGGAATTGGAGGAAGGTATAGCGGGATTTGCCTTTGCCTCCGGGATGGCAGCGATTGCTGCCGTATTAATGCTGTTTTCCTCAGGAGATCACCTCATTGTGGCCAAGGATTTATATGGCGGTACTGACCAAATACTAAAACAACTGTCACAACGATTTGGGTTAGAGGTGACCTATGTTGATATGACGGATCTAGTGAACGTCGCTTCACAGATTGGTCCGCGCACACGCGCTATTTATATCGAAACGCCGTCCAATCCCACTCTAACCATCACCGACTTGCGCGCTATTGGGGCCTTGGCGGCCCAGCACCATTTAGTCACCATCGCGGACAATACCTTTATGTCTCCTTATCTGCAACAGCCGCTGAAATTAGGATTGGACATCGTAATTCATAGTGCTACTAAGTTTCTCGCCGGACACAGTGATGTCATAGCGGGTTTAGTGGTAGTGAACTCCCCTGCTATCAAAACTCAACTGGAGCAAATTCAAGTGACCTGGGGCGCCATCTTGGGCCCGGATGACAGTTGGCTCACCATTCGCGGCATTAAAACCCTGGCTATCCGTCTAGACCGCGCCCAATCCAACGCCATGACCCTGGCACAGTTTCTCTCCCACCATCCGCTAGTCAACCGCGTGTACTATCCTGGCCTTTTTACCCATTCTCAAAAATCCTTGCATGAAAGCCAAGCCCTTGGTCCAGGCGCCGTGTTGTCATTTGAACTGGACCCCCAACTGCCCGTCAAAGAATTTGTGTCGCGCCTTCATTATGCGATTTATGCCGTAAGCCTGGGTGGAGTGGAGACTATCGTAAGCCATCCGGCCACCATGTCTCACGCCAAAATGGCGCCTATAGACCGGCAAGCGATAGGAGTAACAGACCAGTTGCTAAGGATCTCCGCAGGAATCGAAGACGTCGATGACTTAATAGAGGATTTCCAGCAAGCATTGTTTTAGCTTTAATCTCGATGCTCGCCCGGCGTTCTAGCCTTACGACCCGGGCGATTGTCCTCCCTTTTAGCCTTTTCATCATCAACTATACTTGGGTCGCCTCCGAGCTATGGTCAGCCCGCGAAATAAAATTGTCGCTATAACTGCCTATAAATTTTTGCGCACTCCGTCATACGATGTATTGTAAAAAGCGAACCCAACTGTTTTTACACTGTCGAAGTGGTTTGATTGGTAAATTTCCCAGTTAGTGGGTAGATTTTGCAAGAGCGGGTATGTTAAAGGGGCGACAAGATGTTTAGTGAAATTATACGAAGAAGCGAGAATGCCTTGAAACAAACTGCTGTATGGAGCGTGGCAGTATGGTCCGCCGTGCTGATCGCCATCATTTTGTTATTAGGCGGAGCAATGATCGGCGGCAGTCTGATTCCTTTGATGATGTCACCGGTCGGACTGACAGGAATGGCTGCCTTAAGCCGGGTAGGCGGTGCCATGCTGTTATTAATGTTGGTTGCCATATTAGCGGGCCCTTTTTGGATCGCCGGCATCTATGGCACACTAGCGGATGCCGTTAATGGCCAAACCATTACCTGGAGCACATTCTGGCGCAATGCCCGTATTCTCTATGGCCGGGGCTGGGGGCTTATAGGATTTTCTGCGCTTTGGGCCCTCTCAATAGATATCATCATGCTGGTCTTTGGGCTCCTGTTGCACGCGTTGGGCATTGTGCTGGGCTTCGCCTGGGTGATTGCCACACTGCCTGTCATCATGCGTATGACGGGGGGGTTGTTCAGTCGCCGCTTATCTTGGAGCGAAAGCGTCAGGCAAAGCTTGACGTTAACCGGATGGGGCGAGCTGTGGCTTGCGTTGGCCGCCTATGCCGTCATCGCATTCATCGTGCTTTTACTGGTATCCATAGTACTCGGCCACATTCCTTTGATTGGGTTCCTACTGGTGTTGGCGTTGGACATCGTGATAGAAGTGGTGGGAGGCATTTGGGCGTTTGCCGCTTATGAGGTGACAACACCTGCCGCCCGCTGAAGTCTTGCTCACTCAGCGGGTGTAAGACGCTAGTCTGTTTAAAGTGGGTAGGCGGGCGCTAACACCTGCCTACGCGCTATCTACTAGGGTTCCCCAGCCCGATTTTAAGCGTAACCGCCGATTATGGCTACCGCGTGTCGGCACGGGGAAAAACCCTTATCAAGCAGGGCTGTCTCCCGCCGCCATAGGCGGCTCGGGCAGTCTGTTAATTCGCATTAATATACGGCGCACACCATATTGACTGAAATTTAATTTGTGGTACAGTATGTCTGGTCCTGACATTAAATTTCAATATACCCAATAATTAACATGAGAAAGAGCGTGCATACGATAATGAGAATAGTAAAGATACTCCTGTGCTGTGGTTTGGCTGGCACTGTTGCTGGATGTGGAACCCACTCAGCAGCCGCTGGATCGGCGCATTCTCCAACAGCCCAACACACTAGTACCCCATCTCGCTCTACAACGTCGTTTTTTCCTAACCCGAATTCGTTGCAGAGTTTGTCTGGTTTAACCAATTATGCAGCGACCTATTCGGGTATGACCTTCCGATTTGCCAGTTTGAGCAACTACACCCAAACCCTCAATGGGTTGACCCAAGTCAATGTGAACGGACGCATCTATACCAACCTAGGAAGTTTGGGGTGGGCGAGCGTTGTCCAAAACAATCCTATCAATCCTTTAGCCCAGGTGAGCCAACAACTTTTGGGTCTGTTGCACGTCACCGGTGACAAGGTGCATCAGGCGGGGGGATGCGTCGTGGCTCATCAGGCTGGCACCCTCTACAGGATCGGATTTTCGGGGGCTGGACTGCAACAAAATTGGCAAGCCTGCATTGATACCCAACACGGCTGGCTGCTTTCACTCGGACAGCACACTACCGATGGCACGACCCAGTTGTCCAGCGAGTTCGAGATTACCCAAGTAGGCGGGATCGCGCCTTTTCCCGTGCCCAAAAACACCCCCGCCTCTTAAGCTCTAGTGAATGGCTGTGTTGGCGGGCGCAGATGTACGGCCGGAGCCCTGGGTGGCTTTGCAGTCACGTCATGGGCGTTCATTGAGCTGACGATGGGCAAGGCCACTTTCCCCACACGCTCTGGTCCACTAGTCCCCCACGATTCCCGCAGCTTTCAACCCAACAACAGTCAGTGAAGCCACAACTCCTGCCATGAACGCTGTAAGGCATTGCGATCCTGCCGCCAGCATCATCACCATAGTGCCGGCCATAACCACCAGCATCGGCTTCATGCCACACCCCCCGCCTCAATGTAGCAGTACGCCATTAAGGCGGAGAGAACATCCCATTAAGAACGCAAGAACATTTGGCCTGTATTCTCAAAGCCGACCCGAGGTTCATCGACAGATTATCTTACATCAGGGAGACCTACCGTTAATACTGGACAGGGTGCATGGTCCAAAACATATTGCGTCAATCCACCCGCCATGCGCTCTGCGTAGGGTTCCCGGCGCTTATGTCCGATCACAATCAAGTCAGCGCCAACTTTTTGGGCGTAGTCCACAATTTGCTTGGCCGGCTCCCCATCTAGAACAATGGGTACAAGCTTTTGTGAATCCGATGGCCAATCTGCCAAGGCGTGCCTTTGGGCACGATGCCAAGCCTCAATATTAGCATCGCGCATGGCAGAACCGGCGCTTTTGGATGCAATGACGGTCACCAGATGGATGGTGAATTGATGGGGCAGCAATTGGCTCATCCATCGTCCACCCTGCTGCGCTGTCAAAGAGCCATCCACTGCCCAGACCGCGATGGGATCGTTCGACTTTGGGATCTTCTTTTCAAGTGAGGGAGTGCCGGTAAGCACCACTACCAGTCCTCCCAACCAGCTTTGCGTTACTTGAAGAACCAAACCATACTCTTTGGCGGCCACCGTTAATTCGTGAGCGGTGGGAGCATGCCATAAGGACTCTCCCAACCACTGGTAAGGCGTTAAAGAAGACGATGGCAACGCCTGGGTTACTTTACTCAAGCTTCGCCACGCCAGCGATCCTTCCGTTGTGACAGGCTGGACCATTTCCAAGATCACTAATCGTCCATTTGGTTTTAATACCCGAATCATATGCCTTAAGCCTTGCCGCCAATTTTCCATATTGCGCAAGGAAAACTGGGCGGTCACTCCATCAAAACTCTGATCCGAAAAAGGCATGTGTTCGGCGTCTCCCAGAGTCCAATCGATAGGTGCCGAGTCGTCCTTTAGATGGGCCATGCTACGAGCGACATCCAACATTTCTCGCGCAGGATCTAAACCGACCACTCGGCCATGTTTGCCAACGCGAGAAGCCAGGGCCCTGGTTTCAGTTCCCGTGCCACATCCAACATCTAATATTGTCTGGCCAGACTGTATGGCCAATGCATCCATTGCGCTATGATGCCAAAAATGAATTCCCGCTGCTGATAAAATGAGACTCCATCGGTCATAACCTTCTGCAATATGATTAAAGAGTTCTGGAGTTCCGTCCATGTGAGCTCACCGCCCTCTCCGACATGAAAAGCCTTTGTTCATGACAAAAAGCCATAATGGCATCTACGTCCTATATTAACATTTTAAGTGAACGGCTCCGCCCAATCTAGGGCCGTTTGACCAATTATTAAGAGCCATAAGTCGCTCTACAAATACCGCATGCTGTCTTTTTGTCGCTTCCTACCCATGTGATACAAAACCTCTTTGAAACCTGTATAACTCCGTGTTGGAGAACGCTCATAGTTTTTCGTGATAGCCTCTTTGGATAGAATTTTTGTACGATGCATCTGCATATTGCGACCACGCTGCTTCCTCTTAGGGTGGCCATTTGGCGCAATCGATGTTAGGATCCTGCTGAAGACTTCGGCCAGACAAAATAGCATCTAGGCTCTGCATATTTTGACGAAAGGATTTTATTTCCATGCTAATTGTGACAGAAAAACCTTCGGTCGGCAGAGACATTGCCCATACCTTAGGCCAACCCGTAGCCCGGCACGAAGGGTACTTGACGGTGGGCGCTACAACCATTACCTGGGGTTTCGGCCACCTGGTGGCCTTGGCCGCACCCGAAGCCTATCAAGCCGCTTGGCGGCACTGGAACTTAAACAGCCTTCCCATGTTGCCCGATGAATTCCGGTTGGAGCCGGTCAAGAAAACGGCCGCCCAATTAAAAACCGTAACACGTTTAATGCGCGCGGCTGACCTCATTGTCTGCGCTACCGATGCTGACCGCGAAGGCGAGCTGATCTTTCGATATATTTATCGACTCGCCGGCATAAACATCCCTGTCAAACGCCTTTGGTTATCGGAAAACACTCCGCAGGCCATCCAATCCGCGCTGCAGGCGTTGAAACCGTCGAGCGCTTATGATGCGCTGGCCCGAGCCGCCGAGGCTCGCAGTCAAGCCGATTGGCTGGTAGGCATCAATGCCACCCGAGCCTTTACTTTAAAGCATGGACAGACCGGTCAAGGCGCCCTATCGGTCGGTCGGGTGCAAACCCCGACTTTGCGCCTGATTGCAGATCGCGACAAAGAAATAGCGGAGTTTCAGACGACCCCGTTCTGGCAATTGGCGGTCACCTTTCAATCCTCCCCAGGAGAATATGTTGGCCATTGGTTTAATGTTGAGGACAAGGACACCAGTGACCGCATCTTGCAAAAAGCAGAGGCCACGGCACTGGCATTAAAGGTGCCGCCCGGTACCCAGGGTGTCATCAAGAGCGTCGAAACAAAGCGTGTAGCCATTCATCCCCCGTTATTGTTTTCGTTAAACGACCTTCAAAAAGAGGGAAACCGACGCTTTGGCCTGACAGCCCAACAAATGTTGGATACCGCTCAGTCGCTTTATGAAAAACATCTCATCAGCTATCCTCGTACTGACGCTAAGCATATTACAGAAGAAATCGCGTCCACTATCCATCAACGCATAAGTGGCTTGCGCGCTCAAAATGATTATGCCGCCCTGATCCAGGCTATGCCTCAACCGTTGCCCACAAAGCGGTTGGTCGACGACAAAAAGGTGGCCGCAGCAGGACATTATGCCATCATTCCGACCGGCCACTTGTCTAAGTCTTTGCCAGATCGCGAAGCTAAAGTGTTCGACATCGTTGTGCGCCGCTTTATCGCTTCGTTGATGCCCAAAGGAACTGACGAGCGCACCTTGGTCATTACGGTGGCTGGAGGTGAGACGTTTCGCACACGCGGCACCACCGTACTGACTGCTGGGTGGCGTTTGGCTCTTCATACACTGAAACCGACCCACGAAGAGGATCCAGAAACCGATGACGCTCTGATTCCCCCCGGCTTAAAAGCAGGAGAATCTGTCACAGTGATAAAAAGTACCGTGGAAGAAAAGGAAACCAAGGCTCCCCCTAAGATCAATGATGCCAGTCTTCTCGCCTTAATGGAAAAGCATGGACTGGGCACTCCCGCCACCCGGGCCCGCATTTTAGAAGTTCTGCTGTTGCGCGGATATGTAGAACGCATTAAAAAAACCTTGGTGACTACAGAGAAGGGACAAGCTCTTTTAACCGTGGTTCCCTGGGATATTCAAAGTCCTGAGATGACCGGCCAATGGGAAGCCCGCTTGGAGGAAATCGCTGGCGGAAGTAATGATGACAAACAGTTTCTATCCGATATCCGTCAATATACTGTGGCGCTGGTGAATGTGGCCAAGGAACAAGCCCCTCACGTTGTGTCCAGCGATCTTGGCCCCTGCCCCGCGTGCGCCACAGGACGCATCATTGCAGGTAAAAAAGGTTGGGGGTGCACCCGATGGAAAGAAGGATGTCACTTTACCATTTGGAAAGAGGTGGCCGGAAAAAAGCTCACCGAGAATCAGGTCAAAACTCTTTTGGCCGGCAAGACCACTAGTCCGCTTAAAGGGTTTACCAGTAAAGCAGGCAAGTCTTTTAGCGCTCGTCTGGTCATGGATCGGGCGACTGGCAATATCAGTTTTGTGTTTGCGCCGCCCTCCACCACCAAACGCGCCAAGAAACGTTAGCCCATCACCACCTGCGCGCCAACGAGGCCATTTCGGATAACAGATGCTCTCCTGGCGCGTGTTTCTCCGTCACGGGTTGCTTATTGCGCGTCCAACTTGCCAGCTTCTTTGGCCATGGCCGTGAAGAACTGGCCGATAATAATGTTGGCTACCCCTGATAGGACGCGTTGACCTACTCCGGCCACGGTACCCCCGACATTAGCGTCTCCTTGATAATGGAGATCTGCTCCCCCCGAAGCTGGAGATAAAGATACCGTCATGTTCACATCGACAAAGCCGCCGGGACCCTGACCATGCATCCGCAATCGGTAGGAGAGACCTTCTACCATGTCTTCCATCCGCATCTCCCCAGAGTATTTTCCTTTGATGGCAGCCACCCCCATTTCCATTTCGGCCTTATAGACATTCTCGCCGCTTGGGATGAGAGATTTCAATCCAGGCATGGTACGTACCAGCACCTCGGGATCGATTAGTAGACCGTAGGCTTTTGCGGGGGTCGTTGGAATGACTTTATGACCGTCCAGTTTCATCGTCCATCGTCTCCTTTTTGCTTCATTCATGACCTGCTAGGCTTCAAATATCTCTTGAAAAAATCGGTCCGCGCCCGGGCTTAGCGCTTCACGCAATTCGCGAAACAATCTTCCCGCCGCATAACCCGCCCATTCTTGGGGCAGGAGGCTTTGAGGCAGTTGAGGATCGACATTGAAAAATTTCCGAAACTCATGAACCAGTTGAATGCGGTGGGCAAATGCTTGGTTGTCTCCCCAATCCATCACTTGTTGGTGCACCGGCTGCCATTGGTCAATAAACTGCTGATATAACGACTGTATCATGCCGAGATCCCAGCAGCGTCCCACCAATTGCACCGGATCCCCTAAATGTTCGGCCAAAAACAGACTGGCTTCGTCTTGCCCTAGGTATTCGTCAATCACCGTTTGCAGCATGGCTTCAATAGCATTCGGCGATAACCAAGTGGATTGAGCAACCTGCCCCATTCCGTACCAAACCAACTCTTTGCGCAGTTGATCGCGCAGAGCATGCCGGGTTTCTGCCACATTATAGACAAAGACACGCCATTTACCATCCCATGGATGCGGTTCAGGGTAATACAGTCTGTGGGTGCCATCCTTCAGCCTGCGCAGCCCGGCACGCGACAGCGTATAATGACTGTGCTTGCCGGTCCGTTGCACCACGGCTACGCCCTTTTGACGCATGCGAAAAAGCTCAGCTCGCACTGCCGTTTCGGTAATCCCAAATTCCGCCATCAACCGCACTAAACTGGCCGCCCGAATGGTCCCCCCATGTTGCAGAATGTAGTCCCCGAATATCGTGAAGATCAAGGATTGTGATCGCAACGCTGTGCCTCCCAAAGATCTTGAACTGGTCCTGCCTAGTCTTTCCTAGGGTACACTGCCACGCTAGGATTGGGAAGACATCAGTTTATTTTACCCGCACTTCAGGACCCGTCTTCTGCCAAGTGGCGCAATGCGCGGCGGTCAATTTTAAGCAATGGCGTACGCGGCAACTGCTCTAAATACTCACATTGATTGGGAACCTTATACCCGCCAATTTTCCTCACGTTCTTGCAGATTTGTTGGGTCAAGTCGTCCGAGGGAGTGTAACCCGGTCTTAACACTACCCACACTTTGACTTCAGTTCCCTGCGAGGTTTCCCATGGCGTCACTGCCGCTTCCAGCACAGCCGGATGCTCTGTCACTGCGGCCTCCACCTCTACCGGTGACACCCACAAACCATGAACTTTAAAAAGATCATCGACTCTGCCGGCGAACCAGAAAAATCCCTCATCGTCAAAATAAAGAGAGTCTTTCGTTCTGGTCCAAGACCCAATAAACGTTTCTTGCGACTTTTCGAATTTTCTCCAATAAAATAGGGGGCTCGTCGCACTCTTCACCCACGCCTCACCGGGCTCATAGGGCCGGTCAATCTCCTGGCCATCAGGCGAGACCAGCCGAACATCGCACCCAAAGACCGGCTTGCCCAAGCTTCCTCGCTTGAATTCTTCTGGGCGATTGGCAATCCACTCGTAAGTGATTTCAGAGCTTCCTATCGAATCGAGTACCTCTAGACCAAAAACTTGGTGAAATCGCTCGAATAATTCGGGAGGCATCTTTTCCGATGCCGACACCGCCATCTTTAAAGCGGGCAGATTGATAGCGCCCGACTCACTCCCCCATCGTGCTAGGACTCCTTTGATGGCAGTGGGAACCGTGATCCACTTGGTTACCTGATAACGCTCTAAGGTATCAAGCACCCGGTCTGGGGAGGCAGGTTCCCGGTGGATGACTGAAGTCGCGCCATGATAAAGAGGAATCAATACCCCGGGCCATAACCCATGAGTAAAGTACTTTTTCGACGTAGCATACACCACATCGTCCTTTTCATAGTGCCAATACGCGCCATGGCGCGACGGGACCAGCTCAAAGTCGCGGGCCAGATGGCATATTCCTTTAGGAGTGCCAGTAGTGCCGCCAGAATAAAACATGTAGCAGATATCGTCACAATTGCGCAGCACCGCCTCAAAAGTTGTGGATTGTTGTGCTAACAAATCGTTCCAGTTTGACATCGGCACCTGAATTAGTCCTCCCGCATGGCGTCCGCGCACAAATACATGGCTGAGGCTTTTGGGCAGGGTCGACTTGATCTCCAATAGCTTTGGCACATTCTCGGCATCAATAAACAAAGCGGAAGCTTCCAGGTCTTGAAGAAAGTACTCCAGATTGTGGGCCTTAAACAAATCCGAAATGACCACAGGTACAATGCCCGCACGGATTGCGCCCAGCCACGCTGATAAATACTCTAAACTGTCTGTGCCAAAAAACAGCACCCGCTGATTGATCTCGATACCGCTCCGGGTCAATGCCTGACTGGCCTGACAGACCACATCGCGCAACATGCGATAGGATACGTAAGTGCCATCCGCAATCAGTGCAGGCTTGTCAGACACGGCACTGTCAGCATGCCGATCTAAAAGGCGTGCCGTAGGATTGAAGGGATTTAGCAGTTCGGGATCCCGCCAATTAGTCCAGTCGGGTCCATACACCTTGGCAAATCCCTGCCCCAGAGGGCGGAAAGTGAACGGTTGCAATGAGATCCCCCCTAAAAAGCTCTAATGTGCCTCACTGTTTAAAGTCCCTAGCAGAATCCTATCCGGAAATTGGCCACCGCGATTTGGCCAGCCCAGCGAGTCCGGTTTGTTCCAAAATCTTGGGCATTACCCGTTCGACGTTGTCGTAGATGTCATCGGCATTGAGAGTTAATACACGGCCCTGGTCGACCACAATGCGACCATTGACCAATACCATGTCCACGCTTGACCCGGTGGCGCTATACACCAGGTTGGCAACCGGATTATAAAGGGGCTGCCACTCGGGACGTCTTGTGTCAAAAATAGCCAAATCTGCTTTCTTTCCAGGAACTAAGGACCCGATCTCGTCTTCCCACCATGCACAACGCGCTCCATGAAGAGTCGCCATCTCAACCACTGTTTCCGGGGACATGATAGCGGCATCCATTCGCACCTCTTTATAGCCTCCAGCCACCATTCGCATTTCTTGAACCAAATCCACGACCCCCGATGAAGCATGATCCGAACCTAAACCCACAGACACTCCCATGGCTAATAATTCGGGGATTTTGCCCATGGCGACGTTGCCATACCCATTGTGAAAGCTTGAACTCGGCGCCGCGACAATCTTCACATCATGATCGCGCAACAACAGCAGTTCCCCGGGAGTAGCCCATCCCATATGAATCAGCAACAAATTTGGTCCCAACACACCCAGCCGGTGCAAGCGTTCGACCTCGGTATATCCGGTGCCTCCGACCGAACTGTCGCGAGTCTCCTTGGCAAAACAGGCATGCGCCTGAAATCCAATTTGATAATGGTGGGCCATTTGCTGCATGCGCGAAATCAAGTCGTCGGAAGCATTGTTGACGCCGCGAAAACTAAGACTGACACGGATGCGTCCGTTTTCACTTTGGTGGAACTTCTTGACCACTGCCTCGCTGTGTTGTAATGCTTCTTCGGTGGTTTCAATGAATGTCGCGGGGAGCGACCCAAATGACGACTTGGCGATATCCATCGCACTTTTAGCAATTACCGCGCGAATCCCGGAAGCTGATAAGGCCTGCACCGTTTCGTCTGGGCTATAGTTGCCGGGATCAATCATACAGGTGACGCCATGGCGCAATTCTTCCAACGCACACAGTGCGGTCGACCAATAGGACTGCTCCGGAGTAAGATAACCTTCGTAAGGATACATGCGTTGAAACAAGAATTTTTGACTGCCGACTTCGTCGGCCAGACCTCGGCTTAGTTGAAAACTACTGTGGATGTGTCCGTCTATCAGCCCGGGCATGACCAGACGACCTTTCAAAGATCTCACTGCCGGCGCCTGGTATTGGTGCACAATTTCAGCCGTGGGGCCCACCGCAACAATCTTGTCGCCGTTTATGGCGACCGCTCCGTGTTTAATCACCCGGCGCTCACTATCCATCGTCAAAATCCAATCGGCATCGACCAACAGCAGAGTGACCTGTTCGGGCATTGAAATCCCTACCTTTCCTTAAGCTCCTGCTATGACGCGGCGAAGTTCGCTTCCAACCTTAAGCTCTAGCACGACGTTTTCCGTATCGGTTTGACCCGGCATAGAACGATGAGCAATACCGCGCGGAATCACAAACATTTGCCCGGCTTGTAAAGTCAACTCACCCAATTCGGTTTCCCAGTGAATCGATCCCTTAACACAGAAAATCAGCTCTTCATAATCGCAGTTGCGGTGCCAAAAGCCCATGGCCTGTTTAGTGCGTTTGGACAGATCAACCTTCAAACCATCAGCCATAAACAACGTTTGGGGCGTCCCTTCCGCCTTGTCGTAATTGTCCGGGATCAATGCTTTGGAAAACACATCAATGACGGTCAATTGCAGCCCAGCCGAGTCAACATGATCCACCTCAATCGGGCTAGTCGGTCGTTCAATAATCACATTGCGTCCATTAACAGTCATTTTTTCGGTAAAACTCATTTTCACTGCACCTCCTGAGGGGATGTCGGTTCTGTCTTGCGATACCAATCAAACAAACGACTCGGTGTCATTGGAAGCTGATTGATGTCGATGCCTAAGGCATCGGCCACCGCATTAGCCAAAGCTGCAGGCGCCGTTTCGGTGCTGCTCTCCCCAACTCCTTTGGCTCCGAGCGGCGTAGTAAGGGAGGAGCCTGGGGTGTACTCCATATGGTCAATGATTAAACTGGGCGCATCAGTCGCTGACGGCACCAAATAATCCATCAATGTCCCGGTGATCAATTGTCCCTGGTCGTCATACACCATCTCTTCCAATAGAGCAGCACCGATGCCATGTAATGTGGCCCCATAAATCTGTCCCTCCACGATTGCAGGGTTAAGTACTTTGCCAATATCATGGACCGTGGCGTACCGGTATACCTTCACAGCAAATGTCCCCGGATCCACTTCGACCGCAACCACATCGGCCATAAATCCATAAGTACCGGAGGAGTTGACACGGTCCTCCTGGTCCAGCGATTCTCTTAGCGTAGGCGGTGTGAAATAGGCTTGAGCAGACAATCCGGGTTCCATTTCAGAAGGCAGTGAGGCGACGTCCCAGTGAGCGAGTCCGGCCAATTGGCGTAAACTCAACGCACGCGAGGGTACTCCTTTAACTTGCGCTGTACCTTTAATCCATTCAATATCAGCGCGGTCGGCCTCTAGCACATGGCTAGCAATATCAAGCAGCTTGTCTTGGATTGTTTGGGCAGCTTGCTGAGTCGCCACGGCCCCGGTGGCTGCAAATCGGCTGGAATAGGCGCCAGTCGCAATCGTCCAGTCACGGGTGGATGAATCCATGCCACCAATCACCCGAATGTCTTTGGGATGCACCCCGAGGACGTCTGCCGCCACTTGGGACGCTACGGTTTCGTGTCCTTGCCCTTGGGCACAGGTGCTAAGGGTAATCGTGACACCCCCGCCAGCATCCACTTGGACATGAGCTGCCTGTCCAGCGCCGCTTTTGGAACGATGAAGCTGGCGATTCTCTTTGGGTTCAACAATATCAATGTATCCCATATTGGAAACCGAAGGATCCACCCCAACCGCAATGCCGATGCCAAACAGCCGACCTTCCTTGCGCGCGGACAGCTGCTCTTGACGCAGCGCGTCATATCCCGCCCGCACCAAGGCACGTTCCAGGGTTGCTGGATAGTCACCCGAATCATAATAGCCCCCTGAAGGCGTGCGATATGGCATACGATCTGCCGAGATCAGATTAATTCTCCGAATGTCAGCTGGATCCTTGCCTAGTTGAGCGGCAATCTTATCCATATGGCGTTCCATGGCAAAGTACAGTGCCGACACTCCGTATCCTCGGTTGGGGCCCGTGGGACATTTATTGGTCATCACGGCTATCGCTTCGACATCGAGATGTTGTGTCTTGTAACCGCTCACCAGATTGCCGGTGGCCCGAAACAGGCACCCGGGCTCGGGAGCGCGAATATAGGCGCCCACATTGTCCACTAGCCGCATCCGCCAGGCTAAAACCTCCCCGGTGTCGCTGACCGCTGCTGTTAAATCTGTTAGGCGGTCGGTGCCGCTCGAGCTAGCAGCTAAAGCTTCCAACCGATCCTCGATCCACCGAACCGGAGTGCCGACACACTTGGCTACTAGAGCCATCAGGACCATGTAGGGGTAAATGCTGATTTTGATGCCAAACGCCCCACCGATATCGGGCGGCACAATAACCCGCAGTTGATTCTGGTCTATCCCAAGAGCCCTCGCCATCACGGGATGCATGCTAAACGGTCCCTGGAAATTAGCCCATATCGTGACAGCGCCGCCCTCACCCCATTCGGCAATCACGCCATACGTTTCAATCGGGGTAGAAGTCACTTTGGGATACCAGTAGCGGCCAGCAATTACATGATCGGCAGCGGCAAAAGCTTGGTCAGGATCCCCATAACGAAGTCGGCGGTTGACCGCCACATTGTGTCCCAGAGTGTCGTGCAGCACTGGTGAATCCGGATTCAGAGCGTCTTCTATGGCTACCACCGGCGGCAAGGGCAGATATTGCACCACAATTTTGGCAGCCGCATCCTCGGCTTCGGCGCGTGTGCGCGCCACCACCACCGCTACCGGTTCGCCAACATAACGCACTTTGTCTGTCGCAATGGGATAATAATCGGCGGGTACTGGAGCGGCTACCGCCAGCGGACGCGCACCGGCTGCCAATATGTCGTTCCCGGTGACCACAGCCAAAACGCCTCTACACTTCAGCGCGGCGTCGACATTGATGGCGCCTATTCGCGCATGAGCGTGCGGGCTGCGCAAGATTGCGGCTTGCCGGGTTCCGGCTCGCGTCGCGACATCCGCCATGAATTGACCCTGGCCCGAAAGGAGTCGGATGTCCTCTTTGCGCGGCACGGAGGTCCCAGTCCATTGAGAATTTTCTGTTGCTGATGTCGTCACCACACATTGCCCCCTGGCTGGTGTTTTCTATGAGCCCAAACGCGTCGTGCAATAACGCACCACAGTCCCATCGTCGACCACGGATACGCGTCCCAATTGCCGCAGCCGCTCTAAATGGGAAAGAGTTTCCGCCATCGCAAACCGCATTTGGTGCGCGCTCAATTTGGTTCCAAACAAGCTGACGCACACTTCAAATCCTGTTTTTGGCTCAGATGCTAAACCCTCCACTAGATCCAAACGTTCTTGATGATGGGCCAGCAATTCTTCGATGCGATGATCGTCACGCGAGAACGACCGACCATGTCCTGGTAAATAGTGTTCAGCAGACAAACGCTGAATCTTCTCCAAAGAGGCTAGGAACAAATCTAGAGGATCTGGTTGGCAGCCCGGCCACAGCCCAATATTGGGCGTAATTTTGGTTAAAATATGGTCTCCGGTGAACACCGTCTGAATGTCTTCTTGCCATAAGCACATATGCCCGTCGGAATGTCCCGGCGTCCAGACCACCCGCAGTTCAGCGTCGCCATAATCGACCAAGTCCCCGTCTTCCAGCAGTTCGATGTGTTCGGGCAATGGACTGACATCTAAGAACTGCTCACCGAATTGTGTTTCGATAGCACCTGCCCATTGCTCGCTCATGCCATTGCGTCGGAACTCGTCGGCCACTGCAATCGCCTGAGGCATAGCGGGCGCCCACACTTGGGGAACCCACTGCGCTTCCACCCGATGCATGTAGATGGCACCGCCGACCTGGTCCAATAGCCACCCCGCCATGCCAATATGGTCCGGATGGTAATGCGTGATGTAAATGTTGCGCAGCATGCCAGGTTTAATGCCGTACTGATCCAGCGCCTTTTGCCATACGTCCTCAGCTTCTTTGGTATGAGCTCCGGTGTCGATTAGGTCCCACCCATCCGCACCGGGCATCAAGTAACAGTTGGTGGCACGCACAGGATAGGGCACAGGCACTTGCAGCAATTTGATGTCATCAACGGTTAATTTCAAAGAAAATCCCCCTTAACAATTCAGGTTAGTGCGGCTCACGGCTTTATGCATCGTTGTGTTCCGATGAAACCGCTGAAACCACCGCGGTGACAATACTTTGGTATCCCGTGCAGCGGCACAGGTTGCCGGATAGTGCGTCCCGAAAGTCGGCTTCGGTTGCTTTGGGATGGCGAGTCGCAAAATATGTCATGGTCGTCAATATGCCGGGTGTGCAAAATCCGCACTGCAAGGCATGATGTTCCAAAAATGCCTTTTGCAAACGTTGTCCCCAGGGTAAGTCCTTCAATCCTTCAATAGTTACCACCTCGTGACCTGAAACGGATGCGGCCAACGACAGACAGCTGCGGACTGGTTCGCCGTCAATCAGCACGGTACAGGCACCGCACACTCCATGCTCACATCCGATATGCGTACCCAAAAGTCCTAATTGGTCCCGAAGGAAATCGGCTAAACTCTGTCGTGCCTGTACCTGGTGCTGTTCACGATGGCCATTGACCAAAACGTCTACCATTACCAAACTGATGGGTTCCATGACAGATCTCCTTTAGCTCCCGCAATAACTTTGTTTAGCACTCGCCCGGTTAACACACGCGCTAAATGGCGGCGAAAATCGGCAGAGGCATGCAGGTCTCCTACAGGCTCAATCGCCTCGCTCACAGTCCTAGCCACTCGGGTAACCAACTCCGGCGTCAGCGCCGCATCATTCATGAGCAATTCGGCATCGCGGGCGCGAAATGGAACATCAGACACCCCGCCGATCGCCAACCGAGCGCGTTGAATAGCGCCATCGTCTCTAAACGTCACAATGGCCAACACTGACACCAGCGCAAAATCTCCTGCCCTCGATGCCACTTCGTCGAACGCTATTTTGGTCTGGTTAGCCATTTTAGGCACTCTAATAGTGGTCAGCATCTCGTTTGCCGCCACCGCGCTAGTTAAATAAGAAAGGAAAAATTCTTCAGCCGGTACGACTTTAGTTTCATCGGCCGATTGCACAATAAGCTCGCCATCCAGCGCACAGATAGCCAAAGGCAGTTCGGCCGAGGGGTCGCTATGCACCAGAGAGCCTCCGATGGTACCGCGACAGCGGATAGCCAAATGTCCAATATGTCTGGCCACCAGCGACAGGACAGGCGTTTGTTGTTGGATTGTCACATCCTCGATCAGCTGTTGGTGGCGGATTAGGGCTCCAATTGCCAGGCAATCCCCCATATCCCGA
This sequence comes from Bacillota bacterium, assembly GCA_021784595.1. Taxonomy (GTDB): domain Bacteria; phylum Bacillota; class Sulfobacillia; order Sulfobacillales; family Sulfobacillaceae; genus Sulfobacillus_C. The sequence goes on along the minus strand of JAJYHT010000002.1, from coordinate 28,360 downwards.
ATCTCTTTTAACTCATCGAGCGCATTAATGTCCAAAATGATTTCAGGTTCGGTTAATCTCATGGCCATCAACGGGAATAGGCTTTGGCCGCCAGCTAGCACTTTAATCGACCCATCATGCTGCTTTAAATCGTCCAATGCCTGCGGCAGAGCCGAGGGTCGAAGATAACGGATGGGGGGGAATTTCATCGCTCGCTCTCCTTTTATTCGGTCCACCAATATTGTACATATTTTCTCTATGCGTGTGCAATACGTATTATCATATTTAATATTACGTACGACAAGTCTAAATTTTTGTTCTCTATGAGAATGAAGTCTGGCGGAAACAAAATATCTTTCGTTTTCGTCAAAATTCGTTCATTCTGAAAACCATCAAATAAAGGTAACTTCCCTCAGTCAACCCTGGGTATAAACCGAATCGCCTTATACCATTTCCAACAAAGCACGCGAAAAGTCCATCCCTCTCGGACGAGAAGGCGGATTCAGCGGTGATCTCAGTGTGGTCTAGTTGAACCCATTGCCCGCGAATCGTAGTTCTTCGCCACCCAGCGCTATGCGCCCGTCTGCCTGGATAAGATTTCCCGCCCCTGCACTGGAGGAAAAGAAAAGGACGCTTAACCCAAGGTTTGGCGATTGTGCCGCCAGCTCAACATCTCGTGAGGGCAATCGCAAATGGTCTGGCCACTTTTCGCCACTTGGCCGATGGCATCGGCCTCGTGGATTTGATCAATCGCATGGGTCTCATGGGATCCGGATCAATGTCGGATTTCATCCGGGGAACGCCTTTTGGCGCTCATCCTGGATCTGCTCAATGCCGAAATGCTGAGACCGACAACAGATCCGTTTTGTCTCCCGGTGCCCGCAGACATTTGGCATTGTCGCCACGGTCAAACAAGCCGCGCGGGAAGTAAATCGATGGCAGCCTCTGGGGACATTGACAGACGCGGCGCAATTATTGGGCGTCGGAACACATGGGGGAGATTGCAGGCCGTCCGTACGCTTTGGTCGTCTACCGATCGGCGGCGTACACATACCTTGGATCGAGACATTATCGATCCCGCACCGCCATGGGAACGTGCAGCCCAGGTTCTGCAGCCAGAGCGATTTGCCTGTGTCGCCGAGGCCACCGTGCAACGACGGCAAGACAGGGGGCAGTCGGGTTGGTGTATAGTGCCGGCACGACGATTTTCGAAAAAACCGTGCACCGTCGGTCGGGCGTACCCATTCCCCCGCCGTCCCGCCGCGTGTTGACACATCCGACTGGGCACGAAGTGGTCCGGTTGCTGGAATCCGTGCACTGGTCCGCAGAGTCAGCGCCACATTGCCTTGGATCCCTTGTTTCATCCCGCCTTCGACCCCATTTTCATGGCGGTTGATATACCGGTCAGCGCTTTTGCGATACCGCCACTGCGTACTAGAACCGTGGTTCCGCAACTACCAATTTGTGGGCGCGGAATGTAAGTATCATGGCTACAGCCACTCTGTTGTTCGTCAATTTTGTCATGGTTAAGGTATTTTACGTTCTTACCTGCTGGCTATCGCCAAGTCTCGAACCATGGTCCAAAGTCGAATATTTTCCCAATGGTGTCGCACCGCCACTCTAAGATAATCAGCACCGAGTCCAGAAAATTGCTCGCAATTGCGGACAAAGACTCCCTCTTTTCGCAACTCCTTTTCCACTCTTTGAGCTAAGGCAGCAGAACTGGCCCGAACGAGAAAAAAGTTAGCCGAAAAGGGAAACAAGTGAAAGTCCTCCTGTTGGCCCCATACCGAGCGAATGTAGTCTTGCTCCTGTTCCAGCCACCTGGCCGTAGCCAATTCAAACTCGACATCTTGATAAGCGGCCATGGCAGCGACCTGTGCTAAATGATTGACACTCCAAGGATCCCGATTGGAACTAATTTCAGCAAACAGAAGCGGGGCGCCGATAGCAAACCCAAATCGCAACCCCGGTATGGCAAACATTTTAGTGGCTGAGCGCACAATAATCACGTGCTCCCCCGCTAAAACCAGCGGCAACGCGCTGTATGCTAGTGGCTGGGGCAAAAAATCAATGAACGATTCGTCACAGATTACATACGATCCCTGTGCGCTCCATTTTTCTACATATTTTCGCCACTGATGGCGCGGCCAACTAACACCGGTCGGGTTGTGCGGATTGTTCAATACCAGGACATCGCCAGCTCTTAGGATCCCGTCAAGCTTGTCCATTGGCAGCCGCACATCGACATCAATCGAAAGAGGGATCGCACACACTTGGGACCCATAGCGAGAAGCAATGGTCGCATATTCCATAAAGGCGGGGGTCAACACCACGGTACGCGGTGGCCGTATGGTCCGAAATAAGAGTTCCAATGCCTCCTCGGCACCATTGGTGCATAAAATCTGGTCGCCATTGACTCCCAGCCGAGATTGCAGCACCCGTTTTATTCCGTCATGACGGCTATCGGGATAATGGCGAATGTCCCCAAGCCCTCTCTCTATGGCACGCATTACCGAAACGGGAGGACCTAAGGGATTGATGTTGGCGCTAAAATCCATGATTCGGTCTACTGTCCGCCCCACACGCTCGGCATACTCATAGACCCGCCCTCCATGAACCATGTCCACGTGTTTCCCCTCCCCCCCACTATCCATGCCACAGCAGCACCAACGTCCATCCCAACCACTCCATCAATTCGTTTAACGCGCCATAGATATCACCGGTCATTCCGCCAAACCGGCGCGTCAGCAGTCGCACAAAGAGCACCGTACCTAAAAAGACAAACAGCCATAGCGCCACGGCCATTCTCATAGGAAGCAAGACGACGGCAGCTCCCATGGCAATCAGGGAAGCGATCCCTACCGACACCCATGAAATTTGGTTGGCAAATAGCGATCCCAGTCCCGCCTGGTCAACCCGTGCATAAGGTGCCATGCTCATAGCTAAAACCATCGACCAACGGGACAGGGCGGGGATGACTATAAAGGCTCCTGCCATGTGTATAGAAAGATTGGATAGTACCGCGAACTTTCCTAGCAGCACTAAAACGCCGCTCGCTGCGCCGATGGCTCCCACCCGACTGTCGCGCATAATCAAAAGGGCTTTTTGGCGAGGCTTGCGACTCCCAAGAGCATCCGCCATATCAATCATGCCGTCGAGGTGCAAAAACCCTGTCATCACGGTATAAACAGCCAGGCTGATGGCGGTGGCCGCCGTGGCGGGCAAAACACGCGTCAAAATCGATTGCAAGGTCCATAGCGCACCACCGAGAAATAGTCCCACCACCGGATAGAAGACCACACTTTGCCTCATGTCCGCGTCCGAGACCGACCGCACGGCGGCCACTGGCAATATGGTCAAGAATTGTACGGCTAGTACAAACCGCTTTCCTATACGTGAAAAATAGCCAGTGCCCATACGATCCCCCCTCCCGTTGCCATGAGGCCTACGGTCAGCCATGTGGTCCAATCCACCCACTGCACGGTGCGAAGAATATCGGGGGGCGCCAGAGCCCTGGCCCTATCCCCCATGATCGCCCTATAGGATGGTATCCCCTTATAAAAATTGGTTCCCCCTAGTTCAACCAAAAGGGCTCCGGCCACCATCGATTCCGGAATCCCACCATTGGGGCTTGGATGTTTTTTCGCATCACGCTGCATGATCCGCCAAGCTCTTTTGGAGTCCCCCCGGGTTAGGCCAATGGCCACCCACAACAAGAGTGCGGTCAAACGAGCGGGAATGAAGTTCAAGAGATCATCCCAGCGTGCCGACACCATGCCAAACCGTAAATATTTTTCACTTTTATATCCGACCATAGAGTCCAGGGTATTGGACGCGCGATATGCCATCGCCCATGGGGCTCCCCCCAGAGCACCATAAAATACCGGAGCCACAATGGCATCGACAATGTTTTCCGCCAAAGTTTCCACCGTCGCCCGGACCACCTCGGTTTCTGATAAGTCCATCGTGTCTCGTCCCACAATGTGCCCCACCTGGCGTCGCGCGGCCGCCAAGTCTTCCCGAACCAACGTGCGATATACCTGGGTTCCGCTATCCATGAGCCCTTTCCATGCAATAGTAGTGGAAATCAGCCATATTTGAAGAAAGATGGCCAAAATCGGAGAAATCAGAGAGGCCGCCCAGATCAACCCGCCGGTAATGAAAAAAGTCATCCCCACGGTCGAGACCGTCAGAGCCATTCCCCACCATTGCGTGTACGTCGAATTGGGCGCTCGATTACACCGTCCGTCGCACCAATTAATCCATTTCCCGATCAACATCACCGGATGAGGCCAATGAGGCGGGTCCCCCACCGCCCGATCGACCAATATTGCTAGCAATGTCATCCACCAGACCGGATTCATTGCCAGTGAACTCCCATCCGCTTCAAGTCAACGGGTATCCCCGCAAACAGCATGTAGACCGGATCCGCAATAGCCGCCACCGACTGATTCAATATGCCCAGCCAATCCCGATAGCGCCGCGAAAGCGGGTCTCCAGGCACAAGTCCTAAGCCAATTTCGTTGCTCACCACAATAGCCAGACCGGGAAATCTTTGCAATGCCTCTGTCAAACGGCGCGTCTCCCTTAAATAATCAGATTCCTGATATCGATCCAAAAACATCCAGTTATTGAGCAACAGGGTAAGGCAATCAATCACTACAATCTCTGGCGCCCGCGGCTGCTCGAGCCATAAGGCCACTGCACTAGGTTCCTCGACTGTAGTCCACTCACTAGGACGCTCGGATTGGTGGCGCCCGATGCGATCGGACATCTCCTCATCAAACGGCTGGGCCGTAGCGACAAAGGTCACCGGCAGCTTCATTGCTTGTGCCTTATGTTCTGCCAGTCGCACGGCAAATTGGCTTTTCCCACTGCGTGCGCCCCCTAAAACTAAGATTGCACTCACAATGCGCCTCTTTCCGGTACCCTATTATCCGCTAAAATGTGATAAAGCTTTTGCATATCCAAATGGCTCCGCACAACATGGGCCAATCGGTCATAGTTCTTGGCCTTTACCTCTGCCGTGCGGATTTCGACAGGTCCCTCCGGCATTCCCTTGCGCAGACGCAGGCGATTCAACCATGCAGTGCGAAATGCATCGTTATGGAAAATTCCGTGCAGATAAGTCCCAACAATTGCGCCGTCGTCAGTAATCACTCCATCGGACCACAGGTCCACGGGATGGCTCCCGACCACCGCAAATACCTGGTCGGGCATCACGTCCGTGGTCTCGCCCATATGAATCTCGTAGCCGCTTATCGAAATTCCCTGGTAAGGTCTCGCATGGATGACGCCCTCTACTAACCGGGTTCGTTTTTGCGCAGTCAATACCGTATGATAAGAAAACAGGCCGATCCCTGGGGACTCCAAACGGTTTGATTCCTGACCAGTCGGATCCACAACCCGTTGCCCCATCATCTGAAATCCCCCGCAGATGCCAAGCACCGCGCCGCCATGGAGAGCAAACTTCTGCAATGCCGTCATCCACCCAGTCTGCTCTAGCCAGACTAAATCGTCCATGGTATTTTTCGTGCCACCCAGCACCACGGCGTCACTGCCTTCTAGATCCGAAGGTTTCTGGGTGAAAGAAACCTCTGCATCGAATTCGAGAAACAAGGGGTCCAAATCGGTAAAATTGGCCAGATGCGGCAAGTTGACAACCACAATGCGGAGAATATCCGACCTTCGCACTTCAGTTCGTTGATATCTCGGTTTAGCCAATGCCAATGAGTCCTCGGCCTCGATGCCCAGATCCGCCATGAATGGTATCACCCCCAACACCGGGATGCCCGCAAGATTTTGCAGCATGGTCACCCCTTCGTCAAATAGGCGCGGATCTCCCCGAAACTTATTGATGATAATGCCCTTAACGCGGTTTCGTTCGTGCGGCGCCAAGAGTGCCAATGTCCCCACGACAGCAGCAAAGACCCCGCCGCGCTCAATGTCAACCACCAACAGCACTGCCGCGTCAGCCATTTCTGCCGCCCGCATATTCGTAATGTCGCGCTCTTTTAAGTTCATTTCTACCGGACTTCCGGCGCCCTCCATCACGACCAGGTCATAGTGGTCCTGCAGATACCTTAGTGATTCCACCACCGCTTTCCACAACTCTGATTTCTCACTGTGGAAATAATCCCGCGCGGAAATGGTGGCATGCACCCGTCCCTGAACAATAACTTGAGTCCGGTGCTCATTAGTGGGTTTAAGCAGCACTGGGTTCATATGCTCATTGGGCAGAATGCCACACGCTTCCGCCTGTACTGCCTGCGCTCTCCCAATCTCCGCTCCTGATGGCGTCACTGCCGAGTTCAATGACATGTTTTGACCTTTGAAAGGAGCCACCCGGTACCCATCTTGAGAAAAAATTCGGCACAGTGCCGTACATACAACACTTTTTCCGACGTCAGAAGCTGTGCCCACTACCATCAGACTACGAGCCATTTTGTCCCTCCTGGTCCTTGGGTTCCAGATGATGGGTGGTAAATTCCCTCAGAATGCGGTGCACTTGGCGAGCCGCCTCTACCAAGCTGGGACCGCATTGAAGAATGCCGCCATCTAACTCATAGACCGCGTCATAGTGCAATGCGGGAATCGTGTATGCTTGAGGCCGCTCTCGTACCGTGTCTTCTTCAAACGGCTTGCCGCACCAGGAAGCCAAAAACACATCGGGTTTTGCCGCAGCCACCTGATCTTGCGTCACCTGGCGGCTGGCGGCAGTTCGCCCATGAATGGATACATGGCGAAAGATATCGATCCCGCCTGCCATCGTAATAATGTCACTCACCCATCCCGTGCCACAAATCATCGGGTCCATCCATTCCTCAAAATAGACGCGTGGATGCCAGGGCAAGCCCCGCCCCATGGTTTCAATGGCGTCAAATGTTTGGCGCAGTTCGGCATTGATGGCCACCGCCCGCTCCGGCTTTCCCGTCACATTGCCCAGTAAACTGACCGTATGATACACATCGGCCAGTCGATGCGGATTGACATGCAATAGAGACACCCCTTGCGCGGCCAGTCGCGAACCGAGCTCGTGCTGCACCCCGGAAGTTAAAATTGCCAGATCTGGTTTTTGCTCCAGAATGCGACGAATACTGCCGGAGCGAAACCCACTGACTTTGGGTAAACTAAGCGCTTGCGGCGGCTCCGTGGTATAAGCCGAGATCCCCACCACCCTATCTAGCACCCCAAGCTGATCAAGAATGGCCGGCATTTCCGCTGCCAAGCATACAATCCGTTCAGGATACATGCTTAAGTCCCCCTTGTTTGTCGAATCGAACGATAGGCGGTGGCGAATTGGTGCAGTCGTTCTGCTATAGATGGATTGGAGAAGAAATGCAAGTGCGTATAGCCGGCTGTCAAGTAAGCGCGCGCTACCCCATCGCGGCCCACTCGACGCCATCCTTGCGTCATATAGGCTGATGGTTCTTGGCCGTCCAGAAATTCGACAGACGAATAATGGAATTCATGGCCACGGGCTTTTTGCCCGACGGTCAAAATAGGGTTGTCGACCAAAGCCAGAACCTCCCGATAACCCAGGGCCACCAAACGTTGCTGCATGGTGGTTCGGACCGGAATGCTGCTTACCATGGGAAACGCTGTTCCTTCATGATCCTGGATGGCATCGCCCAAATACATGTATCCTCCACATTCAGCGACAGTGGGCAGGCCAAGTGCCAGGCGATTGCGGACATCGTTAAGATACAAAGGTTGGCTGAGGTCACGCAGATATTCTTCCGGAAATCCTCCCCCCAAATAGAGAGCATCGGCATCGCTTGGCAGTGGCTCGCCCGCCAGCGGACTAAATTCCCGAATTTCCAATCCCGCCTCTCCCAATAGTTCCAGATTCTCTGGGTAATAAAAATTGAATGCGGCGTCACGCGCTACTGCCAATAACGCTGTCGCCGGCTGCCGGGTTCCACTGAACACGCGCTGTCCAGGACTCGGCGGAGGTCCGGCCATCTGGGCCCACTTGACAATCTGATCCAAGTTGACGGTCTTCTCGACAGCACTAGCCAACCGATCCCACAGCGGGGTGAGTTCCCCGCGCTCGATCGCGGGAAGCAAACCAAGATGCCTCTCGGGCATCTCGACGGAAGAATTTGAGGACATATACCCTACTACCGGAACATGTGCTAATGCTTCAATGGCTCTTTTCACCATCGCATAATGCCCCTCACTGCCCACGCGATTGGCCAGCACTCCCACGATACGCCCAGTGGCATCAAGCGATTTAAATCCTTTGACCACCGCCGCCACACTCTGTGCCATCCCGGAAACATCAACCACTAACAATACGGGGCTTGCCGTTAATTGCGCCACTTCGGCCGTACTGCCAATGAGAGAATCCACGTCCTTCCCATCATAATATCCCATCACGCCTTCTATCACGGAGATTTCAGATCCCCGGCTGCCCCTTTCCAATATTTCCAGAACGCCGTCAGAACCCGTCATCCAGGTATCCAGGTTACGCGATGGCCGGTCCGTAACAGCCGTGTGATAACCGGGATCGATATAGTCTGGACCCGCCTTGAATCCTTGAACCACAAAGCCCCGTCGTTTTAATGCAGCCATCAGGGCCACTGCCACGGTCGTTTTCCCCACTCCGCTATGTGTTCCTGCCACCATAATGCGCGGTATCCGCAAGTTCTTCCCATCCTCCCCATACTGCCTTATGCCATAAATGGATTGTGCCACAAGGCAGGCTTTGACGAAACGGCTGCAATCGGAAAAACGGGTATCTGGATTTTGGTGCGCTGCGAAGGCGCAAGGCATGGGAGCAAGGATGAGGGACGGCCCCTCGAAATCGCCTTACAGGAGGAGAGTTCAAACCACCGTCAGCGGCTTGGGTCAAAAGCCCCGCTAGACGCGGTCAAGTATGTACACGGGAGCTGGCCCTTGATGAGGTGTCGATAGGATAGAGACGTCATCAAAACCGGCGTCTCAACTTTACACCCATAGATAAGTGGAGCGGAGTCCTCTTTACGGGCACGCTCGCGTCCATGGTGGCCCTCAACAACAACTGGCTCTCAGTGATTTATCGGGAGATTGGCACTTCCGACGGCCAGCGTTCAAGCAACTCCTGAAAGACGCTCTACTGCATAGCGAGCTTTCGATGTTTGTGTCCTCCAATTTTTTAAACCGTGCGAATATACGCACTTTAAAGTGCGTACTCCCATCCCGTCGCCTCCAGGAGTATGCTCCGATTGCATCAGACGCATAGGCAAGCGAAAAACAGAACCCAGTCCTAGGAGGTCTCTTATGACATTGCAAAATCAATCTGTCCTCGTCGTGGGTGGGAGTTCCGGCATTAGCTTGGCCGCAGCCCACTTAGCTTTGACTGAAGGTGCCCATAAATCGACCAGGAGATGAATCTTATAGTGTTGGCGAAAACCCCCATCGCACGGCCGCCGAACGGGTGAATAGTCGGTTAGACGTCTATGACGATACCAACTAAGTCCGGAGGTTATGGAACGACTACCGCCCGCTGGACCTTTAATTCCCCCTCAGCCCATGCCGAACGCTCGAACAGTTTGCTATTGAGACACGGATGTGTCAGGCAGCCGACTCCAAGGAGCGCGAAGAGAGGCGACTACGAGTCCGAGAACCATCGTGGCAGCGCCTCCAATGGCGATCATGGCACCGGCACCGTAGACGCTGACTACCACCCCCCAATCAGTTGCCCCACCGGCAGGCCGGAACTCGTCACGGACTAAAAGACACTGCCCCGCAGGTGATCCGGGATGAGTCGCTGTTGCCATGTGGCCGCCACGATATTGTATGGAGAGTACACCAGGCCTCCGCCGAACAAGGTGAGCATAGCCTCCCACGGATGGGTCGTGAACCCCGTTAACCCACTGAACAGTCCCCACCCGATGATGACGCCGGCTATCAACCATCGTAGGCTCCACTGGGGCCTCAGACGGGTCCAGAGGAGTGTACCCAGGAGCGAGCCGACGGCAAAACTACTCCAAACGAGACCGAGAGTCCCGGCTCCCGAATGGTAGACCCGATCGACCATCACGGGCAAAGCCGGCTCCAACGGCCCGTACGTGAGATTGAAAAGTAGGGTGACCATGCCGATGATCAACAGGATCGGACTGTTCCATAAGAAGCGCCAGGGGTTCGGCGCGGGATCTGACGTGGTTGACGGGTCGCGAGGCAAGCGTGCGCGATATTGGTGGGCTCAAATCGGCTCTGGCACGCCCTCAAACAACTGTATTTGGAAACGATGCTTACCCAACATCAATTGAGAAAGCATCGGCTATGCTTCACTCATTGGTACTCAATCATCCGTTTCATGATGCCAACAAACGTACCGCGTTTTTAGCCGCCAGTCTATTCCTGCACCTAAATGGCATCTCAATTATGGGTGCACATCAAGAGATTGAGGATTTTGTCGTTCATGTTGCAGAGAGACATTTATCCGTGGAGACCATTGCCGGTTGGCTCTCAAATCATACCAAGAAGCTGTCCGCCAACGGGCCGCAGCCCACACAGTGCGAAGTGACCTCGTTGTTGATGTAGGTATCGTTGGCGACCATAATGACCTCGTGCGGCAATCGCGTGCCACGCACGGAACACATTAAAGCGCTGACGCCCGGAGGGCGTCGGCAACAGCACGCGGCTGAGGCACCACGAGCAGCCAAGCCACGCACCCAAGTCGAAGACATCCATGAATAGCTGCTGCGCGATCGGGTCGGCTTTAGCCGGGGGACTGGGCCGGTTTTACGGCGGACAACCCCGTTTTTTTAGCCATTCCCGGACTTCTATGCTCTCGCAGTGTGGCGACCCCACAACACATCAGGATGCTGCTGAATGATATCCGATATTCTCTGGTTGCCAACCGTCAGCCTTCCCGTGTTGCGTTCGGCGTCCCATCCCAACCGAACGCCCACCATCTGATGTTGACGATATGTACTAACCATGCGACGGCATAAATGGTCCCATCGATTCGATTAGCGATTGCGCCGTAGCCAAATGCGCATGAGCATCAATTCCCCGCATCTAGCGCCAAAACGGCCATTAAATTGCCTCCTTGAGGGTCGGCTAAGGGTTTTGTGCGGCTATTAGTTCTCTAAATCCGTCACGGATGGGTGAAAACATGTCAATGGCCACACATCCTTGGTCACCAGCCGTCGCTTTATGCGGCACATTGGACGGAATCGATACAATATCCCCACTCTCCATCCAGCGAGTGGTTTCACCCACTGTAAACAGCAGGCGTCCCGACACAATTTTACTGAACTGCTCCTGCAAGTGTTGATGAATCGGAGCCTCAGCCCCCGGCGCGAAAGTCACATAACTGGCCATCATCCGTTGACCAAAAAAGGGACGCAGCACCACCCCCGGAGCCGCCTCAAAACCTTTGGCGGCAGGCATCGACTCAAAACTCGAAGGATATTCCATCGTGCCATCCCAAATCACCTGGTCTGGGAAATAATCGCGGTTGGTCATGAGTTCCTCCTTAAAGATATTTAGCCATTCCGCCATCGACGTCGATTATAGTGCCCGTAAGATAGGAAGCACGTTCAGACAACAAAAACGCGGCGACCGCCGCTACTTCCCTAGGCTCGCCAAACCGGGCCAACGGGACTTCAAAGGTCTGGCACATTTTTTCAAAAAACTCCGGTGTTTTACCATCCCATTGCCCCGAATAGACAAACCCGATATTGACCGCGTTTACCCGAATTTTACGGGCTGCCAGTTCACGGGCCAATGTTTTGGTTAACGACAAACAGGACGCGCGGTTGACACTGGAGGCAAAAAACCGCGGATCGGGTTGTTTGCCAAAGACCGCCGACATGTTAATTATCCGCCCGCCATCTGGCATCACGGTCAATACCTTGCGAGCCATACGAATTTGCGCCATCAATTTGACATCAATGTCGCGCTGCCAATCCTCATCGGTCAGGATAGCAAAGGATCCGGGATAGGCTTTTCCCGCGTTGTTGACCAACATGTCAACACGTCCCCAGCGTGCCATCACCGCATCCACAAATTCGTCAATGCTGGACACATCGGTCACATCAAGGCGGCCCGTCATAAGATTCCCTTGGGGGGGCAATCCGTCCAAGTCTTGGGGGTGGCGGGTACCGGTGGCAACCTGTACCCCCTCGTCCAACAGTTCTTGTACGATAGCGCGTCCGATACCTCGCGAACCTCCGCTAACTATTGCCACTTGACCCTTTAAGCCAAGATCCACGTTAGTTCCCTCCCCCATATACTGGTGTCAACCAATGACGATACCGGGAATCGTTTCCTCTGACAGCATCAAAATACAGCGACTGAAGGCGCCGTGTTAAAGGCCCCATGGTGCCATCGCCTATCGCGCGATGGTCAATCTCTACCACACCGGCCAATTGCACCCCGGTTCCGCACAAAAACACTTCGTCCGCAACATAAAGCTCAGTTCGATCAATGGCTCGCTCTTCGGTAGCCAACCCGATGTCGTGTGCTAGCTCAAACACAGCCTGACGGGTAATGCCCTCCAAAATATCGGCTGTTACCGGCGAGGTAATGACCTTATTGTCCCTTACAATAAAGAGGTTGGATGAACTGGCTTCGGCCACCTGGCCATCTTGCCCCAGCATAATGGCCTCGTCGTAGCCGTCCGCAGTCGCGGCATCGCTGGCTAACGCCGCGTTGATATATGCTCCGGTCACCTTAGCCCGGGAGGGAATAATGTTATCCGCAATGCGCTGCCAGTTGGAGACAGTGACCTTTAGCCCTTGAGTCGATACATAATCTCCCATTGGGACCGCAAATATGGCCAAGTCGTCGCGCACTCCAGTCAACGTAACCTTAATCAGTTGCGCCGCTTTAAACGCTAAGGGACGAATGTACACATCCTGACGGAACCCGTTTAGGGAGAGTATCTTAACCGTCCACTCCAACAGCTCTTGGGCGGAATAAGGCACCGAGATTTTTAATATTTTCGCCGAACGCAGCAACCGCTGGTAATGCTCCAACCCCTTAAGAATGTAAAGCTGCCCCGCATCCTCGTTCCAGTAGGCCCGAATGCCTTCAAAACAACCCGTACCATAATTCAAAGCATGAGTCGCCACACCTACGGTGGCTTCGGCCAATGGCATGATTTGACCCTTAAAAAAACACAAGCCATCTTCAATTTCCTTGCGAGCCGAGGGCCCTTTAGCCATAGATTCATTACTCATCGAAGGTCACCACCTTTTTTGCTGCCTGGAGCATTTCCCGATATCCTGATCGCGGCGGGGAGAAAATATCCAATGCCACGCATGACTTGTCATACGTCACCGCGCCATGAGGCACATTGGGAGGAACAACATACACATCGCCTTTGCCAATCATCTTCCTAACCCCGTTCAGCTCAAATTCATACTCTCCCTCAAGCACCAAACCAATTTGCTCTTCGGGATGGCTGTGCAGTGCCGCCACCGAATGCGGTTTCATATAAACAAACGACAGCATCATGTTCTGTCCGTAAATCGGTTTTAACCCCAATCCTTCAGCGACAATCGCCATTGACAACTGATCTATGTTGATATATTGCGGCGGATTGTCCTCGGCGATGTCAACCACCCGTTTGTCGGGAACAAAAAAATATCCTCCGGCCCCTTCTCTGTTTTCCATCATCTAATCTCCTTTTTGAAGACCGTTGTCATCTTGGCTCCTCGTGTCATCCAACAAATGGCTGACCCGTTCGCCAGCCGCCTTTAAGACGGATGCCTGCATAAAGGCCTGATCCTTTGAGAAGCGCACGGTCGGCCCCGAGATCGAGACACCACCCACGGCCGCTCCGGCGCGGTCAAATACCGGTACTGCAACACAAAACACGCCCTCAAAATATTCTTCATTGTCGACCGTAAAACCGCGATGGCGCGCTACTTCCAAATCGGCGTGCAGTTCTACCGGATCCATTATCGAGTGGGCCGTGCGGCGTTCCATCACAATGCCTTCTAGCAATTCGGGTCGATAGGCCAATATCGCCTTACCGAGCGCACTGCAATTGAGAGGAATCCGCTCCCCAATCGACACCACAAAAGACAGTGCATGATCCGAAACAGCACGCTCCACATACTCCATTTCATCACGCACCAACATGGCAAAGTTGGCGGTTTCGCCGGATTGTCGGCGCAATTCCTCAAGCACTTGACGGATCGGCTCGCGTGCCGAAGTAAACCAAAGTCCTTTTACACCTAATCGATATAGCCCGTGATCCTCACTAACCACATACCCATGGTTCTCCAATGCCTGCAACAAGCGGTGCGCTGTAGAGGGCGGAAGTTTGGTTTCTTCGGCGATGCGATGCAATCGGCCTTCTTTGACTCGAATGAGGTAATCCAACATCTGCAATCCTCGCTCCAAAGCACGCAAGGATGGCGCCGGTGATTCCTGTCGGGCCGCCATCAATCCTCCTGTCCTGGGCGTTTAGTACCACCCATCTTAGGAAAATAGAATTTCAATTCCATTTCTATAGATTTCGCCACTGATGTCAAATTTCCTGCCTGTCCAGCCTTAGATGCTAAAATTTCTGCTGCAAGCAGGAACCGCTGAACCAATCGCGAATTAGTCAATCGGGTGTTGATCCTGTTGGTTGAAATCGTCATTGGGGACGTTTTCACAGAGCTTTTAAACGATAGAGCCATCTTAAATGCTCAGATCATTCCCACGAAGCTTTGGAACAGGGGTTTCATTCTATGTTTGTCTTCAGGCGACAAAGAGCTTAAGTGCTTCAACACCTTGGGCCAGATGAAAACAGCTGGATAGAAAGGCAGGTTCCCTTATCATGTGTGAAATGTTGGCGTTGACTTCCAACCAACCTTTGGATATGAAGCAAACTTTGACCTGGGCCCGTTTGTTGGAAGAACTAGGCGTGGCCAGTTATGGCTGGGGCATGGCTTGGGTTGATGACAGCGGGTTGCATCGTTACCGTTCGGTTCTAGGTCTAAAATACGACCAGCACGCTTGGGATGTTTTAGGCCAAGTCGCGACGCACCGCGCATTCATTCATCTAAGGCGGCCCAGTCTAATGTCGTCACAGAGCCACCTTAACGCCCAACCCTATTGCGACCCAGAAGGGACTTTCGCATTTGCCCACAATGGGTTTCTTAGCCGCCATCGCGAATATCGGCCGGACTTTAGT
This sequence comes from Bacillota bacterium, assembly GCA_021784595.1. GTDB lineage: Bacteria > Bacillota > Sulfobacillia > Sulfobacillales > Sulfobacillaceae > Sulfobacillus_C. The sequence goes on along the minus strand of JAJYHT010000002.1, from coordinate 13,251 downwards.
GATCAACTCAAAGGGACCTCAGATAGTGAAGTGGGATACCTCTACTGGCTCCAACAATTGTCCCTCGGACAGCCGTTCGCAAAAAGTCTGGTTGCCACCCATCAGGCTCTAAAAGGGCATGCCAACTTTATGGCCCTATCCGCTCAAGGTCAACTGGCCGTCTATGCTGGAAACCATGAAAATCCCTGCTATAGCTTTCGGATCGGCTCCATCAATCTATCTTCTACGGGCTTGCACAGTCTGGACGATTACGTGTTTGACGCGCTTTTTCCCCAAGCCACAAACATTAAAGAAATCTCTTACGGCACGGCCATCGAACTTCCTTGAGCTGTTGACTCCCACACAAAGAATTAAGGCAAGCCGGCTGGTAGTATTCCGGCTTGCCTTAATTTCCCATTATTCGTGTTACGAGGCTGACGACTCCTGGACCACGTCGCTTTCCTTCCACTTAAGGCCCGAGCTAAGTCCCCAGTAATAGAAAATTAGCGCAACAACCGCTACCAGGACACTGTCCCAGGGTGACGGGATCACGTTTTTACCTCCGAAATTGCTGCTTCCTAGATACGACAAGGCCATCAGCACAATTTGGAATACCGGCAGCCAAATTCCATACTTGACGTCTTCTCCAGTAATCTTGCTGTGGCGGACGTAAAAGAAGAGCAGCAGCAATCCGACAAACACCGAGGGAATTAAAATGTGCACTGAGGCCCATCCAGACCAATAGATCATAAGACTGCTGATCATGAACGCAAAGGGCGCCAGAACCTTAACTGCCGGCAGCACATAGGGTCGGGGCTCGTTGGGATACTTGACTCGGAAAATGGCAAGGCTCAAAGGGCCGGGCGCGTAGGACAACAGCAGCGCACTGGCCACCAAGGGAAATAACGAGGAAAAAGAGGGCAATAAGATGATATAAAGAGAAGAAACCACCAACACCAATATCACCGAGGGCAGCGGGATCCCATTCTTGGTCATTTTGGTAAATACTTTTGGAAGATACCCGTCATATTGCCCCAACGAATATCCTACGCGGCTGGCACCGCCAAAGTATATATACCCATCCTTGAACGAGGCCACCAACATGGTCACCATGGCAATCAGGCCAATGAGCGGCAACCCAATGCCATGGGATACCGAAACGAACGGGTATGCCAAGGTATTAAGTCCTGCCCAATTGCCGGGTGTCAACCCTAGTCCCTTCCAGCTTATCGCACCCGCATAAGAAATACTCTCTAAGAAATAGACTACCATGGTAATAATCATGGTTAAAATCACGGCCTTGGGGATAGTACGTCCCGGGTCTTTAACCTCTTCCGCATAATCGATGGGTTGGCGAAATCCTCCATAGCCATAAATGGTGGCGGAAATAGCCAAAAACACGCCCGTGGTGCCAAAGGGCATAAAGCCATGAAAGCGAGTAAAGTTGTTAGCGTGGTAATGTCCTAGCAAAACCACACTGACGACTACCAGTCCAACGATGGTCACCACGGTGAACACGTTGTTCAATTGTCCCATGTACCGAATTCGCAACGTATTGATGAAGAAGATGACGAGAGTCACTAGAATCGCCGTCACAATACCTGTCGTGGTCAGTATGCCGTTTTTATACAACGAGGGAAACCAATAACTCAAATACTCAACAAACGCCACCACAATCGATGGCACCGCCAGCGCGTACCCCACAAACGAGCCCCAGGCGTTCATGACTCCAACAATAGGACCGCTGCTTTTGGCCGGATAATAGGCTACTCCTCCAGCACGCGGCCACATCGTCCCTAATTCCACATACGCCATGGCTACGGCGAAGATGAGGACAAAAGCAATAATCCAGGAGAGGATTCCTGAAGGCCCGGCGAGCGCCAAGACTGACACCGGGGTGAATCCGACTGCGGGCCCTAAAATCCCTCCAGTGGCCAAAAATACCACCGTCCAAAATCCCAGCTCTTTGCGATAACCGCCTTGCTGCAGGACATTTGCTGATTCTTTTGCGGAACCAGAATGTGGTGCACTCATTGATTCAGTACTCCTTTCTTAGTGTGAGATTTGGCGGTTCGCTGCCGATGCCCAGAACAGGGTTTGTTACGGATCATTCCCTGGAGCAATCGGAAAATCAAACGCCAGAACTTCTGCTCCCTTTCCCGCCACCCACTGTGCAAATTCTTGGTGTAGAGGATGAGGGTGATAGTGGGACTCAGCCTCTTCTGAAGAGAACTCGATGACCAGTCCCCATTGATATCCTCGTGCCCGGCCACTTACGTCTACGCCCCAACGCATCCGAGCAATTCCCGGAATGCTCCGAGGCCATTGGCTCAACCGTTGATCAATCCAGGCTGTTTCTTCATCGCTCAGCGCATGCAAGAACTTTATTAAAACCATGTGCTGCATGGCACTCATCACATCACCTGCCTAGCCCCGGGTCTTTATCCAAGGTCTCTTTGGGCCATTCGAATTCAATTTTCAAACCGCTGGTCAACGCATTGGTGCCCGAAAAGAAATCGATCACCGACACCATCTCCACCAACTCTTCATCTGTTACCCCCATCTTTCGCAACGCGAAAGAGTGACTATCAATTCAGTAGCTGCACCGGTTAACCATGCTGACCGCAAGAGCCAACATCTCTTTAACCCGCAAATCAATGCTGCCCCGCAGCATGATGCTGCGATAACGATCCCAGTTGGCCTTGAGATACTCGGGCTGCACCGCCATCACCCGCCAAATGACCGGAATGCGATCCCATCCGCGCACCCTTTTCATATCCTCAAAAACCTCTTTGACTAAACCGGTAGCATCTTCTTCCCGAATACCCTCAACTAAACCCATACTTGTTCGGCACCTCCTAAAAGAGCTCGCGATACTCTCGAATTTCCCAATCGGTCACATGATCGGCGAACCGATTCAATTCATTCATCTTTAAAGCGGTGTAGCTTTTGACAAAGTCGGCTCCTAGATACGGGATCAATTCATCATCCGCATTCAAGGCCGCCAATGCTTCAGCTAAATTCCTCGGTAATGAAGGCGCTGATTGAAGAGCGTAGGCATCTTGATTTTCCACTGGTGCGGGCACGGCAAGCTTCCTGCGAATGCCGTCCAAGCCGGCCGCGTACATCGCCGCCATCATTAGATAAGGATTCATGTCGGCTCCCGGCAAACGATTTTCCAAGTGCGTTCCTTGGCCACGAGCTCCAGGAATTCGGATCATGCACATGCGGTTCTCCAAACCCCAAGTCACATTGCTCGGTGCAAAGGTATAGGGCCGCAGACGGTGATACGAGTTAATCGTGGGGTTGGCCAAGGCGGATATGGCTTTGGCGTGGTAAAGCTGTCCCGCGATGAAGTGTTTGGCTACATCACTAAGCCCATCGGCGGCCGCAGCATTATAAAAGACGTTCTGCCCCGTCGCTTTGTCATATAAAGAATGATGAAAATGACTGCCGCTGCCACTAAGTCCCGTTAAAGGCTTAGTCATAAAGGTGGCCAAGAGCCCTCGCTGCGCCATCATTTCCTTTATCGCGGCCTTAAAAGTAAACGCAGCATCAGCCTGTCCCACTCCCCATTGAGGGTTCATGGTAATTTCGAATTGTCCCGGACCATACTCGGTATTGGCCGCTTCCACATGAATTCCCACGGCCGCCAAGCCTACTGTGATGTCGTAAAGGATGTCGTCAACCTCACCCTGCTTAACCTCGGAATAACACTGAAGACCGGTCCACGTGGGTTCATACCCCGATTGGTCGTACTGCTTAAAGATATAGAACTCGAGTTCAGCCGCCCCATAGGACTTCAAGCCCTCGCGGTCCAATTCGTTCAGTACTTTTCTCAGTACTGAGCGTGGCGCCACTTGCACCGGTTCGCCTTCTAGAGTGTACAGATCGGCAATGACTCGAGCACTCTTCTTGGCCCATGGAATAACATGGAAGGTATCAGGGTCAATTTTAAGAAGCCAACTGCCGTAGCCGCCTGCAAATCCTTCCCCAGCCGCCAGCACAAAGTTAGCCGAGGTATCTACTGACAGCATTGCAGAGGGATACTGCACACCTTTTTCCGCCACGGTGTCGCGAAAGAACTTGACCGGGATATTGCGCGCACGGGCAACGTTGGCGTTGTCATTGAACACCACACGCACTATCTCAATATCATGTTCTTCGATGAGTTGATTGACTTTGTCCATGTTCACACGCTTCACTCCTTGTCGGATTACCACAAATGAAATTGAGATTCCATTAATGATCATTCGAGAGACAATGGCCATTTCCCTTTTAATCGTCGACCGAATAGCAAATTTTTTTGACAAGAGCAGGAGATTCTAATTATGTCCCGAATGTCTCATAGATTGCTGGCACTCGACACCACACACGGGAGGATTTTATGACTATCGAGGACGTAATTAGCGCAGTCGATCAACAAAAAATACAGTTTGTGCGTTTCTTGTACTGCGACAACGGCGGCATCATCCGGGGCAAATCTGCCTATTATCCTACACTGCCAGCGCGTCTGGCCAGTGGCATTGGTTTAACTGTGGCCATGCAAGCCATGAACAGCCTGGACCAACTGCAAGATGTCCCAGAGATGGGTCCGGTCGGCGAGATCCGACTCGTACCTGACCTGCAGACCTTTCGTGTATTGCCCTATGCGCCGGCCACTGCGGCTGCATTCACAACTATGGTTGACCTGGACGGCAATCCTTGGCCCGGATGCCCCCGCGACTTCCTAAACCGCATGCTGCGACAGGCTGAGTCCCGCGGTTTGACCATTCAAGCCAGCATCGAAAACGAGTTCAGCCTTATTGACAATGAGGAAAAACCATGGGACAACACGCTCTGTTTCGCTTCACTGGGCATGTTGACATCCCAAGATTTTGTGGCCGATGTCGCGCAAGCATTGCAATCGCAAGGGATTCTGCTCGAACAATATTATCCCGAACTCGGAGCCGGGCAACATGAGATTTCCGTTCGACATGCCCCGGCCATGGAAGCCGCCACTCAGCAACTCTACATTCGCGAGACTATCCGCGCACTGGCACAAAAGCATGGGGTGCGGGCGTCGTTTGCTCCTAAGCCCTTTTTGGATCAGGCCGGCAACGGCGGCCATATTCATTTCAGTGCATCCGATGAATTCGGTCAAAACTTGTTTTATAGCGACTCGGACCGTTACCATTTAAGCTCGCTGGGATACCAATTTATGGCCGGTATTTTGCATCACCTGCCAGCCCTGTTGGGTTTGACCACTCCGACCGCCAATTCGTACCAACGGTTAACCCCAAACACGTGGAGTTCGAGCTATGCATGCTGGGGTCCTGACAACCGGGAAGCTCCCCTGCGCGTAGCATCCCCTATGCGAACGCACGTTTCTCAAAGTATCAATGTGGAATTCAAACCGGCGGATTTAGCCGCCAATCCCTACCTCGCGTTAGGCGGTTTGATAGCCGCGGGTTTGGATGGGATTGATCGCCAGTTGGATCCCGGTGACCCGATGTTAATCAACCCCGGGCAATTGACTGAAGCAGAACGGCTCATGAAAAACATTGTCAGACTGCCCACCAGCCTCGATCAGGCTTTAGAAGCTCTGTCCAAAGATTCCTTATTGATAGATTCCCTAGGACCGCTGTTGACAGAAAGCTACCTGGCTGTAAAGCGGTCGGAAGCCGACTTTTACCGCGGCAAACCAGAAGAAGAGATCGCCGCCTATCATCGGTTTCGATATTAACCATCATGCGTTTAACGAAAGTGTTCGCTTTTTATGCCGGCAGGCGAAAAATTCGGAGTATGTTTTACCCAGGGCCAACCAGCCCAATATTTTTGAAGCCATTTGGTACTTGCGGCGAATACGGACCTTGCACTTTTTAGGGCACACAGCTAAAGAGTCTCACAATGCATTAAGAGAAAGAAAGGGCGTGGGGTTGTGGTTCAAGATTTGCCGCCCATTATTCCCTCAGTGTGGACCATCGCGCAAAGGGACCACGCCGTGCTGTCTCCTTGGCCGTTAGTGCATGTAGCGGGTGGCGGACTTAAAACGATCAAAGAGTTTGTACAACCCCTGGTTAACGCACAGAAAACGATCTGGATTCACCCCGACATGATTGCTGGACTCGCCAAGGACCGAGAAGGACTAGACGTACTTAACGCACTGATAGCCCCCGCCGCTATAGCGACGAGCAACCTGACACTAGCCCACCAGGTTCGCCAATTACGGCTAAGGTTAGTGTTGCGGGTCTTTATCCACGACACCCAAAGTCTGGATTCTAGTCTGGCGGCCGTTGATCGTTTAAAACCGGATGTTTTATGTTGCCTTCCCGCAGTGGTGTATCCTCTCATTCGTCATGAGTTGAACCAACGAGGCATCCCCGTCGTCGCAGCGGGTTTAGTTCGGTCTTTATTAACTCGCGATCATCTCATTGAGATGGGAGCGAGTGTGGAGATCGGGCAACCCGCCCTATGGTCCCTATAAAATTTTTTCTTCAGATGGACGTTTTGAGAGGAATTAATGTCACTGATAGCGAATAGGCTATCATGGAAGCTTAGAGTAAAAGAGGCCCTTCCCCGCAGCGTTGCTGTGGGAAGGGCCTTTGTTGTGAAACGAAATCTGTATGCGGGAAACCCGCACTCCTGACCAAAATATTGCGGGGTAGGTAAAAATCGTTTTGAGGGGAGACCTCGACTATGCGTCTGGCATCGTCTATCGACCATTCCATTTTGAAACCCAATGCCACTACGGAGGCAATTTTACACGGGGCCCAGTTATGCATCGAATACCATTTTGGAGCGTACTGTGTCAATTCTTCCAATGTTGCGACGGCGGTTCGCGCCCTTTCCACGTCGCCGATTCCTGTAGCAGCGACCGTAGCCTTTCCCTTTGGCTCGGTAACAACTAGCGCCAAAGCGCATGAGACCTATGATGTGATGCGCCTGGGAGCACGCGAAATTGATATGGTGGCCAATATCGGTTGGATGTTGGACAACAACTGGGCGGGCGTCACCGAAGATATCAAAGCAGTGGTCGGTTCGGCAGGCGGGGCTCCGGTCAAGGTCATCATTGAAACCGGGTATCTAACCCGCGACCACATCCTGTTCGCCATTGATGCTATTGCTAAAGCAGAGGCTCACTATGTAAAAAATTCAACAGGATTTGGCCCTAAAGGTGCTGATATCGAAGAAATGAGCTGGATCCGCAAGATGACCCCACCACATATCGGGGTCAAGGCAGCGGGTGGCATCCGCACCCGCGTTCAAGCTATTGAGCTTATCCAACACGGCATTAATCGCATTGGCACTAGTGCTGGACCAGCATTAGTAAAGGAAGGGGTGGACCAATGACCACGCATAAACGCTACTGGATTTTTGGTTTGATGTTTGTTGCTATTTTCATCAATTACATGGATCGCGTCAATTTTGCCGTGTCGATTCCGGCCATTCGTCACCAATTTAACTTTTCTCTGGAACAAATGGGTACCATCGCGTTTGTATTTACGATTGTCTATGCCTTGTTCAACTTTCCCGGCGGCTACATTGCGGACCGTCTGGGTATTCGATTGGGGATGGTGGCATCTTTAGGCTGGTGGTCTCTGTTTACGATCATGACCGCGTTTTCCGGTTCTTTTATGGGCTGGCTGTGGATTCGTGGCTTGATGGGTGCTGGCGAAGCCCCCATTTGGGCCATTAATAGCAAATCCTCACGTACCTGGGCCGCTCCGCAAGAGCGCTCTCGAGCCTTTACCATTCCCGGATCGGGTCAATATTTAGGGCCTACCATCGGAACCTTGTTGGCTGGGTGGATTGTTGTCCGCTTCGGGTGGCAATGGTCCTTCATCTCCTTTGGAATTCTAGGCATCGTGTTTCTGCCGATTTGGTGGGCCGTGGTCCGCAACACGCCTAAAGAAGATCCCACGGTCTCGGAGACGGAACGCGAAAAAATCGGCATCCCTTTCGCATCGGCGCAAAAAGGCGATTGGGGAGCAGCGCTGCGAGTCGTATTCAGCAGGACAGGAATAGGCGTGTTGCTGACCTTCTTAACCTTTGGCTATATTCTCTTTACATTTATCACCTGGGTTCCGAGCTACATGTACTACACGTTCCATATCGGTATTATCAAAAGCGCGGCCTGGTCTAGTATCGGCTTTGCTGCGGGGTTCGTCGGATTTATTCTATCGGGTCCCTTCAACGATGCGTTAACCCGCCGTTTTGACCGCTTAAAGGCACGACGGATCGGTGCCGGAGTTCCCATGGCTGCTATGATTGTTGCCGTATCCTTGTCACTTTGGTCGGCCAGCGCCCATTCCGCCTTCGGTACCGCCGTATTTATTGGTCTCGCCCAATTTTGCATGAATCTGACGGTGGGTTCATGGGCCGTCAACGCCATCGATATTGCACCCAGTCCCGAGTCCTCTGGCCTGGTCTATGGTATTTACAACGGGGTGTTGAATGTGATGGGGGCCTTTAATGCCCTCATTCTGACCTGGTTGGCCACGCGTTGGGGATTTCCCGCAGCGTTTGGCAGCGCCATCTTCTTTATGTTGCTATTCTTGGTGGCAATCTTGTTTGTTATTGACCGCCCATCCTATACCCGTCTGGTGGCACAAGGCGCTGCCAGCGCCGAAGTGGCGGCAACCCGCGACTAATGCCAGCATTGGCGGGAGTTTATGCTCCCGCCAATGCCTGCCAAACTTATCACGTGAGATGGTCCGAACTACCGATTAACGCTTGTTCTTACAGGGAATATAGCTTTTGACAGTTTTCCCAGCATATCATCGAGGCCCATCGGTGAGCCACCGCAGGCGATACGTGATGCTCTGTTACCACTTTATCAAGAAACCGGTCAATGCCTGCTCGCCACAACCGGGCGCCTAAAAAGAAGCTTTCCGGACGGGAATGGGCATCAGATGCAAACAAGAAACGGCTTACCGGGGCTAGTTCAAGCGCTTCGGCGATAATGCGCGGCGCTCCGCTGGCTGCTAGCGGCACGGCCAGAGAGACATCAAAATACACCCCCGGATAAACGGACGCCAAATATCCTGCCTCACGATGAAAAGGGTAGGTATGCAGCAACACCACCCGCAAGCCTTCATTGATGTACTTCTCAAAATATCCGCGAAGCAAAAGGGGATTGCCTTGGGTGAGATCAGTGTCAGGATCGCCATACCCGGTATGAAACTGGATGGGTAGTCCCTCTTGGATCAAAGTCGGGGTTACCTCCCACAACAGATAGTTCAGCAAGTCCGCATTGGACAGTCGAGTCCTGCCTTCTCCCCGCATGGCGCGGTAGGCCGCTTTTGCCGCCGGGGGCGCCACCGGATGCACAAATAAGCCAGAGCGGTATGCAATAATCGACTTGACTCCCACATATCCCCGAGTTCTGGCTTTTTGCAAGTCGTTGCGAACTGCTTGCACCCAGTCATCAACGTCCTCGCAATCGGAAAGGTAGCGTTCAGCCATGGTTTCCAACCGTAACACAGGCAAAATGTCCAATTTCAGCGCCGCGCTTAACGCCTGGATGTCCCATGCGCTTTGGGGTTGATATCCGGTATCAATAAGCAACTTTTGATAGCCAGCCTCGAAAAACAAGTCGTGACAATATTTCTCGTAATCGACCGAACCCAGCGCGCTTTGCACGGCAAGTTCATCGGATTTTGTTCCTAAATGGGATGCGGCCACATAAAGCGCCTCTTGGTAGGTCACCGTTTGTTGGATATCCAACAATGGATAATCTCCTTTAGCTTCCGTTAGAGCACGGGCCAATCCTTCCAAATCAGTGGCGCGCTCTGGATTTACCAGGGTGTGACAATGATGATCCCATAACGGTAGCTTGCCAGTCCAGCTCATAATTCCCGACCTCTCTTCGTTACAACGCTTCTTTTCCTCTTTCTTGATGTGCGTTGACTTGTCCACTTTCCTGGCTCTGGGGAATATTGCGCCACATCTTTGCCCACAATCCCGGAGTTCGGTAATTTCACAATGCGCGCACGCAAGGCTGAAATGTAGACCCTTGGGTGCGCGCATTATGCCGATACTATAGTCTAAAACTCATTACTCCATGGAGATAAAGACGTTTTTCACCTCAGTGTACATTTCAAGAGCCTCCATGCCCAACTCCCGGCCCATCCCACTTTGCTTGAATCCTCCAAAAGGCGCTTCCAAATGAACGCTCCGGATGGTATTGACACTCATGACACCTGCCCGCACCTGGTTGGCTACCCTTAGTGCTTGACCTACATCACGAGTAAATACCGAACCGGACAACCCGTATGTGGTGTCATTGGCCATAGTGATGGCTTCTTGCTCGGAATCAAACGCTTGCACTGTCGTCACCGGGCCGAAAATTTCTTCCCTCACTATGCTCATATCGGATCGCGCTTGGGCAAAAATCGCGGGAGCTAGATAAAATCCCTGAGCAGGAACCTCTTTGCTTCGCGGGTCCAGCACCAGTTCGGCTCCTTCCGCCAGGCCTCGTTCCACATAACCGGCCACCCGATTGCGATGGCTGGCTGAAACTAAGGGACCCATGGCATTTTCGGGGTTCAAGGGATCGCCAATCGACAGTTGCTGCACATGCTTCACATAATGCTCCACAAATTTCTCATAGATGCTCTGTTGCACCATGATGCGGCTACGGGCGCAACAATCCTGCCCACTGTTGGCATAAGCTGATTGAGCGGCCAGATATGCCACATGGTCCAAGTCTACTCCGTCAAACACAATAGTGGGGGATTTGCCCCCCAACTCCAAGGACACCCGAGTGATGTTGGGAGCAGCCAACTGTAAAATGCGGCTTCCAGTGGTAGTTTCACCCGTGAATGCCACCTTGTCCACACCGGGGTCCGCGGCTAAGGCTTCACCGGTTTCCCGCCCAGGTCCCGGAACAATATTGAGCACGCCATCTGGCAATCCCACCTCGGTTCCCAGGCGCCCCAGCACTAACGCTGTCAATGGCGTATAGCTGGCCGGCTTGACAATCACCGAGTTGCCAGCCGCCAGAGCGGGCGCCACTTTCCACGCCGTGATCAAAAATGGAAAGTTCCAAGGCACAATTAATCCCACCACACCGACCGGAACCCGCAAGGTGTAGTCGAACCCTGCCGCGGAGACGGGAATGGTATGTCCATATAGCTTGTTGGCCGCTCCAGCATAATATTCAAAGCAATCGGCGGCGGTAAGCACTTCGTCGCGCGAATCACGAATGGGCTTGCCTACTTGGCGCGTCTCCCACTGTGCCAGCATGTCCACATTGTCGCGAATTGACTGCGCCAAACGCAACAGCACCTTGCCCCGCGCTGTTGCCGATTGCTGGGACCAACGGCCTTCTTCAAATGATCGCCGAGCTGCTGCAATCGCCTTTTTCACATCGTTTGGCCCACACTGAGCTACCTCGGCCAACACGGTGCCGGTAGCCGGCTCCTCTACCTTAAAAAACCTCGATTCAGCTGGCGCAACCTCTTGGCCGTCAATCCAGGCCAACCATCGCTTCCCCTGCTCCATCACTTTTTAGCCCCCCGCCACACTTAGAAATAGAAGGACGTAATGCCTCCATCAATATTCAGTTCCGCTCCTGTCATCCAAGAAGATTCCGGCGACGCCAAATATATCGCCAAGTGGCCAATGTCTTCCGACTTGCCAAATCGGCCCATAGGAATTCTAGCCAAACGCAGAGCTTTGGCCGCCGGGTCGGTCAACAGCCACTCCATCAACAGAGGGGTCTCAATCGGTCCAGGGCAAATCGCATTGGAGCGGACTCCTTTGGGACCAAATTGGGCCGACAATGACTTGGTAAGCGCTAGCACGGCGCCCTTGCTAGCCGTATACGAGTCTTGCGGCACGGTGCAGCCCACTATCGCCACAAATGAGGCAATATTGATTACCGAGCCTCCCCCGGCGTCGATTAAGGCAGGAATTCCGTGCTTACATACCAAATAGACACCCTTTAAATTTACCTCTTGCACTTTATCCCATACGTCAGGCTCCGTATCAATGACCGAATGATCGGCTTCTGGCATGATGCCGGCATTGTTGTACAGCACGGTCAGCTTCCCAAACCGTTTGATGCTGGCTTGCACCGCATCTCGCACCGCAGATTCATCCGTCACATCACAGGCCATCGATAAGACCTCACCGCCTGCAGCGCTAATTAATGCCTCGGTTTCTTGCAGTCCGTCGGCTTTTGTATCTAGCGCCACCACCTTGGCTCCCTCTCGGGCAAACATGGCAGCCACCACTTGTCCCATGCCGCTTCCGGCCCCAGTGACCAGAGTTACTTGGTTTTCTAATCGGTTCATTCCTTCATCTCCTCGCAACAGGTTAATCTAAATGCGTTCAAAGTAGCGTTCCCTCTCCCACGAGGTCACTACGGCATCGTAGGTGTTTTGTTCGACACGGCCAGCATTCAGATAGTGGGCAACCACCGATTCGCCCAACGACTCTTTAGCGGCACGGCTGGATTCAAATAAGTTTAACGCCAAGTCGAGCTTCGTCGGCACCCTAGGCAAGTCGGCATCGTTGTACGCATTGCCGTGATATTCCGGAGGGCAATGAAGTCCATGCTCAATTCCCCACAACCCCGCAGCCAAAATGCCGGCTAGGGTAAGATAAGGATTGGCATCTGCTCCCGGCAGCCGATTTTCGACGTGAAGGCCCTGGCCTTCACCCACTAGGCGCAATCCGCAGGTGCGATTATCGTAGGCCCAGGCAATATTGACTGGAGCCCAACTCGCCGATGCATAGCGTTTGTAGGAATTGACCGTGGGCGCGTAAAGCAGGGTGAATTCTTGGGCCAAAGCCAATTGGCCAGCGAGAAAACTCTGACCGATTGGGCTCATTTCAGTGGATCCGTGCTGGATCGGAGCAAAGGCGTTTTTTCCCGTGGCGCGGTCGATAAGGCTCACATGAACATGACAACTGGAGCCGGCAAATTGCTGATCCGGCTTAGCCATAAAGGTAACCGCTAATTGGTTGGCGATGGCGATTTCTTTTAGCCCATGCTTGAAAATCGCATGGCGGTCGGCGGCGGCCACCGCGGGTCCGTGAAGCCAGTTGATTTCATACTGGCCTGGCCCAGCTTCACCTTTGGCTGAAATAATAGGGATTCCCGCGTCCTGCATTTGTTGACGCACTTGCCGATAGAAGGGCTCAAATTTTGTACTTTGCAGAAAATGGTAATCTTCCAAATAGCTGCTGGACCGTTCTAGATTCTGATACCCTTTGTCATGGGCCGATTCATAGGTTTCCCGCCATAGATAAAACTCTAGTTCAGTAGCCATGACCGGCTCG
>JAJYHT010000035.1 GCA_021784595.1 Bacillota bacterium | reverse complement strand
AGGACTACAGGCACCTCTTTCCGAGCACTTCGGAAGAGGTGCCTTCGCTATGGGGTTGCCCCAAATCCTACCCTTCGTGACCTAGGGATTCTTCGGAAATTTCGTATGTAACCAAGCCTCAAATGGGTTTCAGTTCATCAATTTGTTTGAGCATTTTCTGGACGCGACAGGCCTTTGTCCACGAGAGAAGCGAAAATCATGTTCGATGCCAACTTAAGTTAACATAATATCCCTTATCGGACATAGACACGGGTTCGTTTCTCCTTTGCTTCGCTCCATCCCCTTGCCTTTCAATCTTCACTATGTTAGGACTAAAGCTAAAAGGCGTCATTTGCCAATAGCATTCCCCATGATTCGCAAAGCGCAGATAGCCCCGGAGGGCTATCTGCGCAGGGAACCTGGCAAGAGGTTCCTTCCGATTATAGCAAAGGATCATCGGGATGGTTACTAAAAAGGAGCATCGGATCATGGTGAAAACCGCCTTTCTTGGTCTTGGCGTCGGGATCGCCTTCCTGATTTTACTGTTCGCCGCATGGGCGTTGTTCATTCACTACCAACCTGCGCCCTCGTCAACGCCCGATTTGCAATATTTCCTTCGCTTCCATGGGCAACAGCTCGTGTCGGTCGCTTTGCCGCCCGGCTGGGGTATGACGACTCAAACCGGGCAATCAGGATACACAGCCACCTACGCTGCCCCGTCTGGCAGTCAAGACGCCTCGCTGGCCATCGAAGCCTGGGCCGGGGCCAATCACAACGCCACGAACGGTAGTGGGGTGTTTGACCCTGCCGCCGCATTATCCTCCGGATGTGCCTTGGACGGCCAAACGCAAGATGTCTACACCTTCTCTTGCAGTGGCGGCTATGAGCACGGGGCTTTGTATACCACTCCCAACATAGACGGGAGCATCGTGCTAACGGTTCAGTCGGCACAATCCTCTGTCTGGCAAAATGCGATCCACAGTTTTACGGTTCAGGCTCCTGTCGCCAACCATCTATTGTCCGGCCAACCCTAGGGAGGAGATGCAACATATGTCCGTTATCTACAAAGTCCCCTTAGAATGGCGATGGGCCATCGGCCTCGCCGCTGCCGCGCTGTTCGTACTGACGTGGTTGTTCGCTCCGATTTTCTTCCCAGGTGTTCTCGCGTTGCCAGCCGCGACTCCTACACCGCGTGAAACCTACCATCACATCACCATCACAGGTATCGTATCCCAAGAACGTTTTCTGATGCACTATCAGCCCACATGGGTTCAGGCCCAATGGCGTCGGTGGGGCGAACCCAACATCTATATGGTGGAAGTGCCTTCACCAGCATTCCGTGGACTCTCCCCCTATTCCTATTTTTACTTCTCGGTCGCGCACAACAAATATGCCTACACTAGCCAGGAGGTCACTGTGGTAGCCCCTTCATGGTGGCCGTTGCAACCCATTACCGGACGCCCCCTATCTTTGGATGTGCCTAGCATCCACAAGTAAAATTCGGGATGCATCCCAGTGATCCGTATCCGTAGTTGTAATTCATCCCTATCCCAAAACTCCCGTTGCTAATGCCATCGCAACAACTACCGCTCGTAAAACACGTCGTAGCATTGATAGCTGTTGCGTGCGATTCTGTCCATACGTAGCTGTAATTCAGGTAATACTCATAGCATTCGCCCGTGTCTGAATCAAATAGAAACATTCCGTTTGGCAGCACTAAAGGGGTTCCTATCTCTAATGGATCGCTTGGCGTCATGCAGTTCCAACCCGCGAATGCATTGATAGCCCCTTGTGCCGTCGTTCCATAAAAATTCTCCACCAAACAAGAAAGAATATGGCCTTCTTGGACTATATAAACGGGCATCCATCCTTCTCCAAAATCCGAACACAATTGCGACACGCCTTGATACATCTTATTTTGCGCATACCTCGTCAGACACGACATCCTTACTCCCCTTCTTTCTTCGCGTTTTGTGCTTGTTCCATCTTGAACAAGCGCGCTTTGACCCCCTGCAACTCATTGCGGCGGTGTTCCTGGCTTTCCCCCCGCATGACGCCGAGGAACCAAGCCAAAAAGATCATCATGACCAACAATGACACCAAACTGATGACCCTATCGCGATCCATGCTTTCGCCTCCCTCGCAGTCTACCTCGTCTCTTTCGGGCCTCGCTTTCGAGTTCTTTGGCATATTGCGCAAATGCCTTTTGTGGTGCCTGCGTCCGCTTTTGCGGCAGAAGCCACACCGGCAGCCTGTCTTATGTCCGTGTGCCATGCGTTTCACCCCCTCCTATTTTAGCCCGCTAAAAGATGGACCGATTCCAGACACGTCGCCTGAACTGGCTGATTCCCCGCGTAATCGACTTGGCTGCCTGTATGACGTGTCGCGTCCCGCGCCGTTTGCGCTTGGGTGTCACCGCTTTCCCGGCCACCGCCTTTCCAATGCTGCGGGCCTTGGCTAATCCGTAGCCCTTTTCCCGATATTCTGCTGCGACATGCCGTTCCAGTGTGACAAATGTTTGGGACGCCATTAGTTGAACACCTCGCCGTTGGTCGGCGCTGTGGCGCCCATGGTCAGGTTGAGCTGCAGGCTATCGAAGTGGGCAGCTAATATTCCCGCTACTTCGCTCGTGTATTGCGCATACGCATTAATCGCCGTCCCATTCGCGTCCGCCAGACTTTGTCCGCTCCCGGCATTCGTATACGTATCCAAGGTGGAATCAAATAACCAAAAAACCTACTCCGCAATGGCTTCATCCAGGGTATTTTCAATGAGAAAGGATCGGGCTTTGGCGTTTCGATGCGACACCCCGCGACCATTGTCGCGCTTGCCGCGAAGTCGGCATACCCGAACGGGCCAATCTACGTCGGGGCCACCACTTGGCCCGGTACTCGGAACATGGTAAATTCGCTCACCGTGACACAAGAGGCGACTCCCCTTCGTCTTTATTTCTTCTCACACGTTGGCACTCGCGCTTCGTTAGACTGAGTTATCCCCCCTAAGTGGTCCGCAGTTTGAGCATCAATACCCGTGGCCATGTAATCCCATGCGGTATAATACACTTATCAGGAGGCCTTCTCGATGTTCGGTCACGTGCGAATCTGGTACTGGTTATATGGGAGTGCAGCTATCGTATTCCTTCTGAGTTGGGTAGTTCTAAAGCGTGTTCTTCTTTGGCTGAAGTCATTAGACCGCGATCAACCGCGTGTTGGTCCCAATAGTCGCGGTGACTAAAGACATGTCGAATTTGGGTCGCTAGGGAGTCTGATCGGGTGAGTTATCTTAGCAATCAGGACGAGGACGCTATTGCACAACGCCTCAGTGCACTCCCCTATGGAGTGGCCATAACTATTGAAGGGTCTCCAGACGATCACTACTTTGCGGAGACCTTAGATTTAATATCGTATTTGACCGCGCTTAATCCAGAAAAAGTCTCGTATACCGCCCGCGTTAACGCGAGTGGAGTTAAGGTGGCCATGCACTCGGATGAGACTCCAGACCTTGATATTGCATTCTGGGGGGTTCCCTCTGGACTGGAGTTTACTAGTCTTATGGATGCGATAAGCCTCTATGGTGGGATGCCATACGAAATTGACTCTATGATGTTGGAGTTGTTGGGCCAATTGGCTACTTCCGTAACCGCGTCGATATTTGTAACGCCCACCTGAATGTTTTGTGCCCAGATGGTGCATCTGGCGCTCCAGGCTGCCGCTGCCCAGCCACTTTTGGCAGTGAAGGTCATTCAGGTGGATCAGTTTACTGATGTGGGTATGGCACATGGGGTTTTGGGAGTGCCTACTACCATTATGGAGCCGGGTCTGGTGCGATTTAGTGGCTTCATTCCCGGGCCATATTTTGCTACCCATGTGCTTTCGGCGGCTATCACTCCTCCTCGATGAGCCGGGGGGCCGGAATACGAAATAGGCTAGCGCCCACGGCTCCGGCAATAATGACCACGCCTCCTTCTATCTGAGACAACCCCAACTGTTCATGTAGCAATAGCACCGCCAGCGCTACGGTAAATACGGGCAACAAATTCATAAAGGGCGCGGCCACTGCGCTACCCACTTCATTAACCCCGGCGCTCCATACGACAAATGCTAAGACGGAGGCAAGCGTACTCACATAGATGAGTGCCCCAACGCTCACAGGGGTGAAAATCACCAGATGTTGGCCCAGATCCCAAATGCCGAGCAACGCCGAGGGGACCGCGCCCCACACCGCGGCTCCCGCAGTGAGCACCAAGGGAGAAAATACGGCACGATAACGTCGCCCAAGCGCCGTATAGACTCCCCATGACAACGCGGCGATTATCAGAATGACAGCCCCAAATAGGCTTCCAGCGGCGGCATGGTTGGTTCCGCTGTGATGAAGAAGGAGCACTTCCCCCGCTACAGAAACTAGCACCATGACCCATTGTGCGGGGTGAACTCGGTCTTGCGCGATAAAAAATCCGGCCAATAAAACGGCGATTGGGGTCAATCCCGACAACAGACCGGCCTCCCCCGCCCCGACCATGGTGAGGCCCCAATAAGTCAAACTGGAAAACATAAACATCCCGACTAACCCTAACCCTAAAAAGATGCGCCATTGCCGAAAAATAGGCAAACTTTCCCCTCGTCTGCGTACCAGCCAAACCAACAGAATGGCCGAAATCACCCATCGAACGCCGTTTAGGGTAAACGGGCCCATACTTGTTCTCAACACGCGGCCTGCTAAATAGTTGCCTGCCCAAAGGAGATTTGCCACAATCAGAAAAAAGATGGCCCGCCGGTTACTCATGGCGGGCATCTTCAATTCGTGCGTATACGCGTTTGATGCCTTTATGCCAAACCTGCACCGGGCCTTTGCCTCCCGGATTCAGGTACGTTTCTCCGGTAGGTTCCCACCCTTCTTCACGGTTTGGCGGTTCGTCCAGCACGCGCTGATAGCGTGCGGTCCAACCGATGGTGAATGTCCAAAAAATCAATCCTGAAACTATTAAGAACCCGCCGATGCTTGGCAACTGGAACGCAAGGAAAATCAGACCGCCAACTACTGCTACGCTTCCTGCTGCCCGTACAATTATCCTATCTATCAGGATGATTCTTCACGCCCTTTCGTGCGGCTTTACTTCGCAACTTTACCAGGCCACCGCAACATTCCGCCATGCATGTTGCGCACATCAAATCCATGTCCCCTAAGCAGACGCGCCGCTTGGGCACTGCGATTTCCAGAACGGCACACCGTAATAATCAGGTGGTCGGTGCGTAGCTCATGGACGCGTTTGGATAATTGCATTAAGGGAATCAGTTGAGCTCCCTTGATGTGTCCGGCTCGAAATTCATGTTGTTCGCGAACATCCAAGATAGTCAGTTTAATCCCGGACTGAATCATTTCCAAGACTTCTTGCCCAGAAATGTGCGTTAATGAACCTGAACTTTTTTGCTCCCTCTTCTTGCCGACCAGCCACTCGAACATAATGCCACCTGGTCCTTTCTGTGTTTGAGTCGATGATCACAATAATATGTTATTCTAACACGGCGTAGGAAGGGGATAAACTATCTTGACGCAAGGGGGGCAACTTTTAATGCATGCGGCTCGGCGGTTGATCAAACGCTTGACCCAACGAGTGATTGCGGTAATGCCGACGGAAGTAAACCGGTATGTCATAGTGCAAAATGGTCCGCAATACAGCAAGTTTTGGTTTCCTAAGAGGATTTTCTATGAATTGAGCACTACCCAACGCGTTCCCTTCATGGAGTTCCCCGTAGAAATGTTGATGTCGGTCACTGAACCGCATGATATGATTGTTTTTGGCAGGCCAAATCGGAAAATGCCCTTAAGCTTGGTGTTCGATGCCACAGAATATCTCACGAATAAGGGGTGCTATGTGATGATTGCGCCCTTGTCCCTAGGAATCGCGGCCCAATATTTCAGCGACTATCTTGTCCAACCGTTGACCGCATCATTGGGCGTCGTAACCAACTGGGATCCTGACTTATTCGTTTGATGGTTTCACAGCAACCGTCACCAGCCCAATATCATTCCAAAGGGACGCATGGGAAAATGATGCAATCTGATCTCCCCACCAAGATTCGACGTCCGCCGGCGTTAATCGGCGACGCCTAGAAACAACGTCACCCCACTGCAAAAAGCTATCATGGTCAAAACCAGTCCATCCACGAGAGGTTGCGTAATGCTCCATTTCTGGGGCTGTGCATGAGAGACCAGGATTAAAAAGCAATAGTCGCCCGCCGGGCGTGACGACCCGCCACACTTCTTGCAATGTGGGTCCGGGATTGTCAAACAAGAAAAACACAAATGTTGAAACGACCCGATCAAAGATGGGCGCAGCCCAATCCAGCCGCCGAATGTCAGCTACTTGGAATGTGGCCGGTTGTTTTTCTTGAATGGCATTTTGTCGTGCTCGCGCTATCATCTGCGGTGCATTGTCAATGCCGACCACTTCTATTTTGGCTTGGCGAGCCCAACGCAACAGCAACCATCCGGCCCCGCACCCGGCATCCAAAACTCGCATGCCAGGTTCCAGATCGGCGTGGGCAAACAATTCAGCCGCTAGTTCGGTTTGCCATGTAGTACGCTCTTGCAAGTCAAAGAACTCCACAAGATCGTTAAACTGGCTCAATTCAGCACCTTCTTGATCAATGATATGGCCTGCGATTGGGTTAATGCAATTGCACGGACTCCAACACGGCGTCATAATGCGCTCGATTTCCAGCCGCAAATTCTAAGTTTTGATAGACAAGCTTATGGTCGGTTCCTAAAACAAATACGGAGCGCCGTGCATAGCCGCCTTTTTCATCTAATACACCATAGGCCTGGGCGGTGTCACGCATCCAGTCGGCCAACAATTCATAGGGCAACCCGCCTAAAGACGCCTTGAACACACGCTGGGCATACGTTTGGTCTGTGCTTACCGCGACTATTTGAGCCTTGACTGCTTCAAGCTTGGCATGGTCCCCCCGCCAGGTGGACAGTTCTTGAATTCAGCCAGGTGTAAAGGCCAGCGGAAAAAACGCCAGTACCAATGGTCCCTTGGTCACCATATCCTGGGACGAAAATTCCGATCCATCCGTGGCGCGCAATTTTACGTAGGGCGCCAATTGTCCAATTTCCATACTTCAACCTCCCTTTTCGGTTGTGAAGATGTTGCTGAGATAATTTCTTCCGGTGTCGGGTGCTAACGCCACAACTAGTTCATCGCTGGCTAATTCATTAGCAACAATTTTTGCCGCGGCAACGATAGCGCCCGTCGAGCCACCGACTAATAGCCCTTCTTCGCGGGCCAATCGGCGAGCCATCGCAAACGCTACCTGGTCGGATATGGGAATCCAGCGGTCAACCACACTGCGGTCCAGTGTTTCAGGATAATAATCTTCGCCCATGCCCTCAATTTTGAAGGCATGGTAGGAACCTCCACTCAGAATGGAGCCTTCGGGGTCGGCACCTATAACGAGTACATTTGGGTCCTGACTCTTTAAGTATTGTCCGATGCCGGTGATAGTGCCACCAGTGCCTGCACCCGCAACTACCGCTCTTAGTTGTCCATTGGCATCTCTCCATATTTCAGGCCCTGTACTGGCGTAATGCGCTTTGGGATTTGCCTGACGCTCGAACTGTCCCATGTAGCACCCGCCAACAAGATTCTCAGCGAGCCGCTGCGCGATGTTTTGATAATTGTCGGGATCCTCTCTGGGTAAATCGGGCACCACTTGAACCTCTGCGCCGTATGCTTTTAGTATAGCAATTTTATCTGGGCTCATTTTGTTAGGCACCACGAACAGCGCGCGATATCCCAACACGGCGGCTGCCATGGCCAAAGCGATCCCGGTGTTGCCGGCTGTGGCCTCCACGATGGTGCCTCCTGGCAGCAAACGGCCTGATTGTTCAGCGTCCCGGATTAGTGCGACCGCAATACGGTCCTTGATACTGCCGCCGGGATTCATAGCCTCCAACTTTAGCGCAATTCGTGCTCCTCGTTCCGCTCCCACATGACGAAGCCAAATCATCGGTGTATCGCCGACGCTGTCTAGAATCGTCGATTTGATGCGAGGCCAGTCCCCCACAAATATCCCCCTTTACCAGTCTCTGGTCATTATACCCGATTGTCCTGGACGATCCCAACCCAATAGAGCGCGAAAAAGTCTTGTTGAACGAGGGCGAGAGTGCAGGAAGAATTGTCCTATTCGTTGAATTTAGCCAGGAGCACCATAGCTCTTTTAAAGGGGTAATGCATAATGAAGCGTCGACTATCATTGCTGCAAAATGTCTTTTTGAGTTTCTATTGGTTTACGTCCAATGTCCAATGGACTGCCCTAATTATTATTGTGGTTCCCCGCGAAGTGCTGTTCCTGGTCGGAAAGCAACACTCTACCAGTGTTCTATCAGTATTGGTCATCATCGGCTCTCTTGTGGCGACTTTCGTTCAGCCCTGGGGAGGGCTTATCAGTGACCGGTTGCGGCATCGCTGGGGTCGGCGCCGCCCCTACATTTTTTGGGGCACCGCTGGCAATATCCTGGGTCTTTTAATGATGGGGTACGCAGGTCGCGACTTTTGGCTCTTTGTGGGCGGTTATATGGTCGTGCAATTTTCTTCGAATTTGGCGCAGGCCGCATATCAGGCTCTGATACCCGATTTGGTTAATCATGATCAACGTGGTTTGGCCTCGGGTTTTATGGGCTTTATGACGCAGTTTGCCATCATTTTTGGGGCGCTATTGCCGCGATTGTTGGGTGATACTACGGTCTATTGGGCCATGGCTGCATTCCTGGTGGCCGGATGGGCGGTCACCCAGTGGGGCGTACACGAAACCGATTCGCGTGATCTCGACTTTGAAGGTGCGCCAAAACATTGGCTGCGCGACATGTGGATTTCCCCTCGCCAGCACCCCGATTTCTGGTGGGTGTTTGGCACCCGGCTTTTGGTGATGTTGGGGTTTGCCACATTGGAAAATTATCTGTTTTACTATTTAAAATTCACGGTTGGGATTGCCAACCCAGAGTCTGTCGTGTTCGATATTCTGGCACTTCTCACATTGGGTTCTTTGCTCTCCGTGCTAGCAGCGGGCTGGCTGAGTGATCGTCTGCAAAAACGCAAGGCCATGGTAGTTATTGGGGGCCTACTAATGGGAATGACGGCGCTGGTCTTTGTGTTTACCAACAGTATTGGGGTGATCCTAGTTATGGGTACCGTGTTTGGATTCGGGTACGGCATCTATATGTCCACCGACTGGGCTTTGGCCGTAGACGTCTTACCGCCAGGGCGTTCGGAAGGACGGAGTATGGGTTTGTGGCAAGCCTCCTTCAATTTGGCCCAAGTCGGGGCCGGCCTGATTGCGGGGGCCTTGGTGACTCCTTTGGCTTCCATTGTTCACTTGTCCATGGCCTATCGCATGTTGTTTATCGTGACCTTCTTATATTTTGTGCTCGGATCTCTATTTATTCAAAAGGTCAAAAGCGCACAATAACCAAAGTTTAAGGTGTATTGCCTAGTTGTGCGATGGCAGTCTTTTAGCAGGATAAGAGTGATTCCTGGACAACTGGTCCGCGCGCCCATGCCATAGGAGGGCTGCGCGGATTGGGCCGATGTGCTCTTAAGTCCCGGCTGAAGGCTTGTTGGAATACAATACAAAAGGTTGGTTCAGGCAAGAACTTTTAATCCCACCTTCAGCTTGTGCAGCAGGAAAACACACTCGCTTTCGCGAATTGATCACGCATTCGATACCTCTCGAAGGGATGGCAAAAATGAAGACGCACTCGCGTTCTCGTCGCGCCTTAGTAGTATTCGTGTTGGGAGCCACACTACTGACCAGTGGAACCGTGCAAGGCAATTCGCGCGATGCACGTAGATTCCTCGCCTTTAGCAGTTTCACCTCGTCACCGCTGATGACAATTCAGACCACCCCGCGGACCCAAGTTGTCGGCACTGACTTCCTTTCGGCGGGATCGCGCGTCCGGATGGTGGGGTCCTTGAAAGGGCAGGTATTTTGGGCTACCCGCATCGAACCTATCGACTAGCACGCTCGCGCCAGCGATCTCTAGGGGACCAGCAGGAGAACACATAGCGTGGTTTGGTTTGCCATCCTAGTCGAGAGCATACAAAAAGGCCTGGACCCCGATGTTGAATCCATTGGCAGGTGGCGCAAAAATGCACAGACCGATTTTGGGTTGGCTGATGCTTATCTGATTCCATCCGATTTCTCACCCCACTGATTCCTAGTATACATCTGCTCTGTGGTATTTCGTGGTAGGATGGCGGTGATACTGATCAAGAGGTGACATCGTGGAAGAAAATAATCGCCATGGAATATTGATTACGCACCAACATTGCCTTGATGGAGCGACTGCCGCCCTAATTGGTATCCAGTGCGGCTTGAGGCCTCTCTTCTGCGAGCCGGACCGCGTCACTGATGCGATAGACGGTTTGGCGGGCGACGCATCCATCTATCTAGCCGATGTTTCGATTCCTGTCATAAAATGGACATCTTATCGTTCCAAAATTATTCACGTCCTCGACCATCATCAAACTGCCCTGCCGCTAAGAGACGATACGAAAGCGACAATCGATATGTCTCGGTCTGGCGCGCATCTCATGTATTCATTTGCGGTCCAACAAGGGTGGATGAAGGCGTCGCAGGAGTGGGACCGTCTGATCTCTACGGTTGAGCATTACGATTTATGGCGACCCCATCATTTGGAAGGCCAAGATTTGAATCGCTTGTTTTATGCAAGGGGATTTAGCTGGTATCAGCAGCGCTTTCTGTCAGGATGGA
Source organism: Bacillota bacterium (assembly GCA_021784595.1). Lineage (GTDB taxonomy): Bacteria > Bacillota > Sulfobacillia > Sulfobacillales > Sulfobacillaceae > Sulfobacillus_C. The sequence goes on along the minus strand of JAJYHT010000035.1, from coordinate 90,896 downwards.
GTCCACTGACTCCTGACGAAGCCAGCCAATTGGCCGCAGTCATCCTTGAGGAACGGACCTTTATATCAACCCATCTGGACGCTGCTCGCATGCGGACCATAGGTTCCCTGCGCGTAGCGGGCATATACTTGGAAACTGAGGGGCCGGTCAACGAAGTGGCCCACGCTTTGCTGGCCGGCGGATGTGATTTAGTGGTGTTCGTCAAATCCGATGGTCGCTTATCCGCCCGCAGTTCGCCCAAGGTTGACGCCGCCCGGCTAATGGAAGTTCATTTCCTTGGTGGCGGCCATGCGCGGGCCGCGGGCGGTCGGTTGCCCGAAAGCCTGTCTATCTCTCCCCTCACTGTCGATCTGGTATTGAACAAGATCGAATCAGCGCTTACGGATGCTCAACGATAAGCACGATTTTGCCTATGGTTTGATTCGACGCCATGACCTGGTGGGCCAGGCCGGCATCGCTCAGTTCAAAAGTGCGATCAATAACGGGTTTGAGACGACCCGTGTTAAAATCTGCTGCTGTGCGTTGGGCAAACGTTTGGATCAATCGCATTTTTTCGTAGCGGGGCCGCGACCGTAACGCCGTACCGCGAATGGTTAGCCTTCTGCCCAGGAGTTGACTCAGATTGACTGGTACCTCAGCACCACTTAAGGTACCCACAATGACTAAGGTTCCGCCAGCGGCCAGGCACTGAAGATTGCGAGCGAGATAGCTTTGGCCGATGAAGTCAATCACCGCTTGCACTCCCTGCCCTTTGGACCATTGTTGGACTTCCGCCGCAAAGTCTTGTTCCCGGTAGTTGATGGTGCAATGGGCGCCCAAACTAGAAACGAACTGCTGTTTTTCTTTGGTTCCCACAGTGGCCGCCACCCGGAGCCCGGCGGCAACCGCCAATTGCACTGCTGCGGATCCAACTCCTCCTGCCGCAGCATGAATCAGCACGCCATCTTGAGGCATTAATTGCGCTTTGTCCCATAGGGCATCGAACGCGGTTAAAAACACCTCGGGCACCGCGGCCGCTTCAATTAAGCTTAGGGACTCCGGCACAAGCCATGCCATATCTTCAGGTACGGCTGCATATTCTGCATATCCGCCACCTGGCAACAGTGCCATGACCCGGTCGCCTAGTGCGAAATGGATGACCCGATCGCCTTTGGCGACGACCGTTCCAGAACACTCCAACCCCGGAATTTGATATCTGGGCTTGGGTGGAGGCGGAGGGTACAAGCCCTGACGCTCAAGCAAATCCGCTCGATTGAGCGCTGTTGCTGCGATGCGAATCAAAATATCTTCTGGCCCCATCTCGGGCGTTTCGACGTCGCGAAGCTTTAAGACTTCCGGACCGCCAAATTCCTCGAGCACCACTGCCTTCATATTAACCTCCCCATTTCTTGCTATGTATTAGGATCCAACCTGAACCATCCGCGAGGGTGCCGGCTATTCCCGCCGACATAAGGATGATGGGCGGAGATATAAAGCTTAGCCCTCCCACAATGGCCAATGACAGAGGGCCTAGTCCCTGCAAAAACAGACTGGACACGGCAAAGACCTGGCTTAGACCGTCAGACCCCACGCGCTGCTGAATGAAAGTATTATACAAAATTCCAGCGGGCGCAAAAACCAGTCCACCCACCCCAAGCACCAATCCTAGCTCCCATAGGGCATGGGTAAACGCTGAACAAGCCAAAATCACGTCGCTTGTGGTCATAAAGGCAAACATTGCATTGGGGATGTTTCGGAACTGGAGGTGTCCTAACACCAACGAGCCCGTTAACAACCCGCCTCCAAATGCCGCAGTGACCATGCCATAGGCTAAGGCTCCACCATGAAGCACGTCCCGAACCATACTGGGCATGGTAGCCTGCAGAGGGCCAAACCAGGCTAAATTGGAAAGGCCGAAAAATATCATCATCCAAAGTAGCACAGGAGTCTGGCGAATGCGATTCAACCCGTTGTGCAATCCTGGAGTCTGCCGCTTTTTGTGGTGATACTCCAAACGGCTGCCCCAAAGGCTTGCGCCCCCAATGAAATAGAGTGCGAACGCGCTCAAAAAGCTGCCTGAAACTCCAAAATGCGCGATGAGGAGTCCGGCTAAGACGGGACCGGCCAGTCGGGTAAGCTGAAATCGAATTTGACGCAGTTGATTGGCCGATTGCAGTTGGTGCGACGGTACAGCAAACGCGATGATGGACTGGCCTACCGGGGTCCGAAAACTATCAGCCAGACCCGCTGTTAAGGCTCCTGCCATCAGTACCGCCGCACTCAGGACAATCTGGCTCATAACGAAGGCCAGCACGGCCAGAGCCAGACTAGCGATAATGAGCGTGCCCCGGGGCCAGCGGTCTCCCACCCAACCGCCCACCAGCATCAATAGCAAAAGCGGTACGGTATATGCGCCTAATACCAAAGCCACATAAAGGCCATGATGTCCCAGTTTCAATGCGCTCCATACAAAGGTCAGTTGACCGATTTGGTCAGCCAGGGAACTGAATCCAGTACTGATGAGAATGTGCCACAAATTATAGTCATGCCCACTCGAATGATCAGAACATGGTTGATTTGCCATGACTTTTAGTCTATACCAATCAAGTGACATTCGGCAGGATAGAGGAGATTTTGTTCCGCCGGAAAGGATGCGTCCCCATTGGACAACAAATCGTCTTTATCGCCCAGTTTGATCGTCGTGATGGCGTTTGCAACCGGCGCCAGCGTGGCTAATCTTTGGTATAACCAACCATTGTTGTCGTTGATGGCGCACACTTTTCATGTGACCCCGGCGGCAGCTGGAAGTGTATCAATGGTGACTCAGGTTGGATACGCCGTAGGTTTGATCGCGTTTGTGCCCTTGGCCGATTTATTGGAACGGCGCCGTCTTATTATTGTTTTGCTCGGTATCATCGCGGTGGCAAGCCTGGTGGTAGCTTTGGCCCATAGCTTTTGGTGGTTGCTCTTAGCTAGTTTTTTTCTTGGAGCAGTGACTGTAGTGCCCCAAATTATTGTGCCGGTCGCGGCCGACTTGGCGAATAACCTGTCTAGAGGGCGCGTGGTGGGTATGGTTATGAGCGGGCTTTTAATTGGCGTATTAGGAGCGCGCACAATAAGTGGACTGATTGGCGGCGCATGGGGATGGCGCACTGTTTACGTGTTCGGTGCCATATTGATGTTGCTATTGGCGGTGCTAGTGAGGGTTACCTTCCCTGTCACCAATCCGCATTCTCAACATGCTTCCTATCGCGCTGTGCTAGGCTCGATTGTGCCTCTTATGCGGCAAGAACCTGAATTGAACCGTGCTTCTTTAACCGGTGGAGCGCTGTTTGGAGCTTTTAGCGCGTTTTGGACGACCTTGACGTTTCGTCTGGGAGAGGCTCCGTATCATTATACGGCGTCGTTGATTGGCTTGTTTGGACTACTTGGAATTGCAGGCGCATCGATCGCCCCCATTGCCGGCCGATGGGCCGACCGCCGCGATCCTCGAATCACCGTCACCGGTAGCATTGTATTGGTGATCGCAGCGTTTTTGTGGATGAGTGCCTTAAGCGGTCGCTTATGGGCGCTTATTATCGGCATTTTGATGCTCGATTTAGGTGTGCAGTCTGGACAAATTTCTAACCAGTCACGTATTTATGCCTTGCGCCCGGACGCCCGCGCGCGCTCCACTACTGTATATATGGGGGCATATTTTATCGGCGGGTCATTGGGCGCTGGTATTGCAAGCTGGGCCTGGAGTCATTGGCAATGGACTGGTGTGACCATAACAGCCTTGAGCTTTTTGGCGATAGCGGGGATTGTTCACATGGAGAGCCTACGCCGCCAGCCCATCCGAAAGAGGCTTGCCTAGCGACAAAACCCCGAGTACAATGGCGACGACATCATATTAACTGGGGTGAAAAAATTTTGCTTATGAAACGACACCTAATCGGGAGTAGTGTGGTGGGGTTATCCTTGGGGGTAGTTTTATCAGGATGCGGCAGCGCGGCTAATACTCATCCGCATCCTAAGCCCGCTGTGGTGGCGAGCGGCCGGAACCTGCGGTGGTCTGCGCCGCCACCCGTAACGATTAATAAGTCTGACGTGTATCAAGCTACAGTGGATACGACTAAAGGATCTTTTGTCATCCATTTGTTTACCCAACACGATCCAGTGGCGGTCAACAATTTTGTCTTTTTGGCACGGCATCGCTTTTTCAATGGCGACAAAATTTTTCGGGTGATACAGCCGTTTATGTTTCAAACGGGTGACCCCAACAATATTGGCAATGGCGGTCCAGGTTACCAGTGGAATGGCGAACTGCCGATCTCATTTCCTTATCAACCAGGGATTGTGGCCATGGCCAACTCAGGGAATCCCAATACCAATGGCAGCCAATTTTTTGTGTGTACGGGATCGCAAAGTGAATATCTTAACCAAACGCCTACCTATACCGAGGTAGGGCGTGTCAGCTCAGGGATGTCTACGGTGCAATCGATTGCCAGTGGGGCGGTGACGAAAAACCCCTTGACGGGCGAAGACAGTTATCCCGTTCATCCGGTGACCATACTGTCTGTCACCATCCAGCAAGGAAGTGCCTCGGCCTCCTAACTGAAAAGATGTGAAAGAATCATATTTTACACACTCATTGGGCGGTGCAAGTCTTTACTATTGGTTCTGGCATTGTTGACATCGTGGCTTATAGGAATGGCATTGAGGCGAATTGTCTTTTCGCTGGCTAGTGGGCGATCACCGGCTAACCATAACGACGCGGCCTTTGGGGTCAATATGAGTGGCACCCGGGGGTGGATGGTTTTGGTGGATTCATCGGCTGCTTTGGTCACCAGGATGACCCGATGGGCTGGTTCAGTGGCGGTGGTTTGAACAATGGCTGCTATGGGGAACAGGGGTTGATTGCTAGGTAATATTCGGTAGGGCTGTTTTGATTGCTGGTGCCACTCGTAAAAGCTGTCGGCTAACACGAGCGCCCGGCGGGCATTGCGAAAACTTGGTTTTTCGTCTAATGACTCGATTCGTGCGTTGATTATGACTTGAGACGTGTTCCATGGAGCGGGCCATCCCCATCGCACTAGGCCACCCCATACTTGATCGGAACGGCCCACTAGGGTTAACACATCCGATCCGGGAGCGATGTTGAATTGGGGTTGCCACGAAGAAAGATCTTTAAGATCTCGAATCATAAAAGGAAAAAGCTGTTGGGCTTGTGTTATTGTCATGCCCAGAGAAAAACGGCCGCACATCGCATCTCCCCCACTTGTAACGAATCATTTAATTTTCTGCCATAATGCATATTATCATCCAATCTGAAGAAGGTAAAAAAAGGAGTGACGTGGTGCAAATACAGCCAGAATGTCCAAGTTGCGTTGCTCTACAATTAATGCGGACTGTCCAGCATCGCAAGATAGACAATTGGCGATCGGTGATGGCTGACACGCTGGCATCCATCGCAGGCTTGTGGGGTGATGCCGACAATCCCGGCCATATCATCGGTACCATGTACACCAAGGTCAACTTGTTGACTGACACTCATGATGCCTACCGAGCGGAACGCGAACTAGCCAATCAACTCGCACAAACTTATTGGAATGGTCAACCCCTAGCGATAGACAATATTGAAGGTCGAATGTTGTACGCTACCGCCGGCAACATTATTGATGCCGGGCTGAATGCCGATCCCACTCACAGCTTTACCCAACTTGACCAGGCCATTGGACAAGGGTTTGGCCGAAACGATATCGCAGGGTTTTTTGATCAGGTGCCTAAGGGTGGGACGATTCTCTATGTTACTGACAATGCAGGCGAAGCAGTATTTGACCGCGAAGTAGTCACTGCACTTAAGGCCCGAGGCTATAAGATATGGCTCTTGGTCCGGGGCAGGCCGTTTTTGAACGATTTAACCCGGATTGAAGCGGAACTGTTGGGCTTTCGTACTGTAGCGGACCATATTTTGGATACCGGAACCGGACAAGGTGGTTTTGATCCACGTTATGCAGGGTTTGATGCTCAGAGGGCCACGCAACAGGTGGATGGGTGGATTGTCAAGGGAATCGCCAACCTGGAAACTCTTTCGCATCAAGCAGCGTTGCAACCGCGTCTCTTTCTGTATCGTGCCAAGTGTCCGCCGTCGGCCCGCTTGGCCGGAGTGCTGTGGAATGACAACGTGGCATTAATGGAGTAAGGTAACAAGTTGTCAGTAAATGGGTATGCTAGGGGGATTCTAGGGATTGCCAAAACCCAATGTTCTAAATCCTGGTACAATAGGCAACGTGGCAGGGACCGTTAGGGTGTAGAGTCATTTTGACTATAAGGATGGGAGCGATGGTCACAAGACCGCCAATGCCGCGAAATTCAGAAGGTTTCTCGACACGACAACTGTGGATAATGGGAGTGCTTGCGGGCGTGGGGGCCCTCTTAATTGGTCTGTCCCTATTGTTCCATACGCGGATTCCTACCAGGGTCAGCCCTATTACTCTTCACGAACATCAGCCCTCCAAGGTTCTGGTGGCGATCAAGGGTACTGCAGCCAGCCCTGCTTTTGTGGGGTTTTTGGCGGTTGTCGAGCCTAGATCGCAAGTGTTGACCGTGGTGCCGATTAATGGAGAAAGCCGAATCGATGGCGTTCCTCTTTACTTGGTCGTATCAGGAGAAGATGCCAAACAGGCTGCGGTCAGCATTGCTTCAGTCACGGGAGTACCCGTGCACAGTTATTTTTTCTTGACCCCGGCCGATCTAGGTATGGTATTAAACGCATTGTATTATCATACCAACCATTGGCCTTCGGTCAAAACTCCCGATGCGATGTTAACCACATTAGGCTATCCCGATGGTCATAGTCACGGCTGGGCCACCGTCAAATTGCTGTCGCAGATTGTTCAAGGACTACCCTCGGTCAGTCCGATAGCTGCCTCCCGCCTGCTTGGGGTTACCAAGACTTCTACCACAAATTTAACGAGTTATCAGTTGTTTTTGCTCGCCAACTATATCCGGGGCGATACCCTTCAATTAGGCTATGTCCGACAATTTCGAGCTCCCGCTACAAGGAGAAATCATGGCTAAGGAAATTAATGCTCCCTCTACAACCAATGTGCGAACATCATCAGGCGTAGCCCATAAAGTTATGCCATCGAGCACTATTCGCATTCGTTCGGTAGTCTGGCTGATCGTGCTGTCACGGCTGTTCTTTATGGAAGTAGGTAGTTTGGCCTACTTGTATCTGCCGCATGCATGGGTGGAGGCTCCACCTGGTACATTGCCTCCTACGGGCAGTTTGGTTTACCGTGCTGTGTTAGGTATGTGGGTGCATTGGGATGGCTTATGGTACTATTCGATAGCCAATTTTGGATATGCGGGCCGCGCCACAGCTACCGCTTTTTTCCCGTTGTATCCCCTAGCCATGCGAATTTTAGGCGGCGGAGTGATTGGTGGATTGGTGGCCAGTGGGCTGGCCTTCTCGGTAGCCCTGTGGTTTTTAATGAAACTGACGGCAGAAGAATTTGGACCGCGAGCGGCTTGGTTCGCCGGGTTAGCGATGGCATTCTTCCCCACCGCTTTTTACGCTAATGCGGTCTATTCGGAGTCGCTTTTTTTGGCGTTGGCCGTCAGCGCATTATATTATGCACGCAAACAGCGTTACTGGGTGGCTGGCCCCCTTGCGGCGTTGACCACATTAGTTAGCATGTACGGCATTTTGCTAGCTGCACCTTTGTTCCTTCTGTTATGGCGGCATGAGCGTCCGCATTGGAAACGCTTTTTGCATGCGCTGTGGCCGGTCGCTGGATTGGGCGCGTACATGGGCTTCTTGATAACAAAATTTGGAGATCCGTTAGTGTTTGAACATGCCCAGTCTAACTGGGGTCGCCATTTTGACTGGGTTTGGAATACGCTGTGGTCCGGATGGGTCCAAGCATTCGATGTATGGCGCGGTGCCATAAACCCATCCGTGTTGTTTCAAACCGGAATGCCTTCCTTGGGTCCTAGTAACGCCTACGATTTTTTGTTCGCCGTGGTGGCGATATTGGTCGCGGTGGTGACGGTGAAGCGTATGCCCCTTTATTTGTGGAGCTATATGGTATTGGCTCTCATGGTGCCGTTGTCCTACCCCGCGGCCGGAACGCCCCTGATGTCCATGCCGCGTCTGGTTCTAGAATCATTTCCGGTATTCATCGGTGTGGGACTCATTATGAGCGAGCGCCCATGGGTCCGCTGGGTGTATTTTGGGCTGGGACTGCCACTGGGCGCACTGTTTGTTTCGCTGTTCGCGACGGCCCATTGGGTGGCTTAAAATCGAATATGGGGACCGCCTATTGGCGAGCCCCATATTTGCGATGTGAGAGATGAGGTTTAGTGCCCACCGCATCCACAACCGCCGCCGGCGTTTGGGTTGGATATGACAAAGCCCTCTCGCATCGGTTCTGCCTTGTAGTCAATGACGCAACCAGCAATGTGCGGTTGGCTGTCTGGATCGATTACGAGTGTCAGGCCGCCATATTCCAGGGCGAGGTCTTGGTCACTTCGTGAGTCTTCCCAAAACATGCGGTATCCTACATTGCCGCATCCGCACGATTGGGCTGCTGCCACGCGAACGAAGTCCGCCTTTTTCTCTTCCTTGAGCTGAGAGAAGGCTTGTTCAGCCTCTGGCGTCACCGTTACTGCAATCTCCATTCTTATCACCCCTCCCTATTTTAATCATAGTCGGCAATCCTTTAGGTGTAAAGATCATGGACATTGATGCCAATCATATACAATGACGCCAAAACTAAAATAACTGCCAGCATCTTGATCAATTTTCGGCCACGGGTTAGTCTAGGAGCCCACTTGGCTAGGCTTGCACTGGCTAGAGCACCAGCCGCGACATATTCCGCTACTATTCTCCAATCGATATTGTTCCTTAGGGCATATGGAATGGCATTAGCAAGTCCAAGTGAGCCCACTGAAACTAACGAACTGCCTACGGCAGCAGCCAAGGGCACGCCTGTTATGACCATCGTCGGCAAGACCAAAAATCCTCCACCGATTCCGAAAATGCCAGCCATAATCCCCACAAGAAAACCCAGGGGCATGATGGCGGATGAGGTCTGACGCGGTCCGGGGTTTGTCTGTTGTCGTCGAACAGGTATGCTTATCATGATCGACGCGTTGAACAGCATCAAACAACCTAACAGAACGAGTGCGAGGTGTTGGGGCAAATAGGTGGCGACATTACGCCCGGCGGTCAATCCAACGAGTGCGGGCATGGTAAAGGACAGCGCGGTGGACCACTTAATGGATTTGCGTATGGTATGGGGAACGGCGCCCACCAACGCCGTCAATGCGATAGCCACGATGGTGGTGCCCATTGCAATACGTGGATTTTTGACACCGATCACATACATCATGACGGGGATGGCCAAAGCCGATCCGCCGCCGCCCGCCAACGAGAGGAGCACTCCAATAAAAAACCCGGAACCAATCGCTAAAAGATTCTGGTTCATGGTTAAAGTCGGCATTGAGGCCCCCCCTTCGAAAAAACCGAGCATATCAGTAATATGGCTTAGACCCGGGAGAAACATGTGGCAAAATCACAGTAAGATGAGTTGCCAAGAAATCGAGAGGAAGTGTTTTATGAAAGCGTGGATTATCTCGGGCCGACAACTGGCGATGCGCATTGCCAGAAATGACGTGAGTTCGTATGCGGCAGCCCTAGCCTATAATTTTCTATTTGCACTGTTTCCTTTGATGCTGTTCTTAACCGCTCTTTTAGGGTTTTTGCATCTTCCTCCCCTAAACACGATTGGACAGGGGCCCCTCGGAGCCATCATACCTACTCCCGTAATGCGGCTGGTGTTTCGGACCGTGAGTGCAATAGTCTATCATAAAAATCCTGCGTTGCTGTCGGTTGGGGCTTTGGGATTCCTGTGGGCGATGTCCGGGGCGTTTCGCCAGCTGATAGATGCCATGAATCATGCTTATGAACTCCCCTATCCGTGGCGCCGCAAATATTGGAAGACCTATCTCTTGTCCATTATTCTCGGACTAGGCATTGGTCTAGCGTTATTAGTGCTTGTAGTGGTCACGGTGTCCGGTGTTCACGTGCTGCAATGGGCCCTGCTTTGGGCAATGGGAATTCATGCGGCAGGATGGGTAGTGCTGGTCATTCGCTGGATTCTGGTGTTAGCGGGATTTTTATCGATTTTGGCCATAATTTATTCGGTGTTGCCTGACCAACCCCAAGTTTTCACTTTTTGGTCGTGGGGGGGAATTGTTGCGGTCATAGTATTTGTCTTGATTTCTATCGGCTTTTCCTATTACGCATCCCACTTTTCTTCGTATAACCGTCTCTACGGAAGTTTAGGCGCTGTGATGATTTTGATGCTGTACCTCTATCTTTTGGGGTGGGCCCTGCTCTTGGGAGCAGAAATCAACGCATGGATTCGGATTCGGTAGCCCTCGCTTAAAAATGCAGCACCGTATGCATCAAAATCGCCAAGGTTAATCCAACTAATCCTCCAACTAATGCCCCGTTGACTCGAATCCACTGCAGATCCCGGCCAACATACCACTCGAGTTTGTCAATCCATTCTCTTTCATCCATTTGACTGAGATTATCCCGAACCAGTTTTCCAATCACGGGGTGGTAGCGGTGCACTAGACGCACTGTAGACCGTTTAACTATGGATTCTAACACCAGTTGATGTTCAGGATTATTTTCCAACATTTGGGCCACTTCCCGTCTAAATGCGCCTACACCGGCTCCAAACCCTGGCTGATTGAGCGTAGTGCGCAACTGGTTGACTCCCCTATCTACTAGGCGTTGCCACGGGATTTGCACGACCGCCTCCTGTTTTACGTTCTCAATGCGTTGGCGTAAACTGTCATCGTCACGCAGTGTAATCATAATGCGCACCAAGGCAAACTCAAATTGCTCCAAGGCTTTGTCGGATTCCAGCCAATTGATTAACTGTTCCTTGACCGTACGGCTTAGGTCCTGATAGTCCACCGTGCCTAAGGATTCTAAAAGGCCAAGCACCAGTTTTTGTGTTGTGGTTTTGGTGTAGTTTTCCAACATAGTCTTCAGGCGAGCCTCCATATCGTCGGTAAACTCCACACTATTGAGCACTAAAATGACATGCTTGGCTAGGAAGCGAAATAAACTCTTGTCATTGCCGCTTTGGATCAGCCATCTCAAAATATTGACCAGATAATCGGATATGACCAGTTCATCAGACTTGGATTCGGCAAATTGGGAGAGCATATGGGCCAGTTGTTCAAGCGGCAGAATATCGAGCAGTTCGGTTCCTAGATCTCGCACCAGGTGGTCGATGCCTGAGGTTTCGGCCCGCAGCATTCGGATGACCTGGGTTCCTATTTTCAATTTTTCAATATTGGCTTCAATAAAGGACACTGATAGCAATTCTTGCTCTACCAAGGTCGCGATCGCGTCAATGATGCGATCGCGATTCGCCGAGATAATGGATGTGTGGGGTAGCCATTTCAACCCCAAAGGATGGCGAAAGAGCGCGGTCACCGCGTACCAATCGGCAATGCCTCCGGCTAATCCGGCCAAGGCCATAGATTCCACATATTGACCCGCCAAGTCGTGGCGGAACCATAGCGATCCTACAAAAAGCAACAAGGCTAACACAAGCGCTACATTGGCCCATCGTCGCTGCATAGGGTTGTCCCCCTTCCTGCCTATCTTACCCAACACGGTGTGCCCATGGCAAAGATCAGCCTGTGCGCACAGCCCTCCAAATTTTACGGGCCAACTCGGCGACTGCTGCCTGTCCTAGTGATGTGGCCACCAATAGGGCCACCAGTACGAGGCTGCTTTGATCCATTGCGTAGAGTACACCCAACAAAGCAATGCTTAGCAGCCTGCCCACATTGAGTCCAATTTCCCGACTGAGGGTGAATGCGACTCGGTGCCTTGCGATGTCAGGGTCTTGGTCCATAACATCGAGCGGGATGGCTGCATTAGGGATCATGTACCACGGCATGGTTAATCCGGTCAGAACCCCATAGGAAAATACATAGGGCCACGTGGTGTGGATAAGTAAAATCAGAGCGGCCGCTGTCATCCCTAGTGTTCCTATCCATAGCGCGTGAACCCGGCGGGCCGGAGTCACCCAGCGCGGGACCCACAGGGAGGTGCCGGTCCGCACTAATGCGGTGACTCCGCCATATAGCCCTACGGCCCATGGTTGATGGGTGGCTATGTAAACCAAAAAAACGCCTGCCAAACCGGTAATCCCTTCGCGAGTTCCGCGAATGACCAGCGACCAAAAGGTTTGGTTCCACAGTCGATTGCGCCACGGCAACATCAAGCTGTAGCCTAACGGAATAGCTCCCAAAGGAGGCCCGGGGAGCACTTTTAAGCTTAACAGCAATGTGGCGCCATACACCACCGCTGTGAGGGCAAACAAAAGGACATATCCCGCCAACCCTGGCACCAGACTGACTAATGCGCCTCCGGCGAGCGGTCCTAAAATCCCGGTGACGCTGCCTAAAGCAGAGCTTACCCCGTAAAACCGAATACGCTGCCGCGCTGGTACTGTATCGAAGGTCATTAAATTCACTCCAAACCAAAAAACCCCCTGCGCTAGGCCATAAAACAGGCCCAACCAGACAATATAATGGGATGCCCGCGATAGAAGGGCTAATAGAGTGGTGTAAAAAAGCGTGGTCAATACCAGTCCCCACTGATATGAATAGAGGGGGGTTCGGCGTTTGAACAACCATGCTACGCCATAAAAAACAAAGGTGAGGGATAAGAAGTAGGCTCCGTTGAAAATGGCCAATGCCCTTAACTGTCCTGACACCACAAAGACAAATAGGTTGACAAAAGTTGACGCTAAAGCGCTGGCGACGTTGGATCCGCCGTAAGTCCATAACAGGCGCTTGGTTGGAGTGTTGAGCGGTTCTGCGCGTAATTGTTCCATTATGTGATTCGACCTCAATGGACCATACTGCCATACCCGAGATGCCAGGTCAACGGTAGGATTGATTTTCTTGTGGCCATCGGCCACAATATTCCAAGACGATTGAAAAAGGAGAGACCTTTAGGATGGAAGTGGATGTCACAATCGAAATTCCGCAAGGTAGCCAAAACAAATACGAAGTTGATCATGAAACGGGCCGCATTCGACTCGATCGTGTGCTGCACTCGCCGTTTCATTATCCAGTAGAGTACGGTTTCGTTGAAGACACTTTGAGTGAAGATGGCGATCCCATTGATGTGATGGTCTTGACCAGTTTTCCCACCTTCCCCGGTTGTGTGATACGGGCAAAGATTGTGGGACTTTTGGAAATGACTGACGACAAGGGTGTCGACAACAAGATTTTGGCAGTGGCCGTTGACGATCCGCGTTTTCGTCACATTGAAAATCTAGATGATGTCAATGCCCACACGTTAAAAGAGATCGCACATTTTTTTGCCACCTATAAACAGTTGGAAGACAAGGCAGTCACTATTGGTGGTTGGCAGGCAAAAGATGTGGGAGAACAAGTTTTGGCTGACAGCATCGCTCGTTTTACACCGCACTAAGTTCCTACTGCAACCAATGGCACCAGAAGATGGGCGGAGACGTTGAGGTCTTCGCTCATTTTTTCTAAGTCCGAAACCACGGCAGCGATGTCTAAAAACCGGCCGGCGTCAAGATGGAGCAATAGGCTGGCTGCGGTTTCAATCAATTGTTGTCGGTGGCAGCGGGCAGAATTTAACAAGGCGTCCAGTTTTACAGCAGCGGTTTGGTCCTGACCTCGGATTAGTTCGGCATAGGCTCCTAATGCGTTTCCCATGACATCAAAGACGCTGATCATTTCTTCAGCAATGGGCGGTAAAAAGGCGCCGTAAGGCGAAGTGACGTCACGGTTCAGCGTCACGAACAAAGTGCGTGCGATGCCGCGCACCTGACTAACGCAGTGGTCCAGCACCATGATGGCTTGGCGCAACCGTTTAAGCCGGGTCTTCCTATGGCGTACTAAATAGTTCCATTGCAATCCGTCTTCGGCTTGACGAATTGCGTGGCGCGCCTGGGAGAGAGCTCGATCCACCTCGCGGGCCCGATCTAGATGCTGATTTGCCTCGGTGGGATTCAAACCGTCGGCCAAGTCATCGCGAATGCCTGCCAGCACTGCGCTCACTGAGTCGGCGAGACTGGTCAGCGCTTGCTCGGCAGCGTCGGTAAAATCCGGAGGAATTACTAGAGCATTGACCACAATCGCCACCATTGCGCCTAAAATAGTATCCAATACGCGCGCCAGAGCATATCCTGGCACGCTCGCTCCGATGGTCATAACCAGCAACGCACTGATGGCCACTTGGGGAATTCCTTGGGTGCCTAATTGCAAGCGAGTCGCGATGCCCATTGCCAACAACACCAAAAGTCCGATGCTCCAGGCGGAAATCCCTAGGAAATGCACCGCCACAAGAGCCACTAAAATCCCTGCCACTACTCCCACCACCCGCTGCAGACCTCGGAACACGGATTCTTTCACCGTCACTTGCAGGGACAGGATGGCAGCCAGCGGTGCGAAATATGGGCGTTGGCTGTTCAATAAACTGTGTGCCAACGCCCATGCCAAGCCCGATGCCAATCCGGTTTTAATTACTTGAAGCGTTGTGGTCCACCGGATAAACCGCCATGCAGTCAGGAGCCGCCAATGTCGCCACTTCATATCTACTAGCATGAAGCAAACTTTCGATAATTATGACTGTAGTGTAGCGTCGACACTATGCGCGAAGGCTATTAAACCGTTTTCCCCAAAGCGTGGTCCAACAATTTGCAAGCCAATGCCTTGGGCGGCGGGCGGTAAGGGAATAGTTAGCGCTGGCAACCCTAAAAGGTTGAATGGAGACGTCCATCCCGTTAAGACTTGTCGTACATCCATTCCATTGACCACGACGGTATCCAACGAGGGAGGGGAAATGGGAACGGTAGGGGTCATGATGAAATCATAGTGGTCAAACACGTGATTGTCGTAAAAATCGATCAGCTCTTGGCGCCGCCGCAATGCTTCAATATACTGAACGGCCAAGTAACCAGCTCTGGATGTTAATCGTTCACGCACATCTTCTTGGTAGTCATCAGGACGAGAGGCCAACCACGCCCAATGATAATTGGCCGCTTCAGCACCAATGATCACCTGTTGGCTCGCTCCCACTTCGTCAATTCGCGGCAATCGAGATTGCCGTAGGCTCACCTCAAGACGCTCCTCTATTTGCTTCATAGCCTGCCCAAAACGTGTTGTGACCGCAGGGTCCATCGTGTCCCAGATCTCATGAGTCCCCCACAATATTTGCCGCGTGTCTGGTAGGGTCCCCTCTTTTTCAGGCTTTTGGCTTAAGGTGTGCCAAAGGATTTCCAAGTCGTCGAGGTCACTAGCGATTGGTCCCACATGATCCAAAGTCCATGATAGCGGAATAACCCCCCGCGCACTAATGCGGCCATAGGAGGGTTTTAGGCCGTATACACCGCAAAAGGCCGCCGGTATTCTCACCGAGCCGCCGGTATCGGTTCCCAAGGCGGCTGCGGTCATGCCGGTGGCGACTGCAATCGCCGAACCGCCACTGGATCCGCCCGCCATTTTTTTCGGGTCGTGTGGATTTTTCATCGCCCCAAACTGGGATGAGGTGCCTGTAGGGCTATAGGCAAACTCATGCAGATTCAATTTTCCCAAATAGGTATTGGCACCGGCGTGATGCAATAATTTCACGACGTCGGCATCGTGGGTTGGAACGTAATCGAGAAGAATTCGTGAGCCTGCCGTGGTGGGGATGCCCGCCGTTTCAAAAAGATCTTTGAGCCCCACTACCACGCCGTCCAGCACGCCTCGTGAATTGCCGGCGCGATACCGGTCAGAGGCCTGAGCAGCCTCGCTACGCGCTTTTTCATAATCCAGGGAAGCAAAAGCATGCAGTTCACTATTTCGTTCTTCAACGCGAGATATCGCCTTATCGATCATAAGTTCTGGTGTGGTCACGCCAGTTAAGTAGGCCTGATGAAGGTTCAGAATTTGCCCCATTATTTTATGTCCTCGGATTCGGCATGACCTGTCCATCCATGCGGTGGATGCGGATTCAGGGGACGCGGAGTTAACATTTTCAAAACCAGTGGTATCCCAATCCGCTCTGCGATGTTCGCCTGGTTGAGGATGATGCCAGTCCAGGCATCCACCACGCGTTGTATTTCGTGGTCTACATCCATCGTTAAAAGACCTCCGTCCATTGTCAAGTATTGTCAAACTATTATACAATGCCAGATGAAAACACACAGGCTGGAGGCTGAGGTTAAGCATGGAGATTCCTCCCGTAGGCGCAACATCATCCCCCCTCTCCCACGATATTGAAGTCGGGGCAATTCGACGGTTTGCACAGGCATTGGGATTAACTTACGCTCCATTTTACGATACTGTAGCCGCACAAGCGGCTGGTTATCGGGATGTTGTCGCCCCGCCCACATTCGTTATCACGTTGAATGGGGCTCTCATTCCTGGATTGGCGTTGCCCGATGCGGGCCTCATCCATGGGGAGCAGTCTTTTCGCTACGGGGTGCCGGTGGTGGCCCATGATGTCATTACCGTAGTTAGTACCCTCATAGACGTCAAATCACGCGGTCCGCTCACGTTTTTGACCGTAGAGACGAAGGGCTCCAACCAACATCAAGAAGAGGCATTCGTATCGGAAAGCACGATTATTGCCCGCGAGGAAATTTTACCATGACATCTCGACTCATTCCTGTGGTGCACCGTGTCACGCGTTTGGATTTAGTTCGGTATGCAGGTGCTTCGGGCGATTTCAATCCCATCCACTTTGACGATGAAGTGGCACGGCAGTTTGGCCTCGATGGCGTCATTGCTCACGGTATGTTCACCATGGGTCTGGTGACTCGCTTGATCGAGCCGCTGTTAGTTCAAGGCTATAGGGTCGCCCATTGGTCGAATCGATTCCGCTCGATGGTTGCAGTAAACCATACCATAACGATTGACGGGTCGATACACGACGTGGATGAAAATGTCGTGCAAGTCAATATCGTGGCGACGGTAGAAGGCCAGACTAAACCTGCCCTGACAGGATCGGTAACTCTCACTCGCGGACAATAACATGATGGTCATGCCACCAAGACTTAAGAGCGTTCCAAACGAGTGCGGCCAGCACGAGCCACAACAGCGAGCCTTGCCGCACCACGGCGTTGGGGGCAAAGTTGGACAGCATGGCTAAACCATCCATCATGACATGGGCTACAACCGGAACCAAGACATCTCCCGTCAACATCATGTAGAGCGTCCATGGCACGACCGTCAGCCCAATAGTTAAAAGAGTTCCCCATCCCCAAAATGGCACGTGCCATAGGCCGAAAAAGAATGCTGCCAGAATAGCTCCAGTGACGGCTTGAGTGGTTGTTTTCACTTGGACCAGCCTGATAAAGGCTACCATGGCTCCGATCAGTAAGAGATTTTCTACAGGCAGCACGAGGGGAAATTGCCAGAGCAGTTTTTTCGCAATTGTCCAATTGAATTGACTCAGCCCCGCCGCTTGGGGGTTTCTTCCTAGAATCAAATCGCCCAAAGACCCGGTGAGAATGCTGAGCATCAGGATGGCCACCGATTTGGTCAACAGGTGGCGCGGCCAAAACAAGTGGCGCGCCAAGCGGGGCACAAAAGGCCAGCTTATTGCGCTGAATAATATGGCTCCGTAGCCGTAGCCCACCACCGCATTATGAGACCATGCGGACAACCAGATAATGGCGATGGTTCCAGACAATACCGCTAAGAACAGACGGGTACCGGAGATTTGCGGAATCAATTCCAGAAATCTCCGGTACCCCTGTTGCAGTGCTTTCACTTGGCTTCTGTAAAGGTCTTGTACCGCGTGCTCCATGGTGCTCCCTCCATATGATTATCCATACGAAGGACTGAAACCGGTTATGCTAATCTCAGTGAGGTTATCCTAAAATGGCCTCAACCTGCTTTAAGGTCTCATCAGACAGGGTGACTCCTACTGCGCCAACGTTTTCTTCAATTTGTTCGGGTCGAGAGGCACCAATTAGCGCACTGGCGATGGCCGATTGGCGCAAGACCCAGGCCAACGCCAATTGGCTTAAGCTGAGATTCAATTCTTTGGCTACGCCCTCTAATGCTTCGACACGGGAAAACATGGTGTCGTTTAGCATATGAGTGATGAAGCCGCTAACTCTAGCCGTGGTAGCCCGCGAGCCTTCGGGTAACGCTTGTCCCCTTCGATATTTTCCCGTTAGCATTCCTTGGGCCAGCGGCGAAAACACTACCAATCCGATACCGTTGTCTTCGCATACTGGCAACACGCCACTTTCAATGTAGCGGTTGAACATGTTGTATACGGGTTGACTGGCGCGGATTTTATGGAATCTGTGAACGGCGGTTAATTTTATTGCTTCGGTTATCTTAGCTATAGGCCATTCGCTGATCCCGGCATACAGAATTTTTCCTTGGGTGACTAAGTCGTCCAGGGCTTCCAATACCTCTTCTACTTCCGTACCAGGATCATATCGGTGACAGTAAAAAATATCCAGATAGTCGGTTCCTAGCGCTTTTAGACTCTGGTCAACTTGATTGATGAGGTGCTTGCGGCTCAATCCGCGGTCGTTTGGTCCCGTGCCCACCGGCCAAAACGCCTTGGACGTCAGCACGTACGAATCCCGGGAAAATGGGGCTAAAGCCTCATTTAGGAACCTTTCGGCAGCATGTGGTTCGCTGCCGTAGGCATTGGCGCAATCAAAGTGGTTGATGCCTAATTCATACGCCTTATGTACGCAGGCCTCTCCTACTGATTTCTCAGTGACCGTGCCATACGTCAGCCAACTCCCTAAAGCAATTTCCGACACTTTGATGCCAGATTGTCCGAGTCTTCTATATTGCACAGCGTGACCTTCTCTCTCAATAGTTTAGGGGGGTTGCGGATGCCTCTGAAAGTTGCAAATTCGGATTTTTCTCTTGCAATCTTTCCAAAGTGCGTTGGTCTTCGATCAGCACCACGGGACGCTGGGTTTGATCCACTACAATTTTAGCATGATCAAAGCGCCCGATGTCCGGCAACGAGTCGCTCACAATCCAGCGAGCCATGGTATAAGAGAGGCGGCGCAGGGTCACCTCCACACCATATTCGTGTTGGAGTCGGTATTGCAAGACTTCGAACTGAAGCGGTCCGACTACGCCTAAATAAATTTCTGGACCTAGGTCTGGTGAGCGGAAAACTTGCAAGAGCCCTTCTTCACTGAGTTCTTCAATTCCGCGCTGGTACTGCTTGTGCTTTAGAGTATATTTCAATTCGATTTCCGCAAAGTGCTCTGGACTAAATCGAGGAAAGCCGACAAATCGCACGCCCGGCTGATTGGTCAAGGTATCTCCAATCGCAAAAAGCCCAGAATCATGCAAGCCAATGACATCCCCGGGATAGGCGAAGTCCACTATTTGGCGATCCTCGGCTAAAAACTGCTGGGGTTGGGACAGACGCAGGGTCCTTCCGGTTGGTTCGTGAACCACTGTCATCCCACGTTCAAATTGTCCTGAACAAATGCGTAAAAAGGCCACACGGTCTCGGTGAGACGGGTTCATATTAGCCTGGATTTTAAACACAAATCCTGTAAAGATCTCGCGTTCGGGTTCGATATAGCCGTCGGTCGACAGCCTGGGTAAAGGAGGCGGCGCCAACTCGATAAAGTGATCCAAGAAACTTTGAACCCCGAAGTTGGCGATGGCGCTGCCCCAAAACGCCGGACTTTGTTCACCCGCCGACACTTTGGCAGGATCAAAGCGGCCGCCGGCGCCGTCCAGCAGTTCCAAAGCCTCCTCCAATTCGTGAATTTGATCATCGGGGATTCCCGTTAATTCACGGTAAGGCACTTGCTCCAACACTTGCCGATTTCGGTCAAACCGTTCAAAAGTCTGATGTTGACGATCAAATATGCCACGAAAGGCTAGTCCCATGCCAACAGGCCAATTCATAGGATACGTTTCGATACCTAGTACGTGTTCCACCTCATCCAAGAGATCCCATGGCTCTCGCGATTCGCGATCCAGTTTGTTGAAAAAAGTGAACACCGGTATTTTTCTCAGGCGGCATACCTCAAACAATTTGATAGTTTGGGGCTCCACGCCTTTAGCGGAGTCAATCACCATCACTACACTATCGGCTGCCAACAAGGTGCGATAGGTGTCTTCGCTAAAATCTTGGTGACCAGGAGTATCCAACAAATTAATTCGGTATCCCCGATAAGGAAACTGCAATACCGTCGAGGTTACCGAAATGCCGCGTTGGCGTTCAATTTCCATCCAGTCGGAGCGGGCATGGGCCTGCGCCTTGCGGGCTTTTACCGCACCGGCTTCACGAATTGCTCCTCCGAACAGCAAGAGTTTTTCGGTTAAGGTGGTCTTGCCTGCATCGGGATGCGAAATTATTGCAAATGTGCGGCCCTGTGCCACACGCTCTTTCCATTGCATCAGTTAGGCGCACCTTTCTGCCACATTCTTCACCAAGCGATTATAGCATTGCCGGAGACAAGATCGAATAATTGACCAAAGTAGATTAAAATAGAGGCGTTGTATCTTTGACTCGGAAGACGAGGTGAACTGATTGACACAAATTATCCATGATCCATTTGAAGCTCGGGTCGACACCGTGTTGGATGGCCGACCCCTTACGTATTACCAACTGTCCGCGTTGAATAAGTTGCCGGGCGTTAATATCGACCGATTGCCATTTTCGATCAAGATTTTGCTGGAAGCTGTCTTGCGCCAATTGGACGGTTATCAAATTACCGAACAGGACGTCATCCGACTGGCCCATTGGCAACCGCACCAAGCGAACGTGTCTGAGATCCCTTTCAAGCCTGCTCGTGTTGTTTTGCAGGATTTTACGGGGGTGCCCGCGGTGGTGGATTTGGCGGCCCTTCGGTCCAGCTTGCAACGGCTCGGACATAGTCCGCAAGAAATTAATCCGTTGGTGCCAGTGGACTTAGTGGTAGATCACTCGGTCCAAGTGGACCGTTTTGGCACACCTGAATCACTTGGCTATAATATTGACCGCGAATTTGAACGGAACCAGGAACGCTATCGCCTACTAAATTGGGCACAGCGGGCATTTCACAATTTCCGTGTAGTGCCACCAGGTACGGGTATAGTGCATCAGGTCAATCTGGAATACTTGGCCAATGTTGTGGCGTCCAAATCGGACGGCGAGGGCCGTATGGTCGTGTACCCTGATTCGGTGGTAGGTACGGATTCGCATACTACCATGGTTAATGGCCTGGGAGTTCTGGGCTGGGGCGTGGGCGGTATTGAGGCCGAAGCAAACATGCTGGGGCAGGCTCTCTATTTCCTTCCCCCTCAAGTGGTTGGGGTGCGTTTGGATGGTGAACTCGGGATTGGCGTCACAGCTACTGATTTGGCTCTGACAGTGACTCAAATGTTGAGAAGTCATGGAGTGGTTGGTAAATTTGTGGAATTTTTTGGCTCAGGCATCAGTCGGATGAGTTTGGCCGACCGAGCTACAGTGGCCAACATGGCGCCTGAATATGGCGCCACGATGGGCTTTTTCCCGGTTGACGAGGAGACCCTGCGGTATTTAGGGCAGACTGCTCGTTCCGAAGAACATATCCGTCTAGTGGAGTGGTATTGCAAGACCCAAAACTTGTTCCGAACCGACGAGATGCCAGAACCACTATTTTCCGAAGTGCTGTCCTTGGACTTAGGCAGTGTGGAACCAAGTCTGGCTGGTCCCAAGCGTCCACAGGACCGAGTCCCTCTTTCCCGAATGCAAAGCACGTTTCAACGGGCACTCACCACACCGATCGCTGAGCGGGGATTTGGTCTCAATGCAGAGGCCGTCTCTCGGACCTCTACGGTGACGGTAATGGATGCTCCGGTGGCAACCCTGACGCAAGGGTCGGTGGTTATAGCGGCCATCACTAGTTGCACCAACACGTCTAATCCCACGGTCATGATAGGCGCTGGGTTGTTGGCCAAAAAGGCGGCGTCCCGAGGATTGCGGCCTGCACCCTACGTTAAGACAAGTCTGGCTCCCGGCTCCCGTGTGGTCACCGCCTACTTGGAAAAAGCAGGACTTTTGGAGCCTCTCGCGGAGCTCGGTTTTGACGTGGTTGGTTATGGCTGCACTACCTGCATCGGCAATAGCGGACCACTACCAGATGAGGTGTCCCAAGCGATCCAACAGGCGGACCTTACGGTGGCGGCCGTGCTGTCCGGAAACCGCAATTTTGAGGGCCGAATCCATCCCTTGGTCAAAGCTAATTACTTGGCCTCGCCGCCACTGGTGGTGGCGTATGCGTTGGCCGGAACGGTGAATATTGACCTGCAAAGTGACCCTTTAGGCTATGACACCTTCGGCGCACCAGTGTATTTACGAGATATCTGGCCCAACGCTGCCGAAATCGAAGACACGATGACGGCTGCCTTGACACCCGACCTCTTTGCAGAAGAATATCGCACGGTGTTTTCCGACAATCCGCAGTGGAATCACTTGCCGGTGCCCGAGGGCGAACTGTACGCGTGGGATCATGACTCAACCTACATTCAGGAACCTCCCTTCTTTTCAGGTCAAGAGACAGCAATGCGTAGTTTTTCCGTGGACCATGGGCGGATCTTGCTCTTGTTGGGAGATTCAGTTACTACAGATCACATCTCACCTGCGGGCAGCATCGCCTCTTCGAGCCCGGCCGCTGAATACCTCAGGGCACATGGAGTACAGCCTAAAGACTTCAATTCCTATGGTGCACGACGGGGTAACCACGAAGTGATGATGCGCGGTACATTTGCCAACATCAGGATACGAAACCAGATGCTCGATGGCCGAGAAGGAGGATTTAGCCGTCATTATCCCGATGGGGTTGAGGGCTCTGTATTCGACGTTGCAATGCGCTACCAGAGTGAGAATGTGCCATTGGTGGTCTTTGCCGGCAAAGAATACGGCACGGGCAGTTCTCGCGACTGGGCGGCTAAAGGCACCTCACTGCTTGGGGTCAAGGCGGTCGTTGCGGAAAGCTTTGAACGAATTCATCGCAGCAACTTAGTGGGCATGGGCGTTTTGCCATTGCAGTTCTTTGAAGGCGACAACTGGCAAAAGTATGGCATCACAGGCGATGAAGTGGTGGATATTAGCGTTCCCCGCGATATGGCACCGAGTCAGGAACTGACCGTCACGGTAACCCGGATGAATGGCGAGTCTGTTCGTTTTCCCGTGCTGGCTCGTCTTGATACCCCGGTCGACGTCGATTATTACTATAACGGCGGAATCTTACAGACTGTCCTCAAGGCGATGGTTTAATAAAACGCAAGTCTCCCGGGATTCCCGCTCACACCATAAGGGATTCCGGGAGTTTTCTTTTTCATGGCAGATGCGGATTCAATTCTTGTGGCAGGACGATGGAATGCCGGGAGAAACAGCGCGAAAAGGGCCAGGCTCGGAAGGCTCGCTGCCACACGATGCTGCAATCGTGTCAAATGCCGTGTTGCAAATAGTTGGTACAGTGATCGGCTTCCTCGCGCAATTGCGGAACTTACGTCGTGCTTAACGAATATGCATCCCGTAATTATGGGCACAACGACTTGTCCCTTGTTAGACATCACAGCAATCCGTCTGATAGCAAGCCCTATGTTTTGATCGTTCCAGTCTTATCCCGGTGTTGGAAACCCATGCTGTCAAGACGATTGTGGGGTCGTCTCACGGACACCCCTCAGCACGCCCATTTTCGCATCGTTGCTTTTTGGTCACGTCCAGGCTCCATCGGGGAGGTTAAAGCTAAGGGGACCCGGTTGCCAGGTGCACTTACCCGATCCCGCCATGATTATTATAGGTTGTTGATTTGCCCCACAGGTAACTTGGGTCAACAAGCCTGAACCGGGACTGCGTTTGGTCAAACTGTATAGGTTACTTCAGACCCCGCGAAACAGTGCCAGCCGTAGAGTGCGTTGTCATTTATACGGAGCAGGAGTAAACTAAGTCAAATGGACTAAGTTTGGAGGTGCTTTCCTTGGCACGCATCATCAATGTTCACGAAGCAAAAACCCATCTGTCTAAGATACTTGATCAGGTCTATCAAGGCGAAGAAGTGATTCTCGCGAAGGGCGGCCGTCCCTATGCCAAACTTGTCCCGCTCCACGATAGGGAAAAGCGTCCGTTGGGATTTGTGCCAGGAAAAATTTCTGAGGCGTTCTTTGAGCCCCTCTCTCAGGAGGAGCTGGACCGATGGCGATGAAAGTGTTGCTGGACACTCATGCGCTTTTGTGGGCCTTGGTCGAGCCCGACAAGCTATCGCAAGCCGCCACCGAGATCATCGAAGAGTCCCAAAACACGATCGTGGTGTCCGCCGCTTCTGCTTGGGAAGTTGCGATTAAGTTTGAGTTGGGCCGACTTCCGGAAGCGCGAATGGTCATCGAAGGATACCATGATCACCTGAGAACACTACGAGCCGTAGAATTGGCCATTAATTCGATACACGCAATCAAAGCCGGAACACTCTATGCCCAACACCGAGATCCGTTCGATCGCATATTGGCAGCCCAGTCACTAGTGGAAGGATTAGCCATCCTCTCGAAAGATCCTGCTTTTGGAGAATTCGGCGTTCCAACGATCTGGTGAGCTCTGAGGCAGAGAACCGGAATACTACGTGTGTAGTTTCCCGATCATCTTAGCAAAGCCATTTCTCCATTACCGATCAGTCAAGAACTTAGGCTGATCCTATCACAGGTTAGGTTGGGTCGTAAGAAATTTGTGCGAACACAAACGTTTCGGCTCAATTCGATACAACCGATCGAGGAGTTTGTGCCGTGCTCACAACTCCGCAATCCGAAGGCAAGGTTACGCAGTCCCGCCCACCACCCCCCAACTTTGAAGTTTGTATTACGTCACCAGCTGGACCACGTCAGAGTATTTGGCCACAGTCGAGTCAGCGGTGAGTAGGCGAAACGGACCCCTCAGAGCTTGAGCAACGAGTAGCCGATCAAACGGATCATTATGAATGGGCGGCAAGCTCGCTACCATACTCGCGTCCTCGGCAGTCACGGGAAGCTCCGAGAATCCGCTGGCCTCGATGCCCTTAACGAGGTCGGAAATCTTGGCATCGAGTTTCCCTAGATTGATTTTGATGGCGGCTTCCCAAATGGAGGCTGCACTGACAAGAACCACGTCGGCTTCCGAAATCTGCTCAGAAACCTCGCGCGTAATATGTGGGGAATCGACCAGGTACCATAAGTAGACATGCGTATCGAGCAGTAGCATCACTCGTCGAACCCTTCAAAACTCGTTTGTGCGTCGTCGGGGAGCGGCGCATCGAAATCATCGGAAATATGGATCTTTCCACGTAAAAAGCCCGGTGTCCGAGTTGGTCGAGAGACCGTTACCGGGACTAGCCGCGCAATGGGCTTGCCCGCCTTGGCAATTGTTACTTCCTCGCCTCGACTCACCTCATCAAGAAGCCGAGAAAGGTGGGTCTTTGCCTCATGAATATTTACGGACTTCACCCAAGTCACCTCGAATTACTAAACTTAGTCTAGTTTAGTCTGTTTTCAGCTTATTGTCAACATGCCCTCGCCGAGTAGGAAAGCCCCGACCAGTCAGTAAGAAGGGCCATAGATACGACTCGTGTCATATCTATGGCCCCTTAATTTAGACGATTTTGAGCTGACGAGCAGGACAAACGGTTAGACTGAATCTAGCCTTTTTTAGGTGTCGTTCTTAAGCTTTTCTACACAGGTAGTTTGATCGATTTCTGGTTCTTGCTTAGGGCGCTAAAGCCCCCGTTTGTCCCGTAAGACGGACCTGCATCCCCGGTATGCTATGCCAACGATACGGTGCAGGAAGTTCTTGCTGGACCAGACGGCCTCGGCTACTGGTCGTCGGCTCGAACGACGATCACCGGCAGGGCTTCCGTCGAGTTCAAAATGCGCAACCGCTTTGGCCGATAGAGCCTATGATTACGCTGTGTTGCCCTCGGTGTGAGTGTTCGCCTCCAAAGGCGCACGGTTTGTACACACGTCTTCCAATCGGACGAGCTGCCACGGGCCTTCCCAACCTTGCCCTTCTTTCTGAAACACGGTGTCTTGGCTGACCGCAAATGCCGCGTGCTGAGCCGTCCCATCGCTTGCGCACCATACTAAGACATCGGCGGGCTGAACGGCCGATGTGTGCGCAAGCGTTCGGATCTCGGTCCCTCGTCGATACTGTTGAGCGTCGAGTACGCGAAAAAAGGGTCTTGGTGCAGCCACTGGCTCATGAGGCGTCGTCCTTGTGCCATTCCTGTAACCACTTCACGATCCACAAGTTCTGTTCGTCGAGTCCCTTGGCTTGCCAATCCTCGGCGGTGAGCAGGTAGAACCAGTATCGTCCGCTCGGTCCCAAAGATGTCGTCAGTGCGGAGGCGCAACAACGCCCGTAAACGCTTGGCCCCACCCAACAACAGCTCAAAAATCGCCCGATTGCGAAGTTGGAGCGCGGAATCGAAATCGAATGCCGTTGTCCAGCGTCACCCATTTCAGGTTCACGTCCATGTTTTCAACCCTCAACACGGGTATGCTCGGCGTCGATTCCGGCGTTCAGTATCGCGATGTCAAGGCCGCCATAGATCTCGGCGACCTGCCGAAACAAGACGTCGACAGCCATCACATCTGTCACATCGCAAGGCATGGCCACAGCATGACCGCCGGCCGCCTGAATATCTGCCGCTACTTCATCTATGTCCTGCTCTACACACGACCGTCGCTCCAGCACCGGCGTATCCATGCGCAATGGCGCGGCCAATCCCGCGATTCGCTCCGGTAATCACAGCCACCTTGTTGGCCAATGAGTGTGACATGAGGCGAGAACCTCCCATGACATTCTTAGACGTTAGTTATGCGAGTTCCTGGGGCGGAATCCTGCGCCGTCCTTGCAGCGCACGGTGCCTAACGCCCGCACAATGCTAATCAAGCCTCATGCACACTCGCCCCCAGAAGCGATAATGATGAGGCTCGATATCTTCTGCGGAACTTGGAACCGGCGACCCTTGGTGGCATAATGAGAGAGAGGAGGGAGCGCGTCATGAAACCCCGTCATACCATTCAAGCGGTGATTCGGTCCGGTGACGAATCGGGTTACGTGGCCGAGTGCGTGGATTTTCCGGTGGTCACGCAGGGTGCCACCGTCGAGGAAAGTTTGAGTAACTTGCGCGAGGCCGTGGGATTGATGCTGGACGGTGAGGATTTGGCCGCCTGGAACCTTGCGCCTAATCCCTCGATTGTCGTGATGATCGAGCTGGAACCCGATTATGCCTAGACTCCGTCGATGCTCCGGCGCAGCGCTGGTCGCTTTATTGCAGCCGTTGGGCTTCGCCGTTGATCGCCAGCGAGGAAGCCATATGAAGTTGGTGCGTTCGACTCCATCCGGACGCCAAATCATGGTTGTCCCCAATCACTCATTATTGGACACCGGAACAATCCGTGCCATTGCCCGCCAAGCAGCAAACTATCTGACCGACGAAGAAATTCGACGAGTTTTTTACACCGAGTAATTTCGATGGATGCAGTCGCCCTGCTCGACCAAGCACTGCCTACCACGCATACTGCGTTCCGGCAGTGCTTGTCAGACATCTGCTCCCAAATGTATTATCAGGCCACCCCGGACTAAATTTACGGAACATTAGGCTGAATCACTACCCAGCCCGTTAATGCCCCCCGTTTGTTGAAGAACTGTCCGTTTATGTCCATCAATGATGGAACAAACGCAGCCCTGAAAAGAACATGACCATACCATATTCTTCAGCTGCTCGAATGACTTCTATGTCTCTTAAAGAATGCCCCGTCTGAACTACATCTCTGACTCCACTTTGGCTTGCTCGGTCCAAATTGTCTCTAAACGGTATAAAAGCATCCGAAGCAAACGACACTTCCTTCAGCCCCTTCAACCACTCCTGCCTTTCGATGCGAGCAAGACGATGAGGGATCTCCTCAAAGTTATTCTGCCATTCCTGAACCTCTGGCAAGGTCAGTTCGAAGCAGGGCTTTGCAATTCGAGAAGATACTCATTCTTATTCGGCGCATGTAATCGGAGTCTCCCTACGCCGACGTCTACGTCCGCAACGGTGAGGACGTTGATCTCTTAAGGCCGCACGGTTTCTTTCCAGCACAGATACGATGCGGTAACCGTTAACAGATCAGGTGTCCGACCATGGTCCGTCCCACGGTCGTGCCACGCGCGCCAGGTCCACCATTCTTCGTTGAGTATGGCAATGAGGTGCTCGCGCTCCTCCGACGTCCATGCCCGTCGGGCAAAACGTGGGACCACAGAGAAATTGGAACGAATGGGCTCTGCCAACTCCTCCTCAATGCGTTGAAGTTCGTCTTGACATCGCTCGATGATAAACGAGGGTCCATGACTTTGAAGATGTTGATTGACAGTGGTAAAGTCACTGTTGGTAAGTGTGCAATGAGTTGGAAGATCCCATCCGCCTATATAGCCGTCGACGAATAATTTGCACCTTTGATTTACAGGAGGAGGACTAGGGGGCCGCAGGAACCAGGAACCTTGCCTGTTTGTCTCCCAACATGTCGATCAACAACGCTTTGGGATGCTCCAGTATGAAGTCCGAGACTTCCTCTCCAACTAGGAATAGGCTTTTATGCCATAGATCAGATAATGTCTCCGAACCCAACTCCGGAAACCTGCTTACCAGATTGTCTCGTGATCCGAAGACATATTCGATGGCAGATTCAGGGAGTATGACAATGGTCCTATTGAAAGTCCACTCCCGTCTGGATTTGAGCTCTTCGGAATCGATGTGCTCGAATACGGTGCCGCAAAAAGCCGACTAATAGTGGGCCACCATCTTTTGGAGAACTTGATGAACGATGGTAGCCCGAAAGGTTTTATAGCACAGGTCGAGCACATGGATGTAGAGTGCCAAATGGGCGCTGCGGTACATGTTCATCAATATCGTTTCCTGATGCGCCTTCGCATCGGCGCAGATATATTGGGCAAAATATTCTTGCATGGCCTTGTGCTTCCATTTGTAGTAGTTACCTTCTACCGTAAACAACGGAACACTAACGAGAACGTCATCCAAAAACAAATGCTCGTGGTATTTTCGAATGCCTGCCATTACTCCTGCCTTTTGTATGAATCGAATTACTGTGTCCTTGTCGTATTCAATGGTGCCAGTTTCCTGAAAAGTACTATACCCTAACGTCCGGAGAACATGGTGGAACTCATCCATATCTAATCCCGATTTCTTCTGGTGAACAAATCCACCTCCTTTCGTTAAGTCGTGACCCTCAAACAACGCATCATACATACACTTGGCGGTAGAAAACTGATTCTTTGACCGGCACAGTTCGCTTGAAATCGTAGCCCATAAACAATAACGATACCATGGTGTCCCCATATATCTACCCAATCATTGGCTCTGGATTAAATTTCAAGAGGGTAGTAAATTCCTTTAAATCGGACTTCTCCTGACGATAGTGGCACAGCTATCCATTGCAACGTTATTGCGCCCACAAGGATCTACCCCCCTGGCATCCATGCGTATTCGCTTATAAGTGTTTACACGAATTTCGATCCTTCTAATTACAACGTGTTTCGTATTATTCTAAGGCTTGTTATCAATCACCCGCAAATAACAAGAGGGATATGTGTTCATCACATATCCCTCTAACAGTAAACACAACGGTCATAGAGCTGTCTTTAGGATGTTCAGCGTCACCCGACCTAGCACTTCTTAGGTGTTGTGATCATTCTATAATACACAGGTTGTTTGGCATGTCTACGCTATGCCGTTAACGTTCCACAGCAAACTCCACAGGTACAATAGTCGACGTTACGGGCAGATTCCGCGACAAATCGATGGGCGGCCTCTATGGCATTAGACGGGTTCAATTTCCCTGCAACAGATTTTCGGGGCCCGCTCTTTTAAAGCCGATATCCAGCACGACTGATCTGCTCTATCGCCTTTTGCTGTATAAGCCCCTCGTTATCCCAATTAAACAACTCAAACAACCGCACGGCCGTCCCGACTACAAGTTGCAGAACGCGGGAAGGCATTTCCGCCATGTCCACTTCGTATGCGTATTGGAAAGTGTCACTGTACGACCTGGCGCCCATTAGGGATGGCATAAAGAACCCTTCAGTCGACGTCAGCGAACGTCCCGCTAAATTGCCTAACAGGACCTCGATACGAATTCCCCCGTCGTAAGCGAGCGTTTGGAAGTATCTCAGGAAGAACAGGTGCATTTCGGTTAAGTAACTAATGGTCTCTACAATGTCCATTAGAGTATTCGGATTAGTTGCCCACCCAACTTGACCCCATAAATCTTCCGGCATCGCTCGCACCATGCCAAATACTCCAGAGTCAAATGCCACCCACGCCTCTTGGCGCGGAGGTGCAACGAGCTGATACTGGAGTCGCGTCTGGCCGTCACTGTGGCGAACACACCACTGGGCGGGGTCCCAATACGGCATTCCTCCCCCGCGAAAGTTCACGGAGGCAGTCCTCCACAATTCTAGACGTTTGACCTGGGTCATCGTCACTGCAACCTCATGTTGAGGAAACGCAGAGACTTGCCACCAACCCAACGACTGACCATTCCGATCTGCGGCCGTCGTCGCTCGCAACGGCGCAATGACAGCTAGCTCCGCGTCGTAACTCGGGGATTGGTGCGGAACAGGATCGTCGCCTCGGATAACCTTACCCAAAGTTATGACCAACTGATCCGCCCGCCGTCGAATGGCTCGCTCCAACAAGTCGCGCATTGCATCTGCGGACGCGATAGGTTTGGATGACACACCCTGCCTCATAAGAACCGATGCCTCCACGAAAGCGGCTGAATCCCGTGTGGTAACCACTGGCTGTCCGGAAAATTCGTTTACGATGACTACAACCACCCGTCTACCATCCACATCCACCTTTTCCACGCGGACAACAGGAACAGGATCGGCGTGTCGGCGCAAATAATCGTGGATTTTCGTCGCTTCCCACGTCCTTGCGTCAATGTCGGGGACACCAACGATTACCGCTGGCTCGTCCTCCACGCCGATCAACAGGACGCCTCCATCCTTGGTATTACAGAGCGCAATAATGTCCTTGGCTATTTCCGCCCGATGGGACTCCTTGAAGGGCATCGGGGCCTTGAAGTCTACATTGTCAGTTTCACCGTCCGCCACCCATTGTACGATTTGCTCTTTGCTTACCATTAGAATAAAATCCTCCCTCATTGCTATAGTAAAATGAATACCAACGTTTGATGGTTTTCCCACGTCTCCCCCACAGTTCGGTCCCCCGGATCGCAGAAGCCTATAATCGGGAAGAAACGATGTCTTTTTCGTCGTCAAGAATATCGCGACGGACTGATTAACCCAAAACGTCGCCGAATGCTACCGGACATATTGCGACGCCGTGCTTAACATCCTCCTCTTCATGCGACGTCGCCTCGGATAGCATCATGTGCTCCATGAATCTTGCCACCCCTTGTGCCACTTTCGTTCGCTGGCACCGCACCGGAGACAGTT
Source organism: Bacillota bacterium (assembly GCA_021784595.1). Taxonomy (GTDB): domain Bacteria; phylum Bacillota; class Sulfobacillia; order Sulfobacillales; family Sulfobacillaceae; genus Sulfobacillus_C. The sequence goes on along the minus strand of JAJYHT010000035.1, from coordinate 59,404 downwards.
AGGAGGACTCCTTCGCGTTCGAGATGAGCCCATTCAAATCTAGGAGATTGTAGGACAAGGCGCGGAGAATGATATACGGCTGCATCAACGGATTAAGAAAACGGAACTTCCGTCGGACGCCATTTTGCCCCAATATCGGTCCCCGGGAATGGCAGAACGCATTGAGGTGTCTCGAAAAGCTGGAGATATCATATTTGCGTCTTGTGACGGCTGTTAGCTTATCGCGAACGGCCCGCGCCGTGAAAAATCCCATGTCATCCACGTCGCATAGCGCGCAAGCCAATAGCACCGGTTCAAAGAGGGTTCCCGGTCGCGTTGTATCGGTCGCACGGTGATAGAGTTGAACAACGCTGTGTTCAGCGTTGTTCAACTCTATCACCATGGCCGCCCCAAGGTGCGCGAGCGTGACTTTGTCTGAGCCATTTTGGATAGCCTCCGAAAATGTGTGGTGAGCAAGAAGATGCGTAAAATACGGGAACCCCATAGAGAGTTGGGCAAAAACCTCAGGAAGATCGTCATCCAGGCCGATACCGAGGACGGTGGCCCCTTTAGTGATAATTTCCTGTAGCTCAGCGTGTCTCATACGGGGCATGTGGATCTGCACAAGAGCACGTTCCACCGAATGGTGTTCCGCCAGCAAATCGCTAACAGAGTCCGCTACACCAACCAACACGAGCGTGACAGGCGAACTGTGATCAGAAAGGCTCTTGACGGTATCAGCAAACAGGCGCGAGATGTCGGAACGACGCCGAGGCAGACGGTCCAACTCGTCAATGATTACGACCACGGGTACCGCAAGACGGGACAAGGTGAGCCTTATGACATCTGGAGAATAAGCGGTACTGGCTAGTTCGCTGAGAGGATAGACAACCGATTGAGACTGTGGCACAAATCCCGGCGTCTTCTTTTCAATGGTAATAGAGATATTCGCGAAAACCTTGGTCCAAATGCTCTGAAAATCATCAGAAGCATCGCAGTTTACCCGCACAGCGACATGCGGCAGATCAGCGCTTCTAAGTACCGGGGACAATATATTTGCCAGAGAAGTCTTCCCGACGCCGCGTTCCCCAAAGATGATCGCGTGTTGACCGCGCTGACCCGCAAGCTCAACAACTGATTGATTTGAAGGGAACGTCCTGCGAACAAGGTAGCATCGTCTACTGGCGCACTTGGGCTAAATACCCGATTCAATCTGGCTATCGTAGCTGCTTTATCCATATCCACGAAGTTACCACCTCCAAAATAGCACATAATACACATAATATAGCAGATCTATAGAAGATGTTAGCATTACATTTCATCGAATGGCAAGTCGAGATGTGAAGGGCATGTTTCCACTCATGCCGGCGATCGATGTTAGGACTAAAGACTGCCGGTCACTAAGTTGGTGATTCGTCCCATCCACCGACGACCCACCACGTCTAGGTATTCTGAGGTTTGGCCTCCTCGATCAGGCGGAGCAGCATTCGCTGGTCGGTCTCGCAGGCCAAATCATTAGACAGCGTCGCGATGATCCCTCGTAAGAGCTCATTGTGGTTCTCCTCGACCATCAGCCGTTGAGCTCGCCTCTGCCATCGATCGCGATCTTCCTGTAGATTTGATACTTCACTGGCTAGGTTCACAATTTGCTGCCTTAGCTGTCCGATAAGGGTACTGGCCTCTACGAGATCTGGATGCCGCTTCCGCGGCAACGTGACTGGTGACGGACTCGGTAACGGTTTTCCCGCATCACGAAGGCGACGCACCTCGTCAGCAATTTCCCTATAGTCATGGGTCAGCGACGCATAGCTCACCCGCGCTCGTCGTGCGAACTCCGCCACCGTCACCGCTTCGCGGGTCTGTTTTATTCGTTGCAACTCCTCGCGCAGTCTTTGTTCAGTGGTCTTGCCGTTGATTTTTCGGTTATTGGCCACGACTACCTCCTACCGGTGCTCTTGAGCGAACGCACCCGCTCCGCAATGTTCGGAAAATACGCTAGTAAGTGGGAATAATGGGCGATTCCACAGTGGCTGCAAAAGGCGCTCATCGACACCGGTGTGTCCGTTAATTCCAGCTCCGCGAGATAGGCCTCAATGCGCGGCCGAAACTCCATTGCGTGATCCCTGAGAGCCCCATAAATGTCGGGATAGTGGCGCAGAAGGGTGGTGTAGGTCACGTCGGCGCGCTTTGCTAAGGTCACGGGGCTAACTATCTGGTCGCTCATGCGGACCTCTTCCAATAGCTGCTCCAAATGCCGGCGAGTCGCATCGTCCTTTGGAACCGCGACAACCCGCGCGTTCCAGCCAGGAAATTGGGTGCGAAATTCGCCATAGGTCAGTCCCGCTTCCTCCGCAAAACGTTTAGCCGACCAACGTTCACTCTGAGCCGCATAACGTTCCCACGTGCGTTCTAATTGCCGAATGTGAACCTTGCGATTATGTTCCGCGACTTTCTCTTGCCATAACGCGCCTTGCTGCGTTATCCAGTTGATCGACGTCTGAGCTGTCTGGGCGATCCGTGCCACGTCGAGCACCTCGTCCAATTTTTCCAACACATCCCACGCTGTGTTAAGCCGCTCATGAGCGGATGGCCCCCGCATCTCCTGCAATATCTCTGGACAATGTCGACGAATCGTATCGACGGACACGTGGCAGCGGCCCGCCAAATCCTGTGCGGATAAGGCGAGCCCTAAGCGTTTAGCGCCCTCGTACTCTTGTCGGATGGCCGCAATCCGCTCGGATTTCGGAATGTGCGCACCCTTAAGACCCATGCATTGATTGTGGTGGACCAACCGACTGACCACATCCGGCAACTCCCGCCGGAGCCAACTACGGTCCCGGCCAAGGACCTTGGCGAACATCCACAACGGTTCGGGCGTCTGAGATTCCTCCAACTCCGCCAGCCGTTGCTCAGCCAACAAACGGGTATGGTTCCGACGAATGGCCCTATTGTGCTCAGCAAGCCGGCGGCACCAATTGGGGTGACGCAAAAACAGAGTTCGCAGCGAGACACCGCGCAGCCCAGCAAATTCCCGATAGCTTGCAAGCAGGTTCTGGTCGCGCAACTCACCAAGTCGCGTCTCCATGCGGCCCTCTGCGACCGGTGCATACCGGGTATTGTGTCGGCGAAGCCGTTCGATGATGTCGGGTGCTTGCAGGAACGCACGAAACGGAATGCGAAGACGCCTGGCAAAGATCGACGGCGCCAACGGATGGGTGCCGGATTCCAATTCTGCCAGGAAAGTCTCGGCACGCTGTCTCCATTCCGTAGGCATGGGGAGTAGCACCGGAACGGAATGTCTCGTTCCTTCAAGTCGCGGACCACGATACGGTGGAAAGCCGGCGCCACTTTTTAACGCTGCTTCCCGTCGCCGCCACTTCAACCGCCGGCCAACGGGTGGTGGAAGGCCCGGCACCAGTTCGGGTTCGTTGGGAGTGATACCCGCTCTTGGCGAAAACATGGGAAGCGAGTCCGTAGGGTCGGTCTCCATCGCTACCTTGATCTCATGCAACACTTGATTAATCCGTGCGACTCGTGCTTGCAGCTGTCCGAGGCGGGGATGACGCGGCTCACGATCTGCCAGCTCGGTGACTTGGTGCTGCAACAGCTCGCGGTCTTTTTCTAGGGCCGCCTGACTTTCCGGTGTATAGAGAGCATAGTCGCACCCGTCTCCCTGTGGCCCGATCCAGCAAGGATCTCCGGTGACGCACGGACCGCTCGCAGCTGGCAGGCAGCAGTGACCGTAATGGGTCGGCAACACCAGCATGCCTTGTTCCTGGTAGATAGCCACATCCTTCGGTTCCACCGAGATTACTGCAGATCGGTTTTCGACAAGCGGGGCCGCCTTGCCCACCAACCGACCGCGGTCAGCATGGTCGAGAATCTGGCGGACCGCGTCTTGTTCCCCATGGATGTAGACGCCCGTCATCGGGTTGAGCCCAGCACGGGTCCGCCGGTGGCCCAGGTGGTCACTGACCTGCGCGTAGTCGGCACCGCCCATATACGCTTTATGAGCCAGCGTGTGACGCCCCTGGTGCGGGTCGATTGGATAGTACTCGCCCATGTATCGAATGTCGGCCCTGTGAATGAACCCAGGTCGTAAGACCTGTCCATCCTCGGTCATGCGACCGTTGAGCCACAGCCTGAATGCATTACTGCTGACGCCGCGAATTGTCCCGACGTTTAGGGCACCGGCCTGCGCGTTCGTAATAAACAACAGGTCTAGGCCACTAATGGCGGCCAAGCCCTGCGTGAGGACTTGAATGCGCATCACGGCGTCCCGCACCATCTCAGCCGCTGGTTCCGGTATAAATGCCTCATCAAGGCCCGTGCCAGTCTTGGTATTATGGTGAACGAGCCAGATGCCCGGTCCTGTTTGCTCCAGTTCCCGGCTTGTGAGTTCGCGCAGGCACTCTCGGGGCAACAAGAGAAGTTCGGAGATACGTCGACCTGAGAACAGCAGCAACACGACCACACCTAAATAAAGTTCTTCACTCCGTAGTCGTCCTCCACGAACGGGCCGGTTTTCGACTTTGAGAACCTCCCAGCGGCTTTTCACCGCCTGCAACAAAGCGCTGCTGACCTCGTCCGGTATCACACGTTCCCAACCCTCGCTGTACGTCTTACGCTTAGGCTGCGTCGGAACCACATGAGGGTCAGGGCGAAAACGCTTGGGCTCGCCAAGACGATGAGATCGGACAAAGTCGGCGAACTCGGCAATCACTTGAATTGTACCGCGGCCACGGACGCGGCCGCTTGATCGGATGTACTCCTCAACCCGCCGAGCATCCTGTTGATTAAGAGCTTCCGGTCCCGTTTCCTGTCCGTGCCGTTCCACAGCCAAGTCGATCAACAGTCGAAGACACGACATCGTCGATTGTGCCCATCCGTTACTTAAATTGCGACCCAACACCCCGTCTGCAACAAACGCTTTGACATCGGCCTTCCAGGTTTCTGGCAAGGTGGCAAAATTGACTATCGAGGCTCCTGGCGTCGCTGCCGTCGTGGCGCGATACGCCAAGTCCCACTGATCCTCTTCATATGGAAAAGGTAGTCGTTGGCTCCCAGCAGATGCACTATCGACGCGGTCTACGGCTTCGGGTTGGTGCAATTGGTCCACTTGGCCCCTCCTTTCGCCGGTCAATCAACAGGATGTGGGCCTCGGCCAATGCCGCATGCCGCAGATAGTTCTCACGGTCCCGGTCATTCGCCGCTTCCGCCGCCTTCTTCTCGTAAACATCTCGTTCATATACAAAGTTGTGGCGTTTGGAGACCCACGGCACCAACAGCGGACACTCAAAGCAATGGACAGCCATGCGGCAGGTGCCTTGGCGCTGAACATCCAAGCCGCAAGAGCCATATTCGAGCTGGGCGTTCTCCGGATTTCGGGCCAGTACCTCCTGGTGATCGGGCCTTTCCTCCACGCTCATAACTGGTTGCTGGCACGCCATCGTGAGACGTACCGCTTCACTGCGGATAGCGGAGGAGATATCTTTGGCCACGCGGAGTTTATCCGGTGCGCGATAGAAGCGCTCTGTTGTGCTCGCGTTTTCGTGGCGCATGATTTGTCGCACCTTTTCACGATTGCCAATATCGTAAGCGAGATGCGTCCCGAAGGTTAAGCGCCCATCCGGAAACGTAATAGTACTCGGCAACTCGACCGCCTCGTAACGCTGGATGAGGTCGCGAAGTCCCCACGTCAAGCTTTGAGCGGGGTTGGCAGTCGTTCCCAGGATGCGTGGGCCTCGACGGCGCCCCACAAACAGATGGCGAGTGCCGAGGTCTGCCCGGCACTCCGCCCCCACATCGACTAAGACCTCCAGCATGTGCAGCGTCATCGCGTCAATCGGGATGAGGTCCTCGGCCTTGTTGGGGGCATGGACTCTCAAATGGTGCCGGCCATCCGCGTCCGGTAAAATGTCGTCAACCGTTAAACGATTAATCTCAGCGGATCGTACCCCGTGGTGGAACGTCAGCCATGCCGCAACTACAACGCTAAGTCGAAAAGGTGGGTCGAGTGTTCGACCCGGATCTTGCAACGCGAACCATTCCTCAGACAATATCCTGTCCAGCTCGTCCCACTGCTCGTGGGACAACGCGCGCTGCACCAATCGCTGGTTCGACACGTCTTGGGTTCCACGAAAAACCCGACTGGACACCGATTTCAAGCGGGAAATCGTGACGTCGCTCGTTCCCAGCAGTCCCACGTCAATAGCATGTTGCGCGGCGGCTGCCAACCACCCGAATTGTCCACGGCGATAGTCGAGGGATAAGGGTCGACGGCCGCGTATGCCCTGCTGCTCATTTAGCCAGTGCGCATACGCCCCCCAGTCGACACGCTGCCATTCATCCCAGCGCACCGTCGGCACTCGTGACGTGGCCTTGTGAAAGCGATAGAACCAGAGAGCCGTATGCCAGATGCCGCGAACCTGAGCCAAGGAATCCATGCGAAACGCTTCAGTGAAGACAGTTCGCCACCAATCGCGAACATCTACCGGCAGTCGCGTGAGGTCCACTTTATATCTACGTGTGAAGGGGCCCACACCCATGGGAACAAGCCATTGGTTGTCCTCAAGCACCTCAACAAATTGGCCGCCTTGGCAGGGGATACGCTTCATCGGCTACTTCTTCCGGCCCGCTGCTGGTGCCACGCATCCAAGGCGTCCCGGACCCACTCGGGACTTACATGTGAATATAGATCGGTACTCTGTAGCGATTGATGGCCTAATTGGTACTGGATCACCTTGATATCCAAGCCCGATTGGCGTGCCAGCGTAGCCCACGTATGGCGGAGCATGTGAGGAGTCACATGGATGCCGACACCGCCTTCACTCGGGGGCTTCGACAACGACCGAAACAGATATCGGACGGTAGTAGAGTGAATTGGGGCGCCATGTTTGGAACCGCCAGGCTGGTGTTCACAGAAGAAGATACCGTGATTGAGGCGAACCGCCGCCGCAGGTCGTACTTCCAAGAAGTAGCGGTTCAGCCAGAGCACGGTGTCCGATCCAACGGCGATCAGGTATTCGCCGGTTTTGGCGGCCCGATGATGACGTTGTTTGGTGCCCCAAGCCATACGATAGTCAGCCTCAGTATACGAGACGAGGATAGTCCGTTCGGTCCAAAAGATGTTTTCACTCCTCAGTCCCAACAGCGCCCCCAGGCGCATCGCCCCGCCGACAAACAGTTCAAAGATTACCCGATTCCGGAGTTGCAGGGCCGGATCAAAGCCGTAGGCATCCATAATCCACTCGCGGCACTGGTCAACTTGCGCCGCCGTTAACGCTTTTGGCAACTTGCGCTTGGCGCGTGGGAGCCCGGTGCGTGCCGAAAGCCGACGATCTGCAGCCCCGTAAGCCGTCTTAGGACCCTTCCTAAAATCGAATCTTCGGTTAGCGGAAATGGCATACTCCGACCCATACCACTCAAGAAACCGCGCCGCCATGGTGATCGTCGACCGGACCGTCACCGGGCTGGAGTTCGGTCCCTTGGCTAACAGCAACGGGTGCGCCGTGTCGCGAATCACCAAATCGCGCTGAAAGCGATGAAACCCGCGTTGATCGACGTCGGACAGTGCAAGTTGTTCGTGAGCCACCCAGCGAAAGAAGGGCAGGAGGCGCTCAGCGTATGTATCGACTGTGCGAGCGGATCCCATACCCAAATGTCCATACCGCATGAGAAAGCGCGTCGGCTCAATCCAGGGCACACCGTTTCTGCAAATCGTCCGAAATCGAACACCGTCCGACAGAGTTACCCATTCCAGGCTTACATACATGATTTCACCCCACAACAGTATTGAAACATCTGTTTGTGGAAATCACAACCATAAATATACACAGGTATTTATAACACACTAAAAGGGATTCCAAACTACCTGTGTAGTATTGGAATCCCTTGATTAGTCAGCCGTTAGGAACGATCGCTAAGAAATTCAGTTAGAGGTCCCCTAACACTTAGAATAGCCGCACGAGGTGCAATGCTGGCACCCTTCCTCATAGACTAAGGTCGGTGCCTCGCATTGGGGACAAAGATCCAACTCTGGGGTACGAGGTTTTCGGATCGGTACGTTGTTGAATGCGATCTCTGGCATGGTGGCAGCTACTTCATTGTTTAGCTCCTGGTGTAGATAGCCTTCAAGCAATTGGCCTATGGCATCTACTACACTGAGAACCCTTCCGGACCCAAATCCCATTTGATTGGCTCCACCAATTCCTTTAAGCTGCTCAGCCACTAATTCCAAACGTCGGCGCGGCGTCAAGTCGCCATGGGACCTTAGATACAAACTGATAACCCGGCCTAAGGATTCCATAAAGGATTGGACTTCGGATCCCGCGCGCCCTAACAGCATGAACACTTCAAATGGGTTGCCGGCCACTTCATTGATCACCACACGCGCAGTGCCGGCAGGTGTTTCCTTGCGAAATGTGCGCCCATTAACGGTGGCGGGAACCGGATAGACCTCAACCCCAGGTTGTGTCCGCTCAGGACTCGATGGTGCGATGGGATTCTTGTCCTCTTCGGCCAAATGCAGAACTTGCTCTGATCGGCTTTGGTCTCGGTAGATGGTCACGCCTTTGCAGCCTAAATCATAGGCCAGTTCATATAGTCGGGCGGTATCTTCCACGGTGTAAGTACTAGGCGCATTGGCGGTCTTGGATATGCTGGAGTCTGTCCAGCGTTGGATGGCCGCTTGAACATAGACATGCTCTTCGGGTGTCAAATCCATAGCACCTACGAAGTAGTCGGGCAGATCTTCTTGAGGATGTTGGGCCTTCCATTCTGCTGCTACAGGCACAAATTGCTCATCAAAGCCCAGTCGGGACTGCCGAAAGTAGGTTAGGGCATAGAAGGGCTCAATACCAGTGCTGGTACCTACCATGGTGCCCACTGTGCCAGTGGGGGCCTGGGTGAGAATGGTAACGTTTCGTACGCCATATTGCCCTATGAGATTGCGTACCGACTCAGGCATCTTCTGCATAAAGCCGCTCTGTAAATATTGTTCAGCGCGAAAAGCGGGGAAAGCGCCTTTTTCTTGCGCTAGCTGCACATCATATTGATAGGCCTCTACCGCGATAAATTGGTACAATTTTTCGATGAAGGCAATAGACGAGGGACTTCCATATCGCAAATGCAGGCGAATGAGAAGCTCTCCTAATCCCATGGTGCCCAGTCCGATTCTTCGTTCCTTCTGTTGATTGTCGTAGTTCTGTGGGAAAAAGTACGGCGTTGCATCTACAATGTCATCCAGAAAACGCGTGCCCATTTGCACTGTGGTACGCAATCGGTCCCAGGCCACATCATCTTTTTGGTCATCGTAAAAGGCTGCCAAATTAATGTGGCCCAAGGTACACACGCCCCAAGCGGGCAACGGTTGTTCAGCGCACGGATTGGTGCTGATTAGTGGATTGAAGTACCAACTATTTGAATCCTTTTCATGTCTTTGGTCAAACACAATGCCCGGTTCTGCGGCTTGCCAGGCTCCTTGTACGATGTCGTGCCAAATTTTTCGGGCTTTGACGGTTTCATAGACCACAACGGACTTTCCTAGCTGTTTCCAGGTTTCAAGATTGCCGTCCCACACCGCGTCGTAATCCGGATCCGTGGTGTCAGGGAACACAAGGCTCCAATCTCCGTCGGATTTCACGGCCTGCATAAAATCGTCCGAAATGCGGACGCTAATGTTAGCATTTTCTACCATGCCTGGAGTCTTTTTCACTTCAATAAAGCGCCATAAGTCTGGATGCCAATCTTCTATCTGCAGCATCAATGCGCCTCGGCGTGAGCCTCCCTGTTCGACTAAGCCGGTGGCTCTAGAGTATAAATCCATCCAAGACACGGCGCCCGATGACCGTCCGTTGACACCGCGCACAGCTGCCCGCGCAGGTCTTAAAGAGGAAATGTTTATTCCCACTCCCCCTCCCCGACTCATGATTTCAATCATTTGGCCCAGAGTTTCCACAATGCCATCCCGACTGTCCCGTGGGCTGGGAATCACATAACAGTTGAAGTATGTAAGTTGCTGATCAGTTCCAGCTCCCGCCCATATGCGGCCGCCCGGCACAAAGCGTAAGGCCGCGATTTCTTCGGCGAACGCTTGTTCAATGGTGTCGCGGACCGCGTCGGGCTCCACCGAAGCTACGCCTGAAGCAATGCGCTTGGCCACTTGCTGTATAGAGGTCTCAGTCGGGCGGTCACATTCCACGACGCGGCGCTCGATTAGCTCGCCTTTTTGTGGTCCAGTAATTAGTTCGATGGACAGGTAACGGTCTGGCAACAATGCTCGCACGATACCAATGTCTTTTTTAGGCCACTTGGGATGTGCTTCGACTAACGCAATTGCTAAGTCGCCAACCTCAAAACTGCGAGAGGGATCTTTGACCGTATACCGGTCTAAAAATATTTTCCAACTAAGCTCTGATGTACCTGGATTTATCCCAGAAGAAAATTCCATATCATGTTCCATCAATTTCTCTCCGACCTTTCCCTGTGTTGCCGTCAGGCCAATCCGTCCCGAGATGGATGAAGAAGGCGCTCTAGTTCTTGGCGAAACCCTTCGATATCGGTAAATTGCCGATAAACCGAAGCGAACCGCACATAAGCCACCTCATCTAGTTTTTGCAGCCGTTCCATCACCAGTTCGCCGATAGCCCGTGTTGAAATTTCTCTTGGATGGCCGTCTTTGAGGACGCGTTCGACATCATCCACCATCCGCTCCACCTGCTCTAATGCGATGGGCCGCTTTTCACAAGACGTCATGATTCCTCGAAGAATTTTTCCTCGGTCAAATGCTTCCCGCTGGCCATTTTTCTTGACAATCCATAGCGGCACATCTTCGATGCGCTCATACGATGTGAAACGCCGACGGCATCCCATGCATTCTCGCCGTCGCCTGATTTCTTGCCCATCATGCGCAGGGCGCGAATCCAAAACTTTACTGTCAGGGTATTGACAAAACGGGCAGCGCGTGGTTGTCACCTCCCCATTATATTGTGTAATATAGATTATAGACTACCACATTTAGTAGTTGCCAACTATTAGCGAGGATTTCCTAATCGAATATATTTATACCGGTTGCCGAAAGCGGCGACCGTAGTCGCTAGTATCCTTAGGGCCTAAGATCCGGTTGGTTATCAATGCAAAGGGGACGCAAGACGTACAAAGGGCGCTGGGTGTTCAAGAGGTCTCTCTCATGGCCATACGAGAGAGACCGGTATACTGTGGTGTCGTCAACTGGTCCGAGAAATCAGTGACCGTTACGTTGTGACGAAGTCGGCAGCTTGCGGCGGAATCGGTTCTTGTCCGGGATATGATTTGATAGGCCTTCATAAAGTATGGCGACCCGGGCGATGCGAGTGTACTTCGGGTCGCAAGGCGAGGATGACCACTCCTAAGATAATTAACGAAGCCCCCACGTCTTGCAGAAAGTGCAGATGGACATGAAGCCAGACCACTGAGGCGACTGTCGCAACTAGCGGTTCAGCGCTGGTCAGCACACTCGCGGTGCTCGGAGCAATGCGCGACAGGCTCATCAGATATAGTAAAAAAGCGATGGTGGTGCCGCCAATGACGATAAAACCCAGCAACAGCCACACGACAGGATGGCGGGCAGGAATTCCTGTTACCACCCATGGCGGCCATCGCAGAGCGGACGCGAATGCGCCGACCAGCATTCCCCAACCAACCACGGATGTGGCGCCCCATCGTTTCAAGAGCGGGCCTGGATACAACGTATAAAATGCCAATGTGACGGCAGAAAGCAATCCCCACACCACCGCGCCGACCGGTACTGTAAAGAGTGCCAAGTGTCCATCGGAGACCACCAGCCAGGTTCCGATCAGGGTTGATGCGACCGCCAGCAACTGACGCAGAGGCGGCCAGTGTCTCACGCGCATTGCCACCCACAGGGTCACCAGTGAGGGACCGACATACTGCAGCAAGGTGGCGGTGGCGGCATTTCCAGTTTGAATAGCGGCAAGGTATGAATATTGCACGCCTAACAGTCCGACGAGTCCAAAGACTACTAAAGAGCGCCAGTCGCGCCGAGTCCACAGCCCAAATGTGGGGACTAGACCTTGCCTAAGGATGCCATAGCCCAAAATTAGGATTCCTGCGGTCCCCATGCGTATTGTGACCAACCACCCGGGTACAATGTTGGCATGATCAAACAGATACTGGGCGGCTGTCCCCGATAGCCCCCACAGGCAAGCGCTTAAAATCGCCATTAGGATGCCTGCAGTGACTCCGTTTTGCGTGTAGTGTGTGGGTCGGTCCGTCGCAGATGTCAATCTATCACGCTCCACCTGTAGTGTTCAAGCGCTCAAAGGTTGTCAATTATGAGAGAACGGTCAGGAAGTTTGGCCAAGAAGCAAAAAATGATGTCGGACACCCAACAACGGGCCCGGTCCGATTGCTCGGGACCGAGCGCATTCATGGCGCCTAGTGGTTTAGCAGCCGAAAGCCCCAGATGCCAAAGCCAGCCATCATGAGCAAGCCTAAGAAGATGCTGCCGAATCCTACAAATCCTCCGACTGTCATAACCGCCCCGGCGATTTCTCCCCACTTAACCCAGCGCAGAGCAGGCCGTTGGCGTTCCAAAGTGCTCCATCGTTTGGATAACATTGATTCTCACCTCTTTTCGACGTCATCGACGGGCCAATGGAAGGATGCCTATCCATCCTGATAAGCTGCTCACAATTATGGAATGTCCCAAACCCACCGGCGCTTGGGGCCCGAAACTGCCTATGCCCAAATTCACGCGATGCCAAATCTGTCCGGTCTTGGCATCTAAAGTGAGAAGGTCTCCATTCGAGCCTAACACCACGAGCGCTGATCCAAGTTTTAAGGGACTGGCCGTTACCCCAGTGCCGACAGCTCTAACCCATAACTTGCGACCGGTGGCGGCATCGAACGCCGTGATCCGGTCTGCTGCAGGACTCCCTATATACACCACACCATTTAGTGCCGTCGGTGTTCCTTCTTCTTCAACGTCTATAGGCATAATGCCACTTCCTAGACTTTCATGCCAGACCACTAGCCCGGTCTTTGCGTTTAATGCAAAAATCTCATTACTAATTCGCGATTGGTTGGCCACCGTTTGGGTTATCGCCGGCGCACCGGCAATAAAAACGAGCTGCCCATTACTGGCTGGACTGCAATCGGAAAGACCGCTCTTAACCGGCAGATTGCGCGACCACAGCACCTGATGAGTGACCAAATTAATGGCCCATAAGGTGGAAGATGCCGCTGGGTAGGTCTCTCGATACACATTGGTCGCCACGTACAGTGTGTTGCCGACCAACAAGGGGCTTGACATGCTGTCAAATCCAGATAGTGTGAGTTGCCACAATAGGCGCCCAGTGTTTATGCTCACCGCATCAAGATGCCCACCTCCAGTGACTTCTAAAACCGTGCCGCGCCAAATTGCGGGGGTGGGCATGTCTTCTCCGCGGGTGGCAAAAAACCACATTTCTTTGCCGGTTGTTCGGTTGATATCCATTAGGCCATTGGTGCCTGCGCCTCGGACCCATCCCGTCTGAGGACTGTAACTGCGAAAAGTATTGTTCCCTAGTCCCACAATAAGATTGTCTTGGTCGATCAATGGAGTCGTCATCGTCATGTTGGGCACGGTGTCCTGCCAGACGGCATGTTTGGTGGCCAAGTCCCAGGCCACCACTTGGCCCCCATTGGTTCCGAAATACAAGGTGCTATTCATAACCGCCGGCTGATCGACGATGGCACCGGGAAAATGTTGGGCATAACCGCTCGGCAGATGTCCAGACCACCCCAACGCAACATTGTGTTGGGGGCCCACTTCAAACTGTGTCCATGATGCCAAGGGAGACGTCTCCGACGGGAGCGTTGCCGGTCCCCAGTTCAGACTCTTTAAGGGCAATCTTTCGGGCCCCGTGTAGGCAAATGCCGGATGGGTAGGCTTCGGCTTTGCGTCCCAACTGGGGACCCACACCAGACGGTGATAAAATCCATCGGGCATGGGCAGACCGACCCAGAGTGGCAGCAAGTACAGTGTGGAGACCAGCACGGCGCCAGTCGCGCCCCCAGCCACAATCTTGGCTCGTCGATTACGATGCGTCCACAAATGTGTTCCCAAGGCGCTTACGGCCAAAATGAACGCCGGCATGGCGGACAACAAATAATAAGTAAATTTGGATCGCGGGGTCAACAGCCAGGTTCCGTAAAAGGCAAGCCACCAAATATCTAGATAGATCCATGCCCACAAGTTCTCACGTTTTGCCCAGCCTAGGCGCCAAGTGCCGACCACCAGGGACAAAAGCCCGAGCCAAATCACGAGGGGGTTAGAAAACGCCATCACGCGGATCAGATGACCTGCCTGTGAAATAATCAAGAACGCGGTAGGACGGGGCAACAGCATCCACGACCAGGCATTAGACGACCAAGGGTGATAAAAAGTTAGAGACCACATGGCTTTAAACATCAACCATTGCAGTTTGCCAAACGCTAAAAATACATTATGGGGTAGCCATGGTTGGTGAAAGCCCGACCCAAAAGCATAAAAATATGTCAGAAAATAGGCTCCTAAGGGAATCCAGGTAACAGACAATATGACCAGCATCCACTGTCGAGGGGACAACTGTCGCCGCAACAATTTTTGGTTGGCAGCTAAAAACAACCATGCGGCCAGAATCGTTTGTGCGCCAATCCATTTGGCGGCCAGCCCCAAACCCAAGCTAATTCCCCAGAGAATCCACCAGGTCGGACGCAAGGGCCGTCCCTGCCGCACGTGGGCTACTAATAGCCACAATCCCAACATGTTGAGAATGACGAGTGGGAAGGCAGTAGAATCGGGCAATGCGACGCGACTGATGGTAATCATGAGCCCGTCGAAGGCTGCAAGCAGAGCGGCCATTTCGCCCGCCAATTCAGACCTAAAAAGTGCACGGGCAATAAAATAAACTCCAATCGGCACTAGAATCCCAAGGACCTCTCCGGGCAGTCGCCATGCCCAAGGATGATTGCCAAACCACAAGATGCAGAGTGCAATCAACTCTTTGGCTAATGGGGGATGCGACAGCAGATTAGGATCGATGCCCGGCACAGCATGGGCTAAATGCACGGGGCTATGTCGTCCTAATAGCACATCGGCGGCCGGCACGTAGTAGTACTCGTCATAAATTAAATGGGCATAACGTCCAAACCCGATCCAGCGCACACAAAAGGCCATGATTTCAATGAGTGTCATCACAAGCCATGGCCGCCATCGGTTGACTCGCGCTGTGGTCAGGTGAGAAGGCTTCATTACCGAGGTTTCGACTGCCATTGCAATGGCCCCCTCAACGATGTGTGCAATTCTAGGCACGCGGGTCCCTCTCAGCGGAAGTTGTTAAAACTTAGTTCAATGCCAAAATCGGATCCTTTTATCCACTGCATGACCAGTTGCAAATCATCTTTGCTTTTGGAGCTGACGCGCAGTGCGTCGCCTTGAATTTGCACGTCGACTTTGGGGAATTGGGTGCGCATCGCTTTTTGGATCTCTTTGGCCTTGGCCTGCTCAATGCCGTTTTTTACGGTCACCTCCACTTGGGCACGATCCATGCCCCGGTGTTTTGGCTCGCCAAATTCAAAAAAGCGAAGCGAGAGATTTCGTCGCGCGCACTTGTCGCTCAGGACTTGCTGCAGTGATTCCATCACTAGTCCGTCGGGGGCATCCAGCGCAATAACCCAACGTGCAGCGTCCCACTCAATCGAGGCGTTTTGTCCACGAAAGTCATACCGTGTGGCAATCTCGCGACGCGTTTGGTCAATGGCATTTTGTAATTCCGATAAATCCGGCGTGGATACCACATCAAAAGAACTTTCTTTGGCCAAGGCTTACCCTCCCGTTACCATCAGTGTGTCATTGTGCAATCGATACCAATAGCCGAAGTAGTTCAAAAACTCTTGCACGGTCTCGCTTACTGCACCGACCGGCACTACGCGGCCCCATTGCAGTCGTACCCATAGCCAACGATATTCTGCCAGTCTAGTCAATTGCTGCAGCACCGACCCCAATGTCGTATATTGGCTGAGGGATCCTATGGAGGAGACATCAAACACCGGTGCCAACAGCTGCAGTTGGCCTTGTTCCAGCCGCCAGCCAAATTGATGATGAAATGGCGTTTCATCTGGAGTAAATCCCGGCACGAGTCCGCTGGTAACCCACAAATTTACCACTAAAGGGCCAAATCCCGACAACTCGGCGGCGATGGCGTCTTCTCCCGTTGCCGACCAAACCCAAGGACGTTGCATCACCAGTTGTGGGCCCGCATTATATCCGCGAGCGGCGCGGTCCAAGCCCTTGTTGAGTTCCGCCCCCACAAACACGCCTTGACCTTGAGGCTGTTCTCGAATCACCCACTTTAAGGCACTATAGGGATGCGATTGTCCGCGCACCAACCATGACCCCGCAACCGGGGTTACAATGGCCTGCCATCCGCGCTTCAGCAGTTGGTTTTGGAGTTCGTCCAAAGCTGTCATTCAGGTTCTCCTCCTTGTCCCAACAGCCGCTCGTGCTCAATCTTAATGCAGCGATCCTGTACCACAGTCAAGCCGCCAGTTTGTGCAATCGAGGCAGCGACTTCGTTAGCAATTCCCAGTTGCAACCATAGCACCCGCGCTCCAATTCGCACGGCGGATTCCGCGACCGGGGGTGTGTCTTCCGATTTGCGGAATACGTCAACAATATCGACTTTTTGGGGAATATCTTCCAGCCGCGCATAGGACTTTTCCCCCAAGATCTCATCAAATCCTGGATTGACGGGAATAATGCGATAGCCCATGCGCTGCAGATATTGGGCAACGCGGTGACTAGCCCGGTCGGGTTTGGGCGACAAGCCGACCACCGCCACGATCTTATTCTCAGTTAAGATCTCTAAGAGTGTTGCATCATGCATTGAAGTCTGCCCCCTCACACCGGCTCGCTGACACTATAGGACACTGGGGTAAGCCAGTCACGATAACGGGGAACCAGTCCCCGGCAGGCGTCGAAATATAGCGCTTGCAGTTTTTGGGTGACAGGACCTATGGTGCCAGTTCCCACCGTACGGTGATCAATTTTGGTAATCGGCGCCACTTGGACTCCGGTTCCCACCAAAAACAATTCATCAGCCACATAGAGTTCCGTGCGGTCAATCGGTCGCACTTGAATCGGTACCTCCACCTCTTCGGTCAAGGATAACACCACTTGCCGCGTGATACCTTCCAAGATATTTTCTGTTCCGGGGGGCGTGATCACCACTCCGTCACGCACCATAAACAAGTTGGCGGCACTACCCTCAGCAACATGCCCGCTTTCACTCAAAAAGATGGCATCGTCAAATCCCGCCAAATGGGCATCAGAGACCGCCAATGCGGTATTGACATACGAACCGGTGACTTTGGCCCGCGACGGAATGGCATTATCTTCTAGCCGACGCCATGCGCTCACGGCCACATGAATACCATTGGTGGGAAGATAATCTCCAAGCGGGACGGTAAAGATGCCCACGGCATCTGCAATGCCTTCTAGGGTGACCTTTATCACCGGATCCGCCTTAAAGGCCAATGGTCGAATATATACGTCAGTAGTCATCGCATTTTTTTGGAGAAGAGTGGTGGTAATCTGGCACAACTCATCTACTGTATAGCCTGGATCAATTCTCATGATGCGACACGAGCGCAGAAACCGCTGATAGTGTTCTTTAAGCTTTACCACGTAAAGGGTATCTGCATTTTCATTGTAATAGCCTCGAATACCCTCAAAACAGCCGGTGCCGTAGTTCAAGGCATGTGTGGCAATGGATACCGTGGCATTTTCCAATGGCATAAACTGATTACGAAAAAAAGCCAGAGACACGAATCAAGACCCCTTTCTCAACGACAACAATTCAGTATCATTGTACCCGACTCGTTCCGGGCTGGCCAGACTAAGGGATGGGCTCTCCCCTGGAAGCGGACAATTTGGTATCATAAGGATACTTCGGGGAGGGTCATGATGTCTAAAAAACTGATCTCGTTTCGCGATAAGCAGCGTAAGCGTCAGCAATCGCGGGGCCCCCAGCGGCCACGGTCTGGGCCACCCCATGAATGGGACGATCTAGTGTGGTATTGGCGCCGCATTTTGCAAAGCCCTCTACAGTTGGCGGGACGCCAGGGTTGGACAGAACGTATGATGTGGAGCAACGCGATATTGGCGGGCTTAATCCGGATCATTGGCCTGACAATTATGGATGGATTTCATCTGCTGTTGATCTTGACCACTTTTGTCAACATGTTATTTTTGGCTTTCCTTTTTTACTACGGAATGACCTGGGTAATTGATTGGGTAGTAGGACGTACCCGCGGATCCCATCCCTATTTTTCTGTGGCTGATCTGAGGCGTGAAGTTATTGTTTTGTCAGGATGGATCGTGATTTTCGCTTTACTGGCGCTCATCCCCGCTCCATTTTTCAGTTTGTTGGCTTTGCTAGGATTTGCTGCCATGCTAGTGCGGGCGGTGCACCAGGTTTACCGCGTTACATGGGGACAAACCCTCATGGCCAGTGCCGCTGGCATTCTAAGCATCGTGGCCGTCTTATACATACTAAGCTCCATTAATGCCCTTTAACTTCCCCAACAAAAAGGAGATTTCCTTATGGCTGATACCGCTTTGTGGTGGTTTAAGGGAGAAGAGCTGTTTTTGCGCGCGGGCGATATAACCTGGGCGATTACCGCTCTAGGTTCTCAAATGGTAAGAATTCGGGTCAACCCCGGTCAAGAATGGAGTCAGCCTGAGACAGGACATCAAAGCTGGTCTGTCATGGCGGCCGATGACACCATGATTCGGTTTGCATCTCCTGGGCTAGTGGGGCAATTTTCTTTTTCTGAGGCTCGCTTTATTTGGGAAACGCCCGAAGGCCACTTGTTGGATCAGGATGCGGCCCCGATGTCGATTCAAGCAGACTCACAAATGATTAAAAGCCGTCTATACAACCACTACCTAGGTGGCGGCGAATCGACTTTACCGGTCGACAAACGGTATGCCAAAGTGATTTTCTGGAATCGTGACGCGGCTGAGATCCATACCGAGTTTTCCTCTTCGCTATATCAAAGCCATCCGATTTGGTGGGGATGGTCAAATGGTCATGTGTGGGGCACTTATGTTGATACCGGGGCCTGGGTTAGCGCCGATTTCAACGATTCAGCAGGTGTCGCCATCCAAGTTAATTCTCAGACGTTTACGTATTATGGCATTTACGACACCACCCTAGACGGGGCGCTGTCGCGACTGTCGCGGCTTACGGGGCGAATGCCGCTCCCTCCGCTGTGGGCTTTGGGTCATCATATTAGCCGGTGGAGTTATCAGAGTGCGCAAGAAGTGCTGTCTGTAGCGCAAGAGCTTCGCCAGCGCCAGATTCCTTGCGATGCCATATACTTGGACATCGATTACATGGATGGATATCGAATAATGACATGGAACCCCGACACCTTTAGAGATCCCCAGTCAATGATCGATGCGCTGCACGCCATAAATTTTCATCTGGTTGCTATTGTGGATCCCGGCATCAAGGTCGACCCCCAGTACTCTTTGTATCGCTCGGCAATCGATAACGGGATGTTGGTCACCATGTCTGATGGTACGGTGGTGCAAGGCCAAGTGTGGCCTGGAGAATCGGTCTTCCCCGATTTTTTTCAAGACAAAGTGGTCGATTGGTGGGCCTCGCAGATAAGTCAATTCGTGAGCAGTGGCGTGGATGGCATCTGGAATGACATGAACGAACCCTCGCTATTCAATACCGACGGCCATACCTTGCCCGATGATGCGGTGCATAAACCATCTGATATCGCGATCTCCCATCGCCAGGTGCACAACTATTACGGCCGCGAAATGGCTAGGGCCAGTTATCAAGGCCTCTTAATGCACGATCCAGACATCCGCCCCTTTTTACTAAGTCGGGCGGGGTTTAGTGGGATGCAGCAATGGACTGCAGTGTGGACGGGTGATAACCACAGTCTTTTTAGCGCATTGCGCCAAATGGTCCCGATGCTGTTGTCATTGGGGTTGTCAGGCCAGGCATTTGCAGGCGCCGATGTCGGAGGATTTCAGGGCGACGCCAATGCCGAACTGTTTGCCAAGTGGGTCGCTGCAGCCGTCCTCACGCCCTTTTTCCGCAATCACAGCGCCATGGGTACCGCGCGTCAAGAACCGTGGAGCTTCGGCCCCGAAGTGGAACAGCAAGTGCGACATCTGATCTCCTGGCGATATCGGTTGCTGCCGACGCTTTATCAGTTGTTTTGGGAAGCGCATCGAATCGGTCGGCCTGTTATGCGTCCCATGCTGTACCACTATCCACCGGCCGATGGCAACGACATCTTAGAAGATCAGTTTTTGATTGGTCCGCATTTGCTAGTAGCGCCTATTTTGGATGTGTCCGTGCAACATCGCGCAGCATGGATTCCGGACGGCACCTGGTATGCTCTGGAAACCGGACAACCTTATGAAGGGCCAGGATATATAGTGTTGCATTGGCCAATGGGCCAACTGCCGGCACTCGTCAAGGACAACAGCATCCTCTTTCTTCAAACAGCCGAGACCAGCGCTTTGCCTCTGCCTACACGCATTCAATGGTCTATTCGGGTAAGCCAAACCACTGAAGCAACCTGGTATCAGGATGATGGCGTATCTATGCGCTATCACGAGGGACAATATAATCAACTGGATATTTTAGTTTCTAGTGAGGCTGAACGCTGTATAATTGTTACTACTGCCAAGCATCATGGGTTTTCCAGTCCAACAGCCATGTTAGATATTTGGGTTCATGATCCTAGTGGCCGGTTCCGTCAATTAGTGGTCAACGGGATGGGTTTGGACTTCATTCGGCATCAAAACATTTTGATGAGTTCAGTGCCCACGGCTTGGATTTGGCAAACTTCGGAGACGGGCTGATGCCAACTCTATGCAACGCCCGTTGTCCGTCGTCTTAGTCTGCCCTCCCCCAGGCTAAAAATCGATTGTCATTCCTAGCAGTGCGCAAAAGTGATTTCCGGATAGCTCAAGCACGGCACGAATCCCATGCATCTTGAACCATCGAGTCTATCTGGTGCGAATGATGTGGAACATAGTTCAACGTCGCAACAGCCTCGTCAATCGCCGCCACCAACACGGCCGGATCTCCTGCACGACGGTCTGAGAAGACCACAGGCACGTCTCGCCCGAGTATTCGCTCAAATCCCTGGATCACTTCCAGCACGGAATGGCCATGTCCCGACCCCACGTTAAAGGCGCGGGATTCTCCCCCCGTTCTTAGGTAATTCCACGCTAAAAAGTGTGCAGCCGTCAGGTCCTTCATATGGATATAGTCTCGGATAGCCGTCCCATCGGGGGTTGGATAGTCGGACCCATATATGATGGGAGGCACGTTATCTAAAACGGCTTGGGCTACCCGCGGCAACAAGTGGGTTTCCGGTTGATGGCGCTCGTTGACAGGTCCGACGCGGCCGGCCACGTTGAAATAGCGCAAGGCCACCCACGGCATGCCGTAGGCATGGGAATATGCCTGTAATATTTCTTCGAATTGCCACTTGGTAATCCCGTACGGGCTTAAGGGCTGCTTGGCCGCCGATTCACCCACGGGCACTTGCAGCGGAGTACCATACACGGCTGCCGAAGAGGAAAAGATTAAGGGGATATCTGTGGCGTATTCTCGGATAGCATCCAGCATGCCGATGCCCGCCACCACATTTTGCTGAAAATATGGCGCAGGGTCTCTTACCGATTCCGATACCACAATCAGGCCCGCGCAATGATAAATTGCCTCGACCTCGTATTGAGAGAATAGGTGTTGCCACAATGACCGCTGCTGAATATCACCGCGCAAAACGGTCAGGTTCAAAACCTGGCTGTCGACGCCACGGTTGTCGATTGCAACCACAAAATGGCCTTGTTCTTGCAACATATAAGATAGCGACTGACCCACATAACCTAATCCACCGGTCACCACTGAAACTTTGGTCTTCAATGTGCTCTGTTCACCTCACCAGGATAGTCGTATCCCTATTAGTCAACCTTGCCGCTATCTAACTGTTTAGAGGAGTTGTAGGCTGTTTTGGCTGCCCGATAGAGATAAGTTGCTAGATGCTCTACCACCACTGCTGCAGTTGAGGGCCGACGGGTTGTCCCCCATTGCATTTGCAGGTGACATCCTGGGTTATTGACCAAAATGCGATCGGGACCCATCGAGTCAACCTCGTCCATTTTCTGATCAAGAATTTTTAAGGACCATTCCGTATGCTCCAAGTTGTAGGTGCCAGCCGATCCGCAGCACATATTTTGACTCCGCAGGGGGGTAAATGCTTGATTGTTAACCCGTTCTAATACGGCCACCGCATCATCCCCGGCTTTTTCAACATTTACCAAGTGGCATGAATTTTGCAACGTGACGTGTTCACCCTGACCCTCTAACGAAACAGTGCCGCCATAAGCTAAAAAGACAGTGGACCAGTCTTTGACACGCTGACTAAAACGCTCAGCACGCTCCGCCCATAGAGGTTCATCCGCCAACAGATGTTTGTATTCCTGCAAGGTGGCTCCACACCCGCCGGCCGTGTTGACGATAAAGTCCGATCCCACTTCAAAGGCGGCAATGTTTTGCTTGGCCAGCTTTTTGGCCGTGTCTATTTCTCCTGCGTGCCAATGCAGTGCTCCGCAGCAGGTTTGTCCTTGTGGCGACGACACGGCGACATGGCAGGTTTGCAGCAAATAGCGGGCCGATTGGTTGGCTTCTGGGAATACTGCACTCATGATGCATCCCTCAAAGAAGTGTACTGCGTGTTGGGGAGCTGGGACATCGGGCAACGGCGATGGTAACGGCGCGGTGTGAGCTAGCATTGGAGTGAACTGTTTTAGGGCGCGCGGCAACGGCAACTTTTTCAAGCGACGTGCCACCCAAGTCATTCGTGCCAGCCGTTTGGGACGAGTCACGGTGTTGAGGGCTTGGCGCACCACCCAAGGATAGGTGCGCGAGGCGGGGCGTTCGCTCCACAAACGCTGACGACCGGCTTCTAAAATCTTATGGTACTGCACGCCAGAGGGGCAGGCGGTTTCACACGCCCGGCAGTCTAAGCAATAGCTGAGAGCTTCGTCAAGGCCGTTGCCTACAGTGATTTCCTCGCGTGCCAAGGCTTCCACCATGGCAATACGTCCACGCGGAGAGGCGAGCTCATTGCCCGTAATTTGGTAAGTCGGACAGGTGGGCAAGCAGAATCCACATTTGTTGCAATGATTAATTTCCTCTAAAATATCATTCCATGCCATCATCACACATCCTTTGGCCGTTGGGCGAACAGTGCGTGCGGATCAAAAACCCGCTCGATGCGTTTTTCGATATCACTCCAAGTGCTGGTAAGGGCCTGGTGCGACGTGTTTTTATCTATCCAGCGCAGTAGGCCCGGGATAGACTCTAAGACCGGCCCATAAATCTCATAAGCTCCTGAATAGGGGAAAAGGATAATGGGCCCAGTCGCGGGCAGTTGGGGCAATAAACTTAACAGTTCGGTAGGCCGTACTGCCCCTTCGGCATAGCCTTTCTCTCTCGATGCCCAACAATGATCGCGCCAGGCATCGAGGCTATCGGCAATTTCTAGGGCTTGCCCGGTCCAATTCAAGGTCAGTCCAGCACCTTGGGCGGCGGCGTCATACTCCGACCGCGCAACCCGCGATGCGCCGACCATGACTAAACGCCATCGCCCCTGCTCATCGCGAGCGATCACGAGGCCATCGGGACGGGTAGACAGCTGCAACCATTGAATGGCCAGCGTAAGCAAAGGTTCGGGGCTAAAACTTTCCATTTGTGCCACCCATGCCTGGGGACTCTGAGGACGAAGTCGCAAGATCACCGATGACAAAATCCCAAGAGTGCCTTGCGATCCAATAGCAAGTTTGGTCACATCATAGCCGGCGACATTTTTCATGGTCTTTCGCCCAAATCGCAGCAAACGTCCCCTGCCATCCAACCATTCGACACCCAGAACCCAGTCACGCCAGGTGAGCCCACTGCGCCACGTCCGCAAATTGCTCGCAATCAGGCCACCCACGGTGTCCTCTTGACCCGGATATAAACCGGGCAGATCCAAATCTCGCGAGCGAATAAGATTGGCTAAGTCTCCACCTGTCATGCCGCTTTCCACTTCAATGGTTAGGTTGTCTACATCAAAATCCCGAACCTTGCGCCAAAGCCGCGTGTCAACCACAAAACCACGGTCATCAGGTCGATAAAGATCTAGGCGCAGACCTTGGCCCCGCACCGTTAACGTCTGCTGTCCATGGTATGCAGCCCGTATGATGTCTTGAGCCTCGGATACATGGGTGGGTTGCATCTCAGGTTCTAACGAATAAGGCGAAGCTGCCACCGCACCATGGCCCTCTCCTGGCAAGACCGCTTTTAAGGGATTAAGGCGTTGGCTAGGATCAAAGGCGATTTTTAATTCATGCATGACGTGCAGTTCGTCTGGGGAGTACATCAAGGCAAGATTTTCTACTTTGTCGATACCAATGCCGTGCTCACCGGTAATGGATCCTCCGTATCGCACGCAGGCCTCAAGGATTTCGTGGTCCGCCCCCCGCATGCGCTCCATTTCGTCGGCATTGGCGGGGTCATATGTAATCACGGGATGCAAATTGCCGTCCCCCACATGCGCCGCGGTCAAGATATCAAATCCCCACCGCTGGCCGATAGCGAGTACATCGCGTACCATATCGGGCAACAAGGGGCGCGGTACCGTGACATCTTGGACCCACAGATGCGGAGCCAAGCGGGCGGCCGCCCCGTAATGAGCACGGCGCCCGCGCCACAGCGCTTCGGCTTCGGCGTCTGTCTTAGCCTCGCGAAACTCAACCGCGCCCGATGCCTCGGCGACGATCCGGATCGTGCGGACAGCCTCACTTAGCGTATCAGCTACTCCATCCACTTCAATCAGCAGGACCGCCTCGGCATCCATGGGATATCCCGCATGGACGAACGGTTCAATAATTTCTAGTGATTTGCGGTCCAACAATTCCAAGGTGGACGGCACAATTTTGGCCGCTACAATGGCGGAAACACATCGCATGGAGTCGTCCAATTGTGAAAAGATGGCTAACATGGTGCGTGTTGCTTGGGGTAGCGGCGCGATACTTAAGATTAGGCCGACCACTAAGGCTAAGGTCCCTTCGGATCCCGTCAGAAGACCAGCAATATCCAGCCCTAGACGCTCAGTTCCCGTGGGCGGCGTAGCGCGAAAAGAGCCGTCGGCCAGCACTACCTCCAAACCTAGTACATGGTTGGTCGTAACGCCATATTTGACGCAGTGGGGTCCCCCCGAATTCTCCGCGATATTGCCGCCCAAAGTCGCAATCCGATGACTGGCTGGATCAGGGGGATAAAAAAACCCCAACGGTCGCAAGCGCTGCTGCAAATCTGCGTTGACCACGCCAGGCTCCACTACTGCACGTCGATTGTTTAGATCGACCTCACGGATCACCCGCAGACGGCTTAGTCCGACAACGACCCCTCCCACCACTGGCATGGTTCCCCCGCTTAAGTTGGACCCTGAGCCACGAGCAATCACCACAGCACCAAACTCCTCCGTGATGGCCATTAATTTTACGGCTTCGCCAACCGTGCCAGCGATGGCCACCACATCGGGCCGATGGCGTTCCCCGGTAGCGTCGTAGCTATAGGCCATCAACCGGTCATCCTCCACCAGCAGCCGATCAGCAGGCAAAAATTGACCCAACCGAGCGATCAGCTGTTTGCGAATGGTCTCCGACATGCGCGGAAATTGGTCTGTTAGGTGTGCGCGGGGCAATGCACCCCACAACTTATGTTCGTTTACCGAGGCCATCCACTTGTCCCCCATCATGAATTATCTGTGGCGGCTTGCACAGCCGCCAGGATCTACGCCATAATCGACATCATTTGAGTCCAACGCGATTCTTTAAAATGGGCGCCAAGCCGCTCAATATGGTTACGAGTATTATGGCATAGAGAATCCGCTACGGAACAGGGGCACTGCGTCATATTGTGGGATTCTTTTACCACGTCAAGGCATGACCAGGCAAGGGTCGTCGCGCTCCGGTCACGATGTCCATAACGGGACCGCTTAAAGCCCGTTTTTCATGGTGTTCTTCTTCGGTGTCGGTGGAAATCTCTTCGAGCACATACAATTCATTCAGATCGTCCACGCGGTCGATAAACAACACGCCTTCCAAATGGTCGATTTCGTGCTGCACGATGCGGGCGTCAAATCCTTCATAAGTGCGGCGAAGAGGATGGCCTAAGACATCCCAGCCGGTAATTTCAACCATGGCTGCACGTCGGGTTTCACCATATATGCCGGGAACGCTTAAGCATCCGTCATAATCGGTTAGCTCTCCCCGGGCTTTAATGATTTTCGGATTGATGATTACCTCGGGACGCTCCATGCTGCCTCCCTTCCAAATAAAAAGGCGCCAGTGGCTGCCAATTTGAGGTGCTGCGATGCCATATGCAGCGACGGTGTCCCAGGTGTCAAACAAGTCGGTGACCAGGTGGGAAACCTTTTGGTTTACCTGTTTCGGTTTGATGGTGCGTTGCCGCAGAAATTCGTTTTGTGTGGCAATGGTCCAAATCGCTTTTTGCACGTGTATGCTCCCATCAAAATTCGTAGTATAAAAGGCTATATTGTGATTCTACGGTATGAGCCCCACCCGGCGAAATCTTTGGGTCAAATACTCTACTGGCGTATGCTCAACGCCATTGTAGCTCCGTTTGGTATAGATGTTGATGGCATCGGGAAAAACTTCCCGCAACAAACGACGGATCCTCTGACCCGCGGCATCTTGGTCGGTTAATATAATCACTTGGTGCAGGCCTGCCTCTTTGCGCAGGCGCTCTAACCGTGCGTGGTTAGGAATTCCGTACGTAACATACACAGGTATGGTCGGCGGCAATATCTGCTGAATTCTATAGCGATCGTTTTTGCCTTCAACAATTACCGCGTATGTTTGCTGCATATCCGAGTCACCGCCTCGGGGTCTATCATAGCAAGTGTGCTAGGTGGTAACCGGCCTCTTCCAAAAGCGGAGCAGCCAAAGCCATTGCCTCGTCCTCCGTCATGGGTCCCGGCACAATCGAATAAGCCAACCGCAGGCCAGCATCGTAAAGCGCACTCAACCTTCCTTTTCGGGAACCTACCACGGCGAGGGTCGGAATATTCATGGCGTTGGCTAATGCCAACACAACACCTACCACCTTACCTTTATGAGACTGCTCGTCAATTTGCCCCTCGCCGGTGATGGCCCATTGAGCGCCATATAACGCCTCGGACAAGCCGATGTGTTCTGCGACGGTTTGGGCTCCTGGCCTTAAGCTGCCACCTAATCGCAAGATGCTCCATCCCATCCCTCCGGCCGCCCCAGAACCAGGCGTCTTCGAACTCATCGGGTCCAACGGGCTTACGGCTCGAGAGAATTGGGCGAGCGCTTGGTCGAATTCTGACAGACGATCTGAAGGAATGCCTTTTTGGGGACCATAGCTTAAGACTGCCCCCTGGGGACCAGTCAACGGCACCGCCACGTCATACAGCCCCGTGATGGTTGCTTGAATGTTGGGCATTGCCTCGACTGTCCGTACTAACGAGAGATTCGAGCCGATGGGTTTTAGCGCCTGATGCGCTTTGTCGTAAAACTTGGCGCCTAACGCAGCCATCAGGCCCATGCCGCCGTCGGTTGATCCCGTGCCCCCCAGGGCAACCACCACATGGCGCACTCCGGAATGTGCCATAGCGGCACGCAACAAAAGACCGGTCCCTAGACTGGTAGTTGCGATTGCGCTGCGTGTTCCTCGCTGCGGGGGAGCGACAAAAGAAGAACCCACGGCAGCGTCAATATATGCGGTATCGCCTTGCAACCGCCACCATCCCTGTTTAGGCTCGCCGTACACATTGACAATAGGTGTAGGCATATCGCATCCGCCCGGCGCCAACACTAAACTAGTGCCCTCACCACCATCGGCCATCGGCCGCAATATCACGTCAATGGGCCGAGTGCTCCCTTGCTGGAGGCCTACAGACAGCGCACGGGCAACGGATGTTGCATCCAAAGATCCTTTGAAGCTATCGGGGGCCACCACCACTCGCAACTTCATCACCTTTTATTATGGTACCAAAGCGGCCACGGAAAACCAACCGCGAAACTAGCGTACAATGAGACTGATAAAAGAAAGAAGGAACAGCATGATCTGGGAAACAAAGAATGGCTCGCGCTTGTCGCGACTAGGACAAGGTACTTGGAAGCTGGGCATGTCGTCCAGTCTAGCTGCAAAAGAGGTAGGCGCGTTGCAGAGAGGTTTTGAACTCGGCTTACGTATTGTCGATACTGCCCAAATGTATGCCGAGGGCCAAGCGGAAAGAGTGGTCGGGATGGCCTGTGCGGGCTGTCGGGACGAGGTCTTCATCACCACTAAGGTGTGGCCGTCTAATGGCAGTCGTGAAGGCATCCCGCGGGCTCTACAAGCGTCGTTGGAGCGGTTGAAGACTGATTACGTCGACCTCTATCTGTTTCATTGGCCATCAAAAGAATATCCTATGGAAGAATCCATGGAGGGATTGGTGCAATGTTTGGATCAAGGTTTGACCCGTCATATTGGGGTCAGCAATTTTCCTGTATCATTGCTAAAAGCGGCGCAAGCCTTTGCTAAAAATCGCCTGACGGTGGATCAAGTGGAATATAGCTTGACGGTGCGTCAAGCGGAAGCCACCTTAATTCCCTATGCAGCGGCAAATCAAGTCGCCTTGATGGCCTATTCGCCACTACGTCATTTGGTCTCTGCGAACCTCTCAACTGCGGCTCGACAGGCCCTCCGCACTATAGCCCAGCGGTTGGGCGTAACGGTGCAAGCCGTGGCCCTGGCGTTTATATTGCGGCAGACCTCGGTCGACATGGTCGCCATCCCCAAAACCGCCAACTTAGCGCACTTGGAAAGCAATAGCAAGGCCTTAGGTTTAAAGCTGACCGCCGAGGACGAGGCGCTCCTAGATGCTGCTTTTCCTCGATCCCCGGGCGATCTGCAAATCGAACGATACTAGGCGTGCACGGGTTGGGGGGCCAGGATCTCCGTTATCGCCGCCTCCAACCGATCCATTGCCTCCAAGGCATCAATTTCTGAAATGGTTAAGGGCGGCAGCAGACGGATCACATTGTCTGCCAGGCCTGCCTTAGTCAACAAAAGTTTTCGGTCAAAGGCTGCCTGAATGATGGCTTGGCAGGTGTTTTTGTCAGGATTGGCGGTGATCGAATCAACAAATTCCAACGCGACCATGGCGCCTAAAGATCGAACATCTCCAATTTGCGGATACCGCGCCTGCCATTGTCGGGCTTTGGCGGTCATTAGATGACCCAACTGTTCAGCTTTTTGGGGAATGTTTTCTTTCACCATCAGATCCAATACCACGGATGCTGCAGCCAATGCTACCGGATTGCCTCCATAGGTACTCCCCACGCTACCGGGGATAATGGCATCAAGAATGTCAGCCCGCCCAACTACGGCCGACAAAGGCAATCCCCCACCCAATGCCTTGGCCGACACCA
This sequence comes from Bacillota bacterium, assembly GCA_021784595.1. Lineage (GTDB taxonomy): Bacteria > Bacillota > Sulfobacillia > Sulfobacillales > Sulfobacillaceae > Sulfobacillus_C. Next base: position 29,850 of record JAJYHT010000035.1, on the reverse strand, counting down.
GAAGGTCGGGCACTATCCCGGCATGATCGATTGACCACATTCGGCCAGTGCGTCCCAAACCCGCTTGGATCTCGTCAGCAATCAACAAAATGCCATGTTGCTCAGAGAATCGGCGCAATCCCTGCAAAAATTCGGCCGGCATAGGAATGAATCCGCCTTCACCCTGCACCCCTTCGATAATCAGAGCAGCAATGCGCTCCACGCCGATTTCTTCGAGGAGCTGACTTTGAACCAGGTCTAGACATTCGATGTGGCATTGCGCGCGCTCTTGATTAACCGGGCAACGATAGCAATAGGCGGAAGGAAGACGGTAGATGTCAGGCAAAAATGGTCCGAACCCTACTTTATACGGATGACTCTTGTCTGTAGCCGTTAAGGCGCCGAAAGTCCGGCCGTGAAATCCGTTGCTAAAGCTGACAATGCCTGGTTTGTTGGTGTACTGTCGAGCAATTTTGATGGCATTCTCGATGGCTTCCGCTCCGCTGTTGACAAACATTACACGCTTGGCCATGGCGCCAGGCGCCAGTGAGGCCAGTTGTTCGGCCACCTTTACATACATTGGGTACATCGCCGTATGAAAGGATGTATGAATTAATTGGTCTGCGGCCCCTCGAACAGCATCCACGATTTCTGGCCGACCATGGCCCAAGGACTGCACCCCTATTCCGGCGATAAAATCCAAGTAGCGATCGCCTTGCACATCCGTCAGCCAGCATCCCTCGGCCTTTTCTATGAAGACTGGAAAGGCCGAATTAATGCCCCTGGCCACTACCTCTTGCCGGCGTTTAAGCCAAGCTTGGTTAGTCATGGCAATTCTCTCCCTGCATTACGATTTCTGGTCCAAGACACCAGTGCACCTTTAAAACGCGCTTTCTCCGAGCATGTCGCGTCCCACAATGAGGGTGTGAATTTCGTACGTGCCTTCATAGGTATCCACGGTTTCCAGATTGGCCAAGTGTCGAATGGGTGAATAGTCCACGCTGATGCCGTTACCTCCTAAAATCTCCCGTGCCATTCGCGCCACCACCAGGGCTGAGCGGGCATTGTCACGTTTGGTCAGGGAGACCTGCGGGTATCTGAGGCCGCCACTTTGATACAACCGTCCCAATTGCAGGGCTTTCAACTGCATGTTGACGGTTAGCGACAGCATGTCAACCAAACGCTCTTGCACTAATTGGGTGGCCGCGATGGGTTTGCCAAAAGCGATCCGTGTTTGGGCATAGGAGGCCGCAACATTCACACAATCGAGCGCTGCCCCGATGGTTCCCCAGGCAATGCCATAACGCGCTTGGGTCAAGCATCCCAAAGGAGACCCCAGACCCTTGGACTCAACCAACTGATTTTCTTGGGGCACAAACACGTTGTCCAAATAGAGTTCTGAGGTGACCGACATTCGCATTGACGCCTTGGTTGCAATGTGTCTAGCACTAAACCCAGGGGCATCGGTGGGGACAATGTAGCCACGAATGATCCCTTGGTCATCCTTGGCCCACACTATTGCGATTTGTGCGAGGTTGCCATTGGTAATCCACCGTTTGACTCCCGTAATGCGTACACCGCCGGGCACACTGGTGGCGACTGTGCGCATCGAACCCGGATCAGAGCCGGCATCGGGCTCGGTTAAGCCAAAACAGCCGATAATCTTGCCTTGAGCCATCTGGGGGAGATATTGCAACCGTTGCGCTTCGGAGCCATAGCGATAAATGGCATACATCGCCAGACCACTCTGTACCGAAGCAAACGACCGCAAGCCCGAATCACCCCGCTCTAGCTCTTGCATCATGAGGCCATAGGCGACAGGCGTCAGTTCGGCACCCCCATATTTTTCGGGGAGGGTGGGCCCAAAGACGCCGAGTTCCGCCAATTGAGGAATCAACTCGGTGGGGAATACGCCTTCTTGCCACCATTGTCCGGCCAACGGACGCACTTTGGCATCGACAAATTTGCGCACTGCATCACGGACTTGAATTTCATCAGAAGACAGTTGACTGTCCAAATCAAAATAATCGTCGATACGCGAAGTTGAATTGTCTACTTGGGCCATGGTTTTCACAAATCCTTTCGTAAGGTGCGGTACAATGACCAGACTTCTTCGGTATGTTGTCCCAGTCTGGGAGGCGCTTGCCTGGGCTTGGAGTCAAGCGAGCTAAAGTGCCATGGCAAGTTTATCTGCGGAGTCTCGTCTAGCCAGCTGACCACGGGCGAGGGCAAGGTTTTGCGCCAAGCGAGCGCTTGGGGAATATTGCGGACTGGTCCCGCTGGGACATTATGCGCATCGAGCGTTGCGGTCCAGTACCCGACATCTCGTAATACAAACACGTTCTGTAACAACTCGTGCAAACTATCTCGATGCTGTACACGCTGTGGATTGCTACGGTATCGATCATCGGTGCCCCACTCAGGATGATCTAGTAGTTGGCAGAGTGACCGAAATTGCTGATCGTTGCCTACGGCCAGTGCTAAATATCCGTCCGAGGCCTCAAATAATTCATAAGGAGACAACTGGGGATGTGCATTACCCCAGCGTCTGGGCGTTTGGCCAGTGACTAGGTGCGCCATTCCTACATTAGCCCACCAGGCTACTTGAGAATCGAATAATGAGACATCCAGGTGTTGGCCTATGCCAGAACGTTCTCTTACCAGCAACGCTGACAGGATGCCTGACAATAAAAACAGCCCTGCAGTAATGTCGGCTGCCGCGATACCTACTTTATAAGGTGGTCCCTCTTCAGGACCCGTCAATGACATTAGACCGGCCCCAGCTTGCATGACAAAATCATAGCCGGGCCGATCGTCGCCCGCCGGATAACCTCTCAGGCTGGCTGTAATTAAGCGGGGGTTGACTTTTCTCATGCCCGCTAGATCGATTTGGTATCGCAACAATGCGCCTGGCTTGAAATTTTCCACCACCACGTCGGCCCATTGGAGGGCCAACGTGCGGACGAGATCTCGGCCTTCATCTGTAGTCAAGTCGACTACACAAGATTTTTTGTTGCGGTTGGCCGATAAAAAATACGCAGACTGGTCCCCCCAAAAAGGGGGACCCCATTCCCGCGTCTCGTCGCCCGAACCAGGACGCTCAATCTTTATGATTTCTGCGCCCAAGTCCCCTAGCGCCATCGTAGCGTACGGAGCCGCCAACACTCGTGACAGATCCAGTACATGAATGCCCGCCAATCCCAACTCAGTCTGGGTCATGGTATTCTATTGCGCCACCGCTTGGCGCAATGCCTCGCTTAACACATTGATAGCTTCGTCCAATACATCCAAGGGCGTATTGAGAGGAGCTAAGAACCGAATCACATTGCCGTAAATCCCGGCTTTCAACATCAATAAGCCATTGTGCATGCAAGACTGCAACACGCGGTCAGTCAGTTCGGCCGCCGGGGTTTTGCTCTGTGGGTCGGTTACCAGCTCGATGGCAACCATTGCTCCCAACCCGCGCACCTCCCCAATTTGCGGAACGTCGTGGGCCAGGTCGCGCAAGCGCTGCATGAGGTGAGCACCTTGGACCTGGGCTGCTTGCAACAGATTTTCTGAGTCAAACACATCAAGCACTGCATTGCCGGCAACGGTGCCCAAAGGGTTGCCTACGTAGGTCCCCCCGATTTGCGAGTCTCCCGGGCCATCCATCACTTCACGGCGACCCATGACTCCCGATAAGGGAATTCCGTCGGCAATTGATTTGGCCATTGTCAACAGGTCAGGCCGAATTCCCGACTGTTCGGTGGCAAAGAAAGTTCCAGTTCTGCCAAATCCGGTTTGCACTTCATCTACAATCAAGAGGATGTTGTGTTTTTCAGTAAACTGCCTGAGCCATGGCAAAAAGCTCTTGGGTGGCACGATAAATCCGCCCTCGCCCTGCACCGGCTCGACGATAACAGCGGCCACGTCTTCAGGGGCGACTTGCAGGAGCAATGCGCTTTCAATCTTCGCGTAACATCGTTCATCACATTCGTGATTAAGATCGCCCCCCGCATACTCGCACCGATAGGGATACGGGAATGGCACGCGGTAGACTTCCGGGGCGAATGGTCCCATTCCCGCCTTGTAAGGATGCACTTTGCTGGTTAATGTCATCGCCATTAACGTGCGGCCATGAAATGCTCGTTCAAATGCGATAATGCCCTTGCGTTTGGTATACATTCTGGCAATTTTAATCGCATTTTCAACTGCTTCCGCGCCAGAATTGAAAAATACGGTGGTGGCGGGTCCGCCGCCCGGAAAACGAGTATTCAGGCGCTCGGCCAAGCGAACATAACTCTCGTACGGAATCATCGTGAAGTCGGTGTGTAAAAAGCGGTCTACCTGTTCATGCAAGGCAGCTCGCACTTTATCATGCGTGTGTCCCACGTTCAATACGCCGACCCCGCCTGTCAAATCGATAAAGGTGTTGCCGTCGATGTCGTAAAGCAATGAACCGTGGGCACGGTCCGCCACCACTGGTGCGTAGGGATTGACGGCCCGTGGAGTGGCCTTTTCAATGCGGTCAAGTACTTCACGGCTTTTGGGGCCAGGAATTTGAGTCTTTAAGGCAATATATTTGGTTGCCGTTGCCATGTCGAATACCTCCTTAAGTGCGGTGCCCTACTATTCCCACCTGCATCAAGTGTCAATCTGGGCACGTTGCAACTGGCCGCTAAAGTCGACATAGACTGCTTTCCACTCAGAAAAGAAGTCCATGGCGGCTGTGCCCGCTTCGCGATGGCCGTTTCCGGTTCCGCGCGTGCCGCCAAAAGGTAGATGTATTTCAGCGCCGGTGGTGCCCGCATTGATGTATACGATACCGGTGGCCAAATCGCGGATGGCTTGAAAAGTATTGTTGACGTCTTGGGTGAAAATAGAGGAACTCAGACCATAAGCGACCTGGTTGTTAACGCGAATAGCTTCATCAAGGTCTTTCACTTTAATCATGGATAGAACAGGGCCAAAGATTTCTTCTTGGGCAATGGTCATTTGGGCCGTCACGCCGGCAAACAGGGTTGGTAAGTAAAAGTGACCGTCCGTCAAAATCGGGTCTTGTACCGGAGAACCGCCCACGACCAGCTCGGCCCCTTCCGACTGGCCTATTTCCACATACCTATGAACTTTCTCCACAGCCTGCTGGTTAATCAATGGGCCTACATCAGTATTATTTTCCAGTCCATGGCCCAGCTTTAACGACCGAATGCGCTCAGCCAAGCGCGTCTTTAGCGCCTCATGAATGCCTTCTTGAACAATCAAACGCGAGCACGCGGTACAGCGTTGCCCGGTAGTGCCAAAGGCACTCCACAAAATGCCCTCGACGGCCAAATCGAGATTAGCATCGTCAAGCACAATGATCGCGTTTTTGCCTCCCAATTCGAGGGACACGCGTTTTAGATGCTGTCCAGCGGTCGACGCCACATGACGCCCGGTTTCATTGGATCCAGTAAAGGAAATCAAATCCACATCGGGATCATTCAACAATATTTCGCCGACTTCCGATCCAGACCCGAACACCAAATTGACCACCCCGGCGGGAAGGCCAGCTTCCTCCATAATTTTGACTAGCTGATATGCTAGATAGGGAGTCTCGCTGGCGGGTTTAAACACCACTGTATTTCCACAGATTAAGGCCGGGAATATTTTCCAGGTGGGGATGGCCATGGGAAAGTTCCAAGGGGTAATGATGCCTGCTACGCCAATGGGGTTGCGCGTAGCCATGGCAAATTTGTTGGGAAGTTCTGAGGGGGTAGTGTAGCCAAAGCTGCGGCGTCCTTCGCCGGCCATGTAAAAAGCCATGTCGATGCCTTCTTGGACGTCGCCGCGCGCTTCCATCAAAACCTTGCCCATTTCGCGGGTCATGTACTCCGCTAAGTCGTCTTTATGCTCTTTAAGCAACGTGCCGACACGAAACAATATTTCCCCGCGCTTGGGTGCGGGAACCTTGCGCCAGGTCTCAAATGCTTGGCGAGCCGCTTTGATTGCGGCCCGGGTATCCTCCGCGTCGGAGCGGGGGACTTCGGCTACGACTTGACCGTTGGCTGGGTCAAAATCTTGCTGATACCGACCGTTGGCCGGCTTCACCCATTGACCGCCTATGTAATTGTGCAATTGCATGTTGATGCCTCCTTGTGTCTTTCTTTGCCCGAAAGACACCCCATAAGAAAAGACGAACAATGTCGAAAAATCAGGAAGTCATTGGCACTTCCCCGCACACCTCGTCTGTACTTCTAGTATACTTTCCTCCCTAACTTTTTACCATGCCCCAACCGTCATCCTGATCAACTGTGGAGCACAATCACCCAAGTTTCCATTGACTCCTCCAAGGACATCGGTACAATAATGTTGAACACAAGTACATTGATATAGGAGAATCCCACATGGTCCATCATTTATCGGCTGACAGAGTGGAAAGCATGGCGCGCAACGGCCAAGCGGTGGTGGTTGATGTTCGGGAATCATCGGAATACAAGCGTGGTCACATTCCTCGCTCGCGGCATATCCCTCTCGGACAATTGGTGGCACGTTTGCGCGAAGTGGCCAAAGATAAAACCATCGTCGTGGTGTGTCAAAGCGGCAACCGCTCGGCGCGGGCCTGCGAGATTTTGCAAGCAGCGGGCTATCGGCATGTATATAATTTATCTGGTGGGATGAACAGTTGGAAGGCTGCAGTGGATTCATAACTCTACGTGTAAAACGCAACCGGCGCAGGAGTTCATACTGCCTGCGTCGGTTGTGTTGTTTCTATAGGGAAAGATTCAATACGGCTTGGATTTGACCGGCTTCAAGGGGGACCTGGGATAGGCGCGCCACTGAGGTGCCTGTGGCAAAAAATTCTGTATTAAATGCCGGCACTTCGACCATGCCATTTTCTTCGTAAGGAAAGAAAGTGCCGTCGATGGTTACGCCTGGATCCCAACCCATTCCTCGGCTAAACAGCAATTCAGTTTCCTCGATTCGCGACTCGACCGCCACCCCCACTAAACCGTCCGCCCGCGCCGTTTGCGCAGCATCCTGGCGCATACGCTCCATGGCATGTCTACGAGTTTCCATTAAGCGGTCGGTCACCGAGGTAACTTCCTGGTTGTACCAACTGAATGTGGACGAACGCGTTCGATATCCCACTGGCATGCAATGCCAATGATAGCCCAGCGCGAAATTCATCGGCATCCAGCCTCGTTGCCACAATCGGTAGAAGTCGTCGGCGCTCAGCGAACTTACCAAGGGATGGCGAGGGACATTCAATCCTTTGAAGCGTACCGCAGTGCCAACAATACTGAAGTGCACGAGCGTGTCCTCGCGTTTGAAGTGGTGTTTGGCGTCAATGACCGCGTGAGCGCCTGCGTCACGGGCTTCTTCGCGTAAACGCTCCAAAGAAATGTCCTTAGCTTGATAATAGGCGCGCACTAGGTTAGTGGCATCGAGGTTGCTATCGAGATAAATACGGTTGCGGTTGTCTGTGGAGGCGTGATAATAGCAGCTCCCGGCAACCTGCACGATCGGTTCGATGCGCAACAACTCCGCTAAAAATAATTCGCTGACCGAGAGCGTGCTCATCCATGGCATTTCTCCTGAAACCGTTCTTTGCACGCGTCGTTTAGCACCTTCAGGAATGGTGCCACGTTCCAAGGCGTCCTGATCGGCCTGGCATTTTTGGGCATCTTCGGCGACGTATTGCATAAACCCACGCCCAGCCAACGGATCTTCTCCGCTGGAATCGGGAGAATTAGAGGATCGGCGAAACCACGGCATGTCGCACTCCTCCCTGTTTATAAACCGCTGCCGGTATCGGTCAGCGGTAATACGAGGCCTGGTGATAGCAACTGAGATTCGGCAAACTTCACCACGGCTGTGCCGACAGCAAAGAACTCAATGACATGAGCCCCCCATTGGTGGCTTTGCTCATGAAGATGAACTCCTACAATGCCTAGCGCTTTCAATTCGGAGGCTTCGGTTTGCATGCGCTCCATGGCGCGCTCCCGCGCGTCGTACAATCCTTGGGTATAGATTGTTAATTCGCGGTTTTGCCCCATTTGCCGCAAGGAGGCGGCCACACTTTGATGGGCAATGTGGTACACGCAGGTGCCCATCACTAGACTTACCGGTCGATATCCCGCCCTCATCAGAGTCCAGAAGTCTTGGCCCGACAGGTCAGATGTGAACGGCTTTCCCTTTATCGTGCGGTGGTTGCTTCGGTCTTTGGCGCGCACGGCCGTACCGACAGCAATAAACTCAGCCAGATGCTGTCCCCATTCGGCGTGTTTGACCTCCAATCGAACGCCAATAATGCCATCGGCCTGGAGTTGATCGGCTTCTTCCTCCATACGGGCCATAGCCAATTCCCGAGCATTGTACATAGCCTGTGACAAAACCGTCATTTCTTGATTTTTTGACCAATTCGACTGTTGATATCCAATATGATATATAGATGATCCCATCACCAAACCAAGGGGCTCGAACCCTGCGTCGTCAACCAATACAAATTCATTGACAGATAAATCGCTGGTAAACACATAATGGCCCGATTTTGTATCTAAACGGGTTAACGCATCTGCGGGTAAATCTTTGGGTGCTTCGTTATCCGCCATGCCGGTTCCTCCTTAAAATCTTAATGATCTGCTTCCCTTGTTAGTCTCCCATACTGGAAGCAAAAAGGAAACCCAACCCAGAACACGACCGTTGCTGTGCTATACTACGATGATAGAAAGAACCTGGGGAGGCGCCATATGAGTGAGGCTGTAGAGACCATAGAAGGCTGGTATGCCCTTCACGATTTTCGCACGATAGATTGGTCGCGATGGCGCCAATGGTCGGCATCGGACCGTGCCAGTGCCCTAAGAAGCCTCTCCTCCACGATATCTGAGTGGGAGTCGGTGCAAGCCAAGGAAGACGGTAGTTTTGGGGTCTACCAGATCGTTGGTCATAAAGCGGATTTTTTGTTTCTCAACTTGCGGCCCGATACCGGGCAATTGATGGAAGTGGAATGGAAACTGAACCAACTGCCGCTAGGAGATGTGTTGCAACGACCCTCGTCGTATTACTCCGTGGTCGAGCTCAGCAAATATTTGGCCCAGGGCGACACCAATCCCGACACTAATCCATTTCTGCGCCGTCGCTTGTTTCCCATTCTGCCCAAAACTCAGTACGTGTGCTTTTATCCGATGACCAAGCGGCGTCAAGGGACGGATAATTGGTACACTTTGAGCCGGGATCAACGGCGCCAGCTAATGAAGGACCATGGCATTATTGGACATAAGTACCATGATCAGGTGACCCAAATCATTACCGGTTCACAGGGCCTGGATGACTGGGAATGGGGCGTCACACTGTATGCGGATGATCCCTTGCTGTTTAAGAAGTTGATCTACGAAATGCGCTTTGATGAAGCGAGCGCTAAATATGCCGAGTTTGGTCCTTTCATGGTGGGGATTCGTCGTGACGTTTCTGAATTGGCGCGACTTCTGGATATTCGGGAATGAAATTTGCTGAAGTTTGTGGTTGAACTAGATGGATGGCAGGCATATGCTAGCATTATGCCTTGCACTAGCATTTTCCCCACTGCGCACTGATGGGGATGGCAAATTTTTTCAAGGGAGACGAGACAAATGATTCGGGGACTCATTGATCGCTACCGCAACTGGCTGGACCTTCCGCAAAATTTGACACCGGTAACGATCGGTGAGGGAGACACCGCATTGGTTCATTGGGACGACTGGGGCCAGAGCCGTATCTGGCTTAAGCTTGAAGGTACCAATCCAACGGGCTCGTTCAAGGATCGCGGCATGACGGTAGCAGTATCCATGGCCCGCTACGGTGGTGCGCGTGCGGTCATTTGCGCATCCACCGGCAATACTGCAGCGTCGGCGGCCGCTTTTGCTGCGCGTGCCGGGTTGGAGGCCTTTGTGGTAATTCCCGACGGCCAGGTGGCCTTGCCCAAGATGGTACAATCGGCAGTTCATGGCGCGCATTTGATTGGGGTGCAAGGCAATTTTGACCAGGCCTTGGCCGCCGTTCGGCAAGCTGCTGAAAGTGAGTCCTGGTTGACTTTGGTCAATTCGGTCAATCCGTGGCGGATCCGTGGTCAAGAGACCGCCGCCTACGAAATTGTGGACGATTTGGGCCATCCTCCCGTGATGCTCGCATTGCCCGTAGGCAACGCCGGCAACATTTCGGCCTACCATCAAGGGTTCATCCGGTATGGCAAGCAAGCTCCTCGCTTTATTGGTGTCCAGGCAAAGGGTGCTGACCCTCTCGTCCAGGGCCGATGGTTGGATGAAGTGAACACCGTGGCCTCAGCTATTCGGATTGGGCGCCCGGCCAGTGCGGACACCGCACGGTTGGCCGTAGAACAAACGGGTGGCCTGTTTCTCTCAATAGACGATGGGGCGATTCTGGCTGCTCAACAGGAACTGGCCCACGGGGGTGTTTTTGTTGAACCGGCTTCAGCCGCAGCCTATGGTGGACTGAAAGAATTGTCCCGGATGGAACGGTTGCCAGAGGGCGATATTGTGGTGATCTTAACCGGCATGGGACTAAAAGATACTGACACCCCTCAACGATGGGCCAATCTGACATTGACCTCTAGTCGCGCAGATGCTATCGTCCAAACCATTTCCCAGATGCTCAATTTATCGGAGGCCTAAATTTCATGTGGCAAGTACGGGTTCCGGCGACGAGCGCAAATCTGGGTTCTGGATTGGACACCTTGGCGTTGGCAGTATCATTGTTTATGACCGCAACCTTTGAGCCGGCACCCTATTGGTCCATCGAGGTTCGCGGCTGTGGAGCCGACACCGTGTCAAAGCTACGCGACAATCTCGTATGGCAGAGCGCCGATCTTTTGTATCATGAGGCAACCGGCCATTCTATGCCCAATGGGCATCTTGTTCTTCAGAGTGACATACCCTTGGGAAAGGGACTCGGTTCAAGTGCTGCGGCCACCGTGGCAGGTCTCGTCCTAGCCAATGAACTGTTGCCAGATCCTCTTTCGCAGGACGAATTGCTTCAGATAGCGGGCCACGTTGAGGGTCACGCAGATAATGCGGCAGCCGCCTTATTTGGTGGGTTTGTCATGGTTTGGCAAAATGCAGAGGATCAACTTCAGGTTCGACGCTACCCCGCGCCAGATCTTAGCGCGGTACTGGCGGTTCCGCCTTATCCCGTCTCGACCCCTGCGGCTCGTCTATTGCTGCCCGGATCGGTTCCGCTGTCTGACGCGGTATTTAATGCTCAACGGGTGGGGCTTTGGGTCCACGCGGTCACTCAGAGAGACTGGACTGTTTTAAGAGACGCCAGTGCTGATCGGCTGCACCAACCTTATCGCGTGCCGCTCAATCCTCTTATGCAAATACTTGTGGACGCCGCCGAAAAGCGCGGCTGCTACGCCGCCATTCTCTCGGGATCCGGTCCTACCGTGCTAGCATTAACGGACTTGCAGCATGCTCAGAAGGTCGCGGAGGAGTGGCGCAGGATTGAGAAGATTGACGTCTTTGTCACGACGTTGTGCAATCAAGGCGCATTAAGCATACCTGTCTAGAGAGTGCCTAGCAATTCCAAAAATCTGGCGGCCACTGTGTCGCCTGCCATGGGCACTGCCCTAAAGCCAGATTCAACAATCCGGTGGTAAAGTTGCCAGTCATGCAAGGACGCCAGTTGTTTTGGCCAATCTGCGGCTACTGCAGCCGGCAGCACCGCTGCTCGTTGCACAGGAGTCAATCCGGCCAAGGCTTCAGTGGCCGCCACCACGGGGCGGCCAAACCCCATCGCCTCCAAGATTTTGTTTTGACTGCCAGAGCCCAGAGGGACGGGACTAATTACTATTCCGGCATCCAGATAATAAGGCTCGACCGACAGGACATACCCGCATCCGGTGACGCCTGGTTCCTTCAAGTGTTCTGAACCCTTGCCCACCACCGTCAGTTGATATTGATTGCGAGCCAAAACTGGCCAAACCTGTGACAAAAAACGGGTCATTCCCACGCGGTTGGGAAGGTATTCTAAATTGCCTACAAACAGCAAATGGTACGGGTCCCCGGGCGGCAAAACCTTCTTCTGAGGAACCGCGTTTTCCATCACGCGTGTCATTAGGCCTGCTTTATGCAACCAATCTTGGTCTCGCGCCGTACTCACCCACACTTCGTTAAACAGACGTCCCCATTGCACCTCGGATCTCCTAATTCCCTGCAGCATCCAGCGTTTCTTGCGAGCTTCGGGAACGCCTCCCAGATTATGCCGATAGAGTCCCAGACTATCGGTTAAGTCTAAAATACGGTACTTGGCTGAAATGGTCAGGGATTGCGGCGCCACCCGCAATTGAAATGCGCACAATATATCGACTGGCTGGTCTAATGACGGCTTAGACCAATGATGGCGGTGCCATGCCATATACGGCGCTTCGCCATGCAACAAATCCGCAATGCCCGCAAGGGAGGCGCTTTTGGGACGGGGCGACAATGTCAGTAAAGTGGCGCTGGGGTCTGCTTGATGTGCGCCCTTGACGAGACTGCCTAAACGGAGGCGGTCTCCCTGAAGAGCTCCTGACAATGGCAAGCCGCTAACAATGGCGATCACGGCGACACCGCGCTTTGCAGCACATGCACAACTTTATTCATCTGCATGTCAAAATCAAAGTTTTCGGTCAGGTACCGAGATCCTGTCTCTGTCAGACGATCCGACTGATCTAGGGCATATTGAATGGCAGTATAGAGACCTTTGGCATCACCCGGGGCGACCAAGAGCTTTTGGTCGATATCAGTCAGTATGTCTGGCATCCCCCCCACGGCTGTGGCTACCACCGGCACCCGCCGTGCAATGGCGTCCAGAACCGTATATGGCAAACCCTCCTTCCATGATGGCTGCACCAAGACATCGATGGATGCAAACCATGTGTCGAGATCATCGACCCAGCCATCAAACTGCAAGTGGGGATAATGGGATACCGCTTGTTGCACCAGCGACAAATTATCGCCGTCCCCAGCAATTATCCACTGATATTCGGGGTGTTCTATGGCCAAAGGCAATAGCCAGTCCATCCCCTTTTCACGGGAGAAGCGACCCATAAATCCTATTCTTGGGACAGGTCCCCGGGTATGATGCTGCACGATTGGTGCCCCCTTTACGCCGTTAGGAATATAATACGCCTGGTGTTTCTTGGCAAATCGGTTCGCATAAACCATATCCTGGCGAGCCACCGCAATCGTTGCCGTGCCCATCCGCGCGGCCCATCGTTCGGCAGATCGATAAAACCAACGCTGGAGCTCAGAGCGGGTAGGGTCCAAGAAGACAAAGCCATGCACAGTGTAGACGGAAGGAATGCCCGATCGCCAGGCCGCCCAACGACCCAACATACCGGCTTTGGCACTGTGGCAATGCACCACTTCCGGCTCGAGCTTGCCGATTAGCCGCACAATTTCTTGCAAAGCCGACAGATCGCGATGCGGGTGGATTTCACGTCCGAGCATCGTTAAATAGTGCACGCCTATACGCGAGTCAAGGTGTGTCGCCAACCAATGTCCGCCTCCATGCGCTACAGTTACCTGATGGCCTTGGTCAACCAACACTTGACTCAATTCTTTGACATGGCGCTGTGCGCCACCAGGTTCTCCGCCGGTAACCAGTTCCAAAATTTTCACGCGGTTGACTCACCTCATCCCCTATTTTCGCATGGATTTGGGCAATTGCCGCAACAAAGTTATTCCTTGCATTATCATGCGTCATTTGGTATATTATTCACAAAGTAAGTTTTCTCCTACTTTCACCTTATCATCATGTCCCGAGCGTTCCTCGAGGTATCGAAGTCTTCGTAGCAGACCTGTGTTGCCTCAATAATTATCCCAGGAGGGGGTTTTATGCAGCCACATCCATATTTCGGTGTCGAACACGATGCCTGCGCCATTTACGCCGCTGTTTCCAAAGAATCCAATCCTGCGTCGAATTGGTGTCTTACTGCTATCGACGCATTGACGCAAATGGCTCATCGCGCAGGTTGGCTGCAAGGTCGTAGCGACGGTACCGGCTTATTAATGGACTTGCCTCGAGAAGTATGGGCTAAACGTCTTCGTGCAGCGCATCTAGATGCTGCCATAGCTCACCACCAGCGTCGCTTTTTTGTATTGCAAACGGCGGTCTCACTTGCTGAACGCCGTGATTTGCACCATGAGCTGACCGATCTTGTTGCGCAATTTTCGTTTCGTACTGTCCTGACGCATTTAGAATTGGTCGATAGTGGCCAAGGGCTCGATAGCGTGGCGTTATGGGACCAGGGTCCGAGCACTACCCAGCCGCAACGTTGTTTTGACGCCATTCAAGCGATTGAGCGTCGTTGGTCGGGAATTCTGTCTAATTTTAGCAATAACTCGATGGTTTTAAAGGTAACCAATGATCCCGCTCAATTGCGAGACGTGTTGTTGACTCAATTTGGAGCCGAAATTAGACCACGCGCTGTCATAGGCCACAATCGATTCTCCACCAATACCAGTTCGTTGTTGGCACGAGTACAGCCCTTTTTAGGATTGGCCCATAACGGCGAAATCAACACTGTAGCCACCCTAATGGATCAGATGGAGACTTGGGGCATCTTGCCGGTAGTGGAGGGCAGTGATTCTCAAAACGTCGATCGGCTAGTTTCTGCGTTTATGCTTCGCGATGGCTTGACACATGGTCAAGCTCTGCGTTTGGCGTTGTCTCCCTCGCCGGCCCAGCTTGCCATGTTGCCTGAGGTTTTACAACAGCGTTGGGCGGTATTGAAGGCATTTTGGGGACCCTATGTCCAAGGGCCGGCAGCTATCGTGCACCGATTCGGCGATAGTGTGATCGCCGGTGTAGATGCTATGGGCCTTCGACCGCTATGGCTGATGGAAACGTCCAACGCCTTTATTGTCTCCTCCGAGCCCGGGGTGACCGATTCGGAACAATGGATCGCGGAGCCTCGGATATTGGGTCCGGGCGAAATGATTGAGCTTCGATGGGCAAGGGATGAGGGCGTACAGATTGTGAGTTCGGAATCCTTGTTGGATATTCCGGCGCCTGCCAGCCAACTTGTGTCAGTAAAGCCGCTGTCCCTTTCGGTCGCTGAGACGGCCCCGCATTGGCAATATGTCGCCGACGGCTGGCGACGTGACGATCAGCATTGGGTGCAATATTTAGCCGAAAATGGATCGGAACCGATCGGGTCCTTAGGTTTTGACGGTCCGTTGGCAGCGCTGGCTCATGGTATTGTCAACATCAGTGACTATTTGCACGAAACGGTGGCGGTAGTGACCAATCCCGCTCTTGATCGGGAACGGGAAATGGAACACTTTGACCTGACTACCGTATTGGGGAGCCGTCCGGAATGGACCAACGCAGGTCGTGGCAAACTGACCGTGTTGCCTCACCCGTGGCTTATGGGCAGCGATTTGGAAACTTTGATGGCAGAGTTTAAATCGGTAGCTATGTTGCGACTGCAGCTTAGTCCTCCCCATGACGAAGTCGAAGCCGCCGAAGATTTAGCGGAGCAAGCTTTGCAAGCAGTGCAAGATGGAGCCACGCTGTTGGTGCTTGATGACGCTGATGGGTATGACGCTTTTCACAGTGTAACATTGGATCCGTCGTTAGCTACCGCAGCAGTCGACGCCATCCTGCGCAAAAATGGATTGCGCCGTCGCGTGGGTATTGTGGTGCGTTCAGGCATGATAAGACATTTGCACGATGCGGTGGTGCTATTGGGACTAGGCGCTAATGCTCTGTCCCCCACCGCGATTTGGGCATTAGCCAATCCAGAGCATCCCGAGAAATTATTGGCCGCCTTAAACGCCGGTGTGGAAAAAGTGCTATCCACCATGGGCATCCACGAGTTGCGGGGATATGGACGGCTGTTTTCGGCCATTGGTCTGCCAGGACCGGTGGCGGATCTATTGGGCGTGGTCAGTTTTGCTAGACCGCACTATGAGCCTTGGCAAGAACGCCGGGCCGAATTGCAACGCGAGCGACTAGCGCTGATTGAAGATCGGACGGCTCGCCTGCTGCCGATCTCGCGAGCCACCACGCATGTTTACAAACCGACACTGCGCCTTATCGAGGGCGCGCATTCGGTTGAAGAGTTCAGTCATGACCTGCGTGACTTGCGCAAAAAGCATCCTATTGCTATCCGGCACTTGCTGGGTTATGCTCCGTCTTCTCATGCGCCGTTGTCAAAAACCACCCATGTTTCACTCGACGTGGGCACGCATAGTCTGCCCTTTGTGATCGGCTCGATGTCGTTTGGTTCTCAGGGGGAAACGGCTTTTCGCGCGTACGCGGAAGCTGCTCGTCAACTCAATATGGTGGCTATGAACGGAGAAGGCGGAGAAATACCGGACATGATTGGTCGGTATTACAGCTGGCGAGGGCATCAAATTGCCTCGGGACGGTTTGGAGTCAATACCAACTTGCTTAATGGGGCAGCCTTTTTAGAAATCAAAATTGGTCAAGGTGCTAAACCTGGCGAAGGGGGCCACTTGCCGGGCAAAAAAGTGTCATTGCAAGTGGCGGCTTCGCGGTCGGCAAACCCGGGCATTGATCTCATCTCGCCGAGCAATAATCACGACCTCTACTCCATCGAAGACTTGCAGGAATTGATTGATGAGTTGCGGGCCGCCAATCCTCAAGCCCGCATCGTGGTAAAAGTTCCGGTCGTGCCCAACATTGGCACCATAGCAGTGGGCATTGTCAAGGCTGGTGCCGACGTTGTCAATCTGAGCGGATTCGACGGCGGAACTGGCGCAGCCCGTCAACATGCATTGCGCCACGTGGGATTGCCTGCAGACGTAGGGGTGCCCTTAGTCCACTCCGCGCTCAGTGCGGCTGGCTTGCGCGACCAAGTGGAAATTTGGTGCGACGGGGGCATGCGAAGTGCCGACGACGTTGTGCAAATGGTGCTTTTGGGGGCTGACCGGGTAGGATTCGCCACGATGGCTATGATTGCCCTGGGCTGTACGGTATGTCGCAGTTGTCAGCAAGACACCTGCCATGTGGGAATCACCACTCAGATTGGGTCGGTCGAAGAAGCCAAAGAACGGGGATTGAAACGGTTTTTTCCCCAAGATCAAGATCAGTCGGTAGTCCGTCTCACCCAGTTTTTCACCGCATTGGCAAGCTCCGTGGCTGACCGTCTGCGGGATCTCGGATTGACTGATATTCGGCATGCTGTGGGACAGTGGAGCCTGTTAAGCCAAACTGACGGAATTCCTTCGCTAAACTTCATGGGATTTCTGGAAGAATTGAATACCTGGCAAAGTGCTCAGCTCAATGTGGCAGGCCAGTCATCATCCACCACCATCGCGACGACCACCCACAACCGCCTCATTGGAGTTGGTGTGTCTGGTCATCGTACGCGCCATAAGGATCATCTGCACCCATTGGTGCGTCCCGTGGACCGTGTTGCCGGACAGGGATTTGGCGCATTTTTAAGTCCCGGCGTTACCTTAATTGCCCGGGGCGGTGCCCAGGACGGCGTCGGTAAGGGCGCAACCGAAGGGAGCATTGCGGTTCTGAAGGCACGCCGCCCTACCATGAAGGGAAGTATTCCTCAATGGATTGGGGGGCATGTTGGCAAAGGGGTCGGGTACGGAGCCCAGGGTGGTCGGATTGTGGTCCAAGGAGCCGCGGATGCCCGCGCAGGAATTCGATTGTCGGGTGCTGACTTAATCATTCTTGGACAAGGCGTGCCATCTCCCCGGCAGTCCTCGTCATTCTGGAATAGTGCGGTGATAAAAGGTTTTGGCTTTGAGTATATGACTCGCGGCCGTGGACTAGTGCTGGGTGATCCCGGCCCTTGGCTGGCGTCGGGTATGACCGGAGGCGTCGTGTACTTAAAACACGACGACCAGCAAGGGCTGTCGATAGAGTTTTTGCGGACTCGGTTGGCCCGCGGAGCGCGCGTGTCCCTGGTTCCCTTAGGCAACGGCGACCGGCAGTCGGTCCAAGAACTTCTCCATGTGGCCCAAACCATATTGCGGGACGAGGGTCAAATCGAGGGGCATGCGGCGTTGGAAGAATTAGCGGATGATCCTGGGCGTTGGTTCGTTAAGCTCATCCCGCTGGCGCAACAATCTGCCTCGGACATTTCCACCGAATGATCCGGCCCAACGCTAATGTTCACTCAACGGGGCGTGACGAAAACACTGAACAAGATGGTCATTAACCATCCCAGTTGCCTGCATTAGCGCGTAGCAGATGGTGGGACCGACAAAGGTCATTCCGTATGTTTTCAGTGCTTGGCTCATCGCGTGTGATTCGTGACTTTGAGTGGGGACCTCTGAGGGATCTTGAAAATGGTGGATAACGGGTTTGCCGTCAACCCACTGCCACAAGAATCGGCTCAATGTCCCCCATTCGTGTTGAATCCGCAAGGTGACTTTGGCATTGTTAATCGCACTTTGCAACTTTTTTTCATGATGAATGAGCCCAGGCATCTGCATGAGGTCTTCGGTCGACAGGCCCGCGACCACCACGGGGTCGAAATCATAAAAGGCCTGCCGATAGGTTGTTCTCCGACGCAGAACGGTCAGCCAATTCAATCCGGCCTGGGCTCCTTCCAATACGAGCATCTCCAAGAGCCGAGCATCGTCGCGTTCTGGGACACCCCATTCGTGATCATGGTAAGACATGTATTGGGCGTCCGTGGTGGTCCACGCGCATCGTGTCTCCATGTTGTCCCTCCCTGTCTCTGGATGTGCTATGGTCTAATATGGTCATTTTAGAACACATGTTCTTGTCTGACAAGTTGGACTCAAGGAGGACTCGGGGAAATTCGATGACATCGTCGCATGAGCATATTTGCCGAAATTTGCATCTTATTCCCATGGGCTGGTAAACTTTTGCGTGTAATGGGGAATCCAGCGAAAGATGTTCTCGCACAGGTTATGGTGAGGAACTTGGAATATTTCATACGGTACTGGGTCAAACTGGACGAAAATCTTGGGGTGCGGGTTCACCATCATAACGGGATGGTGCATCGGTGACGACGCAACTTGGACAAACTTCGGCTCCCCTTTCTATTGGCGCAATGCCAAGGATCACCGAGGGACCCTCCTTCCTCGCCATATTTCAGACGGAGTAAGCCTAGATCACAAACAAAGGAGTCATGTACCCATGTCAGTTGAAGTGGTTGTAATTGGTGGAGGATATGCGGGTTTGGGTGCTATAGGTTCTCTGCAGGAGGTGCCTGACGTCCACATTACGTTGGTAGAGCCTGGCAGCGGACACCAGCTCATTCCCGAATTGCCGGAGGCCCTGGCCCAGCACGGATTGGTATCCAATCACCTAGTGCCCTATGATCAACTGCTCGCCGATACGGGAATATCCCACATTTGCAGCCGCGCGTCGAGCATAGACTGGGACTCGCGGACAGTGTCCACGGATTCTGGCCAACAACTATCCTATGATTGGCTGGTGCTCGCGTCAGGATCTGATCCTTCGATGCCGCCGATACCGGGCCTTAGACAATATGGTCGCCCTCTGCGCGATGCCGCGGATGCCGGGCGCATCAAAGATGCCCTGCGGTACCAGAAGGATCAGCGCATTGTCATCGTGGGCGGAGGGTTAACCGGCGTTGAGGTGGCGGGCATGTTGGGTATTGACCACGAAGTGGTGCTGATCGAGGCTGCTCCGCGTTTGTTGCCCGCCTTGGGCAAGGGCTTGGCCGACTATGCCTTTCGTCGTCTACAGCGCCTAGGCGTCATTCTGGTGTTAGGTCAAAAGGTTCAATCCATAGAGCCTCACCTGGTCACTTTGGAGCGAGACCATTATGGATACGACATTCTGATTTGGGCAGGCGGCATTACGGTCCCTACCTGGATTCACCAGCTCGGTTTGCCCCTGGATTCTCGCGGCTACCCTAAGGCAGATCCTTATGGGATGGTCATCGATCATGTTTTTGTGGCCGGTGATCTTTGGCATGTGGTGGTCGACGGTCAAGAGATTGCCGCCACGGCACAAGTAGCGGCTCTCGCAGGCGCCTATGTGGGTGAAATTATTGGCCACCGCATTCAGGGGGTGGGCAATGAGTCGTCCTTCGCTCCTCGGCTTCGAGGCATGTTAATTTCTCTCGACCCCGGTCAGGGCGTGGGATGGGTGTTGCATGGTGGAATTCCGGTGCGGGGAATGAGTGCTCGGACGCTTAAGGCTCTGTCGTTCCATCAATATCGCTTAAAGCTAGCCCGCCGGTTTGCTAAGGCCTGGCCTATGGCCGGTTCTGAGTAACCATTATTCAAAAGGCAACAAGGACTCGGTTTGGTTGATCCATTGATTCATGGCATCAGTAGTGCCCAATTGCAATGTGGAAGCGGTCACACTGTGGGCCAAAGCCAAGGTCGCGACCACCGCATTCGAGGGCACTGTTTGGCTCTTTTGCTGGGCGGACAGAGCCTCTATCATCTGGGTGCCTACCAGGCCTTGCTGGGACAGTTGCAGGGCCCAAGGCTGAATTTCGCGGTATAGCCCTGGGCTGAGGGATTGAGCCAACTCTGCATTGATGCCGGCCATGTTTTGAAAATCCCCAAACAGTTGAGTCTGTGTCAAGTTGGCATGCGATTGATATGATGCCCAAAATGCACTCATATCATTGGCAATTGAGTTGGGCGCGGCCGGATTCAAATAACTAGTGGAGGTGTCTTGGCAGAAAAGGCTAAACGCAGGCGCAGCGCTGCCTCCTAGTGCATTCACCGCCTTCTGCCAGGACTGTTGGGGATTGTATCCCGTGGGATTGTGCAAAAAAGAACCCGCTGTCCACAATGCAACCTCAGACGCCAATGGTTGCAGCATAGGATTAAAGAGGTATCCCCCCACTGCTGACACCACCGAAGGCTGTCTTCCCATCAAGGGGCCCATAAAGAGTTGGGGACGATGATTCATGACATACGAATAGTCGTTGACGGGATAGTTATCCCAAATCACTAAAGGATGCCCAATTTCAGCCTGCACAGTCTGGACTTCGGCCGTGGTAATGGTCGGCGAGAGGACATATGGCCCTGTCCACACCACATCCACGGATGGATCCAAATGTGTTTTTAGACTGGTCCAATATGAATTCGCACTGTCGCCCCAATAGACCGTAGGGGTGAAGATCAATCGGAAGTGAAGGTTGGCTGCCGATTCTTTAGTGACTAGGTAATTGGCCAAGTCCGATTGTGCCCAGCCTAGGTTGTTGCCGTAAATATTCTGATCCGCTGAGTCTAAGGTTTGAGGGATATCATCAAAACTCAACATAAATGTCTGAACCCCGATTGACTGCAACTGCGCTATTTTGTTCAATAACGCGGCACGGTCGGCTGGGTTGCTGTAAACAATCGACAGTCCTGGACTAATCGAAACCACAAATTGAATATGATTTTGGTGTGCCGCTGACACCAGAGTTTTTAAGTTCGCTAAATCCTGGGCGGGATATGGTTGATTCCATTGGGCACGGATGTACGGATCATTTTTAGGAGCATAAACAAAGGTATTCATATAGTGTTGACTCATAAACTGGAGGATTTTGATCGTGTTGGCAGAGGACCAGGTGGGACCGTAAAAGCCCTCGACCACTCCAGCTAAATAGGAATTAGGCTCTATTGCCCTATTGGAGGCAGCCAACGGTGTAGCACTGGGTGCCGCGCGACGAGGCGACAGGGCCGCTTTGGATACCGGCGAGTGACGGATTGGAGTGTGATGGGGAACCATGGATGATACTCGGGGAAGCACAGCCTGTAGAGGCGGCTGATGCATCGCCAGCGAAGCGGCAGACAATCCAAGAATGCCAGCGCCCAGACCTGCCCATGCTAATCTCACTTACGCCACCTCCTGGTCGCCCGTCTGCTCTGAAAAGATGTTGATATCCTGATAACGCCTTAGTCCATTAGTTGGTTACTTGCAAATCTTAACATGATCAACATATTATGCGAAATTTGTCGTATTTTCTTGGCATTTCTTCCTTGGTTGCTCCCCATTGCGCCTGACCTCCCGTGTTCAGCCAGCTTGGGTGTTTATCCAATTTGTGCTTTACGCCGCATGATGTAACTTTTCCAGTCTGGCGAACGTTATCAATTGTTAGCTAATGGTCTGCACATTTCTTCTTAAAGTGTTGCCCATTGCACGGCCTTTTGTCACAATAGATGGTATTAAGATTAAGAGGGGGCTCTTAGGTGGCGAAGACATGGAGACGATGGTATCCGCGGCTATTGGTGGCGGTTGCGGACATGGTGTTCTTGTTTTTTTCGACCTATTTAGCCTTTGTGATTCGATTCCGGTCTTCACCCCCTATTTATAACTGGCACGCTTATCAGCGGCTTTCACTGTGGCAATTTGTCACTTTACTCATGGTATTTTATTTATATGGCCTGTATGGCGAGGCAAATCACAAAACCTCGTCGGAATTGAGAGCAGCGGTCACCACCTCGATTATTGTCAATGGGTTCTTTACATTAAGCCTGTTGTACTTCTTAGTCAATATTGGATTGCCCCGTACGGTGTTTTTCCTAAGTGTAGGCCTGCAAATTCCAATCTTTTTGATCTGGCGCTCGGTGCTGCGCTCGTTGACCCTGCGGTATGCACCTTCGATTAATGTCCTGGCCATCGGCACAGAAAACGAATGGCATGATCTTACTGTGCGAGCGGGGCAGTTTTTACCTCGCATTCGGGTGGTGTATGCCATCCCGGGTGAGGCCACCGAATTACAACGCTTTGAAAATATTGGGGCGGTTGTTTTGGGTACGGTGCCAAAATCCTTACGCGAGCGCTATTTTTTGAACTGCATGGCGTTGAATATTCCTTGTTTATGGACGCCAGACACTTATGATTTGCTGGTGGCAGGAGCCGATTTGACTACTGTAGGCGAATCGCCCATGTTTTCCTTGGCGTCGATCCGAACCCGCCATGGGTCGGCTGCCTTCAAACGGACGGCTGACATTGGGGTTTCGCTGCTCGGCCTGGTGCTTTGCGGTCTCCCTCTAGGCCTTATCGCATTGGCTATTTACATGGAATCGGGCCGTCCCATCATCTACCGGCAAGAGCGTGTGGCGGCCGGCGGGCGGACCTTTTGGATTTTGAAATTCCGCACGATGGTACCTAATGCCGAAGTTCTGACTGGGCCAGTTTTATCTAGCAAAGAGGATCCGCGGGTTACCCGCTTGGGGCGCATTTTACGTACTTCGCATTTGGACGAGCTTCCGCAACTGTGGAATATTTTGAAGGGAGACATGTCCCTGGTCGGTCCCCGTCCTGAGCGCCCGACATTTGTCAATCAGCACCGCCAATCGATAGCTTACTATGACCTGCGCCATGTTAGTCCCCCAGGGCTTACGGGTTTGGCACAAGTTGCAGGCAGTTACAGTTCGACTCCGGAGGATAAGGCGAGGTTTGACCTGCATTATGCTAAAAGCTGGTCTTGGTGGAAAGATTTTTCCATCATTGTGCAAACCTTGCTGCAGTGGCCCAAACACAAAGACTGAGCTTGGAGTTTCAGTAGGTGGCGTTTTTACTGAATGTTGCTATAATCTTTACAGCAACTCGATACGAGGAGATTGTGACTATGGAGGAAATACCCTCCACTCGAGATCAAATTGTTCAAGGCGCCCGCACTGTGTTCGCCGAAAAGGGTTTCCGCGCTTCGATGCGCGACATTGCCAAAGCCTCCGGGATCTCAACTACCAGCCTTATTTTTTGGTATTTTAAGGACAAAGAGGCACTGTTTTTGGCTGTGGTTGAAGAATCCTCTCCGCTGGCTCAGGTCCAGCATTTATTATCCCAACACCCCGGCACAGTCAATTCGTTGGCCATCATCCGCGAGCTGGTGGCGGTTTATTTTAAGGTGTATAGCAATCCTTTGAATCGTCAAATTCTATTTCAAATGTTGTCTCACTCGGCTTGGCACGCTCGCGTCCAAGCCTTGCTCAAAGACCAATTAAGTGACGTGATGGCCGATCGTATGGTGCGTGTGATTGTCCAGGGCCAATCCGAGCACTTGTTTCGCACGGACTTGGCACCTGATTTTGCGGCACAAATCGTATTGGGGATCCTTTTTGCCATGATTACGCGGTGGCACGTGGATGGCACCGTGCCCTGGTCAGAAACCGTGGTGGTGGACAACATCTTGGCCCTGCTTCGCCCTTCTCCGCGATAAGACAATATGGGCTTGTCGGAGGCTCCGACAAGCCCAACACCCATGAATGCCAGCTCATGCGTTTGAGTTTAAAACGCCAACTTAATTCCGACCAAAATTAATAACGTGGCGTACGCCGCTTTAATCCACTGGGGTTTGGCTTTGGTGGCCATCAATTGACTGCCAATACCCGCAGCAACTAACACCGTTGCTGACAAAATAATAACCAAAAGCCATGGCGCCTTGAAATATGGCAATCGCCCAATAAATCCTGAGAGACTGGAAAATGTGACAATGTAGGCTGTGGCGGCTACCGCTTTTTTGGTTGGATATCCCATCCACATGAGCAACGGACTAATGAAGGTTCCCCCGCCCAATCCGAGCATGCCCCCGGTTAGCGCAGCAACGCCTACCCCAAGCGAAGCCCATATCCACCGTTTGGCCGGAACCGCATCAACGGGTTCCGCTTGGCGAAGACTCTGCAACGTCCGGAGAGCTGCTAACACGATCACCGCAATGAAAATCCCCATCAAGACTTGGGTGGGAATGGCTCGCGCTGCCAACGCTCCGACTGGTGCTAAAACCAAGGCGGTGAGAGCCATCGGCAAACTGCCCTTCCAGTCGACTAAATCATGCCTCCAATAGATGATTAACGCCATTAAGCTAGTTAGCCCGTTAAGAAGGATGCCCAAGGGCTGGGCCACTGTTTTCAGGTCGAACCCGATCCACAGTAAAATTGGAACATGAAGCATACCCCCGCCCATTCCCAACATGGCAAAAAGCATCGATACTAAAAAAATCAGCACTACGGCAAGAATCACCATAAGATCTCACCGACTTTCGACAGGCATGCCACCTGTGTGCAGCATCTGATCCAAACAGGGTCCGCAATACCATTGTTCGCCATACTTATGGGCATAGCTGGTGACCACCAATTCTCCGCAGTGGGCACATTGCACCGCGTCAAATATTTCTGGAGCCTTTTCGTATGGGTAATGGGTAAACTCTTTCACTTCGAAAATTTCCTGCCACGGACGTGTCATAACGTCCTCAATGAGAGGCTCTACCACATCAGGATCCAAAGCATAGGGAGGAACACCCTCGGCTCGCAACTTGAAGAAGTCCATGTTCAAGCATTGGCTCATGCGCTCATACCGAGGAATGACGCGCACTGCCCGGCCACTTTTGGGATCAATTAAGGTCAAGGCGAATTTCCCTAAGGGCTTTTGCACCAGGTTTCCTTTGCCCACCGTACACCCCGTCGCCACCATTACGCCGTCCGCAAAGCAACCCGAAAAGTGATGGTACCCGGTTTCGACGACCGCAATTAATTCCCCACCTCCCCGAGCGCGCGACACATCAAGGATATCCATCGCTAAATGGCCAGCCCGTAATCCCTGTGGCATAGCGGGGCACTTGTGGCCATGAAATGCTTGGGCCGAAACTAATTCCTCTGCCGTAATTATCGTTTCTTCAAAGGGTTTCATCTTCATCCATCTCCTCTTGATTGTTCGTTCTATCTAGCATATTAACGCTAATTGATTGAATGATCAACTCCTTTTGTGACTATAGTAAAAATGAAATTACGGGGAATTAGGGATGGCGTGTCGAGTCCATCGCATGTCACTGAGAGAACGAGGATTTTCTGGGGAAACTGACCACTATCATGTTGTTGCGGGTCTACTATCATGTTTTTGTTGTGGTAGCGCAGAATTGGCGATGTTTACAGGATGGGCATGGTATAAATGTGACTATGGAAGGGTTCCTAGGATGGCTGCGCGCATGTAATTGTTACACGGATTGAGGGGCACCTCGTAGATGCATTTCGACAGTCATCCGGGTGCATCGCACCATCCATTTTTTATTATTCATGGGGTATCGACACGCTGAGAAAGACTGGCTCAGGCAATCTGGTCATGGTGTTTGTGCGCGCTTGCGTAACCATCCATATCGGTTTGCGACATCAGGAACGATGCCAAAGCGCAGTTCTTAATGATGACACTCCCGCTATTCCGTTTTCTTTTGAACTAAAAGCCCGGGCATTTCCCTTCCCGGACGAATCCGGGAGGGGGTCAAGCAGGTGGCGGCCGTTGAGGACGCCAGATTGTTGTCTTCCCATCAGCGCGTCCTATGGCATATAAGACTTGGGGAGGCTAACCTGGAGTTTATGCAGCATCTGAACCAAAAACCAGAATAACGTAACGGTGAGTTGAATTGTCCTTTCAATGGAAAGCCGCCCTATATCCACGGGAATGAGTTCCCTTTCCATAGGCAGTGCCACGGCTGCGGTTTTCGACTTTACCATATTAACTGGCCTGTGGAGCTACCGATTTGCGCAAAGTCCATCGCCAGGTTAGCCGCCGGTGGTGCAGGTGGCGTTTCAACGCGACCCTTGTAGCCCGGGTGTATTCGTGTTTTGCAACCGAGATCGGGAAAAGCTAAAAATCTTAGAATAGGAGTCGACGGGCTTTTGGCTTCACCATCGGTGGGTAGAATGCGGGCAGTTTCATGCTAACGACAGAAATACTAGAAGCCGGACCTAAAGAATGTGACCTTTGGGGTCGGCGCTGCGTTACCCGATTGGGGCTCAAAGCCGCAGCAAGTGGACCTTACCAACGGCCGGGGCGGCGCGCCGTAACTGTGGGCGGAACCGGGGCCGATGGCTGCACTCCATAGGAGTGGGTAGAACGCGGCGTCGAAGCTTAGCCGTGTTGGCGAGTTTCTCTTGGGCCGCCACCAGTTTGCCCGCATCCGGCTTTCAGAGATGATTGCCGCTGTCGCGTCAGTGACCGTTGCAGCAAAGGCCTCCAACGCGTTCTATGGTATGGCCGCCTTGATCGACGTGGGATAGGAGGAGAAATCATTATGCGGTTGTCTACAGTGTTGGCCTCGGTGTTTATGGTGGGTTTGGTGACCGGATGCGGCAGTCCAATTTCTGCAGTGTCAACGGGTGGTCAATCCCAGGCTAAGACTTCTCCACCAGCGCAGTCAACGACGACCTACAGGTCGTCGCTACACCCAGTGTTGGCGCATACCGCATGTTATCCTGCTTGGGAACGCCGAGACATTGTCGTGGCAGCACGAACTCAATTGCCCGTGCCGACCACGACCATCACTGCCAATATCGGCAACGGTCCCGGTCTAACTGCCAAGACGTTAGCAGAATGGTTTGGGAAGCCATTTAACACCCCGTTGACCCCGGGCACCTTGTTGCAAGGCTGGTCGATACAGGATTCCATGGCCAGCAGTCCCATCGGTCACATTGAACTCTTACCCGCCGGGAATGGTCCCGTGTCTTTTGGCTACTCCGGATTCAATATCGTCCTAGCCGAGCGTCAACCGACTCCTGAACAGGCGTCACTCCTCAAAGGAGCCGGAATGCTGACACCGATTACCCTTCTTATCCAAATTTCTAGACTAGGCTCATCTACGTCGTTGGAGGCGGCTATGCAATACATGGTCGACCAGATCAAGAGTGGTGCGGAGCTGCCGATGACGATTGCCATGACGGTTTCCCAACCGGATCCCACGCGCTACCTCAGTTATGCAGGACCGATTCAGCCAAAAACCTTGCTCATGTCCACTGGCGGATGTCCACTACGTGATGTGGGCTGGGTCCTAGGCATGCAAAAGGGATTGATTGTCCCGATTAGCGCGCCGTTTGCCACCGACGCTAATGGCATTAGGTTAGGATTTGCCTCGGGAGCGGTAATCCTGGACGACAACCATGCCGGGTATGATACGGTACAGTGGTTTAAAGAACCTGGGATCAGCGTGCCGCCCAAATCTTAGAGTTTATTAACAGACCACTATGCACTTCCGAGTCCATCGTCCTGCAAACGAGAGTTTTTGGCAGACGAGGCTTGTTCACGGGCATCGCAGGATTTTCGGGAAGAAATATGTGCCAAAACCCATCCGACCATTAGCATTGCATTATACGTTCTGCGCGCTGCTTATGCGCCAATCATCAGGAGAGTCCGCCGAGCGAAGGGAGGGCTTGATGCATGCTCATGGGCTTAGGCGTGTGTCTCGACATCCGACCAATCCCTGGTGTTACAACAAGACGCCATTTGACCACGGCGAGCGGCCTGGAAGCGGCTGCGCTCCGGGGACGCCCTGATCGTGTGGAAACGGGATCGTCTGGAACGGTCCCGACGCCATTTAATTTAGGATAGTCATCGGTCTCCAGGCCAACCCCACAAGGGCCTTCATAGTCTCCAAGAGGCCATCGATGCTACGACGCCCGGGGGCAAGCTGATTGTTCACGTCTTTGCCGCGTTGGTGTCAAGGACAATTTAAAGCCTTTGACGGCGGGCGCCGAGGCTTGACGGAAGTCACACTTTTCGCATACAGACGTAGGCCATTTACTTGCGAAACGGAAATATGGACGATGTCACTTGTGGTAGCGACCGTAAAAACCGGAGCGTTGCAGTCTTCCCGAAATTATCGTACCCGCTAACTTGAACGTCGCTATCGTCATAAACAAACCGCATGGTATTTCCCTCTTTGTCTATCTTAACTGGAACACCGTGAATGACGGACACATGGTACCCAGGAAATGCGTGCGGCGTGATCGGTTGCCGCAGCAGGATCAAAACATGGTCGCCACTTTGAAAGATCCATGAACTAAGCTGGTCAGATACTGAAAACTCAACCAATCGATACGATCTGTCGGGCAGGCTTAACCCTCGTTCGCCCTGTATCAGGCTTCCCTCGGGACCTGTCATATATGCCATTATGTTCCATAGCGTTCGTTCGTTTTTTTGGAGATAAATGTAGTTATACCATGGTACGGATGTTTCTGAGGTAACCGCCACAACCACCGCAGTGTCCCCTATATGATTTGCCAGCAGAACGTCACTGGCCATCGGATGAATGGTATGACCGTTAGAAAGATGCCATACTACTTCATGTAACATGGTACTTTGCGGACTGACGCGATTCGCCCGAGAAGTTTCCTTTGTCACCACGGAGGATAGAATAACATTGGTTGGGCGGCCTGGGGGTTGTTGTGTGACCAACCCCGTTCCACATCCTGAAATGATAATCCCCAAACCTAGCATTAAGGGCAAGAGCCTTCGTCGGGTTAAGGAAGATATGATTCCCCGCCTGTATTCATGATTGTGGGTCATATTGCGTTTGTGAAATAACCTCTTTATAACGCGAGCTATATACATAGATCCACGATCCTCCTGATTGATTACATGATAAGTTCAGATAGTAATAATGGGGCATGGCAACGATTCTTTTCTAGCACTATCACAAGCCAGTTATTCCCAATCAGGATACGCTCGGATGGGTCATGTCCCCCAGCAAAGCGTAATCCACCGGTGGTGGTTGCCGTGTCAGGTCTAACTCGTAGAGGCCGAAGCGATTCACATGGGCCGTCCCGTAGGGACTTAACGCCGCCATGGCCTCGGGATCCAAGGTCTGGCCGCCTTGTTGCAGCGTATGCAGCCCCTGGGTCATCCGGAAGACATTAAAAAAGATGACGCAGTTGGCCATGAGGTGATTATATTTGATGACCTTGCGCTGCTCAGCCCGGTCATTGGTGGCAATCATCCCTTCCCCGCCGAAGAACAGCCACTTGGCAAACCCGTTAAATGCTTCGCTCTTATTCGTCGCCGCTTGAATGGTCGCACGGAGGTCGGCCTCGTGGAGGTACGTAAGCGTCAAATCTTACCCACATTCCATTCGGCGCGGTTGCACTGCATACTCGGGTTAACACACCGATTAAAGGAGTGAAATACCGATGACGACTTCGGACAGTGAAACGCTCCAACAGGTCTGGT